>CALXVZ010000005.1 GCA_944392235.1 uncultured Alphaproteobacteria bacterium
TCAATGTATGATGATACTCGCCGTTTTGGCTATAATATAATGTTATCGGATTTTCTCCATAATATCCACTATACGACAAATGAAAAATCAGACAAAACACATTGTTTGTCTGATTTTTTGTCAGCTAATGAAGAGCAAGTAATTTAATTTTATTTGCTAAATAATTTTATATACACTTATCTGCCAGAAAGTAATGAAACAGAAGAAATAGTATCACCCATTCCCACAAGTGATTTAGGTTTATCAATAATGATAGTTGGAATAGCACTCAGAATATATTGCCCGACATTAGCTATTCCTGTTTCAATTAATTGAGGTGATGAGATTTTTTTTGCTAGAGAATTTAACTCATCTAAACCCAAATCAGAAACAGCAAAATCAGCTGTTTTTAAAACATCGTTATAATGGGTAATCTCTCCGTTATAAGCCTTACTTGAAGAAACAACAGAAGCAGTCATCATCCCATTCAAATTCTGCTGAGGGGTATAAGGAAAGATATTATCTTGTAGAGTCATATAAAGTCCAAACATATGTAATTGGATTCTTTTAACATTCAATTTTTGTTTTAAGAATAAAAGAGCATCAAAAAGCAAATCACTATGTGTGCTTTTTTCAATTTCACAAGCTAAATCTTCTTTACCCAAAATATTGAGAAGATCAATTGTTTCACGCTCATTCAGGCCAACAGAATCAGCTAACGGGACTATATAATCAACAATTGCTTTACGAATAGCAATATCTTGAGTAGACGCAATTTCCAGATGAATAATCATGTTTGAATTATGTTCTTTCCATCTTTTTAGAATAGGCACTGCGTTTTTAATAAGATCTAATCCACCAGTATTTTCTAATAAAGGATGGAAACCAGAAAGCAATAAATAATCAACGGAATTTGTATTAAGATAGTTTATAAAACCTTTATCCATGACCAATTTCATATTAAGAGGATCATATGTTGCTATAAAACGATTCGATTTAGGGCAAACAAAAGTATGTCCATTTATTGTAAAACTATCACCTTTATCAAATTCAATAATCCAATGAATAAGAGGAATATCAGCCTCTCTCGAAATATCAAAAGCTTTACAAAGAGTTCCGTTTTCATCAATACCTAATAGATTGCTTAAGTTTAAAAACTGATGTGCTTGCAGTTGTGGATGTGAGTTTGTGTGAGCAATAACTTTTTGCACTCCTAAAAGAGCAAGAGCGTTAGCTATAATTCCGCCTTGTCCCCCCATTTGTAATTTTTGATAACCTAAGTTGTTTTCCATCCACTTATAGACATTAATATCGTCTGTGACCCATTCTTCAGCTATACCCCGACTAAAACATTTAACTATTCCTATAATAACATCGCTAGGTTTTCTAAAAGAAGATAAATTAATGTCAAATAATTCATCAGGAGAAATATGATTATCTTCAATAAGTTTTTTTATTGTTTCACCGTTGATTTTAAGGATGGCATCAATATTAGTATTAAAAGCAGTAGCTGCGGAAGAAATTGTTTTCACCTTTTCAAGTTGAGTTGGAACAACTTTATATTTCTGAGCCCATACTTGTTTTAATTCAATATAATTCATGATAATTTCTCCTAAAATTTAATATTCTTCTTGGTTTAAGGAATTAACATAAAGATGCCAATAACTTCTGCCAACTTCTCCACAGTTTTCACAAATAGGAGTCCATTCATTTTCAGTATGTCCACAATTAGCACAAACCCATTGAAAGTCTTTAGGACAATTATCAATAGATAGATCACCTTTACCCAAGTGAGAAAGCCTCTGAGTAAGAGATTGAACAAAAGTTTTTGAATTTAAAGATTTCTTATGTGTTTTTTCATCTAATTTTTCGATAATTTCAGCCATTTTCTGAGTTGCTGGATTTTTCAATAAAAAGATTTTGCACTCAGTTCTAGCCTTAGCATATTTTTTAGCCTTTAGGTATAATTCAGCCAATATAATATTATTTAGGGAAGGTCTTTTATTATTAACTAAAGCGAGCTTTTCCATGCGTTGAATTTGTTCAATTTTTGTATCAGTGTTAAATAATTTAAGATAAGCAAAAGCCACTTCGTAACTAGGATTTTCCACCCACATATCATAGAGGACTTTTTCAGCTTTTCTAATCTGATTATCATTTTTAATATAAAAGTTAGCTAAATCAAGAGCAGCTGGAATTAATCTATGATTTTCATGCAAAGCCTGCGTTATAAATTTAAAATATTTAGTTTTATCATTTTCGGCTAAAGCTTGTTTAGCCAATTCATAGAGAGCAACAGATTTAAGTCGAGCAGCCTTCTGTTCTGGTGTAATATTTTTTTCAATACCAGATTCGAGAACTTCAAGAGCTCCCAACCAATCATTATTTTTAGCTCTAAGTAAAAAAGCACTGCTAATAACCCAATACAAATCTTGTCGAACCTCAAAGGCTTGATTAACAGTTTTAAGAGCTTCCGTAAATTCTTTTTTCTGCATTTGTGCTTCAAGAGCAGCTTTCATACCAACTAATTGAATATCTTCATTATTTATAAGCTTTTGCGACAGCTGCTCCATTTTATCAAAATTTTTTTCCCCTTTGTATATTTTCAGCATAAGGATATCTATAATAGCATCATCGCCAACAATTTTTCTAAGAGAAACAAGTAATCGACGAGCATCATTCATAAGTCCAGCTGTAATAGCTCCCATTGCTTTAACGATAAGAATTGCGGCTTCATCAAATTGTGTTCTACTCAAAACAATTTTATCTTTATTACTAGCTTGAATCGTTTCAATAGATTCTTTGTCACCAAAGAAAGAATGATTTGATAATAAAACATCATTTTTTATCAACTGAACCATCTTTTTAAAGAAGAATAAAATAAACTCAAAAGATAAGAAAATAACAATTAAAATTAAGCAGATCTGACTAAAAGAATAATCGTCGTTACCAACAACAAGATAAATACTTGTTTCTTTACTAAGAACAGCTCCCCCGCAAAAGAGAAGGAGAATATAGATAATGAATTTTAATGAAGGGTAAAACATAGTTTATTCCTCTATAGAAGAATGATTAGATTGAGTATTAATAGAAGAAGAAAAATCCTGACGTAGGGCATTAAGCTCAGAAGATATAATAGAAGAAATAGCTTTATCAAAAGCAATTTTTCTCTCTGCATCAACAAGCCATTTATTTAATTCAGCATTATTAATTTTCTGAAAATCATAGGAGGTTTTGATTTTTTCAACAGCTGCATTAAAATCATAAGAATTGACAAGTTGGATTAGATTATTAACCAAAGTAATTTGAGCTGTGGTGCGATTATCATTTTTTATTCGAACAACTTTATCAAAATTAATTCCCGCAACGGTATCTTTAATTAAAGCAATACTTTTTGCCATAGCACTTTGAGAATTATTGGGATCAGCATTGCGAGAAGTATCCGTTTCATTATTAAATTGAATATTTTCAATAATTTCATTAAAGCGAGAAACTAAAATTGCATTATCTGGAATATCATCATTTTTGATGCTTAATATAAATTGAGTATCATTAGCAAGAGCTGACTGATTTTGAGTTAAGACCGCCAATATTTCAGCCTCGTGGGCAAAGCTACGATGATAGAGAGCATTTTCTTTTATTATAAGGGCAACACTTAAAGCCAGAGCTTCATTATTTTTTAATTCTTCAAGTATCTCTACTTTATGAGATAAGTTTCCAAATTGTTGGGCAAGAATATCTATTTTTTTATGTCCAACTTCATCTTTCAAGGCATTAAAGTTTTCAAAAAATAACTTCATATTACCTTCATTATCAGCGATTCTCTGAGAGTTAATTGAGATAAGATTTGCTAAATCAGGAAGTTTGGCGACATTCTTTGATAAATTGGAAATTTGATTAGATAAATCAGTGAGATAAGTTTGTTGTCCTTTATTATTAGAGTTTACAATCAAAAAAGTAGAACCGATAGCAATAGCTTCAAGTAGGATAATACCTAAAGTTATACCACCCCATTTGATCAATGGAAGTTTTTTATGTTTCGCATCAGATTTTACCAATTTGTCAGACATTTTATATCTCCACATACAATAGTTGTTTGCATTCTGCAAAATATAGTTTATAAAATAAAAAAATAAACTGCAATATTTATTGGATAAAGAAATGATAGTTTTAGGTATAGAAAGTAGTTGTGATGAAACTGCTGCGGCTCTGGTAAATGAAAATAAAGAAATATTAGGAGAAGCAGTATTAACACAAGAGGAGCATAAAGCATTTGGTGGAGTTGTGCCGGAAATAGCGGCACGATCTCATCTAGATCATATAGATGGAATATTAGAGCAATGTTTTGCAAAAACAAATTTATCATTAAAAGATATAGATGCAGTAGCAGCCGCAGCAGGACCTGGGTTGATAGGCGGAGTAGTCGTTGGGGTAATGACAGCCAAAGCGATATCAATAGCATTAAATAAGCCATTTATTGCAGTAAACCACTTAGAAGGTCATGCTCTTGCAGCTCGTGTTAGTAACGATGTTGTTTTTCCATATTTACTATTATTGGTATCTGGCGGTCATTGCCAAATATTAGTAGTCAAAGATGTCGATAAGTATGAACGTTTAGGAACAACAATAGACGATGCGGTAGGAGAAGCTTTCGATAAAGTAGCAAAAATGTTGGGACTTGGTTATCCGGGAGGCCCCGCTGTAGAAAAATTGGCAGCAAGCGGTGATGAAAATAGATTCACTTTACCCCGCCCCTTAATTGGTAGCCAAGACTGTAATTTATCATTTTCTGGATTAAAGACGGCGGTAAGAAAGATTATAGAGACATACTCTGAAGATGGAGAAATAGAACACGCTGATATTCCTAAGCAAGATATAGCAGATATTTGTGCATGCTTCCAATATACGGCAACAGATTGTTTGTGTCGCAAATTAAAGAAAGCAATTGCATATTTTAAGGAAAAATATCCTGAAGGTAAGCATTTAGTAGTTTCCGGGGGGGTGGCATCAAACACATATTTACGATCAAAATTACAAAAACTTGCAGATGATAATGATATGATTTTTGCAGCTCCTCCGATTCGCTTTTGTACGGATAATGGAGTTATGATTGCATGGGCTGGATTAGAGAGATTCCGTAAAGGGTATATAAATGACTTAGACTTTAAGCCAAGACCGCGTTGGCCACTAGATACTGATGCCCCTAAGGCTGCAGGGGCAGGTGGTGTGAAAGCATAAATAAGGAATAAATAATGCGCAAAAAACAAGAAATACTAGAAATAATGGAAATTTTTAATAAAGAAGATCCAAATCCTAGATGTGAATTAAATTACAAAAATGCGTATACCTTATTGGTCGCAGTTATTTTGTCTGCGCAATCAACAGATAAAGGCGTAAACAAAGCCACCGAAAAACTATTTGAAATAGCCGATACACCACAAAAAATGGTAGAGTTAGGTGAAAAGGGGCTTATTAACTATATAAAATCAATTGGTCTTTTCAATAATAAAGCTAAAAATATCATAGCAATGAGTAAAGACTTATTAGAAAGATACAATGGAGATGTCCCATCAGATAGAGATAATTTAACAACATTAGCCGGTGTTGGTCGTAAAACTGCAAATGTTGTCCTAAATGTATGGTATAAAAAACCTGCACTGGCGGTAGATACACATGTTATGAGGATTTCTCATAGATTAGATTTAAGTCAAGGAAAGACACCTTTAATTATAGAGCAAGATTTATTAAAAGTTTTACCGGAAAAATACATTATTAATGCCAATCATTGGTTAGTCCTGTTTGGGAGATATATTTGCAAAGCTCAAAAACCTAAGTGCAAAGAATGTCTGATAAATAAATATTGTTATAGTAAAGATAAAAAAGATGATAGTTAGAGAGTTGTTAGCTTTAGATTTATAAAATTAAAAGAAAATACAAAATAGGGGAGCGAGATGACATCAGAAGTGGGAAAAGGTTATTTTATAAAAATATTAGCTAAAGTAATAATATGGATGTTATTAGCCTATGGAATAGGATTCTCAATATGGACAATATTTTTTACAGAAACAGGTAATGGGGATAATGTAGAGCATATACATGCGACATGGTTGATTGCGAATGGAAAAGTTCCATATCGAGATTTCTTTCAGCATCATAATCCATTGCAATGGTATATATTTGCTCCTTTTATTAAAATGATAACAAATGCAATTATATTATTAGATGTTGCTCATGCTATAGGAATTTTAGTAGGAATACTGACTTTCTTTATGGTATATAAAATTGGTAAAGATTTTTTTGCATCTAAATATGCGGTATTGCTAAGTATATTGGTTCTTTGTCCTCCATATTTTTATATATTCTGTTTTAACTTTAATCCAGATATTTTTTCAGCATTATTCCTAACAATAGGAATATATTTCTTATTTTATTTTCATAGAAATCGAAAATTGTCGGATTTAGTGTTGTCATTTTTAAGTTTTTTTATAGCATTTATGTTTACTCAAAAAGTATTAACTGTTTTAGGGCCTCTAGGAGTAATAAGCCTATATATTTTTTATAAAGAAAAAATTTCATTCACAACAATAGGATATGCTTTATTACTTCCAATGCTAGGGTTGATGCTGTTTCTAGCATATTTATATTATGAAAATGCATTGTTAATTTATTGGAAATCTAATTATCTGTTTAATATCAGAATGCAGGAATATTATGGATATTCTAAAGTTGCCGTAACAGAGTATAAAGTATTGTTATTTTCAGGAATTCTTGCCTTTTTAAGTATAATAACCCAATGGAGAAAAGAGGGCATTTTTTATAAAACCATAGCAATACTATATATATTAGAAAGTATGCAGAGAACATTTTACTTCTCTATAGCTCCATATTATATGCTGCCTTTAATGATTTTTGCATGTCTAATCAATAGTGTTTTAATTGAAAAAATATGTAAGAGGTATATATATATAGTTATTATCTTCTTGAGTATAAGCATATGTTATGCTGGCATAAGTCAAAATCGTTATTTATTGTTTAGAGGGCAAGATAGAAGTTTTGCTCAATATGTAGCAAATAATATAACTCCTTGTGATTATGTAATTAGTGCATTTTTAGGTAATCAGTCAATCATAAGTAAAGATCCTCACTATTATTGGTCTCTACTAGGACATGTGGATATTGCAGGAGAAGAATTAGGAATAGCACCTAAGCCAGATATAAATGATTTAATAATAAAATATAAGCCTAAACTGATAAATGGGGGAATTTACTGGAATAATTATTATTTAAATAGAGGTAAACAAGTATATGTTCAAGAAGCCTCTCCTATATTAATAGAAAAATACTATGATCCCACCCCATTTCAGAATGTTTATATGCTAAAACGTAAATATCAAGGTCAAAATTGTCATTATGATTCTCAAAAAAAGGATTGGGTATATGCAAATCAATAAATGGCGAAAAATTTTATTAGGTTTTATATTTATCTCAGCAATAGGATTAATCTGGGTATATAGCTTTATAGTCAAAGCCAATGGAGACAATGTAGAGCATTTACATTATTCATGGAGAATATGGCAAGGAGACATACCCTATAGAGATTTTTTTCAACATCATAATCCTCTTTTGTGGTATCTATTGGCTCCATTTGTAAATTTTTTGATTAACAATCATAGTATATTTTCGATATTTAATATGATTAGCTATCTTGCTGTGTTGTTAATGATTTATTTCCAATATAAAATAGTTAGTAAAGATACAAAATCAGAAATATCGGCATTAGTAATGGCGGCTATACTCGTGACATCATATTCGGTATTATGGGCTTTAAGCCTACGTCCGGATACATTTATGTATATGTGTTTAATAATAGGATTATATTATCAGTATACATATGAAGAAGAGCCAAAATTATCTAATTTAACAATATCCTTTTTATATTTTTTTGCCTCAATAATGTTTACTCAAAAGGCACTATTAAACTTAGTTATTCCCGGTTTTTGGGTATTATATAATATAGCAATAAGAAAAATAAAAATAACAGATTTTATGTGGTCTATCTTATTACCAGTAATGTTTTTAGGAACATTTATAGCATATTTATATAGTAATGAAATACTAGATTTATATTGGATATCAAATTTTACATTTAATATGTATATTCCAGAGATATTTGAAGAAAATAAAATAACATTTCCGCCAAGTGAATTTTATGAATTTTATATATTTATACCATTGGGAACAATTGCTTCTATATATTGTTTATATAAAGGAACAACAATAGAAAAGATTATAAGCTTAATGTTTTTAGAGGAAGGGATACTTCGAATATTTTACTTTTCAGCATTTTTGCATTACAGTATTTTTTGGTTGATACTTGGAATCATGATAACGATAATATTTTTAAGTAAAATGCCCATACCTCAATATATTCTAAAAATATTAATTATATTATATCTCGGCTATTCAGCATATTATAATTATAGATACACATATAAAAAGGGTATGGAAGATATAAATATTATAAATGGACACGAGTATTGTTTCGATAAATTAACTCCATGCGATTATGCAATAAATGGCTATTATGCATCATATAATTTAAAAGCAAAAGATGCAGGGTATTATGGAACATTACTTGGACAAATAGATATTTTGGGAGAAAAACTAAAAATAGCCCCCCGAGATAATTTGAATGAGCTAATAAGAGAAAAGAAACCTAAAATAATATCCGTAGGACCATATTGGGACACCTACTGGGAGCAAAGAGGTAAACGCATATCAGCTCATAGCATAGATCCAATATTGGTTGATATATATTACGAACCTAGTGGATATGGTGACATATTTATATTGAAACCCCAATATCGAAAACATAATTGCCAATATATAGGGGGTAAATGGGAGTATGTAGATTAAAATGTTTGATATAAAAAGAGGCTTAGAAGTATTACGACAAAACGTAAAAATAGCACCAGAAGCACCTGGTGTATATAGAATGATAAATGAACAAGACGAAGTTTTATATGTAGGCAAGGCAAAAAACATAAAGAAAAGGATAGTAGCCTATACAAGGATAGAGCAACTAACGATTCGTTTGCAAAGAATGGTATCTGAAGTTGTAAGGATGGAATTTATAATAGTAGAGAACGAAAATAGAGCATTAGTAGTTGAGAATGAATTAATAAAAAAATTCCATCCCAGATATAATATATTGCTAAAAGATGATAAAAGTTATCCTCATTTGATGCTAAACATGCGAGAAGAATATCCAGCTTTACGAAAATATAGGGGGCAACGTAACGATAAAAGCCGATATTTCGGACCATATGCAAGTGCAACAGCTGTAAATGAAGTAATGGACACAATACAAAAAGTATTTATGCTGCGGAGTTGTCGAGATAGTATGTTTTACAGCAGAGAAAGACCCTGCTTACTTTATCAAATAAAAAGATGTAGCGCCCCATGTGTTGGAAAAATAAGCAAAAAAGAATATGAAGAGTTAGTGAAAGAGGTAATATCATTTTTAGAGGGAAAAAATACGAATATACAAGAAGAGTTATCCAAAAAAATGCAAGAGGCAAGTGATCAAGAAAATTTCGAAGAAGCAATAATTTTGCGAGAAAGAATAAGAGCATTAACAGGTATTCAAACTCATGCAAATTTAGAGTATGCTGGTTTACAGTCAGTAGATATCGTTGGAATAGCATACAAAGATGATTGGTATTGCATAGAGATTTTCTTTATAAGAGGAGGGCAAAATTGCGGAAATGCTCCATATTTTATAAAGAAGACAGAGGAAGCATCGTCAGCAGAAATATTGGAAGCATTTTTAAGTGGTTTTTACGCAACTCATGTGCCACCCAAAGAAATATATACATCAGAAAAAATTGAAAATACAGAATTTTTAGAAGATGCTTTAAATGCAAAGATTTTAACATTTAGCAAAGGCAATAAATACAAGATTATAGAAACAGCAAAGAAAAATGCATTAGCGGCGATAGAACGCCGTCAGGCAGAAAAACAGAGTATAAAGAATAACTTAATAGAGATGCAAAAGTACTTTGATTTATCCAAACTTCCAGAGAGAATTGAGATATACGATAACTCACATAATCAAGGCAGTTATGCAATCGGGGCAATGGTAGTTGCAACACCAGATGGGTTTGATAAAAAGTCATATAGAAAATTCAATATAAAAGAAACAAAAATAACCAATGATGATTTTGCTATGATGAAAGAAGTATTAAGAAGAAGATTTGATAGAATGAGCGATGAGAATAGACCAGATGTGATATTGCTTGATGGTGGATTAGGGCAATTACATGCAGTTCATGAAAGTTTAAAGGATTATGATTTAAGTGGAATAAGTATAATAGCAATATCAAAAGGTGTAGATAGAAATGCCGGAAAAGAATTCTATCACCAAAAAGATAAAGAAAGCTTTGCTTTACCTTATAGATCAGCAATTGCTTTTTATCTACAAACATTACGAGATGAGGCACATAGATTCGCAATAGGAACACATAGAAAAAAGAGAGCTAAATCAATCATAAAATCAAGCTTGGATGATGTAGAAGGAATAGGTAGCAAACGAAAAAGAGATTTATTAAATCATTTTGGATCCGTTGAAGCAATAAAAGACGCATCAATTGAAGATATATCAAAAGTCTCAGGAATAAATAAAAAAACGGCTGAAAACATATATAATTACTTCCATAAATAAAAAAAAGTTATAAGATAGAATAAAAATGAACTTTAAACTATAAAGAAAGGAAATCGTCGTGTATAGTTTGCCGAATTTATTAACAATTTCAAGAATTGTGATTATTCCGCTAATATTTTTATCGGTATATGTAAAATGCAGTTTTTACGGGTATTTTGCAGGGATTTTGTTTATTGCTGCATCTATAACAGATTATTATGATGGAAAAATAGCAAGAGATAGAGGGGAAGTATCTGCCTTTGGTCGCTTGCTAGATCCTATAGCAGATAAACTTCTTGTAGCAACAGCATTAGTAGTTATTTTGGTAAAACCGGGAATGATACATGATATTAGTTATATTCCTGTATTTATTATTTTATGCAGGGAACTGTTAGTCTCTGGTTTAAGAGAGTTCTTAAGAGAAGTGAATGTGGGGTTGCCTGTAACACGTTTAGCTAAATGGAAAACAGGATTTCAAATGACCGCATTGGCAATGATATTGTTTAATGGTTGGTGGATATGGGGAAATATTGGAGAATGCTTGTTGTGGATAGCAGGTGGTTTAACTTTTGTAACCGGATACCAATATTTTGAAAAAAGCTTAGAATACGTAAGAAACGAAGAAAATAAAAAAGAAGCTAAACAAAGTGAAAAAGAAATAAAGCCAACAAATAAAACAAAAAATAATGCAAAATCTAAAAAAAATAATAAAAAATAAAGGATAAAAATAAAT
This sequence comes from uncultured Alphaproteobacteria bacterium, assembly GCA_944392235.1. Classification (GTDB taxonomy): domain Bacteria; phylum Pseudomonadota; class Alphaproteobacteria; order RF32; family CAG-239; genus CAG-267. Next base: position 11,415 of record CALXVZ010000005.1, read on the forward strand.
GCAGGAGATTAGTAAACATATATTAGTCGTTGATGACGATACACGTTTGCGTAGTCTCCTGCAACGCTATTTAAGAGAACAAGGATATCTAGTAACGGCTGCAAAAGACGCAAATGAAGCAGAAATGTTTCTAGAGAAATATATATTTGATATTTTGATCGTAGATATAATGATGCCCAAGATAAATGGGCTTGATTTCTTAAAAGGTCTAAGAGGTAGAGGAAATACAGTTCCAGTTATATTATTAACAGCAATGGGGGAAGCCGCAGATAGAATTAGCGGTCTTGAAATTGGAGCAGATGATTATATAGCAAAGCCATTCGAACCTAAAGAACTCATATTGAGAATAAATAATATATTAAGAAGAACTTCTCAAGCAAAAGAGATAGCCGTAAAATTAAATTTCCACGGAATAAGCTATGATATAGATAAAGGCGAATTAAAGGATGAAAATGGAAAGATAGTCCATATTACACCAGTAGAGAGATTATTACTTAGTTTATTCGGAAAGAATATTGGAGAAGTGCATACACGAGAAGAATTGGCTGAAATATTGGGAGTTGGAGAGAATTTAAGAACAGTAGATGTTCAAATAACAAGGTTACGTAAAAAAATAGAAAAGGACACAAAAAATCCCCGCTACTTACAGACAGTAAGAGGAAAGGGGTATATGTTAATTTCAGATTAAGGAGAGCACAATGCATGTAAAGTTTCCTGATAAAATAGATAGAGTATTACAATATTTGAAACTAAAGATATTTCCTAATACATTGTTTTTCAGAACAATGTTACTCATATTTATCCCATTGATAATGGTGCAAGCAGTATCTGTAATAGCATTTTTTAACGGAAACTGGGAAAAAGTAGGTCGAAGATTATCTGATAATCTATCAAGCAATGTTGCGTTTGCTGTTGAGACAATTTCCAAGAATGAATATATTTTGCCTGAAATTACCGATTTGTATAAGCAGAACTACGGAATAAAATTAGAATTGATAACAGGAGATGAGCAGCTAAAAGTAAAAGCCAATACACATTATGATAAAGAGTATAAAATTGTAACAGGATTTTTAGAAAAGTCTTTACATAAGAAATTTCCAAATTCCATAACAAGTGTATATTTGGCTAACGACAAAGACGATGTTATCATATTAATTGAAGCTCCTGAGGGATTATACCGTTTTACCACATCGACTAAGAGCATCTTTAGCACATCAATATTTGGATTTGTTGCATGGATGGTTGGAACATCTCTATTACTATTTTTAGTAGCAACACTGTTCTTAAGAATACAAGTTCGCTCAATAGCAACATTAGCCCAAGTCGCGGAAGATTTTGGTAAAGGTATAAATACACCGTTTAAGCCATCCGGATCATCAGAAGTTAGAAAAGCAGGTTTAGCATTTATAAAGATGAAAGAGAGAATACAAAAACAAATTTCAGAAAGAACGCAAATGCTTGCAGGCGTTTCACATGACTTGAGAACCCCTCTGACAAGAATGAGATTGCAACTAGCAATGTTGCCAGAAAGTCCTGATAATAAAGAGTTCATGGATGATATTGGTGAGATGGAAAAAATGTTGGATGGTTATTTAGCCTTTGTATCAGGAGAAGGCGGAGAAAAGAATACATTTGTAGATATGAATGAATTAATATTAAGTATTATTAATAAGTTCAGAAATACAAAAGCAATGATACGCTATTCAACAAACGATCAAGTTAGTGCGATACAAGGACGTGAACAAGCTTTAAAAAGAGCTATTACAAACATTATATCCAATGCTTTTGCCTACGGAAAGAACATAGCCGTTGGTTTAGAAAGTAATAATAATAAATTAGAGATAACCGTAGATGATGATGGTCCAGGAATTCCTGCAGATAAAAGAGAAGATGTATTTAAGGCCTTTTATCGACTAGAAGAGTCTCGAAACAAAGAGACAGGAGGTGTAGGACTAGGATTGTCTATCGCAAGAGATATCATAAGCTCACATGGCGGAAGAATTGAATTAAGTGATAGTGAATTAGGAGGCTTGAGAGTACTCATTTCTATTCCCTTATAATTCTCACATACGAAAATATGTGTTCCGTTGTGGATGATAAAAGCGGAAAAAAAGAAGAGACCGAAAGGCCTCTTCTTTTGTAAATAGAAAAAGTAATGAAAACAAAGTATTTTAAATTTATGAAGAATAAGTATCATGCATAAAAAAAAGCGAGATAATCTCGCCTTTTTTATAGAATAAATAGATGTGAAATTACATATGAGAATTCAACCAATCTTCAATAGTAGCTTGGGAGTTGAAACCAACTTTTGAATCAATTTTTTCACCATCTTTAAATAAGAAAAGAGTAGGAATGCTACGAATTTCAAAACTTGCAGCAGTAGCAGGAGCTTCATCAACATTCATTTTGCAAATTTTTACTTTATCACCTAATTCTTTTGAAACTTCTTCCAAAACAGGACCTAATTGGCGGCAAGGACCACACCATTCAGCCCAAAAATCAACCAAAACAAGCCCTTTAGCTTGTAAAACTTCCTGTTCAAATTGGCTATCATTAATAGATATCATTGTTATCCCTTTCGCAAAAATATTTACTTATATTAATATAATTTATATCACTAAAATATTAAAGATATATCTAATAATAATCATAAAGTTTTATACTTTCATCAAATTACAAGTATTAGTCCACAACAAGTAAGTTTCGATTAATTTATCAGGATAAATGCGTTGGACTAACTCTTTGTAAGAAGAAAGTTGTTTTAAATAAATTTGAGGAACATCCTGAATAGACTTTGCGGCTGGTCGATTTGTTTTATAATCAACGATGAGAACTTTTTCAGGTTCAATAACGAGTCTATCAATTTTCGCAGAAATAATTTTTCCATCAACTTCTCCAATAATTGGCACTTCAGCCTTGGAATTCTGCGTAAACAATTCAGGAAAACGAGAGCAAAGATTAATGACTTCTTCCACAATAAGAGAACGTTCAGCTGGAGAGAAATCAGAAAGGTGTTTTTTCAAAAAATTATCAGCAGCGCTTTGACGAGTCGTTTCCGGTAATATAGAAATGTATTGTAATAATTTATGTATAACAGACCCTCGTCTATAAAAATTACCAGCCTCTTCAAGAGGAGATGCAACAATATCTTCTTCATCAGAAGTATCTTTAGACGGAGTATACGGCTTAGCTAAAGGGTCTTCTACAGGAGCCGGAGAAAGCAAAAAGGAAAAATCTTTTGAGCAATAAGTAACTATTGGCGTCTCTTCGCTATTTTTAACAATATTTAATTGTGGAACATCATAAACAATACGTTTATCATCATCTGGTAAAGAAATATTTGATTTTAAATTATCTGCAAGCAATTTATACCAAGATTGAGCGTCAGCGTCCCTAGATTTAGAAAAACCGGCAATATATAATCTATCTTCGGCACGAGTAAGTGCAACATATAATAATCTGCGATATTCATCAAAGTCAGCATCTAGATTTGCTGTTTTAATTCTGTTACAACTATCATCATAAGAAGCAGCTGAAAGAGGAAAATAAAACAAATCATCATTATCCCATAAGAATTCACTTTTACGGGATTTATTTTTTATTTTAGTAGTATCAGCAAGGATGACAATAGGAGCTTGCAATCCTTTGGAACCATGAACAGTCATAATCTTTACAGTATTACTTTCTCCCTGTTCCATTTCCTTTTGAATAATTACTTCATCTTGCAAAATCCAAGCAATAAAAGCTTCTAAAGAAGGAGTATGATTTTGCTCAAATATGATAGAAAGATTCAAAAATTCGTCTAAAACATCTTCAACTTCGATTCCCATACGAGCAATAAAATTCTGTCTTCCATGTAATTTAACAAGTACAGTATTAAAAATTTCAAAAGGTCGAGCAAATCCTACAAGATTGAGAAGTTCTTTAAGAATATCAGTGACAGATGAATATTTAGGATTTTTTAAGAGGCTATGGAAAAGAGTTCCTTTGCGATTAAAACAAAGCTCAAATAGATCATCATCATTAAGACCAAAAATAGGGGATTTAAGAACTTCAGCAAGAGATAAATCATCCGTAGGAAGCAGTAGAAATTTACCTAAAGATATCAAATCTTGCACTGCAATCTGTTCTAGAAGTTTTAATTTATCGACACCGGCAACATTTACTCCAATATCTTTACATGCACGAACAAATTCCTCAACAAAACTTTTTCTTTGTTGAACCAAAAACATAAAGTCTCCATATTTAATAGGTCGATTCTTAGATGGAAGAATTTCTTTATTTTCCACCATATTTTTAATATTAAGAGCAATTTGTCTAGCAAGAATTGCGGATACAGAAATTTTTTGTTCGCGAGTGACGGGAATAATCCAATTATAATCATTTTTAGAAGAAGTCTCATCAGGTTGAATTAAGGGTAAAACTTCAACACGACCTGCGTCACCGATTCTAAAAGGTAAGTGATTAATATGCTCTCCATCAGGAACGACGCCTTTTTTAGCAGCGTCTATATCAAAAAGCAGATTAACACAATCCATAATAGCTTTTGTAGAGCGAAAGGATACATCGAGATGGACTTTTTTGAAATCAAGGATTCGTTCATCAAAATAATGATACATTTTATCAAATTCATTAGGGTCAGCACCTTGAAAACTATAGATAGACTGTTTTCTGTCGCCAACAACAAAAACAGTGCGAGGGATTCGATCTTGATAAGCCCCATCACCTGCAAAAAATTCTTGAGTAAGAGCACGAATAATAGCCCATTGAATAGGAGAAGTATCCTGAGCCTCATCAATAAGAATATGGTCAATACCTCCATCAAGTTTGAATAAAACCCAATCAGCAACAGATTTATCTTCAAGCAAACGACGAGTAATAACGATTAAATCCTCATAATCTAAAGATGCATATATTTCTTTATAATCACGATAACGGGTGATTATATTTTGAGCGATATAAAGAACAGAAATTGTTGATTTAAGAACATTAAGAGAAGTAATTTTTTTCTCAGTGAGGACTATTCTTTGAGCTTCATTATTCATAAATTGCACAATTTCTGGAAATTTAGTAATAACTCCCTTTGTCGCTAAAGAACTGCGTATATTTCCATCGTCTTTAATAAAAATTTTTTTATACTTATTATACAGAGCTGAAGAAAAATCAGAAGTTGCAATTTCGGAAAAAACTTGAGCACGTTTTAAATCTTCTTTACTCCCTTGACTAAATGCATCGATAGCAAATTTTAGTTTATCACGAGCTATCGATGAGAGAACCTTCTTTTGGAGATTTTCGACATTCAATGACGAAGAAACATCAAGTTTTTGTTCAAGTAAGTTAGTAATTAAAGAGATATTATTATCAAATTTTAATAAGAGAGAATAAATCTTACTACGATTCGTCGTAATAAGATTCATTATTTCTGGAAATTTATATTCACTAGTATTTTGAGTAAGATAAGCAATAGATTGAGCAAGATGACTATTAGAATCAATATCAGTCTGCTTTAAGAGATCAATTTTTAAGTTCTGCAAAATTTCTTTGGATCTTCTATCATCCATAACTTCAAAGTAAGGAGAAATACCAGCTTCTAAAGGAAAACGCTTTAAGACATCTTGACAGAAGCTATGAATTGTTTGGATTTTCATCCCTCCCGGCGTATCTAAGAGCGTAGCAAATAAAGTGCGAGCAAAAGACAAAAGCTGAGTCTTATCAACAGAGTTATAATCGTTTCCAAGTAGATTATTTAATTCCTTTTCAAGTTTTTCATCCGTTTCAACAGCCCAAGAACTAAGACGCTTGGCAATACGCTCGCTCATTTCGACAGCAGCAGCTTTAGTGTATGTCAAACAAAGAATTTTTGAAGGATTAACTTTTGCTAACAAGAGTCGTAAAACTCTATCAGATAAAACTTTAGTTTTTCCGGTTCCAGCGGAAGCTTCAACCCAAACGGAGCTAAGAGGGTTAGACGCAGAAGCTTGCTGTAAAGAAGCTAAATTTTCTAGTTTATTTTTTTCAACAGCAATATCATTCATCAGAACTTTCTCCCTCTTCTTGAACAGACCATTCTCTAATACGAGCTAAATGTTCATAATCAGTATTTTTAGGAATAAATTTAGGTGTTGGACGAGAATGATATGGAGTTGTTTCGAAATCAAATGTTTCTACTAATTTGAGTAAATATTCTTCTGTTTGTTGCAAGAGTTTATCTGCATCAGGATCAATTTCCAAAGAAGAATTGCCTAATTGCCAATAAATAAGTTGCTGAACAGTAGCATTAGAAATACCTTTAAAAGAACCTTTTGTAGCAATCAAACCTTCAAGAGGAAGTTGTAGAGCATGACCACTAAGGACTTGTTTTTTAGAAGGAATTTTTCCTGTTTTATAATCTAAAATATTAAGATATCCATTTTTTAGCTCATCAATTCGATCCGCTGTGGCTGTAAAAGTAAAAGAACCATTAGGCAGAGAATATTTAATTTCACCTTTAATTTCATTATGGACAGTTTTAACTAAAGCACGGTAGTTTTGCTCTTGTTCAACAATCCATTCAGCGGTTTTTAAGAATTTAGGCCACCAAAAAGCCTCAAGATCTTTTGAAACGTGATACGATTGAAAACATTCTTTTCCAATATTGATTAAAACATCCAAAGGATTTTCAGGAAGCTCAGCAGGATATTCATTATTAAAATTTTCGATAATTTGGTGAATAAGAGTTCCATAATCACGTTGATCTTGTTCTTTATCTAAATCATCTAAAGGATATAATTTTAGAATATATTTAGCAAAAACAGAGTATGGATCTTGAACAAGTAAATCAACACCACTAGCAGAAAGTTTTCTAGGACGAGCGGAGAGCGGTGGACAAGGAGCCGGAGGCTTGATTGAAGTATAAGAAAGAGGTTTATCAATTTGATTTAAGAACAGAGAAAAGTCAGAATCAAAAAGAGTTTGTATATTAGAATTTAGAGCCTTTAAGACAGTTTCAAAGCGAAGCAGCCAACGAGATTTTTTCATAGGTACGCCGTCAACTCTTTCTGCTCTAGTAATAATAACATTTTGGATAGCTAAAAAACCACATAAATCAGCACCTAAAATACCAATAGCTTTTTCAGGAAGACTGAAGCCAAAGTCTTTTTTCATAGGTCTGGACATCCACATATCAGCTTGTGCTGGCTTAGGCCAAATCCCTTCATTAACTTCGCCAAGGATAACGGTATCAAAGTGATGTAATCTCGCCTCAATTGGACCAAGAATACTTAAACGCGGATGGGTGCCAAATTTCGTTCGAACAGTTTCCAATCCCATGAGCTCACATAATAAAGGCAAATAGTCTTCGCCATTAATTAATCCAAGAGCATTTGCTGAGGATAATAGTTTTGTAATAAATGATGCAGCAGATTTTCCTGCATCTCCTTTCCAAAGAATAAGATTTCCAGCGAGTTCATTTGTTGAAGCAAAAAGTTCTGCCAATTGAATATGCTTTGTAAGAATTTCTTTAAACGCTATCTGGGAGTTTTTCAGACATTCTGAAAAATCAAGTAATTGATTACGGATTTCCTGAATAAAAGCAAGATTATCTTGAGAAACAGAAGCAATATCATCATTTCTTAAAGAAGTTTCATAGGAATAAGCAATATTTCTAAAATTAGCCGCATTTTTTCCAAAAAGCATAAAAGGATTCTTAAGTAATGAAATAAATTTAATATTAGATTCGCAATCTGCGGCAGCTTCAGCGATTAATCTCAAATAAATTCCCACAGAAGATAGGGAGAGAGGTAAACCAGCTGAATCATCAACTTTTACTTCAAAACGTTCTAGTTCCGCAGCAACACGACGTGCCAAGTTTCGATCATAGGTTATAAGAGCAGCAGTCTTTTCCGGAGTATTGAGAACTTCACGCATTTTAAGAGCAATAGCAAGAGCCTCGTCTCTTTGATTGTTGCAATTAATAATAGAGATACCTTTAAGAGCCGTATTAAGATTAAAATCAGGAGAAATATTTCTCCATTCATTAGAGACTAAAGCAGGCCTCATAATTTCAGAAATAAGTAATTCTCTATCAGGCAATTGAGGGGTGATAATATCTGAGACATCATCACGAGAAATACTCAAAAGATTGAATAGTTCTTTTAGCTCAAACATAGGATGAGTTTCATCAACGGCATCCCAATAATCAGTATCAGCAAATCTATCGATTCCCGAGAAGTAGATTTCTCCATTTGGAAGAGACATGATACATTTCAGTAAAGAAATGATTGCAGGAAAACTAGCAGTAATACCTGCTGCAACGATATTTTGAGAAGGCTTATTTTGAGACCAAATTTGAGCTTGTCGAAATAATAAAGAGTTATTTTTCTTACAAACATCAACAGCATCTCTTTCCTCTAAAATTTGTGGCCAAAATTCAGTGATAATTTTAAGCAATTTGAGCGTTTCTTGCCAGTGAGAAGCATATTTCTCAGGAACAAGATCTTGTAGTTTATTAAAAGAAAGTCCTTGATTATAGGCTGTATCAATAAGTTTTGCGAGATCAATAGCCAAACTAAGAGCCTGAGCCAAAGAAATTTGCTTTAAGCCAAAATCAGAAGGCTTGGACATAATTAATCGAGTAAAAAGAAAAAGTCTTTCATTACGATCAATTGTGCTAGTTTCTTCTTCAAACATGGCATTTAAATTAAAGCCACTAAAAAAAATCTCATCATCATCAAGATCAGCAATAGGAAGCATTTGAGGCAAAATAGAAGGGTGTCTACCGCAAATACGCACAAATGCATTTGTTAAGTCAACACACGCTCTACGATTCGGGAGTAAGAATAAGACATTGGCAAGCTGCAAATAATCATTACGATATTTATCTATATAAATTTTTGCCAAAGTATCCCAAAAGGAGCAACTGCATGGAATATTGAATAGATGAGAAGGTTGCATTAGTTTTCGTTTTCTCCAGTAATATAAGCAACAAATTTTTGCAAAGCTCTGCCTCTATGAGAAATTTTATTTTTTTCCTCACTAGTAAATTCGGCAAAAGAGCGAGAAAATCCGGTCGGGATAAAAATTGGATCATATCCAAACCCAGCAGTTCCAATTTTACGGGTTGCAATATTCCCATCGACACGTCCCTCAAAAGATTTATATGAACCATCAGGAAGGGCAAGAACAATGACACAAGAAAAATGAGCTGCTCTATTTTTAGAATTTGTATCATCAAGTTCTTTTAAGAGCTTATCCATACCAAGATTAAAATCACGATTCGGTGCATATCGAGCAGTATAAACACCAGGTTTTCCCCCAATAGCATCAACACAGAGACCTGAATCATCTGCAATACAAGGAATGTTTTGAGCTTTTGCCGCTGCAACAGCTTTAATATAAGCATTTTCCTCAAAAGTTTTACCAGTTTCTTCAACATCAGGTAAGTTTAAATCACGAGCAGAAAGAATTTGAATACCATAAGGAGCAAGTATTTCTTTTATTTCTGCAATTTTTCCGAGATTATGACTAGCAAAAATAAGTTCTTTATATTTCAACATTTTTTAAGGCCTCTTTTTGTAAATTAATTAATTGAAGAACACCAGTTTGAGCGAGTTTCATAAGAGCAAGGTAATCATCTTGAGAGAATGGATCACCTTCAGCAGTTCCTTGAATCTCTACAATTTTTCCACTTTCAGTTAATACAAAATTAGCATCAACTTGAGCAGTTGAATCCTCGCTATATTCTAAATCTAATAAAAGTTCATTATGACAAATTCCGACGGAGACAGCTGCAACAAATTCTTTGATAGGATTATAGGGGATTTTCCCATTATTAACCATTTTCTGTAAAGCAAGATAAAGAGCAACAAAGCTACCTGTGATTGCTGCTGTTCTAGTTCCGCCATCTGCTTGAATAACATCGCAATCAATTAAGATAGAAAAACCTTTAAGAACAGAAAGATCCACCACAGAACGTAATGAACGCCCTATTAATCTTTGAATTTCATGCGTTCTTCCGCCAACACCATGAGTTTCACGAGAAACACGAGTAGCGGTAGCTCTAGGTAAAAGCGCATACTCAGCAGTTATCCAACCTTTCTCTTCATTTTTTAACCATTGAGGAATCTTTTCATCAACAGAGGCAGTGCAAATAACATGTGTGTTTCCACATTTTATAAGGCAAGATCCCTCAGCGTAGAGATTACAATTAGGAATAATCTCAATATGTCTTAACTCATCAGATGTACGATTATTATTTCTCATAAAAGTTTATCCTCTTCATTATATTTCGAACCTAAATAAGCATTAATAGCATTAAGAACACGAGTAACAGTATTTTCGACAGCTTCATTTTTAGTTTCAACAACAATATCAGCTTCTGAATAGTAAGGATACTCAGCATCCATGTAAGACTGCAGTTTATTTTTTATTTTAGAATCACTACATTGCAAGAAAGGTCGTCTTTTTCTACCAGCTGTTCTATTGTATAAAACATCAATATCCGCTTTGAGCCAAATAGTAAGAGCGTTTTTTTTTGCTAAAGATCTGGTTTGATCAGCAACGAAAGCCCCTCCGCCAGAAGCAAGAACACAAGGGGAACCAGATAAAAGCCTTTTCATAATTCTTTCTTCCCCTGCTCGATACTCATCAACACCAAAACATTTGAAGACATCTATAACAGAAAGTCCGGCTGCTTTTTCGATTTCTTGATCCCCATCAACAAAAGGAAGTCCAAGTTTTTTAGCGAGTCTTTTTCCAACACTAGTTTTTCCACTACCGATAAGGCCAACCAGTAATATTATTTTATTAGTTTTAAGCATATTGTTCTTCATAAAAAATATTATTCACACTTTACAATAAAAGATATAATGATAATAATAATAATCAACATCTATTTAAATAAAGTCAAAAAAAGCAATATCCAAGGGAGAAAAAAATGAAAAACAAAAGTAATAAATATATGATGATATATGTAATTTTAGGAGTTATAGCAATAAGCATAGTCTATACGGCATGTAAAGATATAACACCTGAGCAGAATAGAGTAGAAGCAAATGTGGAATTGAAGCTTAGCAAATGAGAGATTATATTATCGAATTCATAGATGCCAAATCTGTAGAAGGGGGAGCAGCATTAAATACTTTGAGGGCATATCGCAATGATATAGAACAATTTTCTAGATTTATACATCCCCGAGATATAGAAAAGGCAAGTTTTGAAGATATAGAAAATTATTTAGTAAAAATTAAAACAAAGGGATATACACCTAAATCATTATCTCGCAAAATCTCATCTATAAGAGAGTTTTATAAATTTCTTCAAAGCGAAAAAATAATAACAGAAAATCCAGCCGGTAAATTAATGACGCCTAAAGTTGGAAAAAGTTTACCTCGTTTTTTGACAGCACAAGAAGTAAAAAAGATTTGTGCAACAGCAAAATCTGCTAAAAATTTTTCATCAATCCGAATGAATGTAATGATAAAATTAATGTACTCATCAGGGCTGAGAGTTTCCGAATTGGTAGCTCTTCCAGAAAATGCTATAAATTATGAGTTAAGGCAGATTCTAATATTAGGAAAGGGGAGTAAAGAACGTATAGTTCCGGTAACTAAAGAAGTGGTTACGGATATATTTGAATATTTGGAGTATCGCCAAAGATACATAGGTGATAGGAAAAGTAATTGGCTATTTCCCTCAATTTCTTCATTATCAGGACATATAACAAGAGGGGGGTTCTTTAAAAACCTAAAAAAAATCGCAATAAAAGCTGGAATTCCGACATCAAAAGTACATCCTCATGTGCTACGTCATTCGTTTGCAACCAGATTAGTTAATAATAATGCAGATTTACGTTCGATACAAAAGATGTTAGGTCATGAAAGTATAACCACAACAGAAATTTATACTCATATAACAGCAGAAAAATTAAGTGATGAAGTCAAGAAATATCATCCACTGCAACAGTTGAATAAGAAACAAAATGACAACTAAAAAGCTCCATATATCAGAAGAACCACATAGTAATGATCTAGAAAGTTTAGGGAGTATATTTGTCCCTATAGTAAAAGAGATTATGAATTCAGAAGATTTTATAGAAGCCGATATTTTGTTAAATTGGTATGATGTCGTGGGACAAGAATTAGGCAGGGTGATACGCCCACTAAAAATAAAATATGATAAAAAAGAGAGTCTAAGAGTGCTGTATATAGAGGTTCCTGCAGGAGGATATGCACTAGAAATTCAACATAGGGAAAAGTATATAATAGAAAAGATTAATGCATATTTTGGATATAGTGCAATTCAAAAACTAAATATTAGTCAAAATTTAAATATGCGTCCCAAAATGCCCCAAAAGATAGAAAAAGAAGCGATTTTAACAGAAAAAGAAGAAAAATATGTAGAAGAAATTACCGATGGAATAAAAGATGAGAAATTAAAGAAAATTTTAATAAAATTAGGTAAAAGTGTGGTATTATCTAATCGGGAGAAATAAGATGGTGAAAATAATTAAAAGAATAAGCCGCTTTTTAGCATTAATAGTAGTATATTTGATGTGTGCATACGGATATTTGACAACTAAAGGTTTTATTATAAGAGATGGAGAACCGGTTCTAAGTAATGTAGCTCAAGCAAAAAATGAATTTGCAACAAAAGTTGAAGGGGAAATCCCATTAAATGAACGTCAAATGCGAGTAGAAGGAAAAGAAGAAGCCCCAATAACTATTTATGGCTTCTCATCGATGGCTTGTTCACATTGTAACGATTTTCATAATTATATATTACCTAAAATTAGAAGAGATTTTATTGATACAGGCAAGGCAAAATATATATATATACATTTCCCATTAGATGTAACATCGATGCGAGCAGCAAAGATATCATATTGCTTGCCAAAAGAAAAGTATAATGATTTTATAACAGAATTATACAAAAGAAAAGATTGGCTATATTCAGGAAAGAAAGAAGTGTTGAACAAATATGCAAAAGAATATGGAATGAGTGAAACAGATATAAAAAAGTGTGATGATGACAAGAAACTGACAAGTGACATATTATTGACTGTTGACAGCGGGATAAAAACTTTTGGAATACAAGGAACTCCGTCATTTGTTATATCTGTAGGAGATAAAAAGGAACTTATTCAAGGAAGTAAAAAATATGAAGATCTGAAAGAGTATTTAAATAACCGTATACAAGAGGTAAAATAAAATGGAAATACCTGAGGATATAAAAGCTCTAAATGAAAAAATATCCCAATTAAAAAAAGAACAAAATAAGGAAGATACTATAGATAAACATACGAATTTTTCCCATATAGCCAGAGGGATGCGAATGGGCGTAGAGTTAGCGTCAGGAACTATTGTAGGAGCAGGAATGGGGTATGTTCTGGATGAAATATTTGACTTTAAGTTTTTAATGTTGCTAATATTTACTATATTAGGAGGTTTTGCAGGTATGCTAAATGCATATAGGTATGTTAAAGAAATAAATAAAGAAGATAGGGGAGAATAAGATCGTGTCAAATCCAATGGAGCAATTTGAGATAAAAAAGCTTATACCCATAAATATAGGAGAGTATGATATTAGTTTTTCAAATTCTTCTTTATGCATGATACTGTCAGCGGTAAGTGTTATTCTAATATTTTCGCTGTGCCTAAGAAAAAGACAAATGATACCAACAATATCGCAAAGCATTCCGGAAAGCTTATACGAATTCATATATGGGCTAATAAAGGATAATATAGGCAAAGAAGGATTAAAATATTTTTCATTTATTTTTTCATTATTTTTATTTATTGCAATGGGGAATTTATTAGGTTTATTTCCTTATAGCTTTACTTTTACTTCACATTTAGCAGCTGTTGGTGCTCTATCAGTATTAAGCTTATTGTTTAATATTTGTGTTGGGATAAAAAAGAAAAAGTGGGGATATTTGAGAACATTTATGCCTAGAGGAATACCATGGCCTTTAGCCCCATTAATCATACCAATAGAAACAATATCACTGATGTCAAAACCGTTCAGTCTGACAGTAAGACTTGTCGCAAATATGACTGTAGGACACATCATGCTAAAAATTATAGCTGGTTTCATAGCGGCATTGGGTATAGCTGGTGTCGTTCCATTGCTATTTGACGGGTGTCTTATAGCATTTGAAGCATTTATAGCTATTTTACAAGCATACATATATACAATATTGTCTTGTATATATCTAAGCGATGCATTACATTATCACTAACTCAGTATGAAAGGAAAAAACATGGAAAATATAATCGCATCAGATGCAGCAATGTTTTTTAGTGCGGCATTATGTACAATACCAATGGCAGCATCAGCCTGGGGAGTTGCAAAACTATGGATAACAATGATTGAAACAGTTGGCCGCAATCCTCAGGTAAAAAAAGATGTTGATACATATGGATGGGCAGGCTTTGCAGCGATAGAAGCAATAGCATTATACTGCTTAGTCGTAGCTCTTGTAATGTTAAATAAATAGGAAAAGAAATGCCACAGCTAGAAATTTCAACATATACAACTCAAATATTTTGGGTGCTGACAATATTTATAATTTTTTGGCAAATAATGGATCACTTTATAATTCCTCGCATATCAGATATGATAGATGCACGGAAACGTAAATACGATGATTTTATATTAAAAGCAGAAGAGATAAATAAAAAAGCATTAGCTACATTAGAGCGTTATGAAGAAACTCTAGCTGCGGCAAAAAAAGAAGCAGATAAGCAAATAGAAGAGAATGAGCAACAATTAAAAATAATGATAGAAGAGCGAGAAGAAGAAATAAGCATCAAATTAAAACAAAAGATAGAAGAAAGTGAAGAAAAGTTAAAACAAGAACAACAAGCAACAATGAATAAAATTGAGGAACTTTCAGAAAAAGCAGCTATAGAGATAATAAAAGAGTTGGGATTAAATAAAATAACAATTGAAGATATTCAAGAATTAAATCAGCAGAAAGACAGCGAAGATGAATACAGAAAATAATCAGACAATACAAATTTCCTCGGAAACTATATTGGAGGAGCCGTTTTACCTTGGTGCCGAGTTTTGGGTAGGAGTGGCATTTGTCATAGTTGTTTTTGCGCTATTTAGACCAATAAAAAAGGCTCTAAAAAGCTTATTAACTAGAAGAATTATTAGAATAAAGAAAGAGCTTCAAGAAGCAGAAAATATAAAATTAGAAGCACAAAAGCTATATTCAGACTATGAAAGAAAATATTTGAACATCGAAAAAGAGGTTTCAGATATAATAAAAGAGCAAAAAAATGTAATAGAAGAAACAAAGGAAAAAAAAATAAGAGAATTAAATTTTATGCTACAAAGAAAAGAAAATGAAGTAAACAGAAGGATAGAACAAGAATTTGAACAAGCAGGAAAAGAGATTCGTAGAAAAATTAGTGAAAAAACAATTGAAATATTAAAAAGAATAATTAGCTCAAAATTAACTAAATCTGAATATAATAATCTAATAGATAATTCTATAAAGCAGATAAAGGAAGTGCTTTCAAATAAAGACTGCATTCGGAGATGAAAATGGAACTACTTCAACACAATTTTTCAGATTTATATATAAATGCAAAAAAAGATTTTTATATTTCAGATGAGAAATATGTAAATAGCCTAAAGAGAGTGGCCCCAGATGATAAGGATGAATTTTGCGAAAAATTGTTTTCCATAGAACATAAAACAAGCTCCTACTCAATGAACTATAAAGGAACATTTTTCCGTGTAGAAAATGTAATGAGTGTAAATGGGGAGCTATACTGTTTACGCCGAATGCCTCTAACAATTCCGAGTATACATAATTTAGGTTTCGATCATAGATTCGTTCAGTACATGTTATCACTAGTATCGCAAAGCGGATTAATAATATGGGGTGGTGCTACAGGATCAGGTAAAACAACATCAATATCCAGTTTATTAACGGAGTATCTCAATTTAGAAGGAGGTTTTGCCTATACGATTGAGGACCCCGCAGAAATGCCTTTGGAAGGAGAATATCAATCATTTAATGGGTCAATTGGTTTTTGTAAACAAACAGAGGTTCAAAATGATAATTGGCAAGATCCTCTAAAATCTGCATTACGCTCCAAGCCAAGATACATACTAATTGGAGAGATAAGAACTCCAGATGCTGCTTGCGAATGCTTGCGTGCAGCAATATCGGGACATTTAGTTTTAACAACAATTCATGCTAGCTCAATAACAGATGCACTGAGTTCATTAGTGAAGTATGCAAGCTTTAGTATGAGCGAAAGTTCTGCTTATGACATTTTATCGCGAGGATTACTGGCAGCAGTAAAGCAAGATTTGGTTGGAACAGAGAATCATAGAAAACCACATTTGGAAGTGTTATTTGCAAATCCTGATTTAAACAAGGGATGTTCTGTTCGCTCAATAATAAGAAGTGGAAAATTAAACTTAGCAACATCAATAGAGATGCAAGCAGCAAGATTAGCTCAATCTGTTCCATTATTCTAAGGATTACTTTAGAGACCAAATAACAGTATTATTTCTACTACTGCAAAATTCTCGACTTGAGTACTTCTTTACAGGAAGCGAATTTTTAGCACCCCAAGTAAAAATAAATTCGCCAGAATCATTAACGATAGAGATTTTATCTAACAATAGAAGTTGTTGATCGGAAAAGCCAGCCTCAACATAAGCAATACATTGCGATTTATTGAGGTTTGATAAAACAATATCAAAAGTGGTGGATTTAGGCGAAATAGTAGAGGCTTCAGCACCAGAACCAATTTTAACGACAAGATTATCATTAAGAAAGATATAATCATCATGGATAATATCTTCAGAAAGAATCTCATTGTCGATAAGATATTTAGTTGATAATCCCCAATAATCAGGTTTACTACTATAAAGAGTATGAATACTATCAGCAATAGAAAATAATAAATTAACATTTTTCTGAGTAAGATTTTTAGAAAAAGAACAAGATCCAAAGGCCCAAAAAATAATCATACAAGGGAATATAATTTTGATTAAAGCAATACGATTCAAATAAATATAATTCTTTAAGGTTAAAAGATACTTTTCGAATTCTTTTTTCTTTAAGAATAAGAAAAAAGAATTCGAATAAATCTCTAATTTTTTTTTCAAAAAGACAAAGTACTCACGCATATGTTTATCCCATAGCACTAGTGATTTGATCTTGCATTTCAAACACTCCAAACACAGCCCAAGCAATAATACCAGAAATAGCAAACATTGCAACCATGTTCAAGATAGAAGCTTTTTGTTCAACAGCCTCTGCAGATTCGTCAAGCCAATCATTAGCCAATCTATCAAGCGCCTCTTCAAAATTATCTAATTCAGCATAAATACGCAAATCTGCAACAATATCTTTATCAGGAAAATTAAGTTTAGTTTTGGAAAGAGCC
Source organism: uncultured Alphaproteobacteria bacterium (assembly GCA_944392235.1). Lineage (GTDB taxonomy): Bacteria > Pseudomonadota > Alphaproteobacteria > RF32 > CAG-239 > CAG-267. The sequence continues at coordinate 28,811 of CALXVZ010000005.1, forward strand.
TGTCCCAAGTTATCACCATTTTTAATAAAGTCCATAGCTCGGTCAATACGTTCCTGAAGATAACGGTTTGAATCCTTACGAAGAGAAGTTAAAGCTACAGAGATAGGAACCCCACCCTTAATCAGAGCAGATAAAGAAAGTAACCAAGTAATACCCATAAACATCTTATAGAGAGACCAAGGAGGACAATCATCAATAGCTTTTCTAGTAGGCCCCGTCCAAATACCAATTGTTGCGTAAATTAAAAGAAAAAGAGCTGGGAAAAAAGCAAAAGCCAACAACCAATTTTTTTGAATCCACAAAGAAACAGCAACCAAATCTTTAGCTGTTCCGGTCCATCTAGCATTAGGAGCAGCATCCATCATAGGAGGCACCATATATGCACCAATCGCATAAATAACTAGCACAGACATAAGCAACAAGAAAGAAGGATATGCAATAGCACCAATAATAGGTTTAAGCATTTTTTCAGTACCTTCTGCCACGCGAATAAGGTTCAAAAGGGCACTTTCCAAGTCAGACATATCACCAACAGAAAGCATAAGTCTCTCACGGCTGGGAGCCCAACCCTTAAGAGCATCTGAAAAAGCGTTACCATTTTGAAGAGATTTTCCCCAAGAAGCAATAGCAATAGCCATAGGTTCGCTAGGATGCTTACCATTATCTGTAATACTATCATACATAATATCGAGAGCATTCATAAGGGAAAATCTATTTCTAAGAAGAGACGCCAATTTTTTATAAACTTTCAATCTGGCTTTACCAGCCATTCCTACTTTAAACTGAGCAAAAGTGACCTCAAGAGACCCCAGAGATTTCATTGCTTTATTAAAAGTAGCATTAGATGAATCTTCTTTTTTAGCCATAAGATTACTCCTAATAAACAGGACGCTGATCGATTAATCCACACCAACGCTCAACTTCATCCATATCAATTTGTCCTTTAATCATCCTCTCTATGGCAGCATCTTTAAGTGGTCTTCCATTTAATTCACTAACCCAATAGTCAATAGCCTTTGCTGTTTCATTATCAATCATAAGACGCAAGAAACGAGAGTCTGGCAAAATAATTTCATCAACAGCCATTCTTCCTTTAAAACCTTTGTAACCGCAAGCTTTACAACCTGGACCGCTAACAAAAACATTTTCAATACCATAATCGCCTAAAGCATTTTTCAATCTTTCAAATTCAGGAGACCCTTCTTTAGTTTTAATAGATTGTCTACAATTAGGACAAAGTTTTCTAAACAAACGTTGTGACACAAGTCCCTTAACTAATTCCGGGTCATTAAGCAAATAAGGTTGGATACCCATATCACGTAAACGAGTAACAATAGCAGGAGCTGAGTTAGCGTGCAATGTTGTCCACACACCGTGACCAGATAGAGCACCTTTAAATGTTAATTCCGCTGTAGACAAAGAACGTGTTTCACCCACCAGAATTACATCCGGGTCAGAACGTAAAGCTGCAGATAAGGCTTTTGTGAATTGCTCATTTTTTTCTTCCTCAGTATTCGCATTGGTAACAGGCATTTGTCTTGCCCCTGGAATAGGATACTCAGGAGGATCTTCCACAGTTAAAAGGTTAATTTGATAATTTTTTTCTTGCAACAGTTTAATCATATTACGTTGCAAGGTTGTTGATTTACCAGAACCGGTAGGTCCTGCAACAACGTTTAGCCCCACAGCCATACTTCTCATTTTATAGAAAAGGTCTTCTTCGTATTTACCAAGACCAAGAGAACGTAAATCTGAACTTCCCTCAGGATTATCATCAGCATACAAAAGACGCATAACCAGATATTGCGAACCAAAAGCAATAGGGTTAAATTGCAAACGAATAGCTAAAACATTGTGAGGAAGCATTAATTTACCTTTAGATCCTCTCAATGGGGTGGAACCCAACTTTTGAGCTCCTTGGAATTCATTTTGAGAGTAGTTAGAGTCAGAAATATCGGCAGAAGCAAAAACAGAACGAACAAAAGCTTCTCCCCATTCTCCACCATACTCATTTTGCTTAACCATAATACCATTTTCGCGGAACAAAACAGTTGAAGAAGAACCAACGATAACGTGAATATCGGAAACCTTCTTTTGAGATGCACGTTGAATAATATTAATAAAGTCAATTTGCATCTGCATATCTTCAGCTTCTTCAGCCGAAACGTCGACAGTTCCTCCCCCACGTTCTGCATAAGCATAGATTGCGGAAATTTCGTTTAGAGTTACATACCTAGGAGCTTTAATAGGTATTTTTCTTCTTTTAACATTAGCTTCAAAGTTATATACAGCACCATCAAAACGATTATCTTTAGAAACCAAATAAGTGCCATCAGAAAACAATGCTAACAATCTACGAGTTTCATTTGAAATCGCAAAATCAGAACCACTAACAGTAAGCAATTTATTATTGTTGGCAAATAACTGATCAAAAAGATTCCCTTTTTTTGCTTGAGAAGCAGAAGTATCTTCTTCTTCGAAATTAGATTCCGTAGAAGTTTTAGCTTTCTCTTCCATATCTTTTTGTAATTCTTCAGCCATAATAACAACCTTCAAAAACTAATTTTAATAAATTACTTTTTCTTTGTATCTGTAAGTCCTAAAGTTGGAATATAACCATCAATAGATCTGCCTACATATAGATAATCATCATAACCATCTCTAGTAAATTTGACGTAATCAGCGCCAATTTCGCTAACAACATGTCCTGAAGGCAGCGGAGATCCTACTTTTAAGGAAATAGGTTGTCCATCAACATCAATAATATCAACACTCATATTACCTGCTTGTCCACTAATACCCAAGATGGCATATTTAGCACTAAGTTTCTCAGGAGCTTTCTCTTCTTCAACAAGTTCTTCTGTTGTCGCAGAAGCTTCCATAGCCGCAGCTTGAGCAGCTAAAGCAACATTAGCAGCATTTTTATTTTTTAATTCCTCAATAGACTGAGATTTGAGATATAAGCTATTTTTAGCGTTTTTAATAATTTGAGCATCAGCTTCAACACGTTTACGAAGTTGTTCATTTCTAGATTTTAAATTTTTTACAATACGCTCAAAATTAGCACGAGCAGCTTCAGCAACTTGTATATTTTTAGCAGAAGCTTCAAGAACTTTGTTAATTCTATCTTTGAAAAGTTCAATTAATTGTTTCTTTTCATCTTCAAGAGCCTTTATTTGCGCATAGAGACTTTCTTTTTCTTTCAACCACTCTTGATTATTTACAAGCATTTGATTCATATACGCATTAAGAAGTTTACGCTGTTTTAAAATTTCAAACAATTGCTCTTTATCAAGTAGAGCTTGTTTTTCTTGTAAAACCTGAGCTTCTATTTTCTTTTTTCTCTCTAAATCTTTTAACTTTTGCTCTTCTTTAAGGCGTTCTTGATCATCAATATTCTTTTGACGAATAGCCTTTTGAGCCTCGATTTCGTTACGAATTTTTTCACGACGTAACTCAAGAGTGAGCAAAGTTGTGCTCTTTTCGATTTCTGACATCTTAGAAAAAAGATCACTATCCATTTGTGATAGAATACTATTTCCCAAAGCTTCAACAGGATTAGCCTCATATTGAATATCCTTAGGCAAATCAGCATCATTTAGAGCGGAAGCTGAAGAATTAACACCAGAAGAAGACGGAGCAACACTATGAGGGGCATTATTTGTCGGAGCATTGAGCGATTTCATTTTCAAATCAAAATTAAAATCATCAGATACAGGAGCCGCTCCTCCATTACCGATAGAATGATTTTGCTGTGCAATAGGCGGTATTGTGGAATTTGAGTCTGATGATGCTATTGTTTTTAAGTTAGCATTAGTAACAGCAGCAGTATTTGGAACAACATTATTCACATTTGCAGGAAGCTGTCTTGCAGCAGGAACATTTTTAGGTTGCGAAGGAGAAACCAAAGCAGGAGCATTTTGCTGTTGAGACGAGTTTACTTGTCCTGCTTGAGAAGCAACATTTATAGGAAGAGTCGCATCACTAAGTTTTGCATCTGCAATATTCACAGACTGAGCATAAGACGAACCAACTGTAGCAATAGAGATAAGCAATCCCCCGAAAAATTTTTTACTGAGCATATATTGTCCCCTCATAATTCCATACGCCACCATTATAACGTATACTATTAATCTTAAGTCCTGAAAATTTTGTTAACATCGGTCTCCAAATTTCTGGATCATATTTAGAATTAATTTTAAAATTTAATGTTTCATAAACTTTTTTACCAGCTCTAACTTTACCATTAGAAAGAGAAATAGACATATTTAACGTTTGAAATAAATCATTAATCATATTTCTAAGTTCATTAATATTTTTTGTCGGTAAAGCATTAATTTTTTTCACAGCTTGAAAAGGAAGCGATACTGTAATAGAAGTTCCCCTAGGATCTATAGTTTTATTAGTAAACGACATACCCGAGTAAGATAGAGCCATTTCAATCCAGGAGAGACGACCAAACTCTCTTCTCCAAGAAGTAACCACTCCCGAGGCAGAGCATGTAACACCCGTATTTCTCCAACCCGGAGTAGAAATAGAAACCAACGACTGAATAGAGTTTCTACAATTATCTAGTATCCAATTGGTTTCAACAACAGATTCCCATGGTGCCGGAACAATTTTTTCAACTTCTTTAACTACTTTCTTTTTAGCTCGCCGAGTAACAATTTTATTTTGTTGCGTCTTAGTTGTAAAAAAAGTATTAGCAATAAACATAATAGCCCAAGCACCGGCTGCAATAGATAAAACTACAACAATAGCAAGTTCAGCACCACGAAGAGCATTAATTTTTTCTAATTGAACATCCAGACCTTGAGCAAAAATTTCAGAAATATTTTTTTGTTCAGTATCGTCAATATCCCATTCTTTAGGAGCAATTTTTCTAGACCAATCGGGCACAGAAAGCATAGACATAAATTGTTCGCGAGCATCTTCTTCTTTTACAAATAAGACATCGCCATCTGATAAAATAACATCATTTCTGACGCATAAATACCAATAACCAGCATCTACTTTAAAAACAGCAAGCAAAGAAGAAGCGTCACTCATAGCTGTAACAGCATTTACAGCAGCCACTTTTGTGCCTTTTTTAAATCCTTGGGAAGAAACAGCTAAACCCAATTGAGGAGATTTACCATGTTTAACACAAAATAAATCAGCACCAACCAAAACATTCTCAGCAGCTTCTTTAGCATCCAAAAAAGGAGCATCTATATTTTGCAGACTTTCCCAAAAGAGACTTGCTGCATAAGGAACGCCATCAACAGTAAAACTAGAAGCCCATTCCTTACTATTCTCTCTAGAAGGATCATCTGAAAAAATTAAATCATTTTCTTCTTCTGCAACCACTCTTCACTCCTAAAACTTCATACGAGACTCAGGCATCAAAGGAGATTCTAGCACAACAGGAGTTAACAAAATAACAACAATACTACGAGTTTTATCAACTTTTTGATGTCCACCCAGAATATTATTATTAACAGCTCCTAAACCTGCTTTATCACTAGTCGTTTCAACACGTTCATAACCAGAGAGAACCAAAGTTTCACCTGATTTTAAAGCAACTTCTTGAGAGAAGCCTCTTTCTTCAATAATTGGATTCTGAATATAACCAGATTCCTCTGAACTATCGAGATTAACATTTTCAAGATCTAACAAGTCAGAAAGGCTAAGACTGAAGAGCATCATTAAACGTCCATGATCCATAATACGAGGTAAAACATCAAGTGTAAAACCTGTCTCAATTTCTTCAGTTTCGACAGTAACATCATAACTAGCCTCACCACCCACGGTTCCGTTATTTGTTTTTGTATATTCAGAAATATAATTCTGTGTCTTTACAACTTGAATTGGTGCTGGTTTATTATTCATAGTAGTTACAGTACCACTAGTGACAAGTGTTGTTACACCTTGGGTTGAAAGAGCCTGAATAGCAGCATTTACAGTAACATCACCACTCAAAATTTTCATGGACATACCGCTATTACCATCGACCAATCCTTTTGGACCAAAGTTACTATCACCCAAAGTAATATTTCCACCAGAAGCCGTTCTATCTTTAAAAGCTGCATTAAGATCGAAACCAAAGCCACGAGATTCGTCAACCTCTACTTGTAATACTTTAACGCTTATAGCAACTTGACGAGAAAGGCGAATATTTTGCTCATTTACAAATTTAGATACTTTTTTTATTTCTGTAGGAGTAGCTGTAATTGTCAAAGTTCCGTTCATTGGATCTGTTACTAAACTAGAACCTTTTCCGAGCATAGATTTAACTGCAGTAACAATATTTCCCCATAAGTCAATACCAGAAACCCCACTAGTAATACTACCACCACCAGAAGAACTGCTTACGCTGGAGGTCATAGAAGGTTTAGTTGGTAAGGTATAAAGAGTGAAAGTTTTAGTTGTATATTTATAGATGTATAACTCACCGTGTTCATATTTCCACCAGACACCAAAGCGTGAACAAACCTCATCAAGTAAACCACTTAAAGGGCCTTTATATGAAACAAGCATTCTTGATGTATCTGACCATTTAGACCCAACTTTTGAAACGGTAGGAGCATTTTTATCAGCTGCTGCTTTAGCCTCACTTTCAAGTTGAGGCGCAAAACGAATTTTAATAGAAGTAATTTGACTAATCATATTACCTATTTCATATAAAGTAATAGGTCTGTTACTAACCAAAGTAACACCATCAGCCGTTTCCAAATAACTAGGCAATGGTTTATCACCCTCATACTCTATTTCACTAGTATCTCCAAGCCAAATATCATCTTTAATACGAATAACATCCGTATCAGCAACGGTTTGAGGAGCTTTTGCATCTTCTTTATATTTGATAGTTGCATCAACATCACGCTCCAAAGCTGCATCAAAATCTGTTGGTAAAGAACAAGAAGCAACACCTAACAGTAAGAAAGAAGCAAATCCAAGTAAACATTTTTTATTAGTAAGCATTCTCATTCTCCATTGTTTCAACAACTATAACTCTATTACCTTTATAATATGTAGCAATCGGTGCAGGACGAGCTCTTGCAAAGGCTCTGATAAGAGCAGAACTGACATCGGCAAATTTTCCTTTAAACATAACACCGGCACTTAAAATATAATTACGATTTGTATTCCATAGAAGTTTCCAGCCAGACATAGCACTCCACTTAGTAAGGAGTTCACGCAAATTTTCTCCTTCTTCTGCTTCCCAAGTTAAAACAGTATCATCGCCTACCTGAATTTCAGCTATATCAATATCTGTAATAATTTCATTTTGTTTACCAATATTAGTGAATTCGATATTTTCATCGTCTACATAATCCGCAATATCAAAAGATTCTTCTGTAAATTCTGAAGTTATAACATCTTCATCAATAATATCATCACATTCCTCTTCACAAACGATTTCATAGGTAGAACCATCATCCGCTACACTTTTTCTAATTTTCTTCATACCAACAATTTCAATATTATTAGCACGACCAACTTTATTTTTAGGTTCTGCTATGTTTTTTGAAATAAGTTTCCCTTTTAAGTTACTTTGTGGATCATCTTTAGTGGTAATTTTAGCGCCCGATTGAGATAAAGATTGTGTTGCATTATCTGAGGCATCTATAACATCTTGATCGGCCAATGTGTAATCTTTGCGTGAAGGTTCTAAATCAAAAGATGCTGTTTGAGAAAACACCCCGTCATCAACGGTGTATTTTATATTATCTTTTTTGACAATTGGTTTTATTTCGGTTTTTTGTGGAACGACAATATCAGCCTCTATATCAGGTTGTATAGATGAAGCTAAATTATTTCCAACGGAAGATTGAGTGTAAAGATGGTCGCGTTTAGTTCTCTCGCCATAAGCTCTATAATCAGCCTCTGTTTTGGAGTAATTTACCAATGGCGTATCATTACAAGAAATACCATTTACACCACAACGATTCTGCGGGTTAATGGTTGCATCGATAACTTGAGTATCGTCTTCCTCTATTAAGGGAGCTTGATAAGAACTATTAGTGCTATTGCAAGCTGAAAGGCTACAAGCGCATAATAAATAAAATGGTAATACAAAATTTTTCTTCATCGTTTGACCTATCTTTAAATAAAATCTTTTCTTACAATAAATGTTAAAAAATAATTAATCAAGTTTAACACTCTATTTATAAAACGTTTTGTTAATTAAATTTGCTTATCGTTATTTTTTATTTTAATAATTCTAATAATAAAAGTATCAGGTTCTGTTAGAGAAAATACTGTATCTACTTTTTTGAAATCTACTTCATTGTTCATAAAAATAGAATATAGTAAGCTGAGTCTTTTTCTTTGTAAATCAATCGGAGCTGTGGCGTCTAAACGAACCTGTAAAAAGGTTGATGGCTCTTGAGATTTTTCAGAAAATGCTTTTAGCCAACGCAAAGTTTGACCTGAAATTTCAGCTCGTTCTGGCTGGAAAGATAATTTCAACTCAGATGGAATAATGTTATTGTTAGCATGTTCTTGTTCTGCTTGCTGCATGGTTTCATAGAAATTAACAAAGGCATCGTTAGATGAATTGTTTTCAGGGGGTGAAGAAAGTGCGTTTGCGTTATCTTGACTACTGTATAGAGGAGGTTTTTTGGGTGCTTCCTGTTTTTTTTCTGTAGGAGTTTCTTTTTTTGAAGAGGGAGATAGCCAAGATGATAAGCTGTCAATAATGCTTTTAGATTCCTTTGGTGTCTCTTCAGAAACGGAAGAGGGTGTAATTTTGGGAATAATTTTCATAGAGTTGACATTAATAGTATTTTTTGTTTCTTTTGTGGTATTCTTTTCGTTATTGGCAACATGCTCTTTCTTAGAGGTATCTTTAGGTTGAATAAATGTAGGTGTCAGATTTTCATCACTAAGAATTTCATCAGGAATTGGAAAGATGATGCTTTGCTTAATTTTTTCTGCAACTTTATATGAAACATCGCTATTTTTGTCAGAGCTTAATTTTAAATCTTTGTTTAGAAGATTTGTTTGAATATCTGGAGTGTATTTCTCAAGTAGTTTTTTGTTTTTAATGTGTTTGCTACCTTTTGCAATGACCCAAGGTGAATTTTCTTCAAGGTTATCAGCAGTGTAATCGGGGAGCATGGCTATTTTGTTGTCATTATCAATATGAGATACTTCGGCATTTTTAGATTGTAAATTATCTTTATTAATATCTATAGGGATAATATCGTTGGTATTGATGTTGAGGATAATGTCATCTTCCTCACCCTCTGTATCTGATGGTGAATAAACCACATCGGAATTTGAAGGAGACTGAATGTCGTTAGAAAGATTATCTAAATGAGCAATAGTAAAAGCTTCCTTTGGGACAAGTTTCTCACTTGAGAAAGTTTTTTGTAAAGATTGTTTCTGGATGTTTGCAAAAATATTCTGTGATTGAATATGTTCTTTTTGAGGAGCCTGAAATAAATTAATTCTTAAATCATTTGGTATGTTTCTATGAGGTGTAACAGAATTATCTCTAATTAAAGCAATGCCAATTAGAGATATAGAAAAACCAAAAATAAAGCTACTTAAAATTTTCATTAAATAAAGAAATCCTCTAACGAATAATCAATGAACTCCCATTAACTATATTTTAAACATTAAATAAAAACATAAGCAAGAATATTTACAAACTAATAACAATAAAATGTTTTGAGGTGTTTTGTTGTGCGTAACACGGTGTGTGAAGTTTTTGTTACAACAATAAATATTATTTAAAAACAATAAGTTAATCAATATTTAAAGGGAGGTAAAATACTTGAATTTTTTTTATTTTTGAGATAGAATAATAATGTATAATGAATTTAGGAGAATTGAAATGAAAAAAATGAAAACAATGTTAAACTTCTGCTTTATGGTGCTTGCATTTACTGTATTGTTTACAGATGTAACATTTGCAGCAGAAGGAAACTCTGTAATGGAGTTAGGTATGAATAAAGCATTGACGTTGTTTGTTCATATAAGAACAATTATCTTCGTTGTTGGTGCTTTTGGTTTGGTTGGTATTGCATTCCAAGCTATTTTTGGAAAAGTTAAATGGACATGGTTTGCTGGTTTGGCTGTTGGGTTAGCTATATTGGCTGCAGCTGGTGCTATTGTTAACTACGCTACAGGTGGTAACATAACCTCCAACCAAACACATGATACATTTACAAACTCAGCAAATGGTTTGTAATAATAGTCTAATAACAATAAAAAAGGGGAGGGTTCTCCCCTTTTTTATTGTTATTAGATAAATATCTAATTGTATGAAGTTTTTGTTACAGAGTGAAAAAAATAATAAAAACAAAGAGATGATAAGAATAGTGTTTAACGGATTTTTCTGGATTTTTTATATATTTTATGATATAATTTCCCAAAAAAAGGGGGGTGTGATGTGTGAAAAAAATAGAGTATTGCTTTTAATATTACTAGCACTAGTAATAATTAATTTCCCAGGAGTTTCTTATGCTGCGGGGATGTTTGAACCATTAAAAAATGCTGGAAGAACAATTTTTGAGGGGTTAAGACAAATTATCTATCCTGCTTCAGCTGTGGGTATAATAGCAGTATGTATTGGTGGATTTTTTGGAAATATCAACTGGAAATGGTTGACAGCCATTATTTTAGGCTTAGTGGTAATAACATTGTGTGTGCAGTTTGTGGCAATGTTTGCTCCATCTGATGCCGCAGATGAGATAGGTGAGAGACTGAGTATAGGAGCGTAGAAAATGAAAAGTATAAAAAAATATATATCTTTGTTATTATACTTATTGATATTGAGTATTTCGTTTAGTTGCGAAGCTCAAGCAGATGTTCTAGCAGTATTAAAAGGAAAAACATTAACTTTTGCAGTTCAGCTGCGAGTATTTGCATATGTAATTGCTTGTTTTGGTATTGTAATGTTTACCTTTTTGGCAATTAGCGGAAAGATAAATTTTAAACATCTCGGATATATATTTATAAGTTGTTTTCTTTTAGCATCAGTAGGCGGTGTTATAGATTATTTTACCGGAGGAAATGCTAAATTAGATGGGCATAAGGGAGCGTTTAGACCTGATTATTTATATGCAACCCCGAGCAGTAGTCTTGGACAATAATAAAGGTTTAATTTAAAAAATTTAATGATTTTGTAAGAAATTCTGAGATACACTATCAGAAAAGGAGCAATATCATGAAAGATGTAATATTAAAAGCTGTTGCAAATCCTCCAAAGTTATTTTGGGGACCTGTGTTGCCGACAGCATTAAATGCAGGTTTGCAAATACCTTTTATGTTTATGGCTATAGGAATATGGAATGTGAATCCTTTGGTCTTTATAATAAGTATAATAACTGGACACCTGATAGTTATAGCCCTAGGAGCAAAAGACCCACATTTGTCTGGAATGATACAAGCCTTTGGTCAAACCAATTTAGTATCACAAAACTTATATAAAGAGAAAGGGAATAAATTTGAACCTTGATTTTGATTTTTATACACTTTTTTGGGCTGGACTGCAAAGTGGTGATGCATTTGTAGCAACAATAGGCATAATCTCAGCAGCAGCAATAATCGTATCATTAGTATCTAAAATAGGAACATGGGTACTTCCTCAGCCGAGTGAATCAAGAGTGTCAGATTTTTTACCATTTGATAGTTTATTATCAGATGGTTCTACTCTTCGTTGCAGTAATGGAACATATGTTAGGGTATTTAAGGTTGAAGGTGTCGATTTAACCTCAGCACGCGAAGAAACAGTAATGTCAATGTTTGAAGCTCGAAAATCATGGCTGGATAACATGGCGGATTTACAAATAACCTGCCGCGTTATAACATTAAGAGAAAAAGTTCCCATGGAAAAAAATAAAGATGATTTTGGGAATAAATGGTTAAAGATAGTAGATGATACATGGCGAGAAAATCTAAGTAGAGTATATAAAAATGATCACTATATAATATTATCAATAGAAGACAGAAAAGATGCAGTAAAAGACTTGAATTATGCCTCTCAATCAGTAGTGGCAAATTTAAATGATTATGGAATAAAAGTATTATATGAAGATGAAGATAGTCCGGCAGAACTAAGTCCGATATATCCTTTCGTTAGAATTTTAAATCCAATAAGTAAGCCTCTTCCAAAGATAAGAGCGGCAAAAGGGTTCCAGTTAAAAGAATTACTATGTTCAGATGGAATTCATTTTACAGGTGAAGAAGGGGTAATTAAATTCTTTTCAGGAGGCAAAGAAAAATATGCCTTAACAATGGGGATAAGAAATTCCGGAGACTATATGGATGAAAGTATGATTTCATCGCTACTTGCAATAGACTGTGAGCTGACGGTTTTACACCACATACATCCATTATTTAAGCCCAAAGCCAGAATGATACTTATCCAGCAACAAAAGATGGCAGAAGTAACAAGTTTTTCATCAGATGTGGTTTCCCAATATAGTGAAGCACTGGCCGCAATTGAAGATAGTGATGTAGATCATCAATCATTAATAGAATATTCAATGAGTTTTATATTGAAAGGGGATAGTCTAAAGGAGATAGAGTTTGGAGAAAGTGAGGTTCAAAGAATATGTCGATTATTTAGTGTAACACCTGTAAGAGAGAATTGGATAGCTCAAGCGACATTCTTTAATCAATTCCCCGGATATGACACCTGTGGAAGAACATACTTTTATCTATCAAGAATAGTGTCATTAGCGGTTTCCTTTGAACAATTATCAACGGGGTTACCGAGAAGTGACTGGGGTGAAGGTGCCATAACAGTATTTAGGACAATGAGTGGCTCTCCATACAGATTTCAATTTCATATTTCAGCAGCAGAATCAGCAGTGGCACACTGTTGCATAGTTGGTCCAACCGGTCAAGGTAAAACAACCTTGCTAACATTTTTAGCAGGTCAAGCTATGCGCCACGGGGATTTAAAAGTATACTTTTTTGATAGACACAGGGGTGCTGAAATATTTACGCACATGGTAAAGGGTGCATATGTAGGTTTTAGTGGAGAAAGAAAGAATGTAGCATTAAATCCATTTGATTCTAGAGATACACTAAGCAATAGAGCATTTTTAAGAAATTGGTTAAAAGCAATAACAATGGCCAAGGACGCTCTCTCAGAAAGAGAAGCAGCAAGAGCAGTGACAACAGCGTTTGATTATTTACGCCCGGAAGAACGTATGCTAAAAAATTTATATAAGAGTTGTTTTTCACCAACAGGGACAATGAGAAGAGAGCTATATAGATGGATAAATCCGGAGCAATATGGTAATATATTTAATGCTGAACACGATAGTTTGGATTTAAGTGCAAATCGTTTTGTTGCATTTGATTTTACAGAAATATTCGATGATGACATTCTAGCAGCAGCATCTATTAGTTACATTATGCACAGAATACAATCAGAAAGCACAGAAACCGGAACCCCAGCACTAATTATGATAGACGAAACAGCTCCGATGTTAAAACATGAAATGTTTAGAGATAACTTTATAAAAGGATTACAAGAGGGACGTAAGAAGCGTCAAGCATATCTCTGTGCATTTCAACAACCGAACATTGTAGACAGTTTAGGAGTAGGGGATGCTGTCCGAGGGCAATGTAAAACAATGATATTTTTTAGAAATACCCAAGCGACACCGGAATCATACGAAAAATGGAATTTAACTGATAGCGAGTATGATTTCATAAGCGGAAAATCGTATAGAGATTGCCCGTATGCCATACTATTAAAACGTCCAGATGCAGGGGAAAATGGTGAAGGAGAGTCAGTAATATTGGATGTGAATTTGAGTGGATTAGGGCCATATTTGAAATTATACAATTCAGGTATAAAGAATGTATTATTAGTTGAAAGTTTAGTAAAAGAATTCGGAGAAGATGGATTCGTTACGAAATATATAGGTGAAATGAATTTATAAAAATAATTGACAAAAAGGCGAAAATGTGGTAAAATTTCACAACTTAAGCATATGAAATATGCAAGTTAGGGGGGAAATTATGAAAATAAGCAAATACTTATTAATCATTAGTTTTATATCAATGCTATCAAAGCCGACACAAGCATTTTGGCCAGTATTAGACTTTGGAGAAATAATCCCCATTGTATCAAATGTGACAACATCAATAGATTCCATGAATCAAGTAAAAGATCAACTAACTCAATTAAAAAATACACTAAGTTCAATCGGTGAAAATATCAAAACAATCGCTGCATTTAGCCAAGATTTAAAAAAGACTGCGGAAGATGCTGTAAATCAAGCAACGGGGAGTATGAGTTTGGTTAATAAGAACACCGGTTTAAATATAGAAATTCCCCACATAATTAATAAGAATTTAGAAGATATAGACGGTCAGTTTACAATTGCACTAAATGACATAACAACAGAAACCAATAATATCATATCTGGAAACATTGCAAAAGTAGAAACAGAAATATTAGAAGAATCAAATATGCAAATTGAAGAAGAGGAGGAAGAAGAAGAGACAAGTGAGGAAGAAGGTTTAAAAAAAAAACAAGATAAAATAATAAAAAATCTCGAAGAGTTTCAAAAAGACTGCAATCAAATAATGGTTCAAATGAATGATGTTTTGGATGCATCAATAAACACACTAAACAGTGCAGCCAATAAAACAAAGGAAACTATGGAAAGTTTAAGAAAAACAATAACGTTGGTAGAAGATACGGATCAATCATCAAAAGATAAGATAATTAATCAGATAGAAGAATTAATACAAAAGCAAGAAAATTTATCAGATTCAGCAATTGAGGTTATAGAAGAAGCAAAAGAAAACTATAACAAGGAGTATCAAAAGAGATTAATAGAAGGAATTGATAATTATAAGAAAGTGATTATACAATATTTCAACGGAGATGTGAGAGTTGAAGAAGTTGGAAAAGTTGGGAAAAGTTTAAAAGAAGATATTGCGAAGATAGATATAAAAGTGGATACAAAGGCTTTAGAGAATATACAAAGCCAAACAGAAGATATAAAAGCAATGATGCAAGAAATAGTAAAAGAAATAGAGGCGATGAAGAAGTAATATTTTATATTAATAGAATATAAATAAGTCATAGAATATATGTATGATAAAATTATGATGGAGGGCATAGAATGATAAGGAATATATTAGCAAGGTATATACTAGGGACAGCACTATGTTGTTGTAGCATTCTTATTGGCCCGAAGTCGGCTCAAGCATTTGTCTGGCCAACAATAGATTTAGCTGAAGTAACTTCATTTGTTAACTCGATTAATACAGGATTACAACAGATAATCAGTATAAAGAGTCAGGTAGACAATGCGATAAATACAGTAAAAGTAGTAGGAGACCAAGTTTCATCGGTTATGAAATATGCTACAGATTTAAAAAACACCGTAGCAAATGTTCAAGATAAAGTTTCCAGCACAATAAGTAGCGTCGAAGACGGAATGAATGGCATAGGATATGCTATGGCAGACGTAGGCAACAAGTTAGAAGGAGAAAATAGTAAAAACCAAAAAATCTCATCAGCAACCGCAAGTAAAGTAGAAGCTAGAGTAAGAGCTGGAGCACCGGAGTCAGAAATTCAAACAACATTAAGTGATTATAAGAACGAAATTATTTCACCAATGCTTGCCACGAACGAGATTTTTGACGACGTTAAAATAAATATAGATAGCACAACGGAGAATTCTCAAAAAGCAATAGAAATGCTGATTAGTGGTATAAATCAAAATAGTGATTTAAGGGATTATGAAAAACAAGCATTACAAGATCAAGCCACATCAATTAAAAAAGATATAAGTGGCATACAATCCAAAGCATCATATATAATATCAAGCACAAAAGATAATTATAATCAAAAATACAGTCAACAAGTAGCAGAAGCTTTTGATAAATATAGCCAATTAATTAGTGCATACTATGCTGGGAAAATAGACCAAAATAGTTTACAAGATGCCGGTAAAGATTTTGAAAAAAATATATCAGAAGCTAATACAAACATAGATGACAGCATGGTATCCGATTTAGTATTAGATATTCAAAAATTTGCAGATAACATACATAATTTAGAAAATAATATAATAAATAATATCAGTAATTCTAAAGGCTATTCAGATGGAAGTGAAGAAGCCAATAATAAAATCTTAGAAGAAAAGACATATGTATTTTCATTTATATCAGATAAAGAAACCGCATTATTTTCAGCAATATACCATAAGGGGAATTTTGAAATTTCAAATGAATTAAAATGTCCAAAATTTAGCGGAATGGATGAAATTGAAAGCGATATAAGCGGTTTAAGAATGTGTCTAGATAAAGCAAAAGGGGATAAGGATACATGGGGAGATATATATAAGGAAGATTTATACAAAGATTATAAAAGAGATGGAGTATATCACCATATTGTCAAGGACTACAATATAGCCAATATTATAGGAGTAAGCAGAGCAAAACAATTTGCTGCTACATGGGGTAATTTAGAACCAGATGAAGAAAAAGGAACACTTCAAAAACTCCAAGACATGTTAAAGAATGTAAGTAATACCAGAGAAGCCTTTGCAGCGATGGGTATGATTGATATAGAAGCACCCAAAATATGGAGTTTAATAAGAAGAATGGATGCTTTATATCGTTCAAAAGTTGCGATGCAAGCATATGAAACGGAGCCTATTTTATATATAAATGAGAATACAGATGAAGATTTTGCTCAAGCAAAAAGAAAACTTCAAGGGATAATAATAAACGAAAGTGATTTAGACCCAAGGGAGCCAAAAATTGTTAAAGGAAAAAGACTATTTACAGATGTTTTTTTATACCTATGTTTCCCCGATGAATTATTTGCGAAAGATATATCTGTATCCGTAGTTAACAAAAGGGAGAATGTTAAATATAAAGAAGCCGAAAAAAAACTAAAAAAGTGTTTATACAAATATGCATTAAATGCAAATAAACAAGAAGGACAAAATGCAGAAATGCTTAAAGAGGAGTGGAGAAGAAAGCAAAAAAAAGCATACAATGAATCTGTTCTTTACAATTTTGCAATAGCAGCGACAAATATATACAAATCAAATAGGGATAACGATGAAAAAAATATAAATTCGAAAGAAAAAAGTATAATTAGCTTACAAGAAGGTTTAATCAACAGCACCACAACAAAAGACGATTATTCTGCAGGAGCACAAATAAATTATTACGCAACACAACAAATACTAAGTATAGTGTCTTCAGATGCACAAAATCAACAAACAGAAATATTAAAAGATTTGTCAACATTTAATTATAACTATTTTGACGATATAGATGCAGCGGAGGGAGAATAACAATGATGAAAAGAATAATGATAGTCGCTGTATGCTTTAGTTTTTTGAGTATTCAAGAAGCATATGCTGTGTTTGATATAATGGCGGCAATTCAGTCGAAACTTGAGTTGTATAAAGATGTTGAAAATAAAGTGCAAGAAATGCAAAAAAAAATATCAGATATAAGAAAGAGAGCAACACAAGGATTCGAAATAGCCAGTAATTGTTTTAAAAATCCGACAAAATGTGATTTGAATGCAATAACAACATTTACCAAAGATTCAAAAAGTTTCGTTCAAAATAACATAAAAGAAATTCGCGTTATGCCTAATAGTATTGAAAGCCAAGAACTTGTAGAGACTAAAGATGAAGAGTTAACGAATGCTGTTGACGAATCATACATATACACACGCAGAAAAGGTGAAGATATCGAAAGAACAAATAAAAACAGGAAAGACATTAATGCAGTGATTATAGATGACGTAGCGATAGCTTTTGCCAAAGGAGTCGCTACAAAACAAAGTATATATCAAGAGACAGGAGATTTGTATCAATATGATTTTAAAAATAAAAACATAGATGAAATATTACATGCCCAAAATATAGTAACTTTAGCAACCCAACAACGTTTAAATAGAATACTAGAGCTAAAGGCCTATCAAATAAGCGCTCAAGAAACAGCCGATTTAACAAGACAATCACATGATGATACGTCTGATTTAGGCAATGAAGGAGACTAGACTATGAAAAAAATAGGAAAAATAATTAGTATAATACTGATAACAACAGTCTTCTATACAAACCCTGCTCAAGCTTTGATGATAGATGCTGCAACATTAATTGCAAAAATAAGTGAATGGGTAAATAAAGTAAACGAAGCAACAACAAAAATATCCCAACAAGTTGCTCAAGTAAAACAAATGTCTTCACAAGGGTTTAATAAAAAGGCTCTTGCTGAATTAGCAGAAACGTATATCCAAAATTATGGGAGCTCGTTATTAGAAGCAAATAAAATGGAGGAGAATGTTGGTAGCACAAAAGATAAAAATAAAAAAGCCATAGAAGACGAACGCGATTTATATAAAGAAAATAGACAGCAATACTCTGATGAAAAAATAACAGTAGAGGAACACAACCTTGCAGAAGTGACAAAACTTTATCAAACAACCACGCTTGAACTAAATCGAAAGAAAATAGAAACAGAGCAAAAGAAAAAAATATATGAACAAGCGATAGGAACACCGCAGGAAGAACAAGCATATAATGAATACATGACTGTTCTAATGGAATATGAACGCTTAATGTTTGCAGAATCTGAACTTCGAAATCAGATGAAGGGGCATAGAGATTCAATAAAAGGATTAAAGGAAGAAAAAGAGAAAATTGGCACTAACGCAGATCCTATTTATAAGAAATATCAAGAAAGAATAGATGCATTATCAGCTAACAATACTGATGCAAATGAAGATGCATTTATAGGAACCGTAGAAGCGGAAGAAGACGACGAATGGGATAAAGAAAAAACAATGGAAAAATATGAATTGAAAGAAGAAGATTACGAAAATTTCATGAAATATTATTTCTATGATCCAAGCAATTTAGGAAATGACACAGAATATCAAACCAAAATCGATGCAGTTATCCGCAATAGAAGATATTTATTAATAAATTCAGCAGTTCATTTATTGCAAGTATCAGCAACATTAAGAAGAGAAATACCTGTTCGCACAGAAGTAATAGATGAAATGTTCCAAAATACACCTCAAGCACCGGGAGAGCTGGAAGCAATATCTTCATATAGTGCGACAAAAATAGAAAATATGAAAGCATTATTAATGTATGCAAAATTGCAAGCAGCGAGGTTACAATATGTAGCAGCGAGAGAGTTACAAAATGTCAGCGTTGCAAAGAAAAAATCAGAAGAGGATTATTCAACTTTTGATTTAGAAAAATACATATTAACAAAAGAATATATAGATCAAGCAATAACAGAAGCAGAAACAACTAATAAAGAATTAGAAGCGCAATTAGAGCTAAAAAATAAATACGAGAAATAAAAGACGGAGGATATGCAAATGAAAAAAGGACTAAGATTATTACAGAGTATAGTATTAGGTGTATTAATCCTAGGCTGTAATGCATATAATGCAAAAGCATTTTTTCTAATTCCGCCAATGCCATGGGATGTGGAAATTGACATACCTGGCAATGCAAATAAGATAGTATCTAATGCACAAGCGATTTACAGACAGCTTCAGACAATACAATCAGAGTTGAATACAAATAAACTTGAAGCGATAAAAAAAGGAATTGATTTTGCTTTAGAATTTACTGAAAATCCAGAAGGAGAGACCAAAAAGGCTCCAGGTAAAAGCAATCCTGAGTTAAAAAATAATGAAACTTTAAAAATTACAAAGAACGGAATGGATGAAAAAGAAAACTTTGATGCATTCCACAAGTTATTTGTTGTTTATCCATTAGAAAAGCAATATAATTCGAAGCATTATAATGCCGTAAAAATGGCCTTTAAGCGTAAAGGAATTGAATATAAGCAAGATATGGTTATGGAAACATACATGACCGGAAGAATGACGGAAGATTTTTTAAGAGTAGTAGAGACAACTATAGAGAGATTAGATCGTTGTCAAAAAGGAGAAGAAAAAAATAATTGTAAATTTTTTGGAATGCAGATGTCGGATGTAAATCCAAATCAATCGGAAGAAGATCTGGATCCTGAAAATCCGGACAATGGCGGACAGTATGCTGAGATGATGAATGCTTATATAGTAAGCGTTGTCTATGATAAATTAATGAGAATAGTAGAAGACTTAGTAGCAACAGAAACGATATTTACATCAGCAAGACAATTAGATATAATACAGCAAATAGAACAAGATAAACAAAGCTCAGCAGAAGAATATATAAATAGAGAATATCAATTTGCCTATAGTGAAAATCAAAGTTATACATATGCAAAAGGAACTCCAATAGTAGCAAAAGATTACCAACGTAGTGAAGTTTGTCAAAATGGTGGAGGAGAAAATTGTCCAGAATTAAACAAAGAGCAAGCTAAATTAAAAAATGTAGATGATTCAGCAATATTAGGGGCTCTACAACCAATAGAAGCTAAGATAGATGAAGCTTTGCAACTACATAATTTAAAGGCAAGTTTAGGTGAATATAAATCACAGTATAGAAAGTATTTAAAAGCAAAAGAAATACATGAGAGACTTCTAAAAGTTTTGGAAGAAAGTGATAAGAGCGTTGTTAATTTTATGAACAAATATGGTGACGGAAAAGGTGTATCAATATGGTATGGAGGAAGTAAAC
Source organism: uncultured Alphaproteobacteria bacterium (assembly GCA_944392235.1). Lineage (GTDB taxonomy): Bacteria > Pseudomonadota > Alphaproteobacteria > RF32 > CAG-239 > CAG-267. The sequence continues at coordinate 49,402 of CALXVZ010000005.1, forward strand.
CAAACAAAGTAAACAACCATGAAGCAAGAGATGGTGTATCAAAAGAAGTAATAGAAGAATATCAGAAATACACAACAGATACTCTAATAGGCACATCGGGAGAATGTAGTGGATATTATGAAACATGTCCGGATGGATATAAGGCAGATACAGAAAATCCATGTAAAGAAAATCCCAATATGTTTCCATGCATAGTAGACACAGTGACAAGCGATATGGATTCAGAAACACCGGCAATATCTTATAATCAAACAGAAATTCCTCAAGATTTTACAAATGAAGCAGAGAGGAACAAGCGTGAATATAATGATACGGATTTCTTAAAAGATGGAACGGATGCCGACAGAATTGAAATAGAAAATAGAATAAAAGCTGAAAAAAGTTGGAGAATTGGTGCTAATAAAATAATGGAATTAACAAATAACGGTGTATTACAATTCTCACCATGGAATGATCAGATGGATTTTCAGGCAGAATATATGCGTAATAAATACCGTAATATCAGAATGATAATCCAAGCCATAGATAAAGGAATGATGTCATACCGCATTGCAACAGGTTTGGCAGAAGATGAAAAAAATGTTGGACCGATTGAGTTTGTATTGCCAGCAGTAACATCATGCAAGTTGACAACAGATGCAACAGAGGACGCTTACAGAGATTTCTGTTCTGGATATTCTGGAAAAAATTGCACAGAATCTAGCGGTAAAAAGACTTGCATAGGAACAAAGATTGTTACATGTAATTCTGCAGGAGAGCCTATAACAGATACAGTTATATGTAGGGTAGAAGGAGATAATAGCACCGGTTATATAAACGGAGCAATAATATCTACAAAATGTCCAGGATACTATAAAACAAAAAAATACGACCAAAGAATAATTTCAAAAGATGGAGGTTGTCGCTTCACAAAAGCAAAAAGTGTCTATACGGTGTTGGAAACAAATGACAATTGTCCTGGAGAGTGGGATTTCAGGGTAAGCAGCCTTGTAAAGAAATATATGCCGGCAGTATTAGGAAGTTGGAAGAGTGATGGAAGCTATGAACAAATTTGCAAAATGAATGATTTAGACGTTCAAACAAAGCACTTGCGCAAACAAACTTATGAAGCAGGACGAAGAGTAGCTTCCGATGATTTCCAAAACGTATTGGAAGTAAGAAAAAATGTTGAAGAGAGTTTAATAAAGCTTATTATGAATTATGATAATGAGCAGAAGCAATTAAAAAGGGAATTAGAAAATATAATAAAAACAAGAAGTGATTTTGCAAACAAATTAAGTGATGCAACAGATGAAAAGAATGAAGCAGTAGAATTACGTCAAGAAGCTTTAAGACGAGTATCCTCAATTACGACACAGATTGCTGAATTAGAGGCAAGAGTAAAAGCTTTGCAAGATCAACTCAATACAACAGAAGATGAAAATACAAAAATATTATTAGAAAAAGAGATAAATTCGATTGAAAAAGGTATGAGCACTTTCACATCAGAACAGAAAAACGAAATAAAAAATCCAACAAGAGCTCAAGAAATAGGTCAAATTCCGGCATTAAAAGAGGAAAGAAATTATATTTGTTATAAAGCAAATACGAACAAGTATGAGGAATGCAAAGGATTTAATGAAAAGGAAATAACAGAAGATTTATATGCAAATAATGAAGATAATAAATTCTTCCCAATATCTGAACTAGAGGCGAATATTGCTAAAGCTCAGACAGAGATAGATTCTGCAGAAACAATGATGGAAACTTTGCAAGAAGATATAAACACTAAAAAAGAAGAAATAGAAAAATCGGCAGAAACATTTGCTAAAAAATATTTAGAAGAAGCAGAAAAAGGATATGTAGAAATAGAAGAGGCAAATAAAAAATTTGAAAATAAGCTAGAAGCTAAAGAAGACGGATCAGAACCAGATAGAATGGAAAGTATCAAGAGAGGATATTATCCTAGTTCGACAGGATTACCGATTACAGAAGAAGATAAAAAATATGAATATGATAAAGATAATTTAAGCTGGACAATGGCCAGAGTAATGTTCGGTGGAGGAACAGAAAATTCAGATTCATCAGTCCAGAATGAACTGCCAAAAATCGTAAAAGATACGATGGATGATAGATGGTTTACTGGAGAGCAATGGAAATCAGATGCGGCAGCAAAATTAAAAAATGTTGGTGTAGTTAAAAATTTTGTTATAGCGGAGGGTGCTTTAGAAAAGTATGGCATATCAGATGCCACCTATACTCCTGAAACACTAGCACTTGCTCTTAAAGATGAAAGTGTAGAGCAAGCGGCCAATTTATTAGCTGGTTACATCAAAAACGCAGATGAGATTGTGGATGACGAAATAAAAGCAGCTACAGAAGAAGTCGATTATTTTAGAAAAGAATTAAAAATAACAGGAGAAGATGGGGAAGAACCAGATGCTTCAATTTATGAAAGAAATAACTATGCGAATGACAATACAGTATGCGAAGAGGATATGTCAGAACTTCCAGAAATTACCCAGAAACATTGCCAACTAATTAAAAAATTAAGTGAAGCAAAAAATAAGGAAGAATTGGAAGGTGCCGAAATTAAATTAACAGAAAGTTTTGGTATTCCGAATCCTATTAAAACAGATGATAATTACTTTGTAGGCTTACCTGCAAGAGGAACCTATGATAATCCAATCCCAAGTTATGGCCTAGAAGTAGGTGAAATGCCTCAAATGGTAGAAGATTTAATTGATCGTAATGATGAAAATGCCGGAAGAGACTTTATGGCTCCGCATAAACCAATGGTAAATTTACCGCCACTAAGAGAGATATTCTATTTCAGTGCCCAAGATTATGTAGATGTTCCTAAATATATAGATGCGGATAAACTAGAAAAACCATCAAAATCAACCTTGGTAGATAAAAAATTCAAGGGAACATATAATGAGGTTGAATATTTGCCCGAAATATGGAGATACTTATTGGCAACACCAAACTTAAGAGGCGATGAATTGTATCAGCATACATTTGTTGAGAGAGCATATGATAATAGTAAATTAAAAGATATGCTTGAGAGAGGGTTAAGTAGCGATAATTATACAACAATTATATCACGAGCAGGAGTATATCCATGTAAACTTGGCGGTGTGATTATTGATATAAAAGGCAAAAATAATGATGTCAACGCTATAAAATTTAGGAAAAGAACTGCTGGTGTTGAAAGCGGATATGATGTTCCAACTTGTCAAGATATTGAATTATATGGAACTGGAGTTCGTCACTTACTTGCCGACCATGATAGTATTAACGATTCTAAATCAAAAGCAATAGAGAAAAATATTTCTACAATGAATGATGGAATGTTTAGTGAAGTAAGTGAATTAGCATTATTCCTAAACAAATCATTCCAATATAGAGGTGTATTAGGAAATATGTATAAATATCTGCTAAAGAAAGAAAATGCAGAAAATGACATTAAGCGTCAAAAAATAGATTTAGCGACATATAAGCGGAATTTAATTGGTTCATTCTTAGATTCAGTAAATGCCGAGCATAATGCAGAAAAAACAATGAATGAAAACGAAAAAGATGTAGAAGATGCATTAAAAAGTTTATGCACACAACTTCATAATTTTGGCGAGTCAGTAGATGGAGAAAGCTGTGAAGATAAAAATGATACAGGTTGCCCGAATAAAATTGCTGAAAGTTGTGCTATATATATTATGAAAAATGGCGGATTAGCAAGTAGTGCAGAGGATGACAATTACAACGTTGATTGTAAAAAACAAAAGAGAACATCTTACTATGATGAAATTTTCTGTAAACTTGATGAGTTGAAAGATAACACAATTGAAGAAGCAAAATTCGGTTATAGAGAAGGCGAGGAAGAAATAAAAGGATTTGAGTCTGTAAAAAATATGACAGGTAATGATAAAGCTCAAGAGCGTATTCAAAGAATAAATAATTATTTGGAAGCTTTTGATGCAGATAAAGAAGAGGTTTCGGTAATAACACCGGATAGCACTGCAGACAAAGTCAAAGAAGCTGTAAAAGAGGCTGAAGCAAATCAAAAAGCATCACGAGCCGCCGAAGAAGAAGGTATCAAATCCATGGACAATCAAAGTCGAGCAACGGCATACGCTCCTGTGATGAAGGAGAAATAAGGACCAATGGCAAACTTAATCAATCAAAAGATTCTCCGTCTGACAAATAAAAATAAGGAAAAAGAGGCTCCTGCTTTTATTACAGAGGATGTTATTGAAGTTAAACGAGCAAAATTAATATACTATAGGTGGATAAGCCGCTTAATGGCATTTCTTGCGACAATTTCTCTTTTATATGGAATATGTGCAACACTATCAATACTAAAATTAGCACCATCAATAATAATAGATCCGCAAATCTTTGTATCTTTTTCTGATTCGGAATCATATGTCAAACGCGAACGAATAGAATGGTGGATGGATTCACGAGAAAAAATGATGATAAATTTTATGAAACAATATGTAGAATATCGAAATACATACATAAAAGATGCTCGAGAAATGGAAAACAGATGGTTATGGGGAGGTTTAGTATCATATTTATCAACCTATAATGTATATAAAAGCTTTGAAAAAGAGTTTCCTGCAGTAAAATCAGAACTAGATGAAAAAGGAGCAAGCCGATCAGTTGAAATCCTTTCTGTAGAAAGAACCGGTGGAGAAAATAGTAATACATGGAAAATAGAATTTAAGACATACGATTTTACATATCAAAAAGGTATTATAAATCGTAAAAAAGATACGTTCCCCATAATAAAGGAAAGATATTGGACCGCCAATGTTAGGGGATATGTTGATCCAAGAAGAATAACCTCATATCGAAGATTATTAAATCCATTAGGATTTGTCATATATAGCTATTATCAAAGTGAAATAAAAGTTTAAAAAATTTTTAAGTATTAATACGATACATTAATATTATCCGATTTAACTTGTTGATAAGTTAGGGTAAATGATTTTCTCGTTAGACTTTTAAAAATAAAAGATTTAATTATGAAAAGAGAGTTACTAAAAAGAGGGTGTAAAGATGTATAAGATATTAGTAATTATGCTATCAATAGTCATTTTAGCCGCATGCAATTTTATAGGAAGTTATTATGAGCCAGAACCTGTTGGAATTGGTAAAGATATTTATGAACTAAAATTATCTCCATGTGCATGTATAGAGGTAGAGTTACCAAAAACATTACCGGATTGGTTTAAAGCAATGAGCTAAGGTAGAATAATGGTGGAACAGATATCTTCTGAAAATACAAAAAAAATATTATTGGAAGGGCAAAAAGGAACCTATCCTCATGCAAAAATGTCAAGAGCATATAAAAAAGGCTCTGCAGACGTTATTGTTGAGAATGCGACGGAGAAGAGGTATTTATGGACAGCAAGAGCTTTTGCAATTATTTTTGCAGTAAGCGTATGCTGTAATTTGATACTAACTTATGTCATCTTTGCAATTATGCCATTGTATCGCGTTGAGCCATATTTATTAAGTTTTACAGATAAAAAGGATCAAATATATAATGTTGAGCCTGTGAGGAATATATATGAATATAAATATTTAACGGAGATATTTATAAGAGAGTATGTATTACTTAGAAATACTTTTGTAAATGATATTGAGGAAATGGAGCTTCGTTGGGGACCAGGAGGAACAATTCAAGAAATGTCATCAACAGGAGTATATGATAAGTTTAAAAAAGAGTTTGCTGATCCTGCTCTGGAAATAATTCGTCAACATAATATAACAAGAAACATAAAAATATCATCTGTTACCGAAGTTGGTGGAGCAAATGGGGAAAATTGGTGGCAAGTCGAATTTAGAGTGGAAGACATGATGCCAGAATATGAAACCCCAAGAGTAAGTGTTTGGGTTGCTTCAATAAAAATAAGGTATAGAGCAAAACGAGTGACATTTGGAGAGAGATTGAAAAATCCATTAGGATTTACAGTATTAGATTATAAACAAGTAGAGCGTAAAACAAATTAACTATATTAAGGTATTCGTTATGAAGAGAACATTAAAAATATTATCAATAGCAATATTAGCACTTGGATTTTGTATAATAGAAGCAAGGGCTCAGGTAACGAAAAATAGTTTAGATCAAAATGCTGACCAAAGTCAGGGAAATTACGCTGCAACAAATTTAAATTATTTAGGGGGCGTTGGGTCTCTTGGAATGATGCAAAGTGCATGGAAAGATCCTTTGCAACATATGGGAGAAGGTCAAAGTCGACCAGGTTATACAAAATATTATTGGACACCGGAATTGGTATTGCCAGTACGTGTAAGAGAGGGAATGTATACATTGATAAATTTTCCAAATTGGGAAGTGATAGAGAATGTATATATTGGTGACGGTCAATCATTTAATGCAGAAATACAAGGTCCATCAAGTTTAATGGTGTATCCGGATTCATCACAATTTGTGGGAGTAGATACAAATATGATTGTATTTGGTCGTTCTGGCAATAAATATGTTTTCTATGTTCAAAGTGAAACAGTTAATACCGATAGAATAACAAATGCAATTATAGATATTGAAGTAGTAAAGAGAAAAGGTGGTATAAATGGCTCTGGTTCTATAGGAAATAGCGGAAATGGACATGTAAATGCAAGTACGTATGAAACAGGCGGAACAAGCGTGGATTCAACATTTACAAGGGATTTGCAAAGAGAGGATTGGATTGAAAAAATCCCCGTTGATCCAACTAAATTTAGGTTTGATATTGAAGTATATGTTCCAAATCCAGATGACATTGTAATAGCACCGGAGAGAGTATGGAGAGATAATATATTTACTTATATAGACTTAGGAGATAAAGCCCTAACAGCAGTTCAAAGACCGATAGTAACTTTGATAGTAGAACGTTCAGAAACTCCTGTCGGTTTTAGAACAGCCGGCCCAAACAATAGATTGATTATTGTTGAGGGAATGGGAGACATGGTTTTGCGTAGCGGCAAAAGAATTGTATGTTTAAAATTAAGAAGAGCAGATTCGGATGGTCTTGAAAATGCAGTCTATGCAAAAACAAATGAATGGGATTTGCAGGCTCAAGATAGAAATCTTTCAAAAGAAAATTATGAAGATGTATACAATGCTCCTAAAGACGATTCTGAAGGAACAGCAGAAAAAAAATCATTCTTTGAAAGCAATTCTTTCTTTAATTCGAAAGGAAGTGATAACTTCCAGCAAAGAGAACAGAACTCAGATATGAGTTATGAACAGATGATAAGTGATGGAAAGAATACTGCAACAGCTCCACAAACAGAAAAGTCACAGCAAATTGAAAATAAACAGCAAATTGAAGCAAAAAATAAGATAAAGGAGGCTAATGAAACTGCTTTAGAAATCTTAGAGAGTTTACCGAAGGCGAAGACTATTGTGGCACCGGAAACACCTAAAATTCCTCAACAAGAAAAGCCACAAATCGAAGGACAAATTGATATAAAATCGGATAGAGCAGAATTGATTAGCCCTATATATAATAATCAACAAGAAAAAATAAGTGTAAATAATCAACAAGAAAAAAGTTCACAAAATTCATCGTCTCCAAATATCACCACTAATACAATAGGAAATTCAAATAATAATTCTAATCCTATATTAATTAGTCCAAAAGATGGAAATATAAATAGAAACAAAGCTATTTCATCAGAAACAGAAGCATTGCTACAAGAATTTAAGGATGGTAGAGCTTTTTCCCAAACAAAAGGAGATAGTATATCAATAGAATTAGGAACAGATAAAGACATAAATAATCTTGAAAAATTATGGAATGGCATATCAAAAAATTATTCAGCAACACTAGGAAAATATCAGCCCTTTTATTCAGTAGATACACCTGCTGATGGTCAGGGAAAAGAAGTATTTCATCTTCGTGTTGGCCCTATACAATCATTAGAAGAAGGTGATAATATATGCAGTCAATTAGGTCGTAATGGTATATTTTGTAGTGTGGTTAGGATACAATGAACGAAAATACGCGTTTTGAGGAATATGAAAAGAAAACAAGAAAAATAATTCTAATAATAGGAATTATTCTATTTTTCTTATTTTTGATTGGATTGCAATTAAATTCTTCAGACGGAGAAATATATAATCCAGAAGAAAATACACCAGATTTTGTAGAAAATCAAAATATACTACCAGAAATTAATTCAGAAACCCCCCCGTTATTTATAGATACGGAAAATTCAGAAATTGGAAATAAAAATAAGCCGATAAAAATAACTCCATCTCAAATAAATATGAATAAATTTATATTAGGGGTAGATACGCAGAATCAAAGCATTTTGACAATAGGAACAGATGGAAGCGAGAGTATTCATATTGAAAGAGTAGAATTAGTTGAAGAAATGGAAGATGGATTTGAGCTTCGTGATAAATGTAGAAACAGAGATTTACGCGGAGACGAGACTTGTAATATTTTAATAAATTGGAATCCTCATTTACCGGGAAATGTTCAAAACAACATTAAGATAACATGGTATGAAACAAGATTAGATAAATCGAGTGTAAAATCCGAAGAAATCAGTGTAAAAGGAAGTGCATTATATCCAGAAGCAAACTATCAAATATGTGAGGATGGCACAAATTGCTCAGTTGGAACAATGAAAGAGAGTGCACATCGTCTAGCAATAGGTCCAAATGGAGAAATAATAGGTTATATAGATGAAGCTGGTAATGTGCACGATAAAGACGGAAAAATAATAGGACGTGTAAATGAAGATGGATTAATTGTAGATGCCAATGGTAATATCATTGGAGTAGCCCAAAATATGAAATTAGCCTATGATAAAGATGGTAATATAATGGGGTATGTAAAAACAGATGGATCCGTAGTAGATTTGCAAGGGGAGGTAATAGGCAGAGCCCTTGCTGATGGAACAATTGTGAACAGTAAAGGAGAAATAATAGGAAAAGCCGTAGAAGCAGGATTTGTATATGATAAAAATGGAAAAATAATAGGAAGAGTATTACCTGATGGAACAGTCGTTGATATAAATGATTCGCAAAAAATCATAGGTCGCCTAAACGAAAATGGAGACGTTGTTGATGCAGAAGGTAATATAATTGGTAAGGTAACATCATCAGGAAACATTGTTGTAGATGAAAATGGCAATTTACTTGGAGTAGTAATGCCAGATAATAGTGTTGTAGATAAAGATGGCAATGTAATAGGATATGTTGATGAAGAAGGAAATGTATATAAAGTTGCAAGTGAAAAAATCGGAAGTAATGGAGAAAGTAGAAAGATTGTATATGATAAAGAGGGGAAAGCAATAGGTTATATTGATGAGAATGGTAAGATAGTCAAATTTACAAAAGGAAAGAATGCCCCCCAAATAATAGGAAAGGTCGGAGCAAGCCACAGACTAGCTTTAGATAAAGATGGCAATGTAATAGGATATATTGATAAAGATGGAACAGTAAAAGACTTTAATGGAAATATTATCGGAAAAGCAGATAAAGATGGAAACATCAGAGATAAAGATGGTAATATAATAGGAAAAGCCGGAGCGTATAGTAAATTAGCATTAGATAAAGATGGTAAAGTTATTGGTTATATCGATGAGCAAGGACGTGTCTTTGATCATAATGGTAAGCAAATAGGAACAGTTGATGAAAATGGAAATATAATAGCTCTAGATGATTCTGAAAATAGCGGGGATAAAAAAAGAGTAGCTATGGGTGTAGATGGTAAACCCATAGGATACATAGATGATGATGGCAATGTTATAGATTATGAAGGAAACATAATTGGAAAGCTAAACGAAAAAGGCGAAATAATTGATCAGAATGGTAATGTTATCGGAAAAGCGGGGGCATACGAAACCGTAGCTTATGATAAAAATGGTAAAATCATTGGTTTTGTAGATGATAAAGGCGGAGTAATAGGAAAAGATGGTAAACTCATAGGTTACATTGATGATAAAGGTCAAATAATAGGACTAAGTGAAGATATATTAGGGCGAGCAGGAAGATTTGCAGAAATTGTCTATGATAAAAATAATAAATTTATTGGATACATAGAAAAAGACGGAACAGCAAAAGGCTGTGGTGGAATTATTATTGGTAAAAAAGATAAAGAAGGAAATGTGAGAAATAATGAAGGGGAGATAATAGGCAAAGTTGGTGAGGTAAAAGAGCTGGCTTTTAACGAAAAAGGTTTATTGATAGGTTACGTTGATGAAAAGAAAAGAATAATTGATTGCAGTAACAAAATTGCAGGAATTGTAGATAATAAAGGTAATGTAATCGCAAGTAGCGGAGAAAAATTAGGAACAGCAGGAAATTATAAAAGATTAGCCTATGATAAAGATGGAAAAGTCATAGGATACATAACTTCAGACGGAACCGTAAAAGATTTTAAAGGAAATTTAATCGGAAAGATGCTCGAAGATGGAACCGTTTTAGATAAGAATGGTAATATAATCGGACAAGCCGGTGAATATGAGCAAATGGCTGTAGATAAAGACGGTAATATAATAGGATATGTTGACGAAGAAGGACGTGTCGTTGATGAAAATGGTAAGTTAATAGGTTTCATTGATGAAGATGGAAATGTCATAAAAGCTGGGGATAAAATAATAGGTAGAACATGTGCAGAAAGGAAAATTGTCGAGAATAAAAAAGGTGAAATTATTGGATATTTGGATAAAAACGACATCGTAAAAAATTTTAGCGATAGAATAATAGGACATAATAAAAAAGGCGATGTTTTAGATAATAAAGGACTACTAATAGGAAGTGTGAAAGAAAAGAAGAATATCGCACTACTAAAAAATGGGAAAGTAATTGGATACATTGATGAAGAAAACAATGTTCGAGGAGATAATGCAGAAATAATAGGCATTATAAACGAAAAAGGAGAGGTTCTTTCTATTAAAACAAATATAATAGGGAAATTATCTTCTGACAATATTACAGTATACGACTTAGGTGAAAATACTATAGGCACAATGAAAAATAATAGAATAGCCTATAATAAAGAAGGAAAAATAATAGGATATATTAATAAAGAAGGTGCGCTATTAGCTTCAGGAGAGATAATATGCACAGCTTGTAAGACTGCATTAATTGGATATAATAAAAATAGTCAAGAGATTGGATATGTTGATGAAAATGGCAATATCTTAAATAGAAGTGAAATAAAAGGAAAAATAGATGAAAAAGGAAATATAAAAGATAAAGAAGATAAAATTTTAGGCAAGGCAGAAGAAAAGAAGAATTTAGGATATAGCCTTGAAGGGAACATAATTGGATATGTGTATAAAAATAATATAGTGAAAGATTTCGATGGAAAAATAATAGGTTATGTAGATGAATACGGTAACATATTGAATAATACGGAAGAACAAATAGGAAGTGTCGGTCAATATGGAAAGCTAGCTTTAGACAAGGATGGAAATGTTATCGGCTATGTCGATAAAGATGGGAATGTATATGATTTTAATGGAAAGTTAATAGGAAAGGCGACAGAAGATGGTCGTATATTAGATGAATATGGTCGAGAAATTGGTGAAGTAGGAGATTCGAACGCTTTAGCAGTTAATAAAGACGGTAAGGTAATAGGATACATTGGTAAAGATGGTCGAATATACAAAGAAAATGGAGAGATTGCAGGCTTTTTAGACGATGAAGGTAATGTAATAGGTGTAACAGATGAAATTATAGGAAAAGTAGGTCAAGTAAAAAAATTAGCCCTAGATAAAGAAGGTAATATAATAGGTTATATAGATGAAGATGGAACAGTAAAAGATTTTGATGGCAATTTAATAGGCTATTTAAATGAAGACGGCACCATAAATGATATAAATGGCAATATAATAGGGAAAGCAGGAGAACTGACAAAAGTTGTTGTCGATGAAAATGGTAATACTGTAGGCTATACTGACGAACAAGGGCGCGTTATTGGAAAAGATGGAGAAGTAATAGGCTTTGTCGGAGAGGATGGCATAGCATACAAGAGCACAGGTGAGGTGATAGGTCGACTTGCAGAACAGGGAGATAGCACATTAAGTGTAGTAGGAAGACAAGGTATAATCGATGAAAATAATAATACAATTGGCTACGTTGATGAAAATGGAATGGCTCGAGATTTGAATGGTAACATAATAGGAAGAGTGCAATCAGATGGTAGCGTTATAGATGAAACAGGAAAGATTATTGGAAAGGTTGGTGAATTTGTTGACTTTACAATGGATGAAAATGGTAAAGTAGTAGGAAAAGTAGGAGATTACGCAAATCTTGCCGTAGATGAAATAGGCAACGTAATAGGTTATGTTGGAAAGGATGGAAAAGTATATAATGCAGAAGGGATAGTTATAGGCTACATTGATGAGAATGGTAATGTCATCAGCTCAAGAGGTATAAAAATAGGAGCTGTTATAAATAAAGATATGATAGCACTATCACCAAATGGTTATAGTCTTGGCACAATAAATAACAGAGGCGAAATAATCAATAATAAAGGTCAAGTAATAGGAAAGACCTTACCTAATAGTCTAATAAGATCAGTTGAGGGAAATAGAATAATAGGAAAGACGGTTATTGGAGGATTAGCAATAGGTTGGGGCTGTCAACAATACGGATATATAGATAAAGATGGAAGAGTCAAAAAAGAAGGAAAAGATATTGGATATAGAATGCTTTTTGATGGCAGTATAGTTGATAAAGATGGAGAATATAAAGGAGACGTTCTAAAGACGGGTATAGTTAGAGATAGTAAATGTAACATAATAGGAAGAGCTGGAAATGATGGATTTGTTCGAACAGATAATGGACAATACATTGGATGTGTAAATCCAGATGGTGGAGTATTAGACCAAAATGGACAATTAATAGGTAAAGTCCATACACCAACGTATGCATTATATTATAATGGTGAGATGATGGGGAGTGTAAGCTCAAATGGTTTAATAAAATCAGGCCAAGAGACACTTGGGTGTGCAAATTTAGAAGGAGAAGTTCTTAACAAAGATGGCTTTATTATTGGCCACATAATGGATAAGAAACAAGCATTTGACACAGAGGGGAATTTTATTAATAAGCTATCAATAAACAATTACGATAACACAGAAGTAATTCCAAATACAAAAATTTTATTTAATAAATTGCTGGTCAATTCAAAACAAGAAGTAAAAGGCATAATTTTACCGGAAAAAAATATCATAGTCGATTCTAATGGAGAAGTTATAGGTCATCTATTTGCAGATGGATATGTGTATAATCAACAAGGTATAGCAGAAGATAAATTTATTTATGAGGGTAATTCATTTTATAATAAAAAGGCCGGACGTATTTTGCCTAAAGGAAATGTTGTAGATTTCAATGGTAATTATTTGGGATTTGTAAGCGATAACGGTAAAGTCATTGATTATTTAGGCACAGAATACGGACATATAGATGTAAAAGGAAGAATGTTTGATTCTCAGGGAACATACAAGGGAGGCATTGTAAAAACAGGAGTTGGAATAGGATATGATGGGTCATATCTTGGATATGTTAGCAAAAGTGGAAAGGTTATAGATGTAGATGGAAATACAAGTGGGGTAGTTAGTTCAGAAGGTCATATATTAGATAAAAACAAACAGATTATAGGTGAAGTAATTTCAGAGGATTTTGTCATTGATATACAAGGAAATATACAAGGATATGTGAATGCATTAGGCGATATAATAGATAAAGAAAATAAGATAGTAACAACAGTATTACCAGGGGGAGCATCTAATAAAAATTATAGTCTAATAAAGAAAGGTATTATACTTAATTATTCAGGAAAAGTAATTGGTCAAGTTGTCTCGGATGGAAATGTCATATCAACAAATAATGAGAAAATAGGAAAGATATTAGTGACAGGACGAGCAGTTAACAATAAAGGAATTTTATTAGGAGAAATAGTGGACAGCGATATAGTAATCAATGACGAAGATAAAGTTATAGGTATAATAAATGCAGAAGGAGAAGTAATAGACGCTGATAAAAAAATCATAGGAAAAATGATATCATCAAATTTAGTTGTAGATAACAATGGAAAAATAATGGGACATGGATATAAGATTGGTGCTAATATATTAGGGAATGATGGTAAATTTTTAGGACGATTATCAGCAAATGGAAGCGTTTTAAATTTAACAAATGGACGAATAGGATATCTAAAGAGTAATGGCTCTTTTGTAAATATTCAAAATAAGGTAGCAGGGTATGTGCTTGAAGAAGCAGCACAAAATCGGAGGAATTAATTTGCAAAGAGTAAGATTAAAAATAAAAAATATAACTAAACTAGTATTGCTTTTAATAATAATAAGCCTAAAAGCGATAGCCGCCGATATTAGTGCTCTTAATTTTAATGGAGATTTAATAGGAAAAGTAATACCGGATGGAACAGTCGTAAACGAAAATAATGAAGTTATTGGCTATATGACTGCAGATGGTCTGATTTATGATAATCAGAAAGAATTAATAGGCGGTGTAATTCCGCAAGGGATGGCTATATCAAATAACAATAAAATACTTGGAAAAATTAATAATGATGGTTCTGTGACATCGATAAATAATGCATTAGTCGGCAAGGTGTTACCCAATGGATTAGTTGTAAATGATAGTTATGATGTTCTAGGAGCTGTAATACCAACAGGTCTTGTCTATAATGATTTAGGTTTAGTAGTAGGAAGAGTATCAGGAGATGGTAAATATTATAATTTAACAGGCGAAAATAATGGCTTTGTAACAGTAAACGGAGATGTTTATGGATATCAAGGTGTAGATGGACAGATAGCATTAATAGGAAAATTAATTTCATCAAAGATAGTTCTTTCATCAACAGGAAAATTTATAGGAAGTTTAGCACCTGATGGAAAGGTTATTAATAATCAAAAGAAAATGCTAGGTAAAATACATGCAAATGGGTATGTATTTAATGAAGAAGGTAATGCTATAGGAAAAGTAGTAAAAGAAGGATATGCATTCAATAATAATGGAGCTTATATTGGTATTGTTAGCTATAATGGAGATATCATAAATAAAGGGATAATAATAGCCAAAGCTATTTCTGGAAATAGAGTTATAAATAAGGAAGGTCAGCGCATTGGTTTTACACTAAGTTCAATGACGACTGCAAATAATTTAAAAGGGGAATATTTAGGAAGACTATCTGCAAAAGGAGAGATTTTAAGAAAAAGAAATGTAGTAGGAAAGATTGGAGCGAATGGTAATATTGTAAATGAAAAAGGAGAGTTAATAGGAACTATAAATTATGCAGGACCTATATTTGACTACCTTGGAAATTTAAAAGCAAATGCGTCAATAAATGGAAAGGTATATTCCTTAGAAGGTATAGAAGTAGGACTAATAAGAGAAAAAGAAGGATTTGATAATGCAGGAAAAGTTATCGGCTCTTTATTAGATGAAAGTGTATGTTTCAATAACACAAATGAATTTATAGGTATAAGTGGAATAGGAACAAAGCTTGAAAAAAATGGAAAAATATATAAAATATCACCTAATGGGTATGTTTTTGATGAAAAAGGCACAATTGGCGGTGGAACAGTAAAATTTGGAGAAATATACACAGCAGAAGGCACGCCACTAACTTACATATCTGATAATGGAAATACAGAAACATCTAGTTTAAATGAAATAGCTAAAATAACAAATGGCGGACTATATATAGATAAAAATAATAAGTTATTAGGAAAGCAAATACAAGGCAAATATGTTACAAATTTTGCAGGCGAAACGCAAGGATATACAGGAAAATCGAATTTTGTAGTAAATGATGAAAACAAAGTATATGGCAAAATACTACCTAATAATGATGTTGTAGGAATATCAGAACGTTTCTCACAAAATTATGGTAAAGCAGATAACAAAAATTTAAGTATAAGCATAAATGGAGACTATCTAGGTTCAAGCACTCTAGAAGGAAAGATTGTTAATGGGAATGAAATCGTAGGTAAAATAAGCTCTAACGGATATGTTGTAGATAATACAGGAGCCCTATACGGAAAAACAGTAAACTATGGTAGTATAATTTCACCAAAATGCGAAGTTTTAGGAGTTGTATCTGATAATGGGGAAGGAAGGACTTCGCAGGGAGCATATCTGGGAATGATATTGGCAAATAAACAAGTTCTTTCAGACACAGAAACTTTAGTAGGGTATGTGGTAGAGCCACAGGTAATAAACGGAAAAGAAGGAAAAGTTATTGGAATAAGTAGTCCTATAGGTAATACTCTAACGTATAATAATGAAAATTTAGGATGTATAGATTGGCAGGGTAAAGTAAGAAACTCACAAGGAGAAATCGTAGGACAAACAATACCATCCATGTCAATAATGGGCTATGATAATAAAATTGTTGGATACACAACTTTTGGTGGAAAAATTATAGACAATTCTGGATTAGAAATTGGTTATATGGATATCAATGGAGAAATAAAGTCAAAAGACGGAAAAAATATTGGGGTTCCTTTTCTATATACAGTAGCCTTTGATTTTAATAATACATATCTAGGGCGTATAAACACAGAGGGACAAGTAGTATCGGACCAAGGAGTAATACTCGGAAATACACAGTATAATGGATTAGTTAAAAGTTCGAACGGAAATATAGGATATGCTTTATATGATTTATATGTATATGATAATGAAGGAAAAACAATAGGATATATATCAAAAAATGGAAAGGTTTATAGTATTTTAGGAGAAATACAAGGAACAATCTATCAGGGTTTTGTTTTAGATAAGAAACAAAACCTCATAGGAAGAGGATTACGCGATTATAATATAAGAGATAAACAATATAATATAATCGGAGAATTGAAATTAGATGGTAGAGTAATAAATATCCAAAATATAGAAGTAGGTAAATTAGGTGAAGATGGTCAAATATTAAATGCAAGAGGAGAAGTGATAGCAATAGCAGAAAAGTTGCAATACTATCAAAAACCCAAAATTGTAGCACCAAAATCAGAAGTAGAGATACAAGAAAAAAAGAAAGATAATATAACAGATACAGAGATAAGAACTGAAGAAGCTAAAGAAACTAAAGAAACAGAAGAAAACAATACACTTGCTGAAAAAAAGGAAGAAGTAATAACACCTGCAGAACAAATAAGAGATAGTGAAAAAGTAATAGGAATAGCTGTAACACCGGGTGGACGCTATATTGGAGATATATATAGCGACAATAGTGTAATAGATGAAGAAGGAAAAATTATAGGAAAAAAGAATGAAAAAGGAGAGATTATAGATAACAAAGGACAAAATATAGGGATAATTGAGCAGAAAGAATATCAAACAACCAAAGATATTAATCCTAATAGACGAGCACAAATTTCAGCTGGAACAACAATTGATCCATATAATATAGGTAATTCAATCACAAATGTAGGTCCTGGAGGAGGTATAGGTCCAGGAGGAAGATATAATCCACGTCGAGCAGCAATTTTATCGCAATTACAAGAAGAGCGCCGGAGGACAATGGTCGCAGCAAAAATAAATCCAGGTTATGATGCGGCATCATACACAGGATGGCAAGACAATTGGGGAATTGGGCGAACCATATCAACATTACGAGTAAACATGGATAATATGATAACAGGAGATAAACCAATACCTGCAGTTTTAGCAAGGTCATTAATATCATTAGGAGAAGCCCCTGTTACAGCAATAGTTGAGCGGAATATCTATGGGGATTCTGGACGTAATGTTATTATACCTGCAGGAAGTAGGATAATCGGGGGGTTACAAGCAGCTGAAGGCCGATCCAGATTTGATGGAACGAGTGGTGGTGTAAAAATGGATATAGCCTGGGAAAGGATAATCCGCCCTGATGGAATAGCCTTTTTGTTATCGCCAGGAAGAACAAGAACTGGTGATGCACAAGGACGAGGAGGCGGAGCTCTAGGATATGTGGATGAACAGTTGGTGAAAAAATATACACTTCCAATAGTTGGCACAATGGTTGCATCCGCAGTAACATATATGATGGCTGCAGATGAAGATAGCACGGGAGAGGTGGAAACATCAAAGCAACAAGCAGCATCAGATGCAAGACAACAATTCATGGAGAAAATGGATCAAATATTACAAGAAATTATAGATAGTAAGTCGCAAATTGAACCTGTAACATTTATTCCTGCGGGCACAAGGGTAATTATATATCCTATGCAAGATTTATGGCTGAGAAGTACAAAAGAAATAGAAAAAGGAATAAGCGCTACCGGTATAGATGGAGGAAGAGGTGGCCTAGTTAATGAGACATATTATGGATCTGGCGGTGGAACAACTACTATCGACGGTAACAATAGTCAAGGCAGTCAAAAGGTTATACTTGGCAACCAAGGGCAAAACACAAATTCAAATGAAGGTGGTGGAACCCCATTGATAAATGAAGGACCTTCAAATAATCAACCTCAAAAGCCAAATAAAAATATAGGAGCAATTCCTCCTCCAACAGCTGATGGAACGGAGATACAAGAGCCAAGAAGCGAAGATGAATTATCAGAAGAATTGGAATTATCTTTCTAAAATTAAGGAAAACGGAGTTTATAGATGGGAAAATTAGAAGATGAAGTTCTTTGCTCGGTATTAAGACCTTTATCATACTGGTATGAACAAGAAAATATCGAAGAAGTGGCAATAAACCACCCAGGAGATATCTGGTTGCGTCTTAGAGGAAAAAGAGCTTTTCCATGGGTGAATTATAAAGATCCCAAATTAACAAGGGAATATCTAACAAATTTACTCCATATAATAGCCAATTTAAATGATCAAGAATTTGATCCAATAAATGGTTCTCCGGTTGTTTATGCAAGAATACCTGGAGGGCACCGTTTTACAGGTATAGCAGGAAAGAACATTGAATATGATTTAGATGATGCGGCTACCGGAGGAATAGCTATAACGATTCGTTTGCATACAGATGATGTTGCTTTTGGATTTGGAGATTACGGATTAGAACAAGGAAAAAAATTAAAAGAAATAAACCCACTAAAAAATATAAAAGACCCCGATGATGCTTATGAAAGACTATTACTCGCATTAAGACGAGGAGACCATATTTTAGTGAGTGGGGGAACGGGAACCGGTAAAACAACCCTTTTAAACAATTTATTAAAATTGTTAGATATGCATAAAAGAGTAATAACAGTTGAAGATACCCGAGAATTAAATGTCCCTCAACCCAATAGAGTCCATATTGTTCTATCAAGAACGGAACAAACAAACACAATGGATTATTCTAAAGTAATTGACTTGATTGTTCGTTTTACACCTGATGCGATTATAGGTGGAGAAATTTCAACCAGTAATGCGGGAGCAATATGGGAGTTAATGGGCTCAGGACATGATAACTGTTTAGCTACTATTCACGCAGAGAGTTCGACAGCAGCATATGAAGCATTTGTAAAACGTATCATGAGAACACAACCAAATATTGATGTAGAAAAAACAATAGAAGAAATGCGTCGTAAACTGCACGTTGTTCAGATTGTTAGAGATGGTAACATCCGAGGTATAACAGAAATAACATAAATAGATATCTCCATAAATAAGGGGTTAAATCAGCTACAACTTTGGTGTGCACATGCTTATTAGCATAAAGTGGTGTTTTAAACACTTCGATAAGCAGTTCCGAGTAAACTAAGGGGGCTGAAAGACATCTATAAAAAATTAGAAATTTACCAAATCAGCAATTTCATTTTTTAGTTCATCTAGATACAAATTCTTTTCGGAGCTTGTTTTTAGAATAATAACATGTGCGGCAGTATGCTCTTTTAATTGTTTATGAGTATCCTCAATAATTTTATTAAGAGCCGTAACACCGATTTTATCGATTTTAGTTAAGACCACTTGATAGGTCACAGCCGCTTTATCAAGCATATCCATAATCTCTGAATCAATTTTTTTGATACCATGTCGTGAATCAATAAGTAAAAATACACGGCGGAGATTAGGGCGCCCAACTAAATAGGAATTAATAAGCTGCTGCCAATTTCGAACAATATCCTTAGGAGCCTTAGCAAAACCATACCCAGGCAAGTCAACGAGATATAATTTATCGTCAAGGTTGAAATAATTAAGCTGTTGAGTTCTCCCCGGAGTAGAAGAAGTTTTAGCTAATTTTTTTTGCCCAAATAAAGCATTAATCAAGCTGGATTTACCAACATTAGAGCGCCCAGCAAAAGCAACTTCAACACGATCACTATCAGGAAGTTGCTTAAGATTTGCAACACTTAAAACAAAAGAACATTTTCTATTAAAGAATTCATTTCCAGAAACATTAACAGAAACAGAAGAAGAAGCATTTTCTGTCATTAATCAACTCCATTTTTATGCATAATAGCCTTCTGTTGGATGATAGATAAGATGTTGCTCAATGTCCAATAGATAATTAAACCAGAAGCAAAATGCCCCAGCATAAAAGTAAAGAAGATAGGCATAAGAGCAAACATACGAGCTTGATCTTTATTCACAGGAGCAGGATTAAGCTTTTGTTGCATCCACATTGTAAAACCCATGAAAATAGGCCATAGACCAATATCAACAAAACCAGGAACATAAATATGCAAAATTTGAGATAAGGTCAAAGGATCTGGAGCTGACAAATCTTTAATCCAACCAATAAATGGAGCATGTCTAATTTCAATAGAAATATTCAACACTTTATAAAGAGAGAAGAACACTGGTATTTGAATAAATAGAGGTAAACACCCCGAAGCAGGATTAACTTTTTCTCGTTTATAAAGTTCCATTGTAGCTTGTTGAATAAGCATTTGATTATCAGCGTATTTATTTCTGATATCAAGAATTTTCGGTTGAAGAGCTTTAATTTTAGCCATACTCGTATAGGATTTATTAGCAATAGGGAACATACACAATCTAAGGAGAGCAGCAAAAAGAAGAATAGCCCATCCCATATTACCCAGAAAACCATATAAAAAATCTAGGATATAGAAAAACGGTTTTGTTAAGAAATAGTACCAACCAAAATCAATAGCTAAATCGAACTTAGGAATATTATTCTCAGAGGTGTAAGTATCAAGTAGCTTAACATCCTTAGCTCCAGAAAAGAGACGGTATGAATAAGATTGAGATTGATGAGGAGGAATAATAACTCTTGAACCTAAATAATCAATTTGATAATTAAAATCGCCAATATTTTTGAAAGTGGCAGAAGCTTTATTTTGATTATCAAGAATAAGAGCAGAAAACCAATAACGATCAGAAAAACCAATCCAACCTCCCTGAGTATCAAATTTTTCGCTATCATTAACATCTAAATCTTTATATTTAAGTTCTTGAAGAGAATTATTTAAAACACCATTCATTCCCTCATGAACAACAGAACGTTCCTGGGCAATATTTTTAATATTTCTAGAGAGTAAAGCATAAGGAAATAGGTCAATTTCCTGATTAGAGTTATTGACAACGGTATCTTTAATAGTAAAGAGATAATGTTCATCTATAGAAATTTTACGAACAAATTCAAGTCCATTACCATTATTCCAAGAGAGAGTTATAGGTTGTTCCGGAGTTAATTCGGTAGAAGACGCCTTCCAAACAGTGTCGGAAGAAGGTAGTAAAAGTGATTTATCAAGAGACAACCAACCTAAATCAGCAAAATACTGATTATTTGAAGTGGCAGGAGTAAGAAGTTCAACATTAGGACTATTTTCATCTAAAGAAACTTTATATTTGTTAAGATAAAGGTTATCAAAACGAGCTCCTTTTAAGCGAATAGAACCAGAAACATCTTTATTGCTAAATTTAACACGGGTATCTTCTGCAAGAACTTCTTCTGTAGTTTTTGAAGTAGGTTTGCTAATCTGAGTAACAGTAGGTTGTTTGATTTCCTCAGAAAGTTGTTCAACTTTCGCAACTTCATGTTGTAATGAACTTTTTTTATCAAAACCAAAAAAGTAGTTAACAGAATAAATCGCAACAAAAGACAATAGAACGGCTAAAGATAAAGATTTCAAGTCATCATTCATTTTTAATACATCTCCAGATAATCACAAATTTAATTGTTTGTATTATAAAAAAGCTGTTTTGTAAAGTGGATGCATAAGTTAATCCTTGTTTTTCTTGCGAGAAGAGTTTTTTGCAAAAGGATTTTCAGGAACGGGATCATAACCATGAGGTCCCCAAGGATTACATTTAAGGATACGTTTTACTCCAAGCCATAAGCCAATAAGAATGCCGTGCTTTTGAATAGCTTGTATCATATATTCGGAGCAAGTCGGAGAAAAACGGCAAGCATGAGGTAAGAAAGGTGATATAATTTTTTTATAAAATTTTACAAAACCAATTAAACCAAGCTTAATTAAAGAATAAATAGTCGAAAAAGGATTAGTGAACATTATAATCGCTCATCAAATGCATCTTCAGAATTAAGTTCGGAAGAGAAATTCTTATTAATTTTCTTTATTGCATATATTGTATCTTTTCTTAATTCTGAAAAATCGCAAGAAGCAGTAGAATTGCGTGCAATAAAGATATAATCGACATTGTTAACAGCATAAGAAGGAAGAAGTTCTCTTACAAGGGCTCTAAGGCGACGTTTGCTTCTGTTTCGAGTAACGGCATTACCAATTTTCTTTGTAGCGGTATAGCCGACAAAAATATCATTTTTTTCAAATAAAGAAGGAGCCGCCTGAAGCACCATATTATGAGTAACAATATAGAAAGCCTGAGCGACTCTTAAAAAATCTTTTCTTTTTTTGAAAGTAATTAGCTTAGTCATTTGCTTAAGAGTTAAGCTGAAAGTTTTTTACGTCCTCTAGCACGACGAGCTGCTAAAACTTTACGACCACCAGCTGTAGCCATACGAGTGCGAAAGCCATGGCGACGAGCTCTTACCAATTTACTAGGTTGATATGTTCTTTTCATATTAAATCTCCGGTTAATTATTAATTATTTAAAAGTGGAATGATCCACCTCTCGGTTATCATCAGGAGTATATAAAGATAAAAGAGCAATAAGTCAATCTTTTTTTTATTGTGTATAAAATATGACAAAAATAAAAATCTATTGACGATAAATGACTTGAAAAATAAAATAAATATGATATACAGATTATATACTATGGAGGTTTACGTTTTCGCCATGATAATTGATAGCAAAAATGAAACACAGAAAAGTATTTTAACAAATAAATGTTTTTATCAAACTACAGCTCAAATCATGCATGAGTTTGAGAAGAAGGGGTATGCTAATTCGGCAGATGAAACAGCAAAAGTTATAGCTGCATATCATGAGTTAGTTCAGAAAAAAACAAAGAATAATTTTAGTAAAGATTATAATGAAGCCTTCAAAAGAATAGATGATGCAATAAAAGGATTAGCAAATAAAGTATATTATGGATATGAAAATAAAAGTTTGGATTATGCATATAAGTCATTTGCCAAGTTTGATTATATAAGTGCGATTATCGGTCGCCAAAGAACTAAGAAAAAATTATGAAAAGAATTTAAAAAAAAAGTATATAAAAGTCGGCACAGATTTCGTAGCCGATTTTTTTAATGATAAATGGTTATAGCTTAAATAAGAAATCTCTATATAGAAGTATATTATATATACTCAGACAATAAAACCTCTTGAACAGTATTGTTCTTAACTTCAAAAAACTGTGAGGCTTCTCTGAAATTTGAAAATTCAAATAAATCAGTAGTAGTAAGCCAAGCCTGCAAATGAAGATTTTTTATTTTAGTTAAGAAAGCATCTTTTTTCATATTATCCAGATGAGCGGCGACTTCATCTAATAATAAAATAGGAGAAAGTCCTCTTAGATAAAATAAAGATTTTGCGTGAGCTAAAATAATGCTTAATAGTAAGGATTTTTGTTCACCAGTAGAACATAACGATGCTGGCACATTTTTCTTTTTGTATATTACACATAAATCTGTTTTGTTAATTCCGCAATTAGTATCATTAAAGAGAATGTATCTACGTTGCTTGGCAAGAGATTCTTTATAAAAGTCTTCAACATATATTGCGGGTTTTTCATCCAACATTTTCTCAATAGTTCCATCTAAAGAGAGAAAAGCATCGGGGAAAATATCATCAGGATTCTGTTCAATAAAGTTATTAAGTTTTTGAACGTGTTCACGTCTTGCTGCTGCAATAGCAACACCAATTTCTGCCATTTGTCCTTCTAGAGCATTAAGCCATGAGGTGTTTATATTTCCGCTTTTAAGAATTTGTAACCACTGTCTGTAAAGGTTATCATAGGAAGAAACGCGCCGACCGTGATCAACATCAAAAGCATAAACGATTCTATCAAGAAAACTACGACGTAATTGGGAACTCCCTTGAAATAGTCTATCCATTTGTGGGGTAACCCAAATAACAGATATATAATTTCCTAGTTCATTCTGAGAAGATAGTTTTTGATTGTTAACTTGAACAACTCTTCTCTCTACTTCTTTGATTTCGTTATATTCAAACTCTTTAACAACACTTTCAACAGCAGTTCCTATATTAAATTCTTCACCATTATTTTCAATATGAGCAGAAACGGCCCAGCCGCTATTATTTATAAAAACGGGAGAGGATTGTTGTTTAGCTAAAAAGTCAAAAGTTTTTATTTCGGAAAGTTTTGCATTACGCAATCCCCGTCCTTGAGATAAAAAAGAAATAGCTTCTAAAACATTCGTTTTACCACTTCCATTTTCACCACAAAGAATAATAAAAGGGGAAGATAGATTAAGGCGCAAATATTTATAATTACGAAAATTAACTAAGGTCAGGCGCTTAACTGCAGACCTAACCTTAGAATTTTCATCACTATTTAAAGAATACGAAAGTTCTGCGCTCACTTAGATTCTCATTGGCATCAAGACATAAATGGCACTATTATCAGATGTATCGTTAATAACAGTGGCAGCTGCATTACCTGATAAACTAAAACGAACTTCATCACCTTTGATTTGAGCTAAAATATCCAATAAATAGCGGAAATTATAACCAGTATCAATAGGATCTTTATCGTATTTTGCTTCTAATTCTTCTGTAGCATTACCTAATTCTGCATTAGAAGCTGCTATTGTCACGCGATTCGTATCTGTAATAAGGCGTATACCACGACTTCTTTCTGTAACAACAGAAACACGATCAACGGCAGATGCTAATTCTTTAACATTAACTTCAAGAATTTTATCGTTATCAGTAGGAATAACTCTTTCGTAATCAGGGAAAGTTCCGTCAATAAGTTTTGAAGTTAAAGTAATATCTTCAAACGAAATACGCACTTTATTTTCAGACAAAGCCATTGAAACATTTTCAGTAGAAGCATCATCAAGCAACTTTCTGATTTCTAATACTGACTTTCTTGGAATAATAACCCCCTCTAATTTTTCTGCACCATCAGGAAGAGGAGATTCGGCACAAGCCAATCTATGTCCATCAGTTGCAACAACGCGCAAAACTTTTGTTTCGCCTTCATTTTTAGCGTGAACATATAAACCATTTAAGTAATAACGAGCTTCCTCAACAGAAGCAGAAAATTGAGTTCTATCAATAAGAGTCTTGAGTTCATCTCTGCTAATTTCGAAGTTAACAGGAAGATCATCACCAGAGATAATTGGAAAATCTTCAACACCGATAGTAGACAAAGAGAATTTAGAACGACCAGAGGCAATGCTAAGAGCATTTTTTTCATCTGGATAGGTAATCTCAACTTCAGAACCGTCAGAAAGTTTTCTTACGATATCGTATAGCATATGAGCAGGAGCGGTTGTTGCACCATTTTCAGCAACTTTTGCTTCAACTATTTCTGTAATTTCAATATCCATATCAGTTGCTTTGAAATTGATGCAAGAATCTTTTGCTTCGATTCGAACATTGGATAGAACCGGTATGGTGTTTCTTTTCTCAACAATGCTCTGAACATGGCTGAGAGTCTTTAATAGATGTGCGCGTTCAATTGTAAATTTCATTATTTTTATCCTAAAAAAAGACTTATTTTTCTCTTTCTACAGTGTATCACAAATCAACAAAAGCAGAAGTTAAAAAATAAGTCTTCAACAATTTTTTTTATTAAGAATTAGTTTTCAAGAGTCCTTCTCAAAATCTCGATATTTTCAGCTAAGGACTGATCTTCAATAATGAGTTCTTCAACTTTTCTGACAGCGTGCATAACTGTGGTGTGGTCTCTATCAAACTTTCTTCCGATTTCAGGAAGAGAGCGAGAAGTCAGTTGTTTAGCCAAATACATAGCAATCTGTCTTGGTCTGGCGACAGTTCTTGCTCTGCGTGAAGATTGTAATTCTTTAACAGAAATATTAAAATGTTCGGCAACTTTCTTTTGGATTTCATCAATAGTTGTTTTTCTATCGATAGAACGTAACATGTCTTTCAAAACATCTTGAGTCATATCGAGTGTGATTTCTTTGCCAGACAATAACTGCGAGTGAGCAGCAACTCTCTTGAGAGAACCTTCTAATTCGCGAACATTAGATGTTATTTTTTGAGCTAAGAATTCTGCAACCTTTTGAGGAAGTTCGATTCCCATTAATTCAGCTTTCTTTTGTAAAATGCCCATTCTTAATTCAAAGTTTGTAGGCATAATATCAACAACTAAACCGCCAACTAAACGAGATTTTAAGCGTTCCTCAATGCCTTCCAAATCTGTAGGTGACTTATCAGCAGAAATGATAACTTGTTTTCCTTCTTCAACCAAAGAGCTAAATGTGTGGAAGAATTCTTCTTGAGTAGTTCCTTTGTTGCCCATAAATTGGAAGTCGTCAACCATTAAAACATCTACAGAGCGAAATTGTTCTTTAAATGCTGCTGTATCTTTATAGCGAAGAGCCTTAACAAATTTATAAACAAATTGCTCAGCCGTTAAATAGATAACGTTACGTGTAGGGTCATTCTTTTTTATGTGCCAAATAATGGAGTGCATTAAGTGTGTCTTACCAAGTCCTACACTAGAGTAAAGAAAGAGAGGATTAAAAGAAACATTCTTTGATTCTGCAACTTTCCGAGCAGCCGCATAAGCAAATTCATTGGTTTTTCCGACAACAAAATTCTCAAAAGTGTAATTAGGATTTAAAGGTGTGCCATTGGTAACATTATTATTAGCAGTATCTACGGGTAAGCTAGCACCGGCGACCAAACCGAAAGAACTACTGTTAATATTGCATCCGTAAATATTTTGAGGAGTAGGGGTTGATGAAATTTTCTTTAAAAGAGATGTATCAACACTACGTCTGTCACTAAAACCAGTTTGAACGATAAAATTAACTTTTTTAATATCAGGATTTTGTTGTTCCCAAATTTTATTAATTCTATCGGAATAGTGGGTAACAACCCAATTTTTCATAAAAGCTGTTGGTGCACAAATATTCATAACACCATCTTTAAAATCGCCGACTGTAAGCGGTTTTAACCAACTATCGAAAGCTGTTTCACCAAATTCCATTTTTAACTGACTGCAAATTTGATTCCATTGACTATCAATAGGACGTTCAACACTTACAAAAGCTTCTTCTGCCATATCCATCTCCCACAGTTAGATATTTAAACATAAAAACATATTTATTTGTTTGTTTCTTTAAAGAATTTTTGGAAAACATCCAAAAGCTTATATAAATATTCCCAGATATTTATATAAAATAAATGTTTCAAGAAAATCTAGCAAAGTTTATTAGTCCAGAATTTTGTAAAATTAAAACATTTATCAAATTAACAAATAATATAAGCAAAGCGCTTTAAAAAATAATACGAGATGCATTTCCAACAACCATAAAGCATTTTATCAATAGTATAGTTGTAATATAAAATTTAAAAACAACCTAAGCAAATTATCGAGTAATTTACTTCAGCAGACAAGCTGCATCACTATCACTGTATTAATTCTCAATAATGTTCATGTATCAACATTTAAGAAAGCCTAATACAGCAAATAAAGTGCTATTATCAGAGAAATAACATAGAATTCCAATTTATTACAAAGTGGGATTTAAAATAAGACACCTATGAAAACCTCTACAACTTCTCTCGAAACTCTAAGAAAGTTTCCAATAATTCTTAATAAAACCCTCTTCAATTATAAAATAAATCCGTAAACTCTCATCTCATAACATAAAGAAACCTTATTGGATAAAAAAATAAAAAACAAGAAATTATTTTAAGAAAAATTAAATAAAACAGCTTGACAAAGATTCTGAAAGTGATTCGTTTTAAGATGTTGAAAAGGCAAACAAAAAAGCATAAACACTCTTTAGCAAAGAAAGTGTTTATGCTTGGAAAAAATCAAGAAAAAATTACAAAGCTTTAATCTTTTGAGCAAGACGAGAAACTGTTCTTGATGCTTTGTTTTTATGGAAAACACCTTTTTGAGCAGCTCTCATCATTTCGCTTTCAGCAACTTTGAAAGCAGCGGTAGCAGCTTCTTTATCGCCAGCTAAAATAGCTGCAATAACTTTTTTAACAAAAGTTCTAACTCTACTTCTGCGAGCACCGTTGATAATGCTTCTTTTATTGTTTCTGTTTATTCTTGTTTTTGCCGATTTATGATTGGCCATATTTTTTATCCTGTAAATATTAAGTTAAACACAAATAAAATTCTGAAACACTTATACTCTATAATCTGTGATAGTCAACAAATTTTTTCAAAAATATTAAAATTAGCTTCTATTTTTCAAGCTAATACTTATTTTTAGTGGGGATGTAGAGATTTGAGATATCTCAAGAACATCGGTTTCACGAGAGAATTTTAAGAAAGTTTGAGAGGATTCTTGAAGGACCCAACCTAATTGAGGAAGAGTCTTAATATAAAAATCTTTGACATTTTGAAAGGTCTTCTTTCTAACAACCACAAGCTGAGCTTCAACATACCTTGTCTCTTCATTGCCGAAAGCGACATCATCACTTTCAATTTGCTTTAATCCTTCCATTAAAGGAATGTCTTCAAATCCGGAAACAAAATCAGAAGCTAAAGAAGGATAAGAAGTTAAACAACAGAGAGCGGTAAAAATGTAAAGTGTTTTAATCATGATTTATATCCTTATTTCTGTATACATGGACAATAAAAAGTAGAGCGTCCGGCTTGAATAATTTTTTTGATTCCTCCTGTTAAACAAGCATTGCAGCAACAATCTGGGCAGTTTTGACCATCTTTACCATAAACGGAATGCAAATATTGAAAATACCCCATGCTACCGTCAGGTTTACGGTAGTCTTTAAGAGTCGAACCACCCGCTTTAATAGCTTTTTGCAGAGTCTCTTGTATAGCTATAATTAATATTTTACAATCATTCAAAGAAAGAGAAGAACCGTCGCGAAGAGGAGAGATGCGTGCTAAATATAAAGCTTCAGAAGCATAAATATTACCAATGCCACAAATAATGGTTTGATCAAGCAATACAACTTTAATAGGTAAATGCTTATTTTGTAATTTGGCAAAAAGGTACTCAGCACAAAGTTTCTTATCAAAGGGGTCAATGCCGATGCGAGATAAGAAAGGAGTCTTATCAAGCTGCTCAGTAGGAGAGTATGTTAATAGCCCAAAGCGCCGAGCATCATTAAAAACTAAAGTATATTCACCTACCTTAAAAATGACATGATCATGTTTTTCAGGATTATAGTCTTGGTTGCTAATAAATTTAACTCTCCCACTCATGCCAAAATGCCAGAGAATACTATAGTGATTGTCCAATTCTAAAACAACATATTTAGCAATACGATAGATTCTTAAAATCTTGCGCCCGATTAATTTTTCTTCAAAATCATTAGGAATAAAAATACGAAAACGTCTGTTAAACACTGTAACAGAATGAATAACAGCTCCTTCAATAGTTTTTTTTAAAGCTTCTTTTATCGTTTCAACTTCTGGTAATTCCGGCATAACAATCCTCAATAGAACAAAGATAAGCATAAAGCCAAAAAACAAGTAATCGACTACAAACTTTTGTTTATACACTAGTTTTTTATATTTGACTAGTAAACAAGATTATATTAATATCCGAAAGATTTTAACAAGAAGAGGGCTACCCATTGATAAGAGGATCTGCAAGCAGAAAAAGAACAAGAAAATATTTTGCCCCCCAGAATGAAGGGGTAAAGCATAAATGCGATCATCCAGGATGTAATAAAGAGGGAGAATTCAGAGCTCCCAAGGATAGAACCTTAAAAGAATATTATTGGTTTTGCTTAGAACATGTCCAAGAATATAATTCTAAGTGGAATTATTATATGGGAGAAGAAGAGAACTCAGAGCAAGAAGCTTTCCACAAGAGATTTAAGTTTAATGGGTTCCATTCAAAGATAAAATATAAATTTGGCTGTGATTTAGATGAAGAATTAGAATTTCTTCATGGATTCTCAGGATATGAAAAAGTAACAGATAACGTTTACTTTAGCAAAGAAGATAAGAAAAATATGGAAAACTTGGAGTTAACATCCGATGAGTTCAATATTGAGAATTTAAAAAAACAATATAAAAAATTAGCAAAAACATGCCATCCAGATTTAAATCCGGATGATAAAGAGGCAGAAGAAAAATTTAAGAGATTAACAGCTGCATATAAGGAACTTTTAGAAAAACTATCGTAAAATTTATAGAGAAAGTTCATATAGCTTGGTAATATATTTTTTGATAATATCAAGCCTGATTTTGTAAGTGGAAAGATCTCTTTCTATAAAGAGTTTTTGATCAGGACGAATTTTAATTGCACCAAGTTGTTTTGTAATAAAATCCATAAGTTTATCGACATTCTTAAAGGTGTTATTGTGGAAAGCGATGAGAATACCACGAGCACCAGCTTCAACACGTTCGATTCCACAAAGAGAACAAATTTGCTTAATTTCAACAGTTTTTAGAAGATTCTCCACTTCATCAGGAATAGGACCGAAACGATCAATAAGTTCCTCTCTCATATCATTAATTTCTTCAATAGTTTTGAGAGAACCTATACGTTTATAAAGTCCTAAGCGCACCCCTAAATCAGCAACATATTTTTCAGGTATAATAATAGGCACACCGGTCATAATATGAACAGTCCAATCATCAGAAGGAGCGAGAGCTACATTGGAACTATCATCACCTGCTTTTCTGGCTTTAATTCTGGCAATTTCTTCTTCAAGTAAATGATGATAGAGAGCAATACCGACATCTTTGATATGGCCAGATTGTTCGATTCCTAAAATATTTCCGGCACCACGAATATCTAAATCATGATTTGCTAAAGAAAATCCTGCACCGAGTTGGTTCAGAGCTTGAAGAATGCTAAGACGTTTTTCTGCAATTGGGTTAAGAATTTTTTGATTAGGAACGGTAAAATAGCAATAACCTCTAAGCTTTGAGCGTCCGATTCTTCCCCTTAGCTGATAGAGTTGAGCTAGTCCAAACATGTCAGCTCTATAAATAATCATTGTATTAACTTTAGGTAAGTCAATACCGGATTCGATAATAGTAGTAGAGAGTAAAATATCCGCTTTACCATCTGCAAAATCACACATAACATCTTCTAGATGCGAAGGAGACATTTGTCCATGAGCAACAGAAATTTTAACATCAGGAACAAGCTCTTTTAATTTAGGCTCCAGTTGTAAAATATCAGACACTCTTGGGCAGACAAAGAAAATTTGTCCTCCACGGTATTTCTCACGATAAATAGCTTCTTTAATCATAACTCTATCAAAAGGCATAACGAAAGTGTGAGCAGCAAGCCTATCAACAGGAGGGGTAGCGATGATACTAAGCTGTTTAACCCCTGTTAGAGACAACTGAAGAGTTCTTGGAATAGGTGTGGCGCTAAGAGTTAAAATATGAACATCAGATTTTAATTGTTTTAATCTTTCTTTATGAGCCACTCCAAAATGTTGTTCTTCGTCAACAATAAGTAATCCAAGATTACAAAAATCAATATCTTTAGCTAAAAGAGCGTGTGTTCCTATAACAATCTCCAGGCTACCATCTTTAAGTTCTTGTTTAATTTCACGAGATTCTTTTGGGGTAACGAGGCGAGAAAGCATTTTGACTTTAACTGGAAAACCTTGAAGTCGTTGTTTAAAGTTCAAATAATGTTGTCGAGCTAAAAGAGTCGTCGGCACAATAAGTGCCACTTGAGCTCCACAAGAGGCGACAGTAAAAGCAGCCCGCAAAGCAACTTCTGTTTTGCCAAATCCGACATCACCACAAATAAGTCGATCCATAGGCATTCCTAAAGATAAGTCTTTAAGAACATCATTAACAGCATTCATCTGATCATCGGTTTCGGTATAGAGAAAACGACTGCAAAATTCATCATATAAGCCACGTTCAGGCACAAAAATCTCAGCCTTTTTCATCTGGCGTTGTGCGGCAATTTGAATAAGTTTTTCAGCAATATCTTTAATCCGTTCTTTGACACGAGACTTTTTAGCCTCCCAGGCCGATCCACCTAAAGTATCAAGCGTAACATTACTATCTTCTGCACCATAACGACTGATAACATCAATATTTTCAACCGGAACATAGAGCTTATCGTTATTTGCATAAATAAGTTTCAAACAATCGTGAGCGATGCTGTCTGTAACGATATTTTCCAATCCTTCAAAACGTCCGATTCCATGCTCAATATGAACAACATACTCCCCAATATTAAGAGAAGAAATATCGGAAATTAAATTTTCTGCCGAGACTTTTTTGTGTGAACGAATATTTTTGCGTTCACCCCATATATCTTGCTCTGTAGCAATGAAAAAATCGTTATTAATAAAACCATGTTGCAATTCTAAAACAATTAAGGATATTTTTCCTTTTGAAGTATTTTTTAGAGCATCTTTCCAACTATCTGCAATAATAAGATTCGTAAATTTATTTTCTTTAAGAAGATTAAACATACGGTCCAAAGAACCCTGAGAATAACAACAGATAATTTTTTTCTTTGTTTTATTTAAATCGCACTCATGAGCTAAATCTTCATAAACAGTAAGATTATTAATATTTTTCAGAGAAGCAAAAATCTTTTGAGGAATAGCTCCATAATTTAGATTATCAGCAGTTTCGGGCATTGATAACTTAGAAAGTTTAACATAGGAGCGAGAATGTATGATATCTATAATTTTTTTTGTATTTATATAAAGAGCATCAGGTTCGATAGGTCTATATCTATCAACATCAGATACATCACGAATTTTCAAGGCTTCTAGTCGGGCATCATAGTGGTCAGAAATAGTTTCCTCTTTAGCCTTAAGAGCGTTATCGCAATCGATTCCCCAAATAATATCGGCTTGAGGTAAATAATCGAATAAGGATGGGAGATTATCTTCATAGAAAAAGGGTAACCAGTTTTCCATACCTAAATATTTTTTACCTTCAGAGATGCTTTCATATAACTCATCTTTTAGTCCTTCTGCACCAAAAGCCTCTCTATATTTAGAGCGAAATGTTTTAATTGTATTTTTATCAAGAACTACTTCATTGGCACTATCAAAGCTATAAAATTTTAAATCTTCGGAGCTTCGTTGCGTTTCGATATCAAAGAGACGCAGGCGTTCAACTTCATCATCAAATAAATCAATACGTAAAGGTTGTTCGGCACCACTTGGGAAAATATCAATGATATCACCGCGAACAGCATATTCGCCGGATTCCATAACTTGTTCAACTCGAGAATACCCATTAATAGCGACATAATGCAAAAAATCATCAAAATTAAGTTTTCCTCCAACTTTTATAGATTTTCGAGTATTAAGAAAAATTTTCTTTGGAGGAAGTTTCTGAATTGCCGCCCCGATGCTAGTTAAAACAATATGTCTTTTCTTTGTATCATCTAAAACCAATTTAGCCAGCGTATCAATTCTTTTAGAAAGGATAGATGCATTTGGGGAAACTCTATCATAAGGAACAGTATCCCATGCAGGAAAAGCAAGGACATCAATTTCCGGAGCGATAAAATTTAAGATATCATAAGCTTGTTTAAGAGAAGCACCATCACTTAAAACACAAATAACATCTTTTTGCGTAGATTGTAATAAATCATATATAGCAAAAGCTTCCGCATCTTTAGCGATACCAGATAAGTTTTTTTTATTAAAATAATCAAAATCATTAGACATTTATCGACACTTCTGCTATTAAGTTATAATAATTAATAACCTAAACCTAAAATTTGTAAAGAACATAAATTATGCGTCCGAATATTTTATATCCTCTATTTGCAGAAATAGACAGCATTAAAGGAGTTGGAACAAAATACAGCAAGTTATTAAAAAAACTTTGCGGAGAGAAGGTGACGGATATTCTGTTCCATTTGCCATTCAGTTTAATCGATAGAACATACAATGAAACGTTGGTAAATGCAAAAGATGGAAAAATATGGACAGGGATTGTTACAATAACAGAGCATGTTCGCCCACAAAGTAAAAAACATCCATATAGAGTATATTGCACAGACGGAACAGCAGAGTTAGTGCTAGTTTTTTTCAAAATATATGAAGATTCAATCGAAAAAAATTATCCATTAGGTGGTAAAAGAGCAATAAGCGGAAAATTAGAATATTTTAACGGAATGTGGCAAATGAGTCACCCGGATTATTCTGTATCTCCAGAAATGCTACCGATGATTATGAGGCTAGAGCCTGTTTATCCATTAACGGCAGGGATAACAAATAAAATGGTTTGCAGACTGGTAGAAGAAAGCTTAAAAAGAGTTCCCACACTACCGGAATGGTTATCGGTAGATTCGCTGAAAGATTTAGAATATATAGATTTTAAGTCAGCATTATATCGAGTCCATCATCCTAAAAATTCCGCAGATTTATTGCCGTCATCTATGACAAGGAGACGGTTAGCTTATGATGAAATATTATCAAATCAACTTGCATTGGCATTAATTCGTCAAAAGGTTAGAGAAAAAAATGGGAGATCATTTGTTGGAACAGATGAATTATATAAAAAAGCGATAGATAATTTGCCGTTCAAGCTAACAGCAGCACAAGAGGAAGCCTTAGAAGAAATATCGAAAGATCAAAAATCACCACATAAAATGCTAAGATTATTGCAAGGGGATGTTGGTTCAGGAAAAACAGTGGTTGCCTTTTTAAGTATGTTGAAAGTAATAGAAGAGGGCGCCCAAGCAGCATTAATGGCACCAACAGAAATTCTAGCAAAACAACATTATGAAACCATAAGTAATTTAAGTAAAGATTTAGGGATAAGAGTAGGTTTACTGACGGGAAAATTAAAGGTCAAAGAAAGGAGAGAAATATATGAAAAGCTACAAAGTGGCGAAATAAATATATTGATAGGCACTCATGCATTATTTACAGAGGGAGTTACATTTAAGGATTTAGGATATGCGGTTATAGATGAACAGCATCGATTTGGAGTGAATCAAAGACTATCATTATCATCAAAAGGAACAATGAGTGATGTGTTGGTCATGACAGCAACACCGATACCAAGAAGCCTATTGCTAACGGCTTATGGAGATATGGATTATACAAAAATAGGGGAATTACCGGCAGGAAGAAAACCCTGTGTTACCGCAGTAATAAGTGTAAATAAAATGCCGGATATAATTGAGGCTTTGCAACGTAAATTAGCAGAAGGAGCAAGAGCATATTGGGTTTGCCCATTAGTTGAAGAATCAGAAAAATCAGATTTAGCAGCGGCAACAGAGCGTAGTGAAATGTTAAAACAATATTTCGGTGACGTTGTAGGACTGATACATGGAAAAATGAAAGAAGCCGAAAAAGATGCGGTAATGGAAGAGTTTAAAAAAGGAACAAAGAAACTCCTGGTTGCCACAACAGTAATTGAAGTCGGAGTAAATGTTCCGGAAGCAACAATCATGATAATAGAGCACGCGGAACGATTTGGTCTCTCACAATTACATCAATTAAGAGGAAGAATAAAAAGAGGATACGAAGCAGGAACATGTATATTGCTTTATTCATATCCAATAAGTAGCGTAGCGAGAGAACGTCTCAACATAATGAAGCAAACAGAGGATGGTTTTTACATAGCAGAAAAGGATTTAGAGTTAAGAGGCGGTGGAGAGATATTAGGAACAAGACAATCCGGATTTACGCAGTTTAAGTTAGCCGATATGCGGGAACATCAAGATTTATTAATTAAAGCACGCGATGATGTTCATAATATTTTAAAGCAAGACGCTAATTTAGAAACTCCACGAGGTCAAGCATTAAAAGTATTGCTATACTTATTTGAGCAAAACGAAGCTGTAAAGACATACCTTGCCGGATAAATGAGGCATCAAAATCAAAGGAGAAGAGAAAAGATGAAAAAAATAGGAACAATTTTAATTATTATACTGCTAAGTATATCCGCAGCAAAGGCTAAAGAAGTTATTCATGGAATTGATGTTGATGAAGTATATAATAGCGGAGATTGGAGTAGTAAAGATAAAATCAAAGAGATAATAGAAGACTATACTTTATTACAATTATACAAACTCAAATTAATAAAATGCACCGAAAGCACAGAAAAATTGGATTGTCAAAATCAGACATTAAACAATATTATAACACATTTCTACAGTCACAATGCAGAAAGCGATATGCAAATTTATGAAAATTACATTAATACAATAAATTCAGTTTATGAAATAGCATATTGCCAAAATAAATATAGTATACCTCCAGGAACAGGATGCTTGCAAGAAGCAAGAGCTAAAACTGAAAAAATACTACAACAATATGTAGAATTTTTATTATTGCAAATAGAACAAAAAATTAGTTTATATAATTTTCTAAAAAATTACAAATAGAAGGAGTTCAATTGAACTCCTTCTTTTTTATCTAATATAAAAGATGATATTCATCTGTTTGCTTATCCCAACCAGTCCCAAACCCTAAGTATCCCTCTCTCAGCTTATCCTGTTTATGTACTAATTTTTTATAATTATATAAAAATTGTTTATGATTAATTCTTTTTAATCTTTATTAGTATTAGGTAAAGTGTCATTTTTAATTAGATCATTTTTAGCGAATTGAGTTCCGAGAGAAGAAGAAATCGAATGATAAAAAATATTTTCTATGCAGACAAAAACTGCCCCTATTAACAATAAATTCAACATTCATCGCTAAAATACCATCAAAATCAATGGAGAAGGAAAAGATGAAGAAAATAGGATATAAAATATTTTTGAGTACAATCCTGGGAATATGTTTACTGTCCAATTCAGCCTTTGCACAGGATAAAGAAGGAATAGAAAAAGAAATAAAACAATGTACTAATACATTTATCCAAAAAGAAGCAACATGTCCGGAAAAATGGAGTATAAAATGCTATGAGTTACTAATAAATGCAAATCAGCAAGCACAAGCTTGCTATAAAAATATTATGATAGAATTATTAATAAAATTTTATGGATTATCTGAACAAGATGCAAAAAATAAAATAGATAAATATAGCCAATCACTTTATGATGAAAATTTATTTTTATACAATGATACACTCTATTGCAAACAAAATAACTGTGGTGTTTCACCATATTTATATAGTGAATACACCACCACAAAAGAAATACAAATATACCTAACTAGAATGTTAAAATCTATATTTGCCCATTATTAATAATCATTATAATAACGATTATATCGCGCCCTATGTCCTTTTTCAAAAACTTTTTGTGAAGGATCACCTTTTTGATACATATCTTCTATATGGTGAATATTCTCGATAAATTTTTTTCGCAAGATTTTATAATTAGTATTTGTAAATGCTCTCAATGTATTAGGACCAATTTTTCCGTCATCTTTAACTCCCAATGCTTTTTGTATATTACGAATAGCAGTTGGCGGGCCTTGAACAATCCCATCATCAAATACAATTCCAGCAAACTCATCTGGTAGTTAATAAATTTTAGTTTTTATCCAATAATCACGATAGAAAATAGCATTAGCTCTTTCTCTCGTTAGATTTCTAATATCTTCATTTGGATACCATCGTGTTGAAATACCATATTTTGTAGGACCACCTCTATCGTGAGGATGATTAACATATCCCCCCTCATTAGCTTTCGTTCTTTCATTTAGAATCTTTTGAAATCTCTCATCATTCAACATTTCATCAATAAACTCTTTACTAAAACCTTCACCATATTTTGCATAATCAATTGTTGCACCATTTTTAACATGGACTGGTAAATTTGCATCGCTGGCATAGTTAGCTTTATCATTTTTGGCGAATTGAGTTCCGAGAGAAGAAGAAACCGAATTTTGAGCATTTTGAGCTAAAACTTTCTGAGCCAGCCCATTTTGATTAGCCATAGAGTCTCGAATATCTGCGTTTTTTTCAATTCCCTCTAATGAGCCATATTTTCGCAACAATCTTTTCAATT
>CALXVZ010000006.1 GCA_944392235.1 uncultured Alphaproteobacteria bacterium
TGTTCTTGTGACGGACGTTGATATGCTTTCGCTTTTTTCTCAACATCTGCATAGAAATCTTTTTGCCAATTTTCGTAACCACTCTTCTCTAGCTTCAACTTCAAGCGTGCTAATAGAACACTTGTTTCTTCAGAACTATCCAAGAAATCCTGCAAGAATTCATTCACATACTTTTCACAGTTATGTATAATTTCTTGCTGTTTTAGAGCTTCTTGACGCAGTCTCTCTTGTTCAATCTTAGCTCGTTGTTCCTGCAATTCTTGTTCTTGTCGCAATCTTTCTAGTGCAAGCTTGGCTCGCTGTTCTCGCAATTTTTGTTCTTGACGCAGTCTTTCTTCTTCAAGCTTAGTTTGTTTTTCAACTTCAGCTTTTATGCGTTTTTTATGTGTTATCCATATAATAAATTGGCATATAAAGAAAATTATCGTCACACTCAACGAGGCAAACATTAAATTGCGAACAAGTTTTTGAACGGCAATATTTCTTTTATTTTTGTAGGCTAAGGTTGTTTCTAGTATATCTTTATCTTGACCTAGATTTTGATAAAAACCATACCGTCCTCTAACTTTATAGATAAGTCCTTCCATTTCCTCTGTTTTATCATCTGGTATGTTAAACATTGAAGATGATATTTGGTAATATTCTTGCTTATTGTTTTCTGTTTCGATAACAATTTCTGGAATATTAGAGTTTGGAGCTTTATCTATACGAATTATTTTGCCATAAGATACAATTTTATACGGAGGTTCTACATATTTAAGTATACAAATAAAACCTGCAAAAAATACACTTAACGCCAAAAA
Organism: uncultured Alphaproteobacteria bacterium; assembly: GCA_944392235.1. Classification (GTDB taxonomy): domain Bacteria; phylum Pseudomonadota; class Alphaproteobacteria; order RF32; family CAG-239; genus CAG-267. The sequence goes on from CALXVZ010000006.1 coordinate 804, forward strand.
TAATGTTGTACATTGAACCGGTATTTTATTCGTTTCAGACATTCCTCCTATTAAAAGCATTACTACTACTACAGCTAAGAATGCAAAATACAAAAATCCATCCTTATTATAAGGAGTATTCAGAATATCTTGATCAACCTGACTTATAAGGTTAGAGTTATATAATATAACTTTTTGTCCTTCTGCCTTCAGAGGCGCTTTTGAATAACAGTCCAATGTATCTACAAGTTTTACCTTCACAACTGTAGATGAATCTTTCAGAGTTAGCGTTGCGTTATACCCGTCCAATTCTTCCAATGTTGCTACATGGCTTGTTTCGTAATACTCTGTGCATGAGCTTAAACATAAAAGACAGCTCAACATAAATAATAATCTTTTCATAATTTTTAAATTTTGAGTTCATAATAATTTATATTTGACTTTATAATATTTTCCCTTTTACTTTTGTCAAGTTTTTTTGTATATTGTTTTGACAATTCCATATAAAAGAAAAACGCCCCTCTTTAAGGACGTTTTTACTTGTTTTGTTGAGCTGTTTAGCTTCTTGCTAAGCCTTCAAGATATGCATAATATCTTTGAACTTTTTGAAACATCTCAACAGCATTCGGTTCTCTGTTTCTATCAGGATGATACTTTTGCACCAAGCGTCTGTATGCTTGTTTCAGGCTTTCTGCATTAAGACTTTCCGACGTTAAACCAAATAATCTAAAGGCTTCATTGTTTTCTTCCTTTGCCACATATGGCTGAAAACCTTGCTCTTCCTTGAAACTTGCAAATTCAGCCATTGTCTTTGCCAACTTACGACACAACTCCAATACTTGAGCTCTTGATAAGTTTCGAGTTTTGGAAGTTTGACTCAATATTTGATATTGTGCCGGAGTTACGAATACACCATTGAAATCTATCTCTATGTCGCCAAAACACTGGTTGTTCTTTTTCCTAAAGGCTTTTTGACGTTGCTTTTGAGAGGGACGAGAAGTTTCATTTGCTTTTTTCTCTACATCAGCATAAAAATCTTGTTTCCAATTAAAGTAACCACTATTTTCTAGCCTAGCACTCAAACGAGCTAATAAAACACTTGCTTCTTCAGGACTATCCAAGAAATCTTGCCAAAAGTCGTTTACAAACCTTTCGCAGTTTTTAAAATACTCCGGTTGTTTAAGTTCCTCTTGCCGCAATCTTTCTTGTTCAATCTTGGCTCGCTGCTCACGTCGTTTTTCTTCAATCTTAGACTGTTTTCTCTTTTGATGCATTCTTTTAAGATTTACACAACATTGTAGCATTCCTTGCATACATCCAATGATAAATTTAAATATATTTATACACATCTCGTATAATAACATACATAAGAATGCTAAAATACCCAAAAAGATACAAATAAAAAACAATGCCACTATAAGGCTAACTACACATGGAAAAAGCATGCCAATCCCCTGGAAGATATCTCCCTGCCTAAAATATTGCAAAGCACATTCCCAAGGAAACATCAATGGTCCAATAATCACTTCAATAATCGCATTCATAATTGTTAAATTTTAATGTTTATAATAATTTTTATTTGTCCTCATCATATCCATCTCGCATATTTTTGTCAAGTTTTTTTTATATTTTCTCAAATTATTGCATAAAAAAAGGAGCCGCCACTGCAGCTCCAAAAATTCAAATTACAGCAATTAATCATAATACAAATTATCACTGTAATACGGATTGTGCACATTCAGATGCATCTTCCCTCTCTCGTCGAACATAATGCTTTTATGCTTTGCTCTAAGCGAAAGATTTGTCTTCCGTAAGGTTGAGCCCCGTAATGCCCGACCGTTAGCACAAAGCATCCATCCGCCACTATTGTAACGGATAAGATAATAAAACTCAGAAAGATGCATAAAACCTCGAACGTCCCGATGAAGAACAGCACCTTTACTATCTTCAATAGTAAGGCTTTGTCCCTTCACCAACTCAAAGTCCGTATCAACCTCAAGGTCTACCTCAGACGAAATTCTATATCCACCAACTGTTGCCATATGCTGTCCAGCAAAAGAAAGCAACGTCTTCCAATCAGGAGTATATTCAAATACCCGACCATCCAACATTTCAATTTTGTTGGTTTTACCAGTCGTAATAGCTTTTACACCTTCCATAAATGGATGCCTGCTATTGCCCAGATATAAACTACCATCTTTTAACACGGCTTTCGCAAAACTCATTTCAGACACTACCTGAGCTGCCTGAATTTCTTTCTCAAATGACTTCATAATAAAAATATTAAAAATTGAACATAACTTTATTAAAACTGATTAAACATACCACATATTAACACATAACGCAAGTCTTTTTTTGTCAATTTTTTCATTTTTTTTACAAAAAAGCCGAAATAATAATATTTCGACCCTCAAATAAAAAAATTACTTTATAGTCAGCTCAAAAGTTAATGAGTTTTCTGCAATTTATACTGAAACAAAGCCACAATTGCAATATAAGGCAAAAACATTTCACTCGATTCTTCCAACAACTGACAAATAGCATAAGTTTGTTCAGATAAAGGAACTCCTCCATGAGCTTTTTTCCAATTAGCAGGAAATCTATCCACCCACTTAGCACAAACACCAACTGTGCACAAAACAGCAATAGACCACGTAAGCGGATTAAAATGGAAAAAAGAAGAAACTAAATGTTTTGAATATTTAATCGCCAAATAAATAACCGCAGCGGCAACAATCAACAAAACCAAACCAAAAATAATCTTTTCGCTGATAGGATTATTTGGATTCAAGAAAAATCTGGATTTAAATGGTGTCGTATCTGTTCTTGACAAGTGATGTTGAATTCCCTGCTCTCTCAACCAAGTGCATATAGCTAAAAAGAAAAGCACAGCCCATGTCTTAACCCTATCACTAAAATCATCAGATAGCACAAGCAAAACGGCTATTAATACCACATATCCAAAGTGAGTAATCGCTTCAATCCCCCCCCCCTCACTCGTCATATTTAAAATATCATTAGGGTAGAGATAATAAACACCCATCATAAAAGAAAACCACACCACGATAAAAACAACCGGCGTAAAAAACGGAGACATAAATATTTTTTTCATTTTATTAAAGTCCTAGTTTATTTAGTTACAGATAGCCAAAGTGTAAGATGAGAAAAAAATCTCGCAACATAAAAAAAGCTATTGTGAACAAAAGGAAATGTATAATTTACCACTGAAGCTCAGCATTTTGTTCTAAAATAGCGACAATACGTTTTAAGACACTTTGCTCTACAAAATCCCCTTTTTTAATCCAAATAGCACTCTTCACATTATCTTGACAATAAAATGGTGAAATACGACGATAATTTTTCTGTAAAACCGCCACACTATCAGAAATAGAGATAGGTTCACCTTCTGATTTCTGCAAATCGCCATAATAGATACAGTCCACTACAATCTGCGGTTTAAGTTTTTCTTTCCCCGTCATAAACAAAGAATAAACGGATGCTCCTCCGGCAATATAAAGATCGCCTTCAAAATCAGCCAATTCTTTCTGCGAAGAGATAAGAGCATGATATGCAGGATTGCTTAGTTCATAAGCCACATCAGAACTCAAGACATAAATTTGACACCCTTCAATTGTTCGATTCGGAAAACTTTCATACGTCAGTCTCCCACAAACAATTGTCTGCTCTTTAACAACATCTAAAAAATGCTTAGCATCACTTGGAACATTCCATGGAATATTCTTACCAATTCCTATAATATCGTCATCACAATGACGACACCACATTGCAATAACAGTCATTTCATCACTCTTTCAAAAATTCTTTAATTGGAGCATAAGATTTCCGATGCTCTGGCGTAGCACCAAATTTTTTTAAACCTTCAATATGTGCTTTAGTGCCATAACCGGCATTTTTTTCAAATCCATACCCTGGAAATTTCAAAGCCATCTCCTCCATCAGTCTGTCACGATAAACCTTAGCCAAGATAGACGCTGCTGATATAGAATAAGATTTCGCATCACCTTTTATAACAGATTTGGCTACATAATCAAATTTTTTAGGCACTCGATTACCATCAATAAGCACCATATCTGGAACAATTTTAGCATTTTTGATTGCTCTATCCATCGCCAGAAAAGAAGCATTTAAGATATTAATATCATCAATTTCCTGAGCTGAAGCCAATCCGATACCTATTTTAATATGCCCTAAATTTGCTTCTTGTTGTAAAACATCAAAAAGCTGTTCTCTTTTTTTCTTAGATAACTTTTTAGAGTCATTTAAATTTTCGAGTAAAAAAGGATTAACATCACGATTAAGAAACACCGCACATCCAGCAACAACGGGCCCCACCCAAGGACCACGTCCTGCTTCATCAACACCGGCAACAATTCCATTAACTTCATCTTCAAACGAAAAATCAGGCATAAAAAATCTCCTATAACAACATAAGAGATAATATCATCACAAAAGAACAACACAAGATTTTTCTTAATTTTTAAGCACTTTTAAGCCTTCATATTCAGCTTCAATAATTCCACCTAAAACAACAGCAATATTAGAATACCCTGCCTCTTCAAACTTTTCAGCAACCTCAGAAGCAAGACAACCGGAAGTACAAATAATGTTCACCAAACGTTCACCATGAGGATTATATTTTGCCATAAACTTATCGGGATTTACTTTATCAGCACGAATAACGATATGAGGAAGAGCCAATCTTTCATGAGCATATTCATCATCACTCCGCACATCAAGAATAATAGATTTATCATTTAAGCTATCAGGCCTCACAAAATGCATAACACTCTCCTTAAGATTCAAAAGAGATATAGGCATTAAGCGAAAAATTTGAACCTAAATTTTAGTATAGACATCAACTAAAACAAACAGACATCCACAAAAAAAGGTGGTAAACAACCACCTTTTATTTCTAAAGATATTTCTAGAATTACAAGGAAACAATCTTATATTCAATTCCCGTATCATCAACATTAAGTATTTCTAATTGAATAGTCCCGATTGTAACGTTTTTATCATACATTGGGAACTCTAGAGTTTTATTTTCCTCAACCAATTCCCCTGCATTATTAGAAACAACCTTATACCTAAATACCATCTTATAATCTTTTATACCAGCATAACGCACTTCAAAACTTGAAACCAAATGTTCATCATCCTCGGCCTGTCTTGTGCGTTCATTCATAAATTTCAAATCCTCTGGTTCCAACTGAAAAGCAGTTTCCAACAAAGCCAATCTATCATTATAAATTCTTCCTACACGAGGATAGATATTACCATTATCATCCAAAAGAACAACATCACCTAGACGATTCGGTTCAACCAAACGATAAATACGTTCATCAACTTCTGCTTCACCAATAATTTTATATACTTTCTCGTCAGAAAATTCTACAGGAACTGTATAAGAAACAAGCCCGCCTTTCTTTGTAGGTCTAACCATTTCATCAGTATAAACATCTTTTTCTAATACTTTTGAAGAAACAACGATTCCTGCCGGAACAGCATGACGCACAATACCTGCTTGATAATCGCTAATAGTTTCAGTCTCTTTTGCCACAGAAGAAAACTCACCTGTATCATAATAGCGGATATTATAAGTATAAAAGAAGTCATTAAAAGTATTACGTTTCCCTAATGTATAGTTACCTTTCATATAGTAAGAGCAAGAGGCAACCAATACAGCAACAAACCCTATAAATATTTTTTTCATAATATAATCTCTTTTTAACGTTTTCCTCACTATATTTATGCATCTTGAAAAAGAAGTTGTAAACAAAAAAAATATAAATGAGGTAAACCTATGCATAACCTTGGAAAAAGTTGTAAATTAATTCGTTTTTCATCAATTGATGAATTAGGAGAAATAGAAAGCGAATACTTAGAAGAAGTATTTGACGTTGTAGCAATAAATTACACAGACGACGGCAATGAAGAATACGTTGGATATGCCCCTTTAGACTTTGATACAAAAGAATTTCTTAACAATGTATCACAAAGGGGATTAAATCTCCCATCATTTAAAGAAGAAATTCTGGAAAGCAAGAATTGGTTAAAAGAAAACGTCATAAAATTTCCTCCATTTGAAATTGGAGATTTTATGATTTACGGCATACATGAAGCAAGCTGCCCTAAAACAAATAAGATACCGGTTCAAGTTTATGCAGCAACAGCTTTTGGCTCAGAACATCAAACTACAAAGATGTGCCTAACAGCAATAACCGAAATGCACAAAGAAAATATAAATCCACAAAGAATTTTAGATATGGGAACAGGCTCAGGAATTTTATCAATAGCAGCCGCCAAAATCTGGAATAAAGCAGTAAATATCATCGCAGCCGATATAGATGAAGAAGCCGTAGATGTTACAAATAATAACGCTATCACCAATGGTATTGAAACTTGTATGCATGCAATTTTAAGCAACGGCTATGAAAACAAATTAATAACAGAAAACGCTCCTTATGATATAATATTAGCCAACATATTAGCCAATCCATTAAAAGAGATGTCAAAGTATGCATATCAAAATCTGAAACAAGGAGGCTGTTATTTAATTTCTGGATTTATTGACAATCAAGAGAAAGATATTATAGAACATCATAAGAAAGAAGGTTTTAAGGTTGTAAAAACATATGAAATAGAAAATTGGCGTGCTGCATTATTAAAAAAATAAACCAGCCCAATCTTCCCAAAGAAAGGAGTAGCCATGGATATAAAAAACGTTCAAAAAGAATTAAAGAATAGCAAAATGAGTGGACGAATATTTACACTTGGCAATATGTTTATCAACGAAGATATTCTTCCCGAAGAAAATCGCATTTTAGAGCTAACAAAATTCAGTGGTTCATACGCTTTACTATTTGTCACCCCATCAAAAGCATATTTATTCGTAGATGGCAGATATGAACTTCAAGCAAAAAAAGAAGTTAACTTAAGACAAGTAGAAATCGTAAAACTATCTGAAATAAGTTTTTTTGAATGGTTAAGAAACAATTATGCCAAAACTGCAACAAAAATTAGCTATAATCCATGGGTAATCAGCCAAAGTGCCTTAGAGAATTTACAAAACTTACTCCCAACAGCCCAATTCATTCCGGTAGATAATTCCCCCAAATTACTAAGCACACAAAAAATAAAAGTCTTTACACACCAGAAAAAGTTTACCGGACAAATATCAAAAGATAAAATAGCAACCTTCTGCACATATATCAAAAAACAAGGATTAGACGCATATTTAGTAACAGATGCAGCCAATACCTCATGGTTATTAAATCTTCGTTCAAATGCTCTACCATATACTCCTATATTTCGCGCATATGTGCTAATTGAGAAAAACGGCACATATAAAGTTTTTGCAGAACATTGCGATTATGAACAATCTCTAAGTTTTGATAAATTAGAAGAAATACTGCCTCAATATGATAAAATAGGAGCGGATTACAATACCTCTCCAGCCATTATCAAAAGTTACAATAACAAAATAAAAAACACTCCTGATGAAATTACCAATCTTAAAGCAATAAAGAATGCTGTAGAATTAAAAGGTATCAGAAATGCTCATTTAAGAGATGGTGTCGCTTTAAGCAAATTTTTATATTGGCTATCCAAAAACTACAAAGGAAAAACTGAAATAGAAATAGCCGAAAAGCTTTTAAGTTTTCGCAAAAAGGAATTAAACTTCCATTCAGAAAGTTTTGCCACAATAGCCGGAAGTGGAGCAAATGCAGCTATTGTTCATTACCATGCCACCGAACAAAACAATTCTATAATCAAAAAAAATAATGTTTTACTGCTAGATAGTGGCGGACAATATTTAGATGGCACTACCGATGTAACAAGAACTATCGCAATAGGCGAGCCCTCTTCAGATATGATAGAAAAAAATACTCTTGTATTAAAATCACATATAGCCTTAGCCAATGCAATATTTCCCCAAAAGACATCCGGTGATGAATTAGATTTGATAGCTCGCCAACCTCTTTACAAAAAAGGCTTAGATTTTGAACATGGAACAGGACATGGAGTTGGTTTTTTCTCCAATGTGCATGAAGGTCCAGCAAGAATATCCATACATGCCAAAAGAAGTGCAGAATATAAAGCAGGAATGATTACCTCAATAGAGCCTGGTTACTATAAAGAAAACGCTTTTGGTATTCGTATTGAAAATTTATATATGGTAAAACCCTGTAAGAACCCTAAATTTTTACATTTTGAAGTTTTAACCCTAGCTCCAATAGATAAAAACTTAATCAACAAGAATTTACTAACTGCAGATGAAATCAATTGGTTAAACAGATACCATCGCCAAGTATTCTTGAGCTTAAAAAAATATCTAACTCGTCAAGAATTAGAATGGCTAAGATTTGCCTGTGCTCCTCTTTAAAATAGAGAGATATGAGCATATATCTCATAAAGGAAACATAGGGAGAGAAGATGCGCATAGAAAAAATATTACCCACGCTTTTAATAACAGGAATAATCCTATCAGGATTAATAAAATCAGATAATGCATACGCTCAATCTTCCCCCCAAGACATTAGTTTAGAAACTCTATATACAAATCCTGAAGGCCAGACATTACCGGAAGCCATAATTTTTTATAATAAATTAAATCAGTGCGAAAACTGTTTAATAACAATTAATCAAATCATTACCACATTAAAATCTAATTACAGTGGTCAACTCCATGCATATTTAATAGATATAGCCCACCATCCTGAATATATTTCCGCATTTAAGCTAACAGGTCCCCTAAATCTTGTTTTAGTCCGCATATCCGATGGAGCCTCATTTGGCTATGAAACTATAACTGGTTTAGAAAGCAAAATAGATGATTTATATTCTTTCCAACAATTACTCATCGAAAAAATAGATAATTTTTTATCAATCCAACCTGAAAATTAGGAATTTGCTAAGTATCCATAATATAAGGTAGAAATATATTTACAGGATAGAAGATTTATGCTAGATTAAAAGAAAAGCAAGGAGAAGAATATGAGCAAGATTTCCAGTTGGCTAAAATCATTAGGGAATAAAGAAGCTTCCTACATTAAGCCACAAAAATTTGTTGAAACAAAAAGAAAACCAATAGAAGTAAACTTTATTCATCCTGGTCATCCTTTGTATGATAACATAGTTTCAAAGGAAGAAAATAAATTAAGAATTCTAGCACCTAATGAAGCAGCTTACAGCGAAAATAGCCTAATTCATAATTTCGTCGCAATTATCCAATACCAAGAATTGAGTTATCTCATTATTAATTCATTCAAGCACTTCAAAGAACAAAGCATCGGAGGATTATTGCAATACGATGAAAACATCTATAACATCATACCTTTTTTTGAAGATGAAGAAGAATATCAAACAGCAAGTGATTATACATTCAGAGAAACATATGAATACGATCACCCAATAGAGAGCTACGCATTTTATGCTGAAGCAGAAAATCAAAAAACAAAAATAACTTTAGAAAGAGGGAAACTTCCTATTACAGTAAAAATGATAGATGAAAAACGTGAACTATTTACAGAAAAGCTAAGCTCCAAACAAATAGAATTAATAGATTATCTTATAATTCCATCAATTGAAGCATATAAAGAAAAAATCAGCAGCAAGACCAGAAAATTATCATAATAAAGGTAGACTTAAGCTACCTTTATTAAATTCAGTCAATCAAAGCAAAAAAACATTATTGCTAGAACAATTAATAACAATTTTACGTCCATCTGGAGTCCACAGGCTTTTTTCCCGTTCATTTTCAATATAGAGTAACTTTTCAGCCAATAATTTAAATAAAATTAACTGATTTGAATCTGAATTTGCTAAAAGAATAACCTGTTCAGCCATATCTTCATCCCAAACTCTCACATCAAAAATTTTATCAACCAACAGTTTTCCAGCAACAGAAAAGAGCTGCCACTCTCCCAAAGAATTAAGTAAATACATTCCATTTTGGAATAAAATAAACCCCTCAACATTTTCGACAACTTTATGAAGATAGCTATCGTAAATATCAAAAGATTTACCCTGAGAAGTATCTACCTTAACACAATTACCTTCAAAATGAGCAACAGAAATTTTATCATTTGCAACAACAAACCAACCATTACAAAGATGATAAAAATAGCGAACATTATTCAAAATATTTCCATCCGCTTTATACATTTGATACTTAACATGCAATGAAATTGTATTTACACCTATCAGTGCAAATACAAAATGTTGATCACCATTTTTTTTGTAAATAACAAGATCCTCAGCTTCAAAAGAAGCAAAATGATTTTTACTCAAACAAATTTCATCAAGATGATAGACTTTCCAAGTTTTAGCATCAACTTTAAAAGCAACTAGCTCATTTTCATAAACAGCCACTTGTGACGCACAAAAGAGGATAGCCCCCAAAGGAGAAACGAATTCCCAAAAATCATTATTAATTTTCTTTCGAAGAAAATATCCATTTTTAAATACACAAACATCTTGCAAACAATCATCAATGATTTGAGCATGATTATTGAATAAAATAACATTTTTATCATAGCGTATTGCAAAAAAACCATTATCGAATTTTCGAGCTCCAAAGCAAAGACCAAAATTTACCAATTTATCACGATGAATAACCTCATGACAAATACTAAAAGTTTTAACAAATTTTGCATCCATAAAATAAAATATTAATAATGAAACAATAATTACAATTATAATACTAAACCTCTCTAAGTATAGAAAAAAGAAACGATAAGTCAAATATTTTCTACCTTTAAAAAAGAAAATCCGCCATTATATAAGGTATGTCCAAGAAAATAGCAAAATAAAGGAGAAAAAGATGGGAAAGATTATAAGTTATATCATATATTTTTTAATAGCGATTGCCATATATGTATTCATCCGAGCAACATTTACGGGAGAAATTAACATTAACACAACATTGGGACAAGCAGCCAAAGAAGTAAAGAATGGCAGCATTCAAACATTAAAAGACATGAAAAATGATGCTTCCACTGCGATAAATGATATGCGAAAAGTTGAGTCCACCAAAGATACAAATGATGAATTCCCTAAGAATCAAGGCAATTTCGAGCAAATAGAAGAAATAGAATAATAATATAAAAGATTAAAGAGAAAATATAAAAAAAAAACAAATACACATACAAAAAAGGACATTTCAAAGAAATGTCCTTAAATTTCACCACTGAGCGATAAGAATTAAGCGGCAGCAGCTTCAGAATCATTTTGAGCAGCTTCTGCTGCAGCTTTTTCAGCTTTAACGCGTTCGATATCTTTCAAGCCCTTAGCATTAACATCTCTGTCAACGAGTTCGATAATAGCCATTGGAGCGCAATCGCCATATCTATAACCAGCCTTCAAAACGCGAGTATAACCACCATTACGTTCTTTATAACGTTCAGCCAAAACAGAAAAGAGTTTCGCAACAACTTCTTGATCACGCAAGAAAGAAAGAGCCAAGCGGCGAGAATTCAAATCACCTTTTTTAGCATAAGTAATCATGCTTTCAGCAAAAGTTCTCAATTCTTTCGCACGAGGAAGAGTAATTGTAATTTGTTCGTGAGTAAATAAAGCGTTTGTTAAATTAGCAAACAAAGCTCTTCTCTGGCTTTTCGGCATATTAAACCGTCTGTGTGCATCACCATGTCTCATAGTAAAAACCTTTCCATTAACTGAGCTCCGGAACCCGGAGCGGATAAAACCACCATTCGCACCACCTTCATGAATGCGAAGAACCTAAGAAAATCAATTAATCAGATGTTTTCTTATCATTAATTACCGCCACATATCATTCAAACAACTAAATAAAGCACAAATATGAAGCTACAAGTAAGACATCTTCTTCAACGATTCTCAAAAATCTGGCTAAGAAATACACTATTAAATTCAATTTGTAAAGTATTTTTTATATACCCAAACATCAACGAGACTTACATTTTTGGACCATAGATTTTAGAAGAGTAGCATCAATTTTTATTTCTTTTTGAGGATTTTTTATACTATTATAACCACTACTTACAACAGAATCAAGCTTTTCATCATTATTGACCTTTGATAATTTAGTTGTATCGGAACGATTTTCATTATGTTCAAATTTAGCCGTATCGTCATTAACATTATCATATTCTGGCAATTGGGATTCATTATACGACACTATAGAAGAATCTTTTCTACGCATCATATCACCATTTTCTTGATAAAAAGAAACAAACATTGTGCTATCATTTGTAAAAGTTTCTGTTCCAAATTTTTTATCATCTAGTAACATATATTGGTGCACAATATCGTTCTCTGTATCAACTTTTATCTCAATTTTATGTTTTTTATTATCTAACAATTGTCCCATATTATATACATTTACATTTTGAATATTATTATATTTATCATAAAGAATTTCTGCACCATGTTTTTTATCATCAATCAAAGTTGACACTTTATAAGAACCGTCATTCAACATTATCCGATTAATTTTCACATCCGAATAATCATAACAAGTATCTACAAGATAGGGTTGCTTCTCTTGATTTTTATTAATTGGACAATTCTGTATAATCTGTGATAAAGGGAGTATTTGTTTAGAAGTTTGGGCTACCTTATTTTGCTCATTTTCATCAGAAATATTAGTTTCAACAGCACCCTCAGAATTCCTTTTCACACCATTCATCCAATTTTCATCATTAATATTTTCCAAAGCAAGTCCTGAAGTATCATTTAAAATTTCATCTCTCATTGTTAAAAGTTGCTTTTTTAGATCTTCACGTTTATTTTTGACATCAGCATTACCACTTTCATCTTCATTTCCTTTTTCTTTTATATCTCCAATAACGTGTTCATATTTACCAATTGCATTACCTTCTTGGTCAACATTCAAATAGCTTTGATATTCTTCTTTTTCATCAAATTTATACTCTTTTTTATATTCTTCCCTTCTACTGCCTTTTTTAGATTTTTCCTCTTTCAAATATTCAGTAAAATCTTCATCTTCAAATTTATATTCATCGCGAACAGTTCCATTTCCACTTATTTTAACAGAAATCTCTTCTTTTTGAGCTAGATTTTTATTTTCTTTTTTATACTTTTGCCTACCTCGACCATTGGGAGATGTTTTTAACTCTAATTGTTCGACAGTCCCATCTAAATCATTTTCTTTTACATATTTTTCATGTAGTTTCCCGCTCTTAAATAGCTTAACAGATTTTCGTTCAACATCACCATTAACCTTATTTACATTTTGAGATTTCACCGTTACCGTTCCACGTCCAGATACCTTCATTTTATAATCAGAACTTTCCGTATTATCATTTTCTCTAACTCGCACCATAGAGATGCCATTTTTAGATTTTTCACCTTCTAAATGCAATTCTGCACCATTCTGTTTATTTTGAACACCTATTGATACCGACGAAATACTTCCCAATCGCTCTTTAAAAATCAGATATGAATCCTCCTCAGAATCAGATGCCTTAACAGAAAACTGATTATCTTTAATTTCTCCACTAAATTGTTTATTGCCTAACTTACCTTGAATCTCAGCATTTTTTTCATCTCCAACAATTTGGAAAACAGTCTCTCCATTTTCAAACAAAGAGAATTTCCCCTCATTAGGACCATCTTCTATTTTTAAAGCATTTTCGCCATTTTGACCATGTTCCGCTACATATACCATATATTGATCTGTTTTTTTATTTTCCTGAACATGAGCTTTTAAATTACCTTTTTCATCATATACCACAGCACTAGCATAATTCTGCCCATCTGAAGTCCTTACAATAGAACCATCTTTTTTTCTAAGTTCTATATTAAAGGGTTTACCAAGAAAACCGCCACTTAAAACATAACAATCCCCATTAAGCATATACTGAAACTTTTCCCCATCTACTTTCAAAGTTTCCTTAACATCTTTAAGCTGATCAACATTATAAGTTTCTAAAACATTTTTTACAGCGTCACTCATATGAGAATACTGTTCTTTTAACTCTGCAATAAGAGCTTTTTTTTGATTTTCATCTTTAGAAATCAACTTTTTATCAGTATCTGCGACATATTGATTATGACTATATTTTCCATCAATCAGAGATACACCGCTTATAGAAATTGTTTCTGAACCAAGCCCTTCCATAATAGCCCCCCAATAATTCCTCAAGAAATATTATAACAAGAGATATTATAACAGAAAATAGGGCCTTAGTCAATTACAAACAACCATTACAAAGTGTTTGAAATTCATTTAACTTATGCTGATACATCTCTTTATTTTCACCTTTAAGAGGTTGGTATTTACGTGCAATAACATACTGTGGCAAAAGTTGTCTAATTTCATTTATATCACGTCCCCACATATCTGGACGAATACGTATTTTCTTGCCCTGTCCCGCAGAAACTTTAGAAGTAATTTCTCCGGTATCAGCATCTTCAAAGCTCTGTAAAACCAAATCAAAATTCTGAAGGCCATGTGGAATTAAGAACTGTATTGTTTCGCCCGCTTCAACATAGTTTCTCAATTCAAAAATAGCATCATCACCTTGCCATTCAACAATAGAGCCTGCAAATAACCATTCACCCAATGTTCGGGTATATTCGTAATTTTGACTAATATTTGTAATTTTTCCATCATGGAACCCGAGACAATAACCACGATTTTGCAAAGTCATTAATTCTGGCATATATTTATCGCAATTCCATTGTTCTGGATTAGCATAGTAATCATCTATAGCCTGTCGATAAGCACGCGCAACAACTCCGGCATAATACTCTGTTTTATTTCTTCCCTCAACTTTAAGAGAATCCATACCGATTCGTAATAAATCATTCAAGCGAGGCATTAAGCACATATCCTTAGAGTTAAGAAGGTAACTACCATGCTCATCTTCAACAACTTCATAATATTCTCCAGGACGAAAATCCTCTTCTAAGAGATACTCAAAGTTATTTTTATTTTCATCATTAATCACAAGTTCACGAATAGAACCATCTTTCATACGAATATGCATTTTATAGTGCCAACGACAACAATGAGCACATTTACCTTTATTAGCGCTTCTGTCTGCCAAGAAGTTAGAAATCAAGCAACGACCGGAATAAGACATACACATAGCCCCATGCATAAAGCATTCCAGTTCGATATCCGGACATTGTTTACGAATTTCTTGCATTTCAGCAAAAGTAACTTCGCGTCCTAACACACAAAGTTTTGCCCCCATAGACTGCCAAAACTTAACAGTCTGAGCGGAGCAAATATTAGCCTGAGTTGAAACAAAGCGGTTCAATTCCGGAGCATTTTCCTTCAAATAATAAAAGACACCGGGATCTGCAACTAAAACACCATCCGGATGAAGTCTTTTAAGTGTCTCAACAAATTGCGGTAACTTTTCAGCTTCCTCATTATGGATATAGAGATTAAGCGTCAAATAAATTTTTTTACCAGCCTCATGAACAATTCTAATACCCTCTTCCAATTCTTCCAAAGAAAATTTGGATTGCGTTCTCAAGCTCATATCAGGAGTCCCCGCATAAACAGCATCAGCCCCATAAAGGAGAGCTGTTTTCAACTTAACTAAAGAACCTGCCGGCAATAAAAGTTCCGCATTATGCATAATTTTAATCCTTCACTATTTTTTATCATTTAATTTTTAAACTCGTTGGTATTACTTTTAACGCTCCAAGGGGCGTAGAGTCAATTCTTATTTCAAGCACATACGGCAAATTTACCATTTTATCAATACCAATCCAAAAATAAATTGGTGTATCCGCGCTAACATCCCACAAAATATTATCATTATTATCCTTTAGGTTTTCGATATACATAGAACATTTATAGGAATTTTCAGTTTTTTTAAGTAAATCAAAATACCGATTCTCTGTTCCTTCGTTTTGAGTTATGACCTTATAATGTTTTTTACCATCAAAGACTTCGCGTTCCAACTGACAACTGCGAGTTTTTCCAAAATTTCCGATAAGCTCCGCAAAAATAGTCTGTAAATCAGCAGCATCTGCGGAGGCTGGAACATCATTAATTGGAACAATATTTTTCTTTTCATCTTTAGTGGAAACACGTTGATAAGCAAAACCTTTATCATTATAAAAAATCTTTTTAGTCCGCACATGATTCCGAGATTTAGTATAGGTCTGATAGACTTGAGGTAAAGCGTCAGAAACATCTTTATTTGCCACAAACACTTTACCTTCGCTTGAATATTTCCCGACAAACGGATAAAGAGTATTAAAAAAGTTAGCAGTTTTAACCTCTGCACTAATTTGATAATCAGCAGAAGAGGCATTATAATCCAATAAAATAGTAGCGGCATCAAACACACCTATACTTACATTCATATTTTGTTGAAAACCACTAGCATACGCATTAGAAATCAAACACCCAAGAGCAAATGCAAATAAAAATATTTTTTTCACGAAACTTTTAGCCTTTCTTAAATTTTTTCATTTAAATTCATCAACATATGAAGACATATAAAACATAAGGGGTTAAATAATGACTAAAAAAGTAATGGTTTTAATGGGAGGTTTTTCATCTGAGCGAGAAGTCAGCTTACAGAGTGGTAAAAGCATTGCAAATGCCTTAAAAAACAAGGGATACGAAGTTATCACTCATGATTTATCAGATACCCAAAAACTCATACAAGATTTAAATAAGCAAAAACCAGATGTTGTTTTCAACGCATTGCATGGCAATTGGGGAGAAGACGGAACAATCCCTGCACTACTTGATTTATTACAGATTCCATACACACATTCTGGAATGGTCGCATCTTGTATTGGCATGAACAAATATTTAAGCAAATTAATAGCAGAAAAAGCCAATGTAAAGACAGCATTAGGTCGCAAGATGACAGCAAAAGAATTTATAACAATAGGAGCCACCTTAGCCCGTCCATTTGTTGTAAAACCTGTTTCTGATGGCTCTTCTGTAGGAGTATTTATTGTAAAAAACCCCGAAGACATTTTCAAAATTCGATACAATGATCCTGAAACAGAATTACTCATAGAAAAATACATTCCGGGACAAGAATTAACAGTAATGTGCTATCAGGGCAAAGCACATGTTGTAACAGAATTAAAACCCAAAGAAGGATTTTACGATTACGAACATAAATATACTTCTGGAGAAACCTCGCATATTATACCTGCAGATTTGCCACAAGATGTTACCCAAACTTGTTTATCTTATGCAGAAATCATGCATAACAAACTAGGTTGCAAAACAGTATCAAGATGTGATTTTCGGTATAATCCGGAAGATGGGGTGGTTTTCTTAGAAATAAACACCCATCCAGGAATGACCGCATTATCCCTTGTTCCCGAACAAGCAAAATATATCGGCGTATCTTATGAAGATTTATGTCAAAACCTAGTGGAAGAAGCTGCATGTCGAACAATGAAATAACTACTCTTCCCATCATCGTCATAGCGGGACCAACCGCATCTGGAAAAACCGGATTAGGGATAGAATTAGCTAAAAAGCAAAAAAGCATTATCATCAATGCAGATTCAATGCAGGTGTATAAAAGCATTCCGATTTTAGCTGCAACCCCCACTGCTGAAGAACAAAAAGAAGTTCCTCACAAGCTATATGGGATATATGAGGCTGATAATCGCGGAAATGTTGTAGATTGGCTAACATTATGCCGAAAAGAAATAGATGCAGCTAGAAATAGCGGAAACATCCCCATCATTATCGGTGGCACGGGAATGTATATAGACGCATTAATAAATGGGCTAAGTCCGATACCAGAAACTCCACAAGAAATACGAGAAGAAGTTTCTAAAATATACGAAGAAAAAGGATTATCCTATTTGTATGAAATCATCACCTCAACCGATGCACAAACAGCGGAGAGACTAAGTCCAAATGACAGCACCCGTATTCGTAGAGCTGTAGAAATCTGGTTTCATACCAAAAAAACATTATCATATTGGCATAATATTCCAACTAAAACATTTTACCCGAAAGAAGATTTTTTAACAATCTACATAAAACCCAAAAGAGAAGAACTAGATAAGCGTTTAAGAATACGTTTTGATAAAATGATTGAACAAGGAGCATTGGAAGAAGTTAAACAGCTTTTAACATATCATTTATCCGATTCTCTTCCTGCAATGAGAGCACTAGGTGTCCAAGAACTAAAGAAGTATATAGAAAACGAATGTTCGCTAAACGAAGCAATTGAATTGGGAAAATTACACACCAGACAATATGCCAAAAGACAAAGCACATGGTTCAATAATCGTTTTCAAGCCGACTATATTTATGAAGAATGTTTTGGACTGGATTCGAAAAAAGATAGCAATTTTATAACAGAGCTTGTTGATAATTTGCAAAAGCGGTATAAACTTCTTGCAAAATAAACGATTTTTTCTTAAAAAAGAAAGAAATAAGAAATTAAATGGGAGCAAAGAATGTTTTTTCAAAATTTACTAGGATTATTTTCTGCGGATATGGCGATTGACTTAGGTACAGCAAATACCTTAGTTCATGTAAAGGGAAAAGGAATAGTTTTAAATGAACCGTCAGTTGTTGCCGTAAAAGACATAAATGGCAAGAAAGAAGTATGGGCTGTCGGTGCAAAAGCAAAACAGATGTTAGGTAGAACCCCTGGAGATATCAAAGCAATCCGCCCATTACGAGATGGAGTTATTGCAGACTTTGAAGCTGCCGAGGCAATGATCAAATACTTTATAGAAGAGGTAAACCACCGCCGTCGCTTACTAAGTCCTACAATCATTATCTGCGTTCCGTCAGGAGCAACAGAAGTTGAAGAAAGAGCCATCAAAGAGTCCGCCGTTAATGCCGGAGCTAAAAAAGTATGGTTAGTATATGAACCAATGGCAGCAGCAATTGGAGCCGGATTACCTGTAAATGACCCAACCGGATCAATGGTAGTCGATATTGGTGGAGGCACAACAGAAGTTGCCGTATTATCACTGGGAGGGATTGTATATTCACGTTCTGTCCGTGTTGGTGGCGATAAGATGGATAGTGCAATTATCTCATACATCCGTAGAAATCTAAACTTACTAGTCGGAGAAGGAAGTGCAGAAAGAATCAAAAAAGAAATTGGTTCTGCATGCGTTCCGGCTAAAGGAGATGGTAAGACTATGGAAATTAAAGGTCGCGACTTAGTTAACGGCGTTCCAAAGGAAATCGTCATTACAGAACGTCAAATAGCTGAAAGCCTAGCAGAACCAGTTATGGCAATTGTAGAAGCTGTAAAAATGGCCCTTGAAAATACCGCACCAGAATTAGCAGCAGACATTGTCGATAAAGGAATAATGATGACCGGTGGCGGTTCAATTTTAGCCAATTTAGATACAGTTATTCGTAACGCAACAGGATTACCTGTATCACTAGCCGAAGATCCATTAACATGCGTAGTAAGAGGCACAGGAAAAGCTTTAGATAACTTTGAAGAATTTCGTGGTGTTCTATACGAATAAGCTAATCATACGAGATATCCACGATGAGACGCCAAAGAGTTCTATTTTTAAAAGAAAATTATGTATTAAGAGTTTTAAAAAGCTTCTTTCTTGCAGGGCTGTTTATTATAGCCCTGCTACTAGTTTTAGTCCACAAAATAGATATAGGACTAGTTTCAGGCGTCTCTAAAGGAGTTTTATATATTGGAGCCCCTCTCATCCATGCAATTTCATTACCCGCGGAGGGATTAAGCTATAGCTATAAAAAGATTTCAGAAATTTTATATATACATGAAGAAAACGAGCATCTGCGACAAGAGAATTCAGAACTCTACTTATTAAAAGACCGTATGCGTGCTCTCCAAACAGAAAATCGCCTATTGAAAAAACTATTACATCACATAGATGTTCCTCAAACAAATAGTTACACCGCACGCGTAATTGCAGAAAACAATAGTGCATTTACAAATTCACTAATATTATATTTAGGCAACGCATCCGATTTTATAAAAAGCGGCTACGCTGTCGTAAATGCATCAGGCTTAATAGGAAGAATAGATATTGTAAGTGGAAAATACGCACGAGTTACTTTAATAACAGATATTAACTCTAAAATTCCGGTTATTTCCCAAAAAAGCAGAGACCGAGGCATCTTAGTCGGCAACAATACAAGAAAAATGAATTTAATTTTTCCTCCACTAATGGCCGAATTACATAAAGGCGATATTCTTGTAACATCGGGAGTGGGAGGAGGATTACCTCCAGATATTCCTGTAGCAAAAATAAAGAGAGCCGGAGTTGATAATATAACAGCCGTTCCACTATTTTCCTTAAATGAACTAGAAATTGTAAAAATTATAGTATACGATATTGCTCCGGAAAAAGAAGTAAATAAGGAGCTAGAATAATGTCGGAAATAAAAAATTTCTGTGCAATTATTGCAACCTACATTATTCCGGCAATAAGTATCATTCTCATCGATTTACTGTTTTATATTCCACAATCTTCCGAATTTTGGAATTTAATACGCCTAATACCTTTCTACACAGGAATTTACTTTTGGCTAAGCCAACGCCCAGATGCATTTAATGGAGTAAGTGCTTTTTTACTTGGATTATTTTCAGATGTTATAAGTGCCACCCCATTAGGAATAAACATTATGTCATATTTATTCCTATACTTTCTATCCATACGTTTATCAAGTTACTTCAACATAAAAAAATTCTCATACTCATGGCTATTATTTAGCATAGCAATGCTTCTAACAATTTTATTTAAGTTTAGCATAGCCAGTATATTCCATAGAACATGGATACCACTAAATCTAACAATGCTGGAATATTTACTGACAATAACATTTTATCCATTACTAGCTAGATATTATATGTGGATAGAATTGCGTTATATACATTTGGAGGACCGTTATGAGAAAATCTAACGAAAAACTCCGTATTCTATTAAAACGCTCCCTCGTTATATTTAGTGCCAATATTTTTTTATTTTTTGTATTAGTCGGAAGACTATATTATTTACAAATATATCAAAAAGAAAAATATGCAATATTAGCAGACAGCAACAGATTCTCGACACGTCTATTAGTTCCGCCGCGAGGAAGTATCAATGATAGAAACGGGGTAGAACTTGCAACAAATATCCAAAACTTTCAAGCCTTGTTAATAGCAGAACAAGTCCGAGGGGACATCGATAAACTCTTAGACGAAATAGCTCCTATACTAAGCTTAACATCTGAGAACATTGCACAAATAAAAAAAGATATCACTCGTCATCGTCGCTTTGTTCCGATAAAAATAAAAGATAACTTAAATTGGGAAGAAGTCTCTACATTAATGCTAAATAACCATAAATGGCCAGGATTAATCATCGATCAAGGTTTAATCCGCTACTATCCGTTCAAACACTATACGGCACATCCAATAGGATACGTTGGCTCTGTATCTGAAAGAGATTTGCAACAATCTGATGCTCCACTATTACAAGTTCCTGGTTTTAAGATAGGAAAATCGGGTTTTGAAAAAACATATGATGAAAGTTTAAGAGGGATAGAAGGCAGTCTAAAATACGAAGTCAATGCCTATGGCAGAATCATGCGAGAAATAGAAAAGATTGATGGAAAAAAAGGCAATGATTTAGATTTAACAATAGATATTCGCCTTCAAAAAGCCGCATATGACGCTTTTGGAGAAGAAGCTGGAGCCGCTGTTGTATTAGATGTTCATACGGGAGAAATTTTAGCTTCTGTATCCACCCCATCATTTGATGCAAATTTATTTGTAGATGGGATTTCCCAAAAGAACTGGAATAATCTACTCTATGACGAAAAAACACCCTTAACCAATAAAGCCATCTCCGGACAATACTCACCAGGATCGACATTCAAAGTTGTCGTAGCCCTTGCCGCCCTAGAGGCAGGAATAATTGATTCAAAAACAGATTATTTCTGCTCAGGCAGAATGAAACTAGGCAATCACTTATTCCACTGTTGGAAGCATTATGGACATGGACACCAAACTCTAGTAAACGCACTAAAAAACTCTTGTGATATATACTTTTATGAAACTGCATTAGAGCTCGGAATAGAAAAGATAGCATCAATGAGCCACAGATTAGGATTAGGTGAAACATATGATCTCGGCTTAGAAAATGAAAAAAAGGGTGTCATACCGAATAAGAAATGGAAGAGAGAAAAATTAAAAAGCAGCTGGCAGAGAGGAGAAACCGTCATAGCGGGAATAGGACAAGGATATGTTTTAGTAACCCCAATGCAATTAGCAACAATGCTGGCACGTGTAGTTAATGGAGGATATGAAATAACTCCTACATTCATTAAACAACAAAAAGCCGAAAAGCCGAAAGCATTAAATCTAAATCCCGAACACATTAAATTAGTAGAAGAAGGAATGTATGAGGTTGTAAACGGTATAGGAGGAACAGCCACAAGAGCCAAATTAACAATAAACGGAATAAAGATGGGAGGAAAGACTGGCACCACACAAGTCCGCCGCATTAGTTTAAAAGAGCGCGCCGAAGGGATAAAGAAAGATGAGGATTTACCATGGAAATATAGAAACCATGCATGGTTTATGGCATATGCACCTCATGACAATCCTAAATACGCTGTAGCCGTAATTGTAGAACATGGACGATCTGGAGCCGGTGTTGCAGCCCCTATTGCTTCAAAGATACTAGAAGAAGCAATAAAATTAGATATTAGATAGGAAGAGATATGGCAATACTACTAAATCAAAATCAGGAATTAAACCTTAAAGAACGCTTTTTTAATTTGAACTTTGTATTCATCATTATTCTGAGCATATTAGCAGGAATTGGGTGTATGACATTATACTCTGCGGCTGGAGGAAGAATCACCCCATGGGCATTAAATCAAGGCATACGCTTTTGTATGGGCTTAGGAGTTATGGTTGTGGCCGCCATGATACGCCCGGAATTTTATTATAAAATAGCCACACCGTTTTATCTATTCACACTTTTCCTATTATTAGTAGTAGATGTTGCAGGACATACAGGAATGGGAGCGCAAAGATGGATAAATTTAGGATTTTTCAAATTACAACCATCCGAATTAATGAAGTTAGCCATAGTCTTACAACTAGCACGATACTTTAGCAATTGCACCTATGAAGAAATAAGAAGCATAAAGGGGATAATCGTTCCGATAATAATCGTCGCTGTTCCTGTTGCATTTATTATGATACAGCCTGATTTAGGCACATCTTTAATGGTTTTATTTTGTGCCACCGCATTATTTTACTTAGCCGGCGTGCAATGGTGGAAGTTTGGGATTGCAATTGGCGGAGTTGCGGCAGCAGCCCCTATCCTATGGCATTTTCTACATGATTACCAAAAAAACAGAATATTAACATTTTTAGACCCCGAAAGAGATCCACAAGGAGCAGGATATCATATTATACAAGCCAAAATAGCATTAGGCTCTGGAGGAGCATGGGGAAAAGGATTTTTATCCGGCACGCAAAGTCATTTAAACTTTTTACCAGAAAAACATACAGACTTTATTTTTACGATGTTCTCTGAAGAATTCGGAATGGCTGGAGGAATAGTTATACTTTTCCTAAATTTAATACTCATCAGCTATGGTTATTGGTTTGCATTTAGAATACATCCATCAAACTATTTTGGAAAGATGGTTATATTAGGTCTAAACACCAACTATTTCCTATATGTTTTCATCAACATTGCCATGGTAATAGGATTATTACCGGTTGTTGGAATACCGCTTCCTTTAATTAGCTATGGAGGGACCGTAATTATTTCGGTAATGGCTAGTTTCGGTATAATTCAGTCATTTTATGTAAACAGAGATAGAGAATTAAAAAAATAATTTTGCCCTATTGAAAACAAGAAGTTTTTCCATATATCAGATAAAGATGAATATATTGGAGAAAGCTAATGATAGAAAAAATAAAAATAGGAATATTAAGTTTATGCATAATACTAAATGCTTGCGCAACACCACAAAAATATGACCAACAATTAAATCAGGAAATTGGCAAAACCGCAAATCAATTAATGAATAAATACGGACAACCCGCAAAAGTAAAAAAGCTTACTAATGGAGATGAAATAATCAGTTACATTAGCATAAATAATCAAGTAGTCCAAGATCCAAATTACGACTTTAACAATGATTTCATAACTGAAGATGAAATGTTTTATCCATTCACATATGGAGGCAATGAAATTCCTATCGGTAATTATATGGGAGAAGTCATAACCGAATATTGCAAAACAGATTTTTATCTAAAAAACAACAAAGTCATATCATGGCAATGGAAAGGAAATGCCTGTGCTGCAATATAGATGCTTATGAATTAGAATATTGATATCCGGCCTGCCTTGCCGCAATAAGCGTATTAATATCAATGTGTTTAGCTTTTTCTAAAATTTCTTTAGCAGATGATCTATTGAAGCTTTGATTTTGATATAAGAATTTAGAGCTCAATATATCCTCTTTTTTCTGACAAGTTTCGAAATCATTTTTCAAACTCTCTGCTAAATTTCGACGACTAGCAAGTTTATTATTTTTAGCTTCAACAGCGATACCAAATTTTCTCAAAGCATCAAAAAAATCCGCACGTGTTTCCTCTGATAAATGTTTCAAAGCCACCTGTTGCTGTTGAGATTTAAGATATTCTACCATTTTTTGTTTTTGTTCTCTATCAGACAAACGAGCAAGAGCTTGAGCAACATCTTTTTTCATACGATTAATTTTAAGTTCAGCAGCCAATTTATCATATTCAGATTGAGACCGCTCCATACGTTTTTTTTCTCTATCCATTTCTTTAAGTAAATGAACAATATACTTTTCAGGATGATTATTTTTCCATTCTGCTTCCAATGTTTTTTTATCATTTTCACGAGTAAGCAACCACCGTTTCATCTGAGCTTCAGATAGAGGCTGTCCATTAGCTTCAGCCAAAATAGCTTCACGTTTTTCTCTATTTGCCACCAACTGAGCAACTGTTTCAACAGCAAATCCCAAAGCTAACAAAGACACACTATAACTCAAGATTTCCTGATTTTCTTTAGTTTCCTGAGCCATTTTTCTCTCTTCTTCTTGAACAAACTCTTTCACAGGCTCATTACCATTTAACACTTCAGAAGGAATATCATCATTATATTTATCTTTAATCCATTCAGGAATATATCTCCAAATTTTATAATGCGCCTCATGTTTAGAGAGAATAGCATTAATCACATCATCAGGAACATCATTAACAGAAGCTCTCCGATAATCATCTGGATAATTAGCATATAAAAAACGCTCAAAATCACTCATAGAATAAGCCATAACACCCTCAACAAGACATATTGAACTTTTTATTAGAAATAATTATAGCATATAATCTGGAGTTCTTCAACAAAAAAAGTCTCTCCAGATATACTGAAGAGACCAAGAAATGTCTTACTATTTCAAATCATCCAATTTTTCATCCATATTCCACAATGCATACTTATTTATCCATAAAGCAAAACGAAACAAACAAGTACACAACAAGCAGAAGCAAATCAAATAAAAGAAAACAGCAACCTCAGACAAAGATAACATTGCTAACAAGCGCCCAATAAAAAGAGCCAATACGGCAAATGTTAAAAACTTAAGAGAAAGCGATTTTCTATATTTAACTACAACACACACAACCGCCATCCAAGCGATAATCGCAACAGACAACAAAATAATCACTGGCACAAATGCTTGCACAAAAAAAGACAGCACAAACCAAACAATACCACAAATTAATCCCGTTGTAAGGATTACATTTAAATTTGTTTTCTTTTCCATAATAACTATTTTTTGATTAATAATAAAATATTCTAAGCTAATATATAAAATTTAAAGCAAAAAATCAATATAAAAATCTGTGCGATTAAGACACAAAAAAGCACCTAAAAGAGGTGCTTTTTGACATAAAATGGTGTCAGCGGCGGGACTCGAACCCACTACCCACAGTTTAGGAAACTGTTGCTCTATCCTGATGAGCTACGCCGACAACAAACAAGTTATAAAACGAGGCAAAATATTTTGCAATATATTTTAAAGAAATTCCGCATAAAACAAAAAACATAATAATAAAACAAAACTAGCCCAATGCCGCATGAATAAGATTTTGAGCATATGGAGACTGAGGATGATTAAAGAGATTTTCAGCAGTATCATACTCAACAATCTCACCTTTTTTCATAACAGCAATATGATGTGCAATAGCCATTACAGCCCTCATATCATGAGATATGAACAAATAAGAAATCCCCGTTTTTTTTTGAATATTTTTCAATAAATTAATAATTTCCGCTTGAACCGTAACATCCAGTGCAGACGTTGGCTCATCAAGAATCATAATTTTAGGTTCAACAACCAAAGCTCGAGCAATTGCAATACGTTGTCTTTGCCCTCCAGAAAATTCATGAGGATATTTATTTAAGATATCATCATCAACAAGTCCGACATTGCGAAGAACATTTTTTACCTTTTCTAAAATTTCACGTTTATTCAATTTCGGAAAATGAACTTTAATACCCTCACTAATAATTTCTAAGATTGTCATTCTAGGATTCAGCGAATTATAAGGGTCTTGAAAAACGACCTGAATATTTTTTCGAAAATCACATTCATTATTAACATGAACAAACTTTGCTGTTAAGATTTCACCTTTATAACGAATAAGATTAGCAAGACACATACCCAAAGTTGTTTTACCGGATCCTGACTCACCAACAACACCTAAAGTTTTTCCTTCATAAAGAGTAACAGATACGTTTTGCAAAGCAGAAATCGCTTTAACAACTTTTCCCAAAAAGTTTTTTTTCAAAGGATAAACAACCGATAAATTTCTTGCCTCCATAATTTTCCTTGCAGGAAAATCTGAACGCTGACAAGTTTGCCTAAATGCGGCTAATAAGCTTTTAGTATATGAATGATTAGGAGCATTAAAGATATTACCAACACTCCCCTGTTCAACAATAACACCACTTTTCATAACCAAAACCCGATTTGCAATTTTCCTAACAATATTCAAATCATGAGATATAAAGACTATAGCCATACCAAATTTCTGTTTCAAATTTAAAAGAAGTTCCAGAATTTGCTTTTGCACAGTAACATCAAGAGCTGTTGTCGGTTCATCTGCAATAAGAATTTTAGGATGATTAGCCACCGCCATTGCAATCATAACACGTTGTCTTTGTCCACCAGAAAGTTCAAAAGGGAACGCCTTCATTCTTTCTCGAGGATTATCAATCCCCACCAATTTCAATAGATAACGAGCTTTTGCCCATGCTTTTCTAGCAGATATATTTTTATGCACTTTAATAATTTCCGCAATTTGTTCTCCAACACATTGAAGAGGATTAAGAGAACTCATTGGTTCTTGAAAAATCATACTAATATCATTTCCACGTATACTTTGCCATTCATTTTCACTTAAAGCCGTCAATTCTTTATTATTAAAAAGGATGGAGTTAGTGCTTTTATAGAGTACCTTTTTAGGATTAATCAGCCCCATAAGGGAAAGAGCGGTAACAGTTTTACCAGATCCAGACTCACCGACTATAGCAACAACCTCACCAGGATTTACCACAAAAGAGCTATTATAAACAGCTGAAAAGAGTATACCTCTTTCATCAATAAACCTTACATTTAAGCTTTTAACATCCAAAACTGGCTCCATAATTATTTCCTCTTATCCAAAGCATCACGAACACCCTCACCAACAAAAATCAGAGCAGTCAATAGTGTTGATAAAACAAAAAAGATACTTAAACCAATCCAAGGAGCTTGCAAATTATCTTTACCTTGTCGCACAAGATCACCCAAAGAAGGATAATCATGCCCTAAACCCAACCCTAAAAAATCCAATGCAGTAAGAGCCACAATAGCCCCTGCCAAAATAAACGGCACAAAAGTAACTGTAGTAACTAGTGCATTAGGCAAAATATGTCTCCAAATAATTCTTAAATTACTAACACCTATAGCTTTAGCCGCCAAAACATATTCAAACTGTCTAGCCCGCAAGAATTCAGCACGCACCATTCCTGTTAATTCCGTCCACGAAAAGAGCAGCAATATAAAAAGAAGCGTCCAAAAAGTTGGAACAAAAACACTAGCAACAATAATCAAAATAAACATTTGCGGCATAGAATCCCAAATTTCAATAAACCGTTGAATAACTATATCTATTTTTCCGCCAAAATAACCCTGAATTGCCCCCATAAAAATTCCAATACAAGAAGATAAAAAAGTTAATAAAAGAGCAAATGCAAAAGACAATCGAATACCATAAAGCAAGCGAGCTACAATATCTCTACCTTCCTCATCTGTTCCCAACCAATGTCTGGAAGATGGAGCTGCGGGAAATGGTTGATTGAGCTGATAATCAACTGTATTATAAGAAAACTCAATAGGAGGCATAATCATAAATCCATTTGCATTAATATTAGCCTGAATAAGTTCATCTTTATAGTTAGCCTCAGTCGGAAAATCCCCGCCAAAACGAGCATCTGTATAAACTTTAAATACAGGAAAAAAATACTCATCTTGGTACTTCAAAAAAATAGGTTTATCATTAGCAATAAACTCTGCAAAAACAGATAGAAATAACACTACCAAGAGTAAGCAATAGGCAACACGCCCTCTTTTATTTTTAATAAATTTACTCACACACATACAAAACACTCATCACTCTATATACAATAGAGAAAGTATCTAATCTTTGTATTTATTTCAACAACTAAGAATCTTTATACGCAAGATTTAAGATAATTTACGTTATACTTTCAAAGAGAATTATTTACATTTTAAGGAAGTAAGGTCGGAATATCTTCTATAGGAATCGCAACAGTTCCTACGGTTTTATCTAAATCATCGGTCACTTCTTTCTGCGATTGCGAAGAGGATTCCACCGGTGCGACATTAACCTCTTGAACCGACGCCACTGGTTGTGTTTGAGGAGAAGTGTCTACTGGAGCAACATTAACCTCTTGAGCTGATGCAGCTGGCTGTGCTTGAGGAGCGGTTGCTACTGGAGCAACATTAACCTCTTGAGCCGACGCAGCTGGTTGTGTTTGAGAAGAAGTTGCTACTGGAGCAACATTAACCTCTTGAGCTGATGCTGCTGGTTGTGTTTGAGAAGAAGTTGCTACCGGAGCAACATTAACCTCTTGAGCTGATGCTGCTGGTTGTGTTTGAGAAGAAGTTGCTACTGGAGCAACATTAACCTCTTGAGCTGATGCTGCTGGTTGTGTTTGAGAAGAAGTTGCTACCGGAGCAACATTAACCTCTTGAGCCGACGCTGCTGATTGAAGAGAGGTATCAGTCGGCACATTTTTTTTCCCAGAAACAATATTTGAAGAGACCTCCTCATCAGAATTTTTAATAGGTTTCATCTCTCCTTTTTCATCAAATTCCAAAATAAGACTATCAGATGGAAGAAACATTCCTTCCGCTACATTATCTTCATTTTCGATTCCTTCTTTGTATTTTTCCCTATCATTTTTCTCTTTTTCAGCATTAACTTTCTGTTGATAAGCTTCCAATCTTTTTTGGTAAAGAGTTGCATTAGCTTTATAAAATTCATACCAATCACGATAATTAGCTGCTATATTTGAAATTTTACTACCTCTAACAATAGAATTATTAATCAGGTTCTGTTTCAAACTAAGAGCTTCCTTTGTTGGCAATTTCATATTATCAATAGAATAGCAATAATCTTGATAACGAATAAGAGTTTTTGTAAAATCGCTAGCCAAACAAATATTTGCATTAATCAAGAATTTCGGTTTTTTACCCTTTCTAATAGCCAAATTAACCAATTGATTTTTTACAAAATTCCCATATTTACCAGCCATCATACCCGACAATTCAGGAATAGGACTAACCCCTTGAATAATAACATCTGTTCTATTATTTTTATCACTTTTACCCAAAGTATCCATAAATTCTTGCAAACGTCCGATAACACATTTAGCTTGATCTGCATAAGCCTTTCTTTTTTCATCAATTCCACCATTTTGCAAAGAATTATCCTGAAGAGCCAACCAATCTTTTCTAGGTTTCAAGTTACAAAATTCATCATACATATAAATATCAGAAGGTAAATCAACATAAACCATATAAATTTGTCCACCATTATCTTTTTTAAAGTCTTCTATAAGCTCATCAAAAATTGTTGGAGCCCCTTCAAAAGAAACTCTACGATTCTCAGAAGAAACTTTAATACCTTTAAGAGGAGACATATTTGCAAAAGTTTTAGCTATAGAATTGAAAGATTTAACCTTTAAGCTCAATATCCATTCAGACAGAATAGCATAAGCATTTTGCTCAACTGATTTCGTTTTATCATAAATAGGAACAGTTTTGTAATTTTTAATAACACATCTGTCTGTATTTACTTTTCCTGATTTCAAACAAATATTAAATCCCGGCATAGCATAAGTACTTATACCATATCCATTATCCCAAAGATGTTTATATAAAAGATTATCCTCTAAACTATAATAATCCAACGTTCCGTGAACAAAATCCCAAGTATTAATAAATTCAGCATATGATCTATTACCACTAGATGAGTTGGTATAATCAACTTGATTAAAAATATCAATCATATTACTAACTGTATCATCTTTTTTAACAAATGCATTTGGATATATTTCAAAATTATTGATTGCATAAAATCCTAAAATTAAATCACGAAGTTCTCTAAAATTATAATCATTAACATTACTCAACAATTGATAAGAAGGAAATTTAGGCAACATAAAATAAATCAAATTACCCGTTCTATCCTGTCCTGCTTTAGCAGATAAACCTTTAACCTCCGAATAATTATCTTTAGAAGCAATTATCTCTTCATTTTTCTTAATACCGATTCCCCCCGCAGATAAAAGAACGATACAAACAAAAAGCATAACAAAAGTCGAACGAAAGGCAAAAAATACAATAATAGCACAAATCAACCCAACAAACCATGCCCCAGGAATAATTCCGACAAAGGTCAACCAACCAGCCCTTTTCTCCAACCAATCTTCAACAAAGGTATCCACATTAAACAAAGCAAATTGATAAAAGAAACACGCAACCATAACCATTGTGATAATAGCACATAATGCATTTTGAGCATCTTTAGAAAAAGACAGCAACAATATAAGCACAAAAGCTACAGCAAAGATTCCCGCTGCAATAACAACAACAGCCTGATTAAAAACACCATCTTCATACAGTTTGGCATTAATTGAATAAACAAACATAACCAAATCTATAATAAACAATAACGAAATATAAATAGCGCGTAATAATTTATCATAAAAATGATTAGCATCACCAGACCAACTAGCGAAACGACTAGATTTACTTTTTTTTCTTAAAATCAATGGTTGATTAACGGCCTCGTTCATCTTTACCTCGAGAGAAAATTAATAAAATTTACCATATAGTATTCCTATATTGCTAAACAAAAACTTAATCAAATAAAAATATATTTAAAAAAGGCTGAGTGAATAAACTTGAAATTAAAAAAAACAGCTGTTATAGTAAATATAGTTTATATTAAAAATAAACTATGATACGAAAAGCCGTATGAAATAGATATATTGGACCCGGGGGCGGTACCCGGCACCTCCACCAAAATAAATTATGGGGGTGAAATAGGTTAGACAGTATATAGTAAAGATATCTGAGCTGTATTCGGCAAGACACCACCGTTATCGGTTCAAAATAAATAAACGCAAATGATAATTTTGCACCAGTTGCTGTAGCTGCATAAGGCAAAGCAACAAACTAAATTCTTCTGACTTTGGTTAGTTGGAAGTGGGGAAAGAGCCACCTAGCAACAGAACGGCTCGTTTTTTTACATATAAGAAAACAGGGGTTTAAAACAAACAATGACTGAATTTGTAGAAGAGATAAACTACGACAAACTAATCGAAAAATCACTAAAACAAGTTGTGGTAGAAGCATTGAAGATAGCTGAAGCACAGGGATTACCTGGAGAAAATCATTTTTACATCACCTTCAAAACTTCACATCCCGGAACAATCATACCCAAAGAACTACAGATTCAATATCCCGATAGTATGACAATTGTCTTGCAACACCAATATTCCAATCTAATTGTTACAGACACTTTTTTCTCTGTAGAATTAAGTTTCGGAGGACACTTAGAAACATTAGTTATTCCCTTTGAAGCAATAACCTATTTTGCCGATCCCTATGCAAAATTCGGACTAAGTTTTTCTTTCTATGAAAACGGTGACGTTCACAGTTTAGATGACATAGATCCTGAAAAGAAAGTATCCGGAGAAAGTGCACAAATTATTTCTTTTGATAGTTTCCGAAAGAAGAATTAATGAAAAAATATTCAGTTATAATAGCAAACAGACACGCCACAAGTATTTCACTTGAAGAAGAATTCTATCAAGAGCTCTGTAATATAGCCGAAGAAGAAGGTATAACCATTAATCAGCTAATAACTCAGATAGACTGTAAGAGAGAAACCCAAAATCTTTCCTCTGCACTAAGAATATATATACTAAAAAAACTTTCAGATAAATTAAAAAAATTCGAACAGAACAAACAATCCAATTAAAAAAGATCTAAATCATCATCTTCTTCTGTTTCAATATCATTTTCATTTTGCTGAGATTTAGGCTGTTCAACTTTCAATTCTTCATCATTTTTATCTTTTGGCAAGAAAGAATTATCCAATTGATGAAGTGTAGATAACGGATCCCCTTCATTAACATTTTCCTCGCTTTTTTGTTTTTCCTCACTTTTTTGTTTTTGTGACGGGGTAGAAAGGATATTTTCCAAACCACCAGATATCAAGTTGCCCTCATCAACACTTAGTAAAGGAATATCAGCATTATTATTTTGCTCAACCTCTAATAACCCAGCATTTTCTTGCTCTAAAGATTGTTTTTTAAAACCAGATTTTCTCTTTTTTAAATTTTCTTTAGCTTTTTCCATTTCATAATCACGATCAACTTTTTCATTATAATTTTCGCTCTTTGGACGTTCCGCCTCAAATTTTTCTTCCTCTAATTTCTTTTTAACCTCTGCTACTTCTTTTTTAATACTCTCAGGAATAAATTCAGCTTCACCTTTTTCTACAGCTTTTGACACGAGATCAAACTTAACCTGATCATACATACTTTGATACCAAGAAAGAACATCATTTAAAGCCACACCTTGCTTCATCGGATAATAAACAATTCCAGCCGTCAAAACTAACAAAACAGACAACAACCATAACGGATGTCTCAAAATAAAAAGCAACACAAAAATAGGAAACGTAACAATGCTCAATAAAACATAAAAGAATTTAAAGATAGCACTTCTCTGTTTATTACCATCCATAATATACCGTCTCCTTTAACTCAATTTACATTACTCAAATACAATTATCACAAACAAACATAATACAGACAACATAAATATTTATTTAATTTTTTCAACAAAATTCCATTGATCAGTTATAGGATTATAAACACAAAGACGTTTATCATAAATAGGTTTTAATATATAAATGGAAGAATACGGGGTCTGTTGATAATAAGTTTCAACAATATCTTGATTGATATAGTGAACAATTTCAGGCCGACCACTTTCATCAGAAAATTTATTAAAATAACTTTTTCCATAAATAAATTTAGGCTTGAGCATTAAAATCAATTTATTGATATCTGGTTTCGGAGCAATACCTGTTTGCTCTCCAATAACATCAAGTTGTCCGATAAGTTGCCAATAATAAGCAGGATCTTTTCCAAAAATATTATACATCATACCATCTCCATTAAACACATAATCACAAGGAGAAATATTGCGAACAATATAATTAGGTAGATATTGTTTATTCAACTGCAAAGTAAGTATATCTTTATAGAATAAAGTCGCCCTATAAAGCATTAAATATAATATGGAAACAGCTCCCCAAACCACTATTTTATTTTTCTCAAAAATTTTACAAACAAATGGAATTCCTACAATAGCAGCCAAATAAACCAACCACCAGAAATAATATGAATAAGGAGAAAAATAAAATTTTCTTTGAATAAATTCAGAAACAAATAAAATAGCACAAACCATCCAATATTTATTTTTATAAAAACAAGACGCTATAGTTCCTACAAAACCGACCCACATCAACACTGCCATATATGTAGGAAATTCGACAATTTTATTCATCTCAAACCCTTTTACAAGATTGAGATTAAATGTAAAATTTGAAACTAAATATAAATTAAAAATATCATAATAGCAAAGATAGCAAACAAATCCCCCTATCAAAAATAACGGCAAAATAAGAGCCTTAAACATATCACTTGTTTTGATATTTTTTGAAAACCAGAAATAAATACCAGATAACCCTAAAACAAAAAGCGGAAAAACGGCTTTTTGAGCAAAAAGAAAAGCAATAGTAAACCAAAGAAACGCCACAATTAAAGAAAATGCTTTTTGCTTATTTAAGTATGAAAAATAATAATAAATACCTGCCACCAAAGCAAAAACCATATAATTATCAGGTCTAAAATCAACCGCATATAACTTATAGCTAGGAATAGCAACAATAGCTGTTGCATAGAGAGCCCAAAATTTATCACATAAGAATTCAGCACAAATACGATAAACATAAACTAAGGACTTAAGAAAAACCAAAAACGAAATCAGACAAACAACTTCCGAAATAATTGAGTTATAAGCAAATAATCCTACTAAAGGAGCAAATAAGAACCATAACAAAGGATTATGATGTTGAAAAAAATCTCTATAAGGAACATTCCCTTGAAAAACTAAGAAACTAGAATGAATATGTTCAATATTATCACCATTTTGAGTAGGAATATGAGCAATCAAAAAAACATAAAAAACAGAAACAAGAATAAGATCTAGAGCAACAGCGGCAGTAGAAGCTCTCTTAGTTAAGAAGTCCCTTGTAACACACCAATAATGTTTCAATCTAATATTCATATCTCCATTTTCCTAATTTTGCATCAAAATAGCAATTATGTTTTTGATATTCTTTCTTTAACTCATACAATCCCACAGGATAAGGTAACTCCATTTCTTTCATCTCTTTAAAATCAAAATCAGAATCTCTTGCAAAAAGAGGAGAATAAAAAGTATCAATTAGATTCATATCAAAAGAATAAACCAACTGTTTTTTATTAAAGTAACTATATATATCTTCCACCCAAATGTATTTTGGTTTATAATCTCTAATAATTTGATTTAAATCCTGAGGTTCATGAACACCTATTTCCTGCCCAATAAAATCAAGTCGCCCCAAAATAAACCAATAATACGCAGGATTTCTATTAAACAAAGCAAGATTTCCCCCATTACCGTTCAAAACGGTATCACATGCATTAGAATGGTTCATAATATATTCATTCATATTCACACTTTTTTTAGAATAAGAAAGATCACTAATCAAATAAAACACCATAAAAGCAGAATATGCCAAAACCTCTAATAACACTAAAACTTTTAACACTTTTATTTTTTGAGAAAGTTTACATAAACCAATAAAAACAATTGGCACCGCAAAGAAAAAAGTTTCATAATAGTAATAGACATGAGGAGCAAAATAACAAATTTTTGTAATAAGGCTAACAGCAAAAAACCAACATAATATCTGGAAATATTTACCCAAATTAACATAAAGCAACACTGAAAAAAGAGTAGCCCCTCCAATAAATATATAGGCTAAATTCCAAGGAAGATTAAAGTCTAACATATAAATTTGAAAGACTTCCACCATTCTCCTATTAAAAAGGAAATTTAATTTAAAATAAGAATTAAGAGCATTCTCATAAAACAAATAAGCAATAAAAAACAGACCAGATAAAAAGGGTAGAGCTATTGCCCAAACAATATCGCTCCATGACATCTGCCTTTTCATCAACATATAAAAAGAAATAAGAGCAACAATAGGGAAATAAAACAAAGCTTTTTGTGTAAACAAAAACGCACACCAAAACGCCAAATATGAATAAACCAAATAAGATTTTTTCTTATCTCGCAAATAAGAAAAGAAATAATAAATACCGATAGCCAAACATGTAAACATATAATTATCGGGCTTAAAATAAGTATAATACAGAAAGACATTTGGCAATAATAAAATAATCACAGAAAATAAAGCAGCTGTTCGATCTGCTAAAAACTCCGAAATTATCTTATAAACAAAGAAGAGTCCCAAAACAAAAAAAAGAAATGTAAGATACCCCATCATTCCAATAACAATAATATTACGCCCAACAGCATCAATCAAGGGTGCCATTAAAAACCATAATAAAGGATGATGATGTTCAAAAAAATCTCTATAAGGAACATCCCCTTGTGCAACCATATAGCTAGCATAAATATGTTCTTGAATATCTCCTTCTGGCCAAAAGAAATAAAACGAAGCAGCCGCAATCAAAAACAAGATAGCAAGTAAAACTAAAAACAACAAAGTATCAGGCTTAAATAAAGTTTTAAGCCCGATACTTTTCTCTAATATCCTAACTTGACACTTTTTAAGATCTAGCGCCATTTTTTTACAGCTTTCAAATTACGCTGATAAGCCTCACTTGCTGCCATATCTTCAATATCAACAGGTAACTTTGTTCTCCAATTAGGATATTTATCAACATCTGTTCCCGGAAGGTTTTGAATTTTCATAGACTGAAAAATATCTTCAGGTTGCAACAAAAGCACTTCACTTTTCGTTTTAGCCATATAGGAATGCACTGCTTCCTCTATACCTTCCGGATAACCTTCCCCAAATAAATAATCACCTTTTCTAGGCTTATCCTGAGGCCAAACCCCTTCTCTATCCATTGCATTCAGCAGCAACCATCGTTCATGTTCACGCCATTTAAAATTATTATATGTATCTTCTTGAGAAACCATTTTTAAATCACGCATAAGAGAGAGTTCTGAGCCAAACCACCAAGCTTTAAGAGGAGGCATATCATGAGTTCCGGCAGATGCAAAATACTTTTCTTCATATTCATCGGGAGCACAAAAATCCCCATCATTTTTACGACATTCTTTAAAGACACCTAAAGAATACATATTACGTTCTTTTAACAGATTAACAAATCCCTCTGCAACATTTCCTATACATTCACCAACGACAACACATTTATTCAAGCAACTTTCAAGAGCAACAATATTAAGCATATCTTGAACATTATAAGCTAAATAAGTTCCATCTTTACCTTGATCAGGAATAAGAAACAATCTAGACAATCCCATAACATGATCAATACGAATAGCACCTGCATAACGCATATTAGCCCTTAAGATTTGGATAAAAGGTTTATAACAGCGTTCTTTAAGTTCAAAAGGATTAAAAGCACCCAAACCCCATTTTTGACCTGTAGGGAAATTACTATCAGGCGGAGCCCCTGCACCGCTTTCCTGCATATAAAGATACTTATCACCCCAAACTTCAACACTATCTTTAGAAACACCCACAGGTAAATCTCTGTAAAGACCAATAATTAAATTTCTTTCTTTAATTTTCTTTTCCACCAAATTCAGTTGCCTATCAGCTTCAAATTGTAAAAATTTAAAGAAATCAATTTCATCAGAAAACTCTTCAACAAATTTACCAATAGCCGAATTCACAGAAGAATCCAACATAGGATTATATTTTCCCCAATCACCTGTTATAGCTCTCTGATGATAAATAGATTGATAAACAGCCAATTTATTCAATTCTTCGGCATTAATTTTTTTAAATTTTTGAAATTCTTTATAATAACTATCCTGAGGATGCGTCATAAGTCTATCATAAATTTTCTGAAGAGCTTGTATTTTAGCATTATAAACAGCCGTATAGTCAATAATATCTCTATTACGCGCATTATTAACCACATCTAAATTTTTATCAGCATCTTCATAAAAAGGAACTTTTTCTACATCAATATAAATAGGGTTCAAGAACAAACGACTAATTGAAGCATAAGGACTAGCGTTTTCAGGATAATCATGCAACAACACATTTAAAGGGTTTAAACCAATAACATCACCACCGCTATCAGCCACCAAATCAACCATATTAATTAAATCAGTAAAATCCCCCACGCCCCAATTTCTACGACTTTTCAAAGAATACAATTGAACAGTAAAGCCAAATAATTTATTTTTTCCTTTTTTATCTAAATGATAACAATGTCTTGGAGCAACAGCCAATTTAGTCACATATTCTTTAGAGTCAATTTTAATTTTAATATCATAATATCCAAAATCCAGTTTATTTTTAACTGTAATCAAATAATTTGTATATAGTGTTGTAGCATTTTGCCAAGATTGACGTTCAGAAACCATCACATCAAGTAAAGAAAAGGAGTTACTCCCCTCTGGAGCATAGAAGACCTGCAAATCATTGGATGAATATTTATTAGACAACACAATATCAAAAAAAACGTTATCTTGTTGAACAACATAAATCGGCTCAAGAGTTTTCAACCATCTACTTTTTTCAATTCTATCTAAAGAATGTTGAATTTCCTCATCATTTCCCGCTTTATATCCCATACTATTAATAAAGAAGCGCAATAAATCTTCACTAACATAGTTTGTCGACAAGGACTTAACAACATAAGTAAAACTCGTGCTTATACCTAATTTTTCCGCCAATTTATATAAAAGTTCACTCATACCACTCTCCTATTTTTTTATTTCAAAACACAAGACCGACCAAGCCGGCACCCAAATTTCCGCACCTGAAGCCAAACCATCAGCTTCAAATTTAGAAGAACTATCTAATAATAAATTCCATTTAAAAGATTTTTTAAAATTCGGTAACTTCCATTTCAAATGAGAACTCTGCGCATTAAGAATAACCATAAACAGTTTCTCGCGAGCTGTAACCACATAGGCCAAAGCCTTTCTGGTTGACTGATACCAATCAGCACTATTAAATTCCACACCTTTTTCTGTAAACCAAGCTAAATCTTTCAGTCCCAATTTAGGATCAATAATTTGTCCTGTAAAAAAGTTTTTACGATTAAATATTCCCATCTTACGACGCAAGCGAATAAGATTTTTAACAAAACGCACATTAGCGATATCATCATTACTTACAGCATCCCAAACCAAATAGGAAATAATATTATCATGACAATAAGCGTTATTATTACCAAACTGAGTATTTAAGAACTCATCACCTGAACGAATAATTGGTGTTCCAAAAGAAAGAAGCAGAGTAGCAATCATCGCTTTGAGTCGAAGTTTTCTATTTTCCAAAACAGCTTTATTATCTGTATCCCCCTCTGCACCCGAATTATAGCTCCAATTAGCATCAGTTCCATCTCTATTATCTTCGCCATTTGCATAATTATGTTTATGATTATAACTAACCAAATCATATAACGTCATACCATCATGAACAGTAAGATAATTAACAGAACTCCAAATAGTTCTCTTGCTTGGCCCAAAAATATCACTAGAGCCCGAAAGACGACTAGCTAATTCACCGACTTGACGTTCATCACCTCTCCAAAAACGTCTAACAACATCTCTATACCGATCATTCCACTCCATACTTCCTGGAGGGAAAGCGCCAAGCTGATATCCACCGATTCCAACATCCCAAGGTTCTGCCGCAATTTTGACCAATTGAAGCACCTCATCTTGCCGCAAGGACATTAAGAAACCGCTACTCTGATTAAATTCCTGTTTAACTCTAGCCAAAGAAGAAGCTAAATCAAGACGAAAACCATCGACATGCATTTCTTCAACCATATAACGCATAGAATCCATAACTAGTGTTAAGACATACGGATTTTGCAGATTAAAAGAAGCCCCACAACCTGTGCTATCGTAATAATAGCGTTTATTAGTTCCATCAAGAGTATAATAGCTTTCGTTATCAATTCCTCTATAACAGAGAGTTGGTCCCATATGATTTCCTTCAAGAGTATGGTTATATACCATATCTAAAATTACTTCCAATCCACACTCATGAAATCTTTTAACCATTTTCTTAAAGTTATTAATATCGGCACTAACCATATAACTTGGTTCAAGAGCAAAGAAGTTCAGAGTTTCATATCCCCAAAAATTATCTTTCATTCCGACATTACGTTCAGCCATAAATGCATTAACAGGCATAAGTTCAACTGAGGTAACGCCCAACCATTTCAAATAACCACAAACACTCCTACTTGCCAACCCAGAAAAAGTTCCTCGTTTTGCATCTTGCACTTTAGGATGTAACTTAGTGTATCCTTTAACATGGAGTTCATAAAAAACAGTTTTAGAAGCATCAATTTGAGGAGGAACATCTCCAGACCAATCAAAATCAGAACTATCAACAACCACAGACTTTGGCACATAAGGTGCACTATCTAGAGTTGAAAAAGATAAATCTTTATCTAAGCTATCAGGATCATAACCAAAAATAGCCTTATGCCAGATAAGGCGACCAATAATTTTCTTAGCATATGGATCTAATAATAATTTATTATGGTTAAATCTTTTACCTTTAGCAGGCTCATACGGACCATAAACACGATACCCATAAACCTGCCCAGGTGTAACACCTTCAAGATAAATATGCCAGATATTATTTTCCCGCACAGGAAGTTCATAACGAGCTAATTCTTTCACTCCACTTTTATCAAACAAGCAAAGTTCCACTTTAGTAGCTCCCGCAGAGAACAGAGCAAAATTAACTCCCCACTCATCAGGTGTAGCCCCTAAAGGATAAGCACGACCTTCCCAAACTCTAATATCTGGCATAATCCCTCACAACCTAATAAATTAATAACGAATATGTTTCAACACAATTGTAGAAAGAGGCGGCAATGTAATTTCGATAGAATGAGGACGTCCATTCATAGACTCATCTGAAGCATACAATTCGCCCTCATTTTTAACACCACTTCCCCAATAGTTTTTATCATCGCTATTAAAGATTTCTTGATATACACCACTATCCGGCACACCGATTTTAAAACCTCTTCTAACAACCGGAGTAAAGTTACAAACAACAACCATATAGTTATTTGAATCATGTCCTTTACGAATATAAGAAATAACACTATCATTAGCATTAGCGTGATCAATCCATTCAAATCCTTTACTATCAAAATCTTCTTCAAAGAAAGCTGAATTACCTTTATACATCAAATTTAAATCACGCACACAATTTTGCACACCTTTATACATAGGATACTGCAACAAGTGCCACCTCAAACTTTCAGCAGAATTCCACTCCCAATCCTGTCCATATTCACACCCCATAAAGAGTAATTTTTTACCTGGATGCGTCCACATAAAGCCATAATATGCTCTCAAATTAGCAAACTTCTGCCATTCATCACCCGGCATTTTACCAAGCATAGAACCTTTTCCATGAACAACTTCATCATGAGAAATAGGCAAAACAAAATTCTCATTAAAAGCATACAACAAACCAAAAGTTAATTTACCATGTTCATATTTACGATAAACAGGATCTTTACTGATATAATTAAGGGTATCATTCATCCATCCCATATTCCATTTATAACCAAATCCCAATCCCCCCATAGAAGTAGGACGAGACACCATTGGCCAAGCAGTAGATTCTTCTGCACAAGTCATTGTTCCAGGACATGTAGAATAACAGAGTTCATTCATTTTACGAATAAAAGCGATTGCCTCTAAATTTTCATTTCCGCCATAAATATTTGGTATCCATTCACCATCTTTACGAGAATAGTCAAGATAGAGCATAGAAGCAACAGCATCAACACGAAGTCCATCAATATGATATTCTTTCAACCAATAAAGAGCGCTAGAGCAAAGAACATTACTTACTTCTGTTCTACCATAGTTATAGATTTTAGTTCCCCAATCTTTATGTTCACCTTTACGAGGGTCAGCATGTTCATACAAATGTGTCCCATCAAATTCGACCAAACCATGTCCATCTTTAGGGAAATGAGCTGGCACCCAATCCATAATAACACCGATATTAGCCTGATGGAATTTATCAATCATATATCTAAAGTCATCAGGATTACCAAAACGAGAGGTTGGAGCAAAAAGACCTGTAACCTGATATCCCCAGGAAGCATCTAAAGGATGTTCGCAAACAGGTAAAAATTCGACATGAGTAAATCCCATATTCATAACATAAGGCACAAGGCTATCAGCTAATTCTCTATAAGTTAAAAATTCTGAACCATTTTCACCTTTTCTACGCCAAGATCCCAAATGAACTTCGTAAATAGACATTGGTCTATCAAAACTATTATATGAAGCACGATAACTCATCCAATCATTATCATTCCATTTATAGTGATTAAGATCATAAACAATAGAAGCGGTATTAGGTCTAACCTCTGAATAGAAAGCCATAGGATCGCTTTTTGTTAAAATATAACCTTGCTGAGTTTTAACTTCAAATTTATAGTATTCACCTTCAGAAATATTTGGAATAAATATATCCCAAACTCCACAATTAAAATGTTTACGCATAACATTAACGCGTCCGTCCCAATTATTAAAAGCGCCAATAACAGAAACGCGTTTAGCATTTGGAGCCCAAACAGAAAAACCTACACCTTTAACCCCATTAAGTTCCATTACATGAGCACCAAGTTTTTTATATAGATCTAAGTGATTACCTTCAGCAAAAAGGTATTCATCTATATCACCCAAGATTGAAGGAAAAGAATAGGCATCCTCCTCAATATAAACTTCATTTTTATCGTTAGTAATTTTAAACTTATGAGAAAAGTTATCAGTATTCATCATTCCCAAATTAATTTGATAAAACCCTCTACTATCAAGCATAGTCATCAAACCCAAAGAATTATTTTGAGCATCCAATAACTCTATTGATTTTGTTTTAGGTTTATAAGCACGAATAAAGACTTCTTTACTTCCCTTATCACGATGAACACCCAACACAGCCATTACATTTTCATAATCGCCGTTAATAATGCATTCCATTTCATTTTTCGACAGTAAATTATTCATATTCCCCTCACCACAAGAACTCAAGACAGCAAAGTCACAAAGTCCATTGTTATTTTCATTTTTTACAGTTTGATTTTTAACTGTGTTGGCCATAACTATAACTCCAAAATATAAATAAAAAATACGTTACAAAACATGTATAAAAACAAAACAAATAAATTGCAAGAATTTTGTTATTTTTTTTCACCATTCCACAACCATTTTTCCTTTTAAAAACAACATGATTACCCACATCAAAACATAGTTCTATTTTTTAAAACAACATCGCAACAAAAAACAAAAAAATAACATAAACAAGACATCCAAATACTATGCAAAAATATCTTTAAACTCACTACATTAAAGACACGAATAAAAAGATAATATTTTTGCACAAGAAAAGAATTTTTTTTTCATAAAAATTTTATTTAAACAAAAACAGTATTTTTCGAACTTCCATACAGAAAAATTTGCACTAAAGTTTTACAAAAAAAAGCATAAAAAACAAATAGATATCAAACAAAAGATTATCAAAAACAAATAACTTATTGTCATTATTATTTTTTTTAATATTTCTCTCTTTTTTTAATGATTTTTTAATCTATTTACATATATAAGATATCTACCAACAAAAACGAAAAAAATTCGTATTTACAAAATAAAAATTATATTTATACTAACACTGTTTTTACAACGAAATTATTTGGAGATATTGAAATGACATTCAATGAAAATTTAATCAGAGAAGCTGCTTACTACAATTGGCAAAATGCTGGTTGCCCTTTTGGTCAAGATGAAAAATTCTGGAATATGGCTATTGAACAAATTTATGGTTCAAAAGCAACAAAATCTTGCTGCAGTAAAGCTAATTCCACAAAGAAGACAGCTACTAGCAAAAAAGCTACTACTTCTAAAGCTAAATTAAAGAAGTAAGATTGTTTTTCTAAAATAAAAAACCACCTGTAATTAAGGTGGTTTTTTTTATATTACTATGCTTTTAAATTTTATAGAAAATTTACCTAATATTAAATAATAAAAATCTAAATTACATCCATTAAATAAGGATAGAGAAAAGAAAAAATGATAAAGCAATTCACCCCGTTAAAAAGACTAGATATAGCATGTTTTCTTCGTTCACAACTATATTTAGCACCTGTTTTAATCTTTTTCTATCAACAAAACGGTTTAAGCATCACAGACTTTGTCTTATTTCAAGGTATATTCCAGCTAACTGGAATTTTATTTGAAATACCCTGCGGATATATAGCTGATATTATATCTAAAAAGAAAGTTTTGATTTTAGCATTCACCTGCTTTTTTTTAAGAGCAGTATTATGGTTAAGTTTTTCAGGAATATACATTGTCCTTCTTGGTGAATTATTTAACGCGCTGTCACGTGCATTTTTATCTGGAGTTTATGATAGTTATATATTTGATTATCTAAGAGATAAAAATAAAACAAGACACATGCTCAAAGAAGTTGGAAAAGCAAATTTTGCTATGTCCTCTGGAGCTATGTTTGCAGCCATTTTCAGTGCCTCATTATATAACAAATATGGAACAATAATTTTACTTAGCCTTGAGTTCATTTTAACATTAACAAGCATAG
Organism: uncultured Alphaproteobacteria bacterium; assembly: GCA_944392235.1. Lineage (GTDB taxonomy): Bacteria > Pseudomonadota > Alphaproteobacteria > RF32 > CAG-239 > CAG-267. The sequence goes on from CALXVZ010000006.1 coordinate 45,344, forward strand.
CCCTATTGCTAACACTTCCCAATCCTCCATCTGCAAGCCCCAACGCACAAACATTAAAAGAAAAGTTTATAGAAATAAAAGAAACCACAATATTCACTATAAAAAATCAAAATATAAACATCTATATTTTATATTCAGCATTATTATTTTCCACGACATCTTTATTTTGCTGGTGTTTCCAACCACTACTTAAAGTATCATCTGCACCAGTCATCTTATTTAGTTTAATATATGTTATAAATCATGCCCTACGCGCGATTTTCTCATACTATGTCAACAAGTTAAAAAAATTTTTCGGCTTCAATCGCCTCTTAGTAATCACAACTTTTTTATGTGTATACTCATTTGCATGTATGATATTAAGTTTTCACTTCCAACAACCTAATATTGCATTCATTTGTTTAATTTTTGTATGCATTGGAATAGGATTTCAACTAGCATTTGCCATCGCGAATATAAACCACATCCACAGTTTTGCCCTAGAGGAAACAAGAGCAACAATATCATCTGTAAACAACATGTTGCAACAAACCATTTCAGGACTATCCTTAATATGCTTTAAGTTTATTATAGCCCCCTCTGGAGAAAATAGCGGTTTATCATTTTCATCAGCATTTTCACTTTTTGGAGGAATATATATAAGCATCTTTATAATACTCTTATACAACATTTACAAAAAAAAGAACACATAACCCCTAAATAAAATAATTTTACACCGAGAATTTAACTAAAAATAAAGCAATACTCCATTAGAGTAATCACTAAGTATTAACTTACAGCAAAGGAAAAAATATGTCAGCTTGGATTATTTTTCTAATAATAGCCACGATAAGTTTCATTGCAGAAATTTACACTCCCACAATGTTCTTTTTAAACTTTGCATTAGCCGGAATATTATGTTCAATAATATCGCTTATTACAGACAACTACAACGTATTGATACCAATATTCACTATATTATCAATCCTCTTCATTTTATTTTTACGTCCAATATTCAATATCAACCCCAACAAAGAAAAGACACAAAGTTTTGAATCTCAATACATAGATAAAATAGCAACAGCAATAACTGACATCAATGCGTATTCTGGAAGGTTAAAAATCTATGATGAAGATTGGGAAGCACGCACATTAGACGAAGAAAAACCTGAAATAAAAAAAGGTTCAAAAGTTAAAATCATACGACATACCGATTTGACCATGTATGTAGAGAAAAAGGGGAGAAAATAAATGGATATTTTACTATCACTACTAATATTTTTAGCAATTATCGTAGCCATAAAAGGATGCATAATAGTAGAGCAACAAGAAGTTGTAATTATCCAACGTTTAGGTAAATATAAAGAAACACTGAGTGCCGGATTAAATTTTATAATTCCGATAATAGATTCCCCCAAAGGAATATACCGTAAAGTAAGCACAACATATCCCGATGGAAGAACATATTCCTACATGCAAAAGAGCAATCGAATAGACTTGCGTGAAACAGTATATGACTTTCCTCGCCAAAACGTAATAACCAAAGATAACGTATCCATATCAATTAATGCTGTATTATATTTTCAAATAATTAACCCTGAAAAATCTGTATACGGTGTTGAAAATTTATCAGAGGCAATTGAAAAATTAACTCAAACAACTCTTCGCCAATTAATTGGTAAAATGGAATTACAAGAAACTTTAGTATCAAGAGATAAAATCAACGAAGAATTACGGAGTATTTTGGATTCCGCTTCCGATAAATGGGGAGTAAAAGTCAATCGTATCGAATTACAAGATATAACCCCACCAGCAGATATACAGGCAGCAATGGACAAACAAATGAAAGCGGAAAGAGAAAAGCGCGCAATGATTTATGAAGCCGAAGGTGAAAAAGAGTCATCAATTCGCATTGCCGAAGGACAAAAAGAAGCAGCCATAAGAAAAGCCGAAGGAGAAAAAGAAGCCTCCATATTAAAAGCAGAAGGTATCGCACAAGCAAGAATGGTTGAGGCGGAAGCTGAGAAGGAAGCAATTAAACGTATAATTGAAGCATTATCAACTAAAGGCCAAGCTGACAAATACTTAATTGCAATGAAATACCTAGAAACCATGAAAGAAATGACCTCCGGCCAAGATAACAAGATTGTATATATGCCATATGAAGCCAGTGCTGTATTAAGTTCTGTAGACGGAATACGCGAAATGCTATCACCTAAAAAAGGTGCATAAGACACAAAAAACAAGGAAGAAAAATGTTCATATTACTGACCATAGGAATATTCATCTTAAAATTTTTAGCCCTTGGAGCAGTAGGATTATTCTTTGCTGAAGATTTAGCCCTAACAAAATCTGTTGGAGGAACAATATACTCAGCATATTCTACATTAGGAATATGCACATTTTTCGCTTTATTATTTTTTGCGTTAGGAAAAAGAATATTCTGGCTAATCATAACCATCGTTTTAGGAAGCATGTATCTTGGAATGTATAATGAGGCTCCTGGAATAAAAGAGGTGCATCAACAAAACGATTTAAAAAGTCGATATTTTAAGGATACAGACACTTTCATAAATCGCATGAAGGATGTAGCCGACATCATCCAGAAAGACAAGCGATAAGCAAAAAAAATCAGCTTTCAACATTCAGGAGAACATCAATGTTCAAATCCTCAAAATTAGACAAGCTTGTATCGGCGCAAATTATCACCGAAGAGCAAAAGATACAAATACTAAACTTTGATGATGGGTATAATACATCTTTTTTACAAAAGATATTAATTGGTCTTGGAATTTTCACTATTGGAATAGGAATAATCTCGATAATTGCCGCCAACTGGAATAATATAAGTGATACCATCAAACTTTCAACAATGTTTGTTATATTACTAATAATAAGTTCCATCACCTATTATTTAACAAACAAACAGCAATACAAATTAGGTGAAAAACTAGCCTTAGGAATATTTTTTCTGATAGGAGCTTCTCTCGGATTAGTAATACAAACATTCCAGCTAAATGGAGGTAGTATATACAGCCCACTTGGATTTTTGTGCCTCATAACCACCAGTCTACTTTTTTACCCTAAGCAAAATCTAATTTCTTATTTCTGGTCACCCATATTTTTCATATGGTTATGCTGCTATATCTTTGAAATATGGGAACATAATTTTTTAGAAAAAGAAATAAATATTTTTATGCTATTTATAGGAATATCATGGTTAGGAAAGTTCCAAGAAAAATTCTTACCACAATTTTCACTCGGTAGAGTCATTTCAAAAACATCCTTCAAAATATATTGTATATTACAAATCTGCTTTATCATAATTGCCAGTTTTAATTCCAAAGAAGGACTACAAGCTCTATTGACATACACAACTTTTATAGGAATACTTTCGATAATCTACACCCACATTAAAGACTATAAAACAATTCATACATTATTAAAACTAGCCGCACTGCTGATAATAGGCATTTACATAAATTTAGGAGAAAAACTAGGATTATTCCATACTGGGATAGGATTAATTATAAGTGGAACTATTTTTATAGCTATGTTAATATACACACCCAAAATCATTCATCTAATCTCTAAGGAGAAAAAAGATGCATAAGAAAATACAAAATATTCTAATAATCTTCACACCATTTTTTTTAATAACATCATGGGTAGGATATATTATATATAGCATATCGCTAGGAACGGAAGTCAAACTCCGCATACAAGGATACGATCCAAGAGATTTACTAGCTGGCTATTACATAGAATACACAATTGATTGGAACAATACAGATTGCAGACAATTTGAAAACAACATATGTCCAGAAGAAGAGTTCGCAAAAAAAAATCTAAATAGAGGCAGATTCTACACCACAAAAGAAGATGCACAACAATTAGAAAAAGAACTCCAAGATAGTAACAATAAAGCAGAAATAATCTACTCATATCATAAAAATAAATATCCCTATGCTTTAAGATTACTAATAAATGGAAAAAGTTGGGAAAACGACGATAAATAAAAAATTAAGAAGCACTAAAAACATACTTATCTACCTTACTTTGTGTGCAAAGGAAGGTAGATAAGTGAGTTAGAAAATATTAAAAAAGAAATTTAAAACCTCTCAATAATTTCAAGCAAAAACTTTCTTTTTTGTGAAGTGAAACAGGAGCATTTTCAATAGAAACAACATTTCCCTCAACCCAATCAGTAGGATAACGAGCAAAAAATTCATCTACAGACATACCTGTCAAAAATTTCAAATTAAGAGCTGCTTCTTCAGCATTATCGCTTGCATGGATTAAAAAACCGCCTTTACACCACTTACGATATTTATACTTAAGTTGAGCAACATTAATATTAATACCATTTACATAAAGAGGGTTATCATCAGAAACGATAACAGCCAGAAATTCATCATTACCGCATTCAATTTCTTTTTTAAAACCCTGAAATAACTTTTTTCCATAAAACTGAGACAATCTAAGAGCAAAGCTTTTTTTATCCCAATGGCAATTAAAGATTTGCCTAATCTGAAAATGTTTTTTTATATCATCAATAATAGGCTCTTTCAAATAGAGTCCATTACTCCAAATAACAAATATATGCAATTCACTATGCATAGTAGTCCCCTTAGTCTGATTAACGATAGAAAAAGATACTGTCAAATCAATATAATAATCACTCGTTACACAATCGGAGGCTGAGAAGACAAGGAAGGAACAAAGTTATAAAAAAATGCAAATTTAAAGACATCAGATAAGTGCGGATCAACAATACGTTTCATTTCACAAACAGAAACATTTTCTGGCAGAATAAAAGTCTGCACTGTAGTAAACTGAAAACCATCATCGCTTAATCCATCATAATCATTATCTGCATCAGGATTAGAAGTAGAAAAGATAGTTTGTCCATTGTTAAGACATAACTCATCGACATCCAATACATCGAATATGGACGTCACAAAAGAAACAATCATTAACAATACCATAAACTTTCTCATAATATGAAGAAATATATCATTTTTATTTATTTTACAATTATTTTTTTTTACAAATAGTTATGCAAAAATGATTTATAATCTTTGACAAACACACAAAAAACAATAAACTTAAAGCGTCCAAAAATTATGATGTTTAATTTTTAAATTTAAGCTTATGAAAAAATTAGATGCACAAGGTGAATTAGCGTTAATAAATAAAGCTACACCATTAGAATTAAGAGAATACTTCAATAATTACAGTTTTGAAGTAGCCAGTGAGCTATACTTTCTAAAGAGCACGAACACTCCGTTGAAAGTAGCATATATGCAAAAGCATCCTCTATCAGAAGCCGGAGAAATCCTTTTACTAAAAAAGGAAGATTCCTCCATCATTCTGCAATATTTCAACAAGTGGGAGTTAAGCAAAGCAGCACAACGAATATTACTTGATAAAGGATCTGTGTCAATAATTACAAATTATATTCAAATACATAACTTATCAGAAAGTAATGAACCATTGCTTTTCACTCCCAAACTCAAAGATGCCGCCCGCGTATATGTAAAAAATTTTATATTATTTGAAGCATCTGAACTTCCAATGATGGAAATGGAGGATCTTGAACTCATCGCCATGTACATTGAACATGACAGATTGCATGAAACAGCAGAAATAAAACTGCTGACACCAGCTTTCCAACCTCTAGTTCCCACATACTACAAAAAATGGGGATTTGGTGCAAAAGCAGAAATAATCTACGCTAATCTGACAATGTAATTAACAAAGGCTTCTCATGAAGCCTTTTTTTATGGGATATAAATAGATAAATTCTCCATTAGCACAAAATCAATAAACAAACAATACTTGACAAAAACAAGATGAATACTTATGTTCAAGAAAGATTAATAAAGGAGAAAAATAATGCATCCATGGCATCAAGTAAAACATTACTCACAATTTCCGAATATAGTTCCAGCGATAATAGAAGTTCCTAAAGGCTCACAAGTAAAATACGAGTTAGATAAAGAAAGCGGATTAGTAAAAGTAGACCGTATATTGTATTCTTCTGTGCACTATCCTGCGAATTATGGATTTATACCTCAAACATATTGTGAAGATAATGACCCTTTAGATATATTAGTATTAGGTCAAGAAGCCATTGTTCCATTATCAATTATGCGAGCCCGCCCGATTGGCGTTATGAAGATGATTGACTGTGGAGAGGCTGATGATAAAATTATAGCCATACATGAAGATGATCCTGAGTATAATGTTTTCACAGACATATCACAATTACCCCCTCATATGTTAAAGATGCTTCAAAGATTTTTCGAAGACTACAAAGTATTAGAAAAAAAACAAGTAACCATTGAAAAATTCCTAGGTCCTGATGAAGCTAAAAAGCTGATTGAAGAAGCAAGAGAAGCTTATGAAAATAAATTTTCCAATCATACGGAAGAATAACAATAAGCTCATTAACAAGAGTTAATTTAAATACAAAAAGCGGTAGTGTAATTAACTACCGCTTTAAGTTTAGAATGAAGCAAACTATGCAAATTTCTTCACATATTCGCAACTCTTGAGAGTTTCTTCAATCGTTGCATTTTCATTGAAGACCATAATTGTTCTATCTTCAAGATATTTTTCGTGCCACAAAAAATATCGAATACCACGAGGTTTTATTTGCTGTTTTTCAATTAACAAGTCCAGATAATACTCCGGCTTGATGAGTAATGTTGTGCAGACAATTTTATCGGTTTGTTGCCCATACATACGGACATCAAAAAATCCGTATTCACAACACTCTTGCAAAGAGATGTAATACTCTTTATATACCCAGCAATACCCCAAATATTTGAAAAGAACATTGTCATCAAAATTCCGCTGAAGAAACAGTAAAGACACCTCTTGTTCTGCAACAGGAACATGAAGTTTCTGAGAGAAAAATTCTGCAGCATCCTTTGCGGTTAAAATTAACTTCCTACACGCCCCCATTCTAACATTAGAACAAGGAGCATTGAAATTAGACAATCCATTTGGAACATCCAAAAAATCATCTACTCGTTTACGAGTTTTAGCGATTTTTTCTTCAACCTCTGGCTCAATCTGCACTTTTCCACTAACTTCTGACTGCTTGTTACTTCCTACAAATTGCAGAAAGAAACTAAAAACTTTTTTCATCATAATATAATAAAATTTTAATAAATACGATAACTTTATACTATTTTTTCACTTTTTTGTCAAGTTGCTTTTTATCACAGAACAAATACCATTGATGTAATAATCTAGCACATCCTTTATCATGCCAACAAACGCAAAATCTCTCCACAAACAAATAAAGTAAAAAATATCCCCCCCATACACAATTCATCATAAACAAAACTATAAACCAAATTAAAAGCTCATTTAACATCCCTTAAAGTATAATCCTTTTGCAAAACAAATTTTTCAGATATTAGTAGAATAAACAACTCAATTTGTTCATATCTGATATCACTCTTTCGCTAAAAAAATTAGCTCTGCTCAATACTTTTCCTAACCTTCTGTCTCTTATCAATTTGAATTAAAATGCTATATAAATTTTAAAAATTATCCCAAATGAGAACCACTCCTATTCTGGCACAATTTTCATTTCCGAACAATATTTTGCAAGAGCGAAATTTATGTAATTGTAAGCAACAAGTAAAATAATACTCATCTAACATAATATAACATTCACATCAAAACACAATCTCGCACCTCAAACTCCATATCAAAATAAGAAAACATCATCTCAATATCTAGTTTATATTTCCTTGATATAGATATCCCCGTGTAAACCCGGGGTTCTATAACAGCTACAAACCTTACGGTTTTACCACGCTCGTTGGCGTGGAGCGGTGTTGTTCCAACACCTTGGCATTCACCCCCGAGTAAACTCGGGGTTTTCTGTAAGGAAACTAATAAAAAAGAGTCGGAAATCATCCGACTCTCATACACAATATTTTAGATTCTCTTAAAAATGTTCATCACATTTTTTAATTAATTCTTCAATATTCTCAGGTGGCCATCCTGGAGTTTCCATACCCAAGTGAATACCCATCTTAGCCAAAACCTCTTTGATTTCATTCAAAGATTTTCTACCAAAGTTAGGAGTTCTGAGCATTTCAGCCTCTGTCTTTTGAACCAAATCACCGATATAAACAATATTATCATTCTTCAAGCAGTTAGCTGAACGAACAGATAATTCGAGTTCATCAACTTTACGCAACAAGTTTCTATCGAAAGGAAGTTCTTCTTTAACATCTTCAACTTCACTTTCTGGCTCATCGAAGTTAATAAATGGCTTCAATTGATCTTGTAAGATTCTTGCAGAAAGAGCAACAGCATCTTCAGGAGAAACAACGCCATTAGTTTCAACAACCATAGTCAACTTATCATAATCAGTATTTTGACCAACACGAGTTTTTTCAACCTTATAAGAAACTTTTCTAACTGGAGAATAAATTGCATCAACAGCAATCACACCGATTGGAGCATCAGCAATTTTATTTTGGACAGCTGGAACATAACCTTTACCAGTTCCAACAATCAATTCCATAGAAATTTTCGCACCAGCATCCAAAGTACAAATAACATGATCTGGGTTCATAATTTCAACATCATGACCTGTCTCAATCATACCAGCAGTAACAACTGCAGGACCTTCAGCTTTCAAGCGCATTGTTTTCTGTCCTTCAGAATGAACAGCAACAGCGAGTCCTTTGATATTCAGGATAACATCGGTAACATCTTCACGAACGCCTTCGATAACGGAAAATTCATGTAAAACGCCGTCAATTTTTACTGCGGTAACAGCACCACCCTGCAAAGAAGATAACAAAACTCTTCTCAATGCATTACCGAGAGTTAAACCAAAGCCTCTTTCTAAAGGTTCAACCACTATCTTAGCAACATTCCTGCCTTCGCCTGGAACAACCTCTAGATTAGTTGGTTTTATAAGTTCTTGCCAATTTTTCTGAATCACCGGAATACCCTCTTAATAGATTTATACGCAACGAAAAAACAAGCAGGAGGAAGAGTTTTCTTCCCCTGCGAAACAATAAAGATTAAACTCTGCGGCGTTTTCTTAAACGGCAGCCGTTATGTGGGATTGGGGTCACATCACGGATAGAAGTAATGGTAAAGCCGATAACCTGCAAAGCTCTGATAGCGGATTCGCGTCCAGAACCTGGACCTTTAACTTCAACTTCAAGAGTTTTCATACCATTTTCCTGAGCTTTTTTACCAGCTTCTTCAGCAGCTACCTGAGCAGCATAAGGAGTAGACTTTCTTGAGCCTTTAAAGCCTTGAGCACCGGCAGTAGACCAAGAAACTGTATTACCTTGAGCATCCGTAATTGTAACTCTAGTATTATTGAATGTAGAATTCACATGAGCAACACCGGATGTGATGTTCTTTTTTTCTTTTCTTTTAATCACTGTTTTAGCCATCACTACCTCACTTATTTCTTCTTATTAGCCACAGTCTTGCGTTTACCTTTACGGGTTCTCGCATTTTGTTTAGTACTCTGACCACGAACAGGTAAACCTTTACGATGGCGAAGACCACGATAGCAGCCCAAATCCATCAAGCGTTTAACATTTACAGCAACTTCACGACGAAGTTCACCTTCAACGAGGTAGTTTTTATCAATTACATCACGAACTTTTGCAATATCTTCATCAGACAATTCATGTACACGACGATCGCCTGCAACGCCCGCCTTTGCACAGATAACCTGTGCTGTTTCTCTTCCAATACCATAGATAGAGGTCAGTGCGATCTCTAATTTCTTGGCAGAAGGAATATTTACACCAGCTATACGAGCCAAATTAACTCTCCATTTATTTTAAACAATTAAACCATTCAAAAAGTTGATCACCACTCTTCAAAATTAATGCGGATTATAGGGCATAATTTCATAGAGTCAACACTTCTTTTAAAAAAAAGCAAAAAAAATACACAATTTTAATAAATTATTAATTTAAACAAGCCGAATCATCAAGCTTCAGCGATTCCTAAAACTTTTTCTATTTTAGCAGCTACAGCATCAATTGTCCCCGTTCCATCAACACATCTAAGCAATCCCTTACTTTCAAAAAAAGGAATAGTCGGGTAAGTCAACGCTCTAAAATTAACCAAACGATTCTGAACAGTTGTTCGATTATCATCATGACGGCGAGAAAACTCTGTCCCACCACATTCATCACAAACACCATAAACTTTAGGTTTCAAGAATTTATCATGGTAACCTCGGCCACAATGCATACAAGCATAGCGACCTAAAATACGTTCCATAATAATTTCATCAGGAACTTGTATTTCAATAACAGCATCAAGTTTCTGCTGTTTTTTATGAAGCATTTCACCCAAAATTTGAGCTTGCACCAATGTCCGAGGAAATCCATCCAATAAAAAGCCATGCTGACAATCTTCACATCCGATTCGCTCTTCAACCATACGAATAATCAATTCATCAGAAGCAAAACCACCATCATCCAATGCTTTTTTCAATTCCAACCCCAAAGGAGTTGCTTTTTTAATTTCAGCACGAAGCATTTCACCTGTAGACAAATGGCAAATTCCCGCCTTTTCACACAAAATGCGAGCCTGGGTGCCTTTTCCGCACCCGGGCGCGCCGGTAAAAACAACAAACAAATTTTTATCTAACATTTATTATTTTTTCCTTTTGCTAACCAAAGAAGCTTTTTTCAAAAGCCCTTCATACTGATAAGCAATCAAATGAGATTGGACTTGAGTAATAAAATCCATTGTAACTTGCACAACGATTAGCAATGTTGTTCCGCCCAAAACAAATGGAACAGATAATTTTGCGATTAATATCTCAGGCAAGATACAAAGAGCAGCCAAGTAAAAAGCACCAAGCACAGTCAATCTTGTAACAACATAGTCAAGATACTCCGCTGTATTCTTACCTGGACGAATACCTGCAATAAATCCGCCATGTTTCTTCAAATTCTCTGCAGTTTCTTCAGGATTAACAACAACTGCCGTATAGAAGAAAGCAAAGAACACAATCAAAAAAGCATACAAAGCCAAATACAAAGGTTGACCATGGCTAAGATATCTACTCAAAGTTTGCACCCATTCCGGACCATTATTTGACCAAATATTTGCAATAGTAATCGGCAACAACAATAAAGCACTAGCAAAGATTGGAGGAATAACACCAGTAGGATTAACCTTCAAAGGAAGGTGAGAACTTTCAGCAGAGGTCATACGAAGGCCAACTTGACGCTTTGGATATTGAACTAAAATCTTTCTCTGTGCCATTTCAACCTTTAAGATAATAAACACCAAAGCAATGCTCATAACAAAAAGTCCAAGAATAACAAGAGGAGACATTGAACCAATACGTCCCAATTCCAAAGTTTGTGCAATTGCAGAAGGAATATTAGCGATAATACCAACAGTAATAATTAAAGAAGATCCATTACCAACACCGCGAGAAGTAATCTGTTCACCTAACCATACAATAAACATTGTTCCCCCTGTAAGGGAGATGATTGTTGAAAAGATAAATGTGTAAGGAGCAATAACAACCGCACTAGATCCATCTGCATTAGCAAGGCTCATCAACCCCACAGCAATACCATAGCCTTGAATAATCGTAATCAGAACTGTTAACAATTTTGTATAATGCATCATTTTACGATGTCCTGCCTCACCTTCTTTTTTCAAGGCAGCCAAAGAAGGAACAACCGACTGCCCCAATTGTAAAATAATTGAAGCTGAGATATAAGGCATAATATTCAATGCAAAAATAGTCATACGCTCCAACGCACCACCGGAGAACATATTAAACATTCCCAAAATTCCGCTAGAATGTCTTGCAAAAATTTCCGCAAGAACGCGAGAATCAATTCCGGGAAGAGGAATAAACGTTCCTAAACGAAAGACAATTAAAGCTAAAACCGTAAACAAAAGACGTTTCTTTAAATCTGTAGCCTTACTAAAAACGGAAGCGTCCATATTTGCGGCCATTTTCTCTGCTAATGATACCATTTTTATTTCCTTAAAATTATTACTTACAATCATCTAAAAGAGTAAAACCTCTCCAAGCTCCCACGAATTTAATACATAAAATTTAATTTTGCCTTTAAAAAGTAACTTTTTCCACCGACTTTTAAAATTTTATATTTCATTTATACACTTTAAACATACGACAACGAATATTTTTAGCAAACCACTAGACAAAACGAATATTTTATGCTATACAGACTAAGAATAAAAAAGGAATTAAATATTTATATTAAAAGAGGAAAATATAAAAGATGTCAAAAGCAAAAATAATAGCTGGAGCGGGTATCGTTATTGCCGGAGCCACTTTCTCAAAATTACCACAAAACACGAACATTCAAAAAGAAAGTGCTAATTCTACAGAAAAAGAAATAGCTGCCTACTCATCATCTACCCCTATAGTCGAAGAAAAATCTCTAAACTCAAAACGAGATGCTGAAAAAATTTATCATCGCTTTGAAGATATTCCTGCCATTAGCGACAAAGATGCTATAAAATATAATAAAAATGAATACATCTACATCATCAATGCCGATAAATATCAAGAAACAGGAGATATTGAACTTAAACGTGTATTAAAAAATGAAGTAACCAAAGCTAACACACTAAGCCTTATTTATCGTAGTGAATGCCAAACATACGAACCCCAAAAAAACGAAGATCAGTTAGCAAAATACATCATAAATTTGCGCATCATGAGTAAAACTGGTATAACAAAAGGCCCATCTCAGATGGATGATAACGCCATAAAATCTTTCATAAAATATTTAGCAGCCAATCCAGAAACAAGAAAATACGTTTTACCACTTCTGAAAACAACAAAAGGAACACCGGAAGAGGCTGCAAAAGAATTAGAGAAAAAATTTTTCGATAAAAATGGTAACTTACGTCCAATGGATGAACGTGATGCAATTTTACATGGACATACATATAAAAACATAACAATAAAAGAGGATGCATGGCAACATTTAGCTTCAACTAAACTAAAAAAATTTATAACCCAAGAAGAACATAAAATGTCCCAAAAAGCTGGACGAGAAATTATTTTAAGCAATACAACAAAAAATTACTTATATCTTACAGAAACATTTCCATCTGAAGAGTTACTAAAACGCCAAATAGAAGACTTCAATTTAGCATTTTACCAACTAGGTCGATCAGGAAAAACAAAACATGTGACAGCTGCACTAGCACGCAGTATGAACTTAAAAGATGAACAAGGTAATTTAGATGCAACACGTATTCCGCCCTTTGCAATAGCAGCAGCAATAAGCAGTATAAATTGGCAAGGTAACGGTAACAAAGCATTAAAAGACGCTCAAAATTTAAGAAGCAAATCTTTAGGACTAACAACAGAAAAACAGAATCAAATGTTACGAGAATTAGTAAAAAATTGGGTAACAGGAAAAAGCAAACGCTACGGTGTTGATGAAATGTATGAATTAAATATTCTAACTCCCGATATTATTCGTCAATATAGAGAATTAGAGTTATCCGGTTCTAAAGCTCTTATTGCAAACTACAATAAAGCTATAGCGCATGCCGAACAAAGAATTCAAATTGCTCAAAACACAAACAACGAGAATAATAAGAATGAAAGTAATACAAAACAATTAAAAAAAGAAAAAACTTTCATTTTAACAGCAATAGACTTTATCCGCAGTAAAGTCAGAGGATAAGCTATATAAAAAAATATCTCACTCATAAGAAAAGCTCCGCAAATGGAGCTTTTCTTCATATAGCAATAAAAAAGAAGAAAATATATTATACCCTAAAAACTAAATCGTTTTATAATCAAAGAACACTGGACGACGTCCTTCACGAATAGCTTTCTGCTGATATTTAGTCTTCACCCAATCTTTAGGTTCTTTACGCCAATCATCGCCACATTTAGCTGTCCATATAAAACCTTTCTCATTATGCATAGTTCTTAAAACATGACGCTTATAAACAGGATGATCTGTTGCAATCCTAAACAAACCTCCAACCTTTAATATTCTCTTAATTTCCTTCAAATTATCAGGATTTACAAAACGCCGTCCAGCATGTTTATTTTTTGGCCATGGGTCAGGAAAAAGCAAATAAACCTTATCAAAAAAATTATCGGGAAGGGCTTTAAACAATAAACGCACATCATCATCAAAAACTTTAACATTTTGAACTTGAAATTCGTGAATATCGACAGTATCAGGTAAATTATCACCTTCTTTTATACCACTAATAAGCGTGAGCAAATTAGCCACACCATTTTGAAAAACCTCCACTCCGATATAACCATTCTGAGGATTTCTAAGAGCCTGTCCAAACAAATGTTGTCCATCACCAAATCCGATTTCCAGACAAATTTCTTTTTTTTCTATTTCAAATAATGTCTGAGCGTCAAAAACCATATCAGGAGTAATCTTCATTTGGGGTAGCATACAATCAAGAAGGAACTGTTTTGCCTTACGCACAACACGACCCTTTCTCCGCCCAAAAAACTTCGGAGTATCTGGAATCTGATTTTGATTAAGCATCTGTATCTATATCATCCTTATCTTTAAGACTAGTCAGCATTAACAACAAAGCTCCTCTCGCTTTAGCAGGAAGAGAATAAAAAGCTTTAAGAAGCATAACAGCCTCTGCTCCTTGCATAGGATCAGGTCTATAATCTCCCACATCTTCTTGCAAGAACCCTGCAGTTGAACCACATGAATATTCAACTGACGAAGAAGCCATTTCCTGAGGCAGGCCACTAAAGAAATAATCTATATCCACACCTAAAATTGCCGCAATAGTATAAAGGCGTCCAGCACCAATACGATTAACACCTTTTTCATATTTCTGAATTTGCTGAAAAGTAATACCTAACTTTTCTGCCATTTGTTTTTGGCTTAATTGGAGTAATTTTCTACGCGCACAAATACGAGACCCCACATAAACATCAATAGGACCAATACTACTATCGAGTAAAGCATCATCTCCAACATACTCAGATTTCTTTTTACGTCCGCGCGGCATAAATAATCTCCTAAATAAAAAAGTTCTTATAGAAAAACAATACACTATTACTTTATAAGTTGCAATAATATTTTACATATTTACACCTAATTGCCATATAAAAAGATATAAAATTGTATACACTCAAGAGCGTTTAGATATCATCAAAACAAGTAATAAAAGCATCCCTATCAAGGACAATGGAATTACATCTCCAAAACGATTATAGGGAGTATCAACACTCAAAACATGAGGCAATGCAACATCAGAAACACCCTTTTGATTTAATTCAATACGTCCATATATATTTCCGTTAGGAGCAATAACCGCACTAATCCCCGTATTAGCACTTCTGACAACTGTAATCCCTTCTTCGACTGCTCTCATCTGAGCAGCAACAAGATGCTGATAAGGACCAGAACTAATCCCATACCATCCATCATTAGCCAAAACAAGTAAAATTTGCGGTTTTCGAGTAGGATTTACAACACCTTTAGGAAAAATAACTTCATAGCAAATAGCGCCCCCCATCAAAGGAAAATTCGGAATAGAAATATTTTTAAATTTCTCTCCTTTACCTAAATCACCAACAACATTAGCAACAGGTTCCATAAAATCAGGAAGATACTCACGCAAAGGCAAATATTCACCAAAAGGCACTAAGTGAGATTTATCATAATAATCCAAAATATACCCTTTTTTATTAATAGCATACATCGAATTATAAGGAACAAATGAGCCATTTTCCATACCAATACGCATAACACCGGTAACTAAAATACCATCATTAGGAATTGCAGATAAAATCTGCTGCAAATGAGCTTCATCTCTATCTAAAAAGAAAGGTGTTGCCGTCTCGCCCCAAACGACCAATTGAACATTATCCAAAGACTTAGATTTTGTCAGATTAATATATTGCTGAAAATTCTGTTCTAATAAATTTTGATTCCATTTAAAAGTTTGAGGAATACTTGGTTGAACAAGACGAGCAATAATATTTCCCTTGGAAATATCTTTATAATTCAAAGAAAAGCCACCCAAAACACAAAGAGGCACTAAAATAAGCATCAATGTTTTAAGATGAAAAGAGCGAGAAAAAATTTCTTTAATTAGTAAAGCTACACCTGATAATAATATCAGTAACAATAGCGATAATCCATACGTTCCGATATAAGCAGCCCCTTGAATAAGACGAACATCAAAGCTAAGAGCTGTTCCCAACAAATTCCAAGGAAAACCTGTAAAAATAAAACTCCTTATCCACTCAAAAACAACAAAGACGCTGCAAAAAGAAACAACTGAAGAATAAACTCTTTTTCCACTTAAGAACAATGCCGGCAAAGCCCAAAAAAGAGCAAAAAAAGCCCCCAAAGCAAAAAAGACAAACGGAACAAATACTACAAATTTTTGTTCATCAATTAAAAGAGCATTACAAATCCAAGCAAAACTCACCGCATAAAAAGAGAAACCAAACGCATAAGCAATCCAAAACAGTTTTTTCTTACTTTGTCTAATAGAGAAAAGCAAAACTAAAAAAGCAATAAGGGCACAATAAGCAATTTTATTTAACACGAAAGGAGGAAAGATAAAAGAAGCAACAGCCCCTAAAAAGAAAGCTGTTACTCCCATAAAAAAGCTACTATGTCGGATAACTTTTCCAACAATATATTCTTTGATTTTTATAGCAATCATCTATTAATCTTCCTCATCAGCATAAGGATTATCAATCGAAAATTGCTCTAAAATTTCCACTTCAAGTGCTTCCATTTCTTCAGCCTCATCATCAGTTTGATGATCGAATCCCAGAATATGTAAAAATCCATGAATCAACAAATGACAAAAATGAGCATACACTGTGATATGTTTTTCATTAGCTTCACGTTGCAAAGTTTCAAAAGCAAGAATAATATCACCTAAATCCAATCTTTCAGATTTATCTAACATCTCCCAAAACTCATCATCATCTACATTAGCAAAAGAAAGCACATTAGTAGGTTTATCCATACCACGAAATTCTTTATTCAAGCGATGGACTTCTTCATCATTACTCAGAGCAACATTAAGATCATATGTTTTACTGAGTTCCAATAAATCAATATCAGCAACATCCGAAACATATGCAAAAGCCACATCTTTAAGTTCTTCTGCAACTTTTACAGCGTCAAAATCAACCATCTCAGTCCATAGAGGATTATCAACTGAGACATTTAAAACAATTTTACTCTTCATCACGTTCTCTCTTATTTTTTTCCTCATAAGCTTTAACGATTTTAGCAACTAATCCATGTCGAACTACATCATTAGCCGAAAATGTAACAGAGCTAATATTGCTAACACCTTTAAGAGTATCTAAAGCATCTCTCAAACCAGAAATTACCCCTCTTGGTAAATCGACTTGACTAAGATCCCCATTAACCACCATACGAGAATTTTCACCCAAACGTGTCAAGAACATTTTCATTTGCATTGGCGTTGTATTTTGAGCCTCATCCAAAATAACAAATGCATTAGAAAGAGTACGCCCACGCATAAAAGCCAACGGTGCGATTTCGATTTCGCCCAAAGCTAATTTTTTATCCACTTGTTCAGCTGGTAACATCTCATAAAGAGCATCATATAAAGGACGAAGATAAGGGTCAACTTTCTCTTTCAAATCACCCGGTAAAAAACCTAAATTTTCACCAGCTTCAACAGCAGGACGAGATAAAATAATTTTATCAACAGCCCCTTCAATCATCATAGAAACAGCCAAAGCGACCGCCAAATATGTTTTACCGGTACCTGCAGGTCCCAAACCAAATACCAGCTCATTTTTCATCATTTCGGTAATATACTTAGCTTGAGTTGCAGAACGAGGATAGATATACCTTTTCTTCGTTTTCAGAACAATTTCGCTCAAGGATTGTTTTTCATCATGAGTTTCAGCCCCACCGCAAATACGCACAGCTGCTTTAACTTCTTGTTCACCAATAACATGACCTTTGCTAGCTTTTTCATACAAGATATCAATAGCCGTTTTAGCATTATCAACATCAGTTGCAGCACCTTTAATAGTTATTTGGTTACCAAAGCTTAAAATTTCGACATCAAGCATACGCTCAATTAAACGAATATTTTCATCATTAACACCAACTACCACTTTGAGCAATTGATTATTAAAGAGTTCAAAACTTAATTCAGCCATGTCAAATTACCTCCCCGCTTAAAGAGTTAGTTGAAGCATCAGTCACACGCACTTCAACAATTTTATTGAGAAAAGAATTATCTACCTCAGCATGCAAATTTTGCATATAAGGTGTTCTTCCAACCAATTGTCCTTTATGTCTACCTTTATTTTCAAATAAAACCGGCATCACCTTCCCTATGCTATCCAAATTAAATTTAGTTTGATAAGAGAACAACAAGTCTTGTAAGATTTGCAATCTATCTTTTTTAACTTTTTCATCAATTTGCCCATCCATAACCGCAGCAGGAGTTCCCGGACGTCGACTATATTTAAAGGAAAAAGCTTGAATATATTTAACTCGATTAACAACATCCAAAGTCTGCTGAAAATCTTCATCAGTTTCCCCTGGAAAGCCGACAATAAAGTCTGAAGACATCCCGATATTAGGATTCGCCTCTTTTAATTTCTCAACAACTCGTAAATAATCATCACGAGTATGTCTTCTATTCATTTTTTTAAGAATAGCATCAGAACCGGACTGAATAGGCAAATGTAAATAAGGCATCAATTTTACAATATTTTTATGACATTGTATCAAATCATCATCAACATCAGCCGGATAAGAAGTGGTATATCGAATACGTTGCAATCCATCAATTTCAGCAATTTTATTTAAGAGGTAAGCCAAATTTCTCTCTTTACCGGAAGCATCTTCACCATGGTATGAGTTAACATTTTGTCCTAAAAGATTAAGTTCCAAACTTCCTGTTTGAACCAAGCGTTTAGCTTCATTTAAGACATCTTCAACAGGTCTTGACACTTCCACTCCACGAGTATATGGAACAACGCAATATGTGCAAAAATTATTACATCCCTCTTGAATAGCCAAATAAGAGCAACCGCTTTCCGATTTATTTTCGGGCAAGAAATCAAATTTAGAAACAGCTGAAAATTGTGTATCAAGCAACTGTTTTTCTCTCTCATTAAAAATAGCCTCAACAACTTCTTTCAAACGAAAATATCTCAATGGCCCCAAAGCAAAATCGACATAAGGAGCACGTTTTAAAATTTCCTTATCTTCAGCCTGCACAACACAACCGGTAACCCCGATTATAGTATCCTTACCATTTTCCAATCTTTCTTGTTTAATAAGATAAGCGCGTCCCAAATCAGAAAAGACTTTTTCAGCAGCTTTTTCACGAATATGACAAGTATTAAAGATAACGACATCAGCGTCGCGTTGATTCTGAGTTTTAACCAAGCCCATATTTTCGAGCATAACAGCCATACGATTAGAATCATAGACATTCATCTGGCAACCAAAAGTTTTAATAAAATATTTTTTTGACATATTTTTGATACATAACCCTAAAACACATTATTTAATAAAAAAGATTATACCAGCAAACTTTATTTTTTTCAAATAAAATCTGCAAGAGATTACCTATTTTAGCAAGAAGTATTTTTTTGTTGCAAGATAAGAGATTTTCTGGCAGAATAACAATATAGGAGAAGAAGAAAAATGTCATATAGCGATATAAAAAAGAATAGCATATTTAATAGTGCAACTCCTGAAGAAAAGGAAGTGTTTCTATCAACTTTATGCACGCTAGCTCAAATAGACAGCAAGATAAAGCCGGAAGAAATGTCTTTCATTGAAACAATAGCAAACGAAATGAAGGTTCCACTAAAATCACATTTTTTCAGATACTCTCAAGAAGTTTGCATCAAAAAAGCAGAACAAATAAACAATCGCAGATTAGGCCTTGAATTGATAAAGGATTTACTGGCCATTGCATATACAGATGACAACTTTTCCGATTCTGAAGGACATTTTATCTGTAAGATTGGAGATGCGCTTAAAATAGAAGCCCAAAAGATAGGCGAAATAAGTTCTTGGTTAATTGATCACATTATCTGGCTCGAACAAGAGCAGTTAATATTTGAAACAGCCGATATCAAAGGAGAATAAACATGATGTCCACTGAATATAGTTTACCAGAAAAAGAAAATACTCATAAAGATACAAACTATTACCTAGTTATACAAAAATACCTAAAAAAGCAGTATCCGACCATAGAAAAACAAGAAGCACACACCTTAAGTCGAGAAATTGTATTTGCACCTCAAAATTATGAAACAGAAATAAAAGGAACACCTAAATCAATTTCATCATTACGAGAAAATCTTGCAGAATTTATTGAAAGAGATAACGCCCGCAATGATTTCGTTCCATACTCATTGGATTCTGCCATAGCCGACTTAATCGAAAAGAGCAATTGTGAAACAACCACAATGAATGAATATTATCGCTGGATAACTGTCACCACGGAAATACTAAATCACATGAATGACGGAGAAGTTACCCATGATGACCTAGAAGAACGTAACCAGTTCATTCATATGAGTTA
The DNA here is from genome assembly GCA_944392235.1 of uncultured Alphaproteobacteria bacterium. Classification (GTDB taxonomy): domain Bacteria; phylum Pseudomonadota; class Alphaproteobacteria; order RF32; family CAG-239; genus CAG-267. The sequence goes on from CALXVZ010000006.1 coordinate 65,918, forward strand.
TGACCGAGAATCAGAAATTTTATTATGTCTAGCATTATATGAAAGCGCAGGAAAAAGTGCAGACAAAGAAAAAATAGAAAAATTAAAATTCAAGTTAGCCCGTTTACGAGAAATGCGTAGTATAATTCGCAATACATCCCACCTTGTTAACACAAAAAATTACGAAGCAAAGGAAAAAATACAGCAATATTATCAATATTGCGCAAATTTAATGTCAGAAAAAAACATTTCAGCCACAAATTTTAACTTGAAATTAAATTTAAATATCAATCATAGTAACGACGAAGATTTAGATGAGAATTATTCATATATAGACTATTTACGTCAAACTATATTAGAAATGATGCATAGGCTTGAGAAATCCTCTGAAGAAAATCAACGTCCGCAAAATATTGATGAAGACATCAATACTACAGCAATTGATAAAGAACAAGAAATAAACCCATATACAACCAGCGCATATGAAAGAGAAAGTCGCTAAATTATAAACAAAGGAGATAAAAAGATGGAAATTATGCTAGAATCCCTACTTTGGTGCATAGAAGGGGTATTGGAGTTATACTTCATATTAGCAGTAGTAAATATTGCCCTATATTGGTGTATGCATTATAATGTAATAGGCCAAGGAGGACCAACCTTTAAAAAATTCCTTGCATTTTTGCATCAAATAACAGAACCTGTTTATGCAAAATTACGAGAAAAAATTAAACCAATATCAGGCTTTGATATTTCACCATATGTCCTAATTTTAGCATTAATGTTTGTAATACACATCTTAGAAAAAACCCGCCAAGTATTAACACCTATTAGCGGCTCATAAAGAAGTATGTATTACACCAAAACAGAAAAAGGATACATTATAAGAGTTCGGGTAACACCGAACTCTTCTAGAAATAATATCTCAGGAATATTCACGGATAATAATTCCACATCATATTTAAAAATCAACATACAAGTAGCACCAGAAAAAGGCAAAGCGAATCAAGAATTAATCAAATATTTGAGCAAATTATTACACATAAACAAGAGTTATATTGAATTATTGAGTGGAGAAACTGAGCGCTATAAAAAACTCCTAATAAAAGAGCCACACAATCAAAGTTTAGAAGATATATTAAACGAATTGGAACAGAAACATGACAGCCACGATATTAAACGGAAAGAAACTAGCACAAGCGATTCGTGAAAAATTAAAATTAGAAATATCAAAACAAAATATTACTCCACAGTTAGCTGTAGTAATTATAGGAAATGACGCAGCCAGCAGCATCTATGTTCATTCCAAAGAAAAAGCATGTCTTGAAGTTGGAATAAAAGCCACCACCTATCACTTAGAAACAACAATTACGACACAAGATTTAATAAATCTCATAACAAAATTAAACAACGATACTAATGTCAATGGAATATTAGTTCAATTACCTCTCCCCGCCCACTTAAACACTCAAGAAATTTTATCTCAAATAGACCCCCAAAAAGATGTTGACGGTTTTACCGCATTAAATGTAGGTTTAACGTTACAAAAGCACCCTCAAGCATTCATTCCATGCACACCTAAAGGAATACTAAGACTAATTAAAGAAGTGCACTCTGATTTAAATGGATTAAATGCCGTTGTAGTAGGACGTTCTCAGATAGTAGGTATACCGACAGCCCACTTACTACTAAACAGCAATTGCACTGTTACAATAGCTCACTCAAAAACAAAAGATTTAGCAAATATCTGCCAAAAAGCAGATATACTCATTGCCTCCGTTGGAAAAGCAAATTTCTTCAGTAAAGAATATATAAAAGAAGGAGCTACCGTCATAGATGTCGGAATAAATAGAACCGAAAACGGAATAACAGGAGACGTAAAATACGAAGAAGTCATAGAAAAAGCAGGATACATAACCCCTGTTCCCGGAGGAGTCGGTCCAATGACAATAGCCATGTTACTAGAAAATACATATGAAGCCTATTTAAAACAAAAACAGCTCTAAAAAAACTCACATAGTCGCATTATATTAGAATAACTTAAACCGTAAAAAAGGAGAAATATAATGCGTTACGCTGGAAATATCTTTTTATACAATAATAACAATATAAATAAAACCATCTACCATGAGAACCTAGAAAAATTAGGATACTATCTCTTTGACACAGACAATTTATACAAATTTACGCTATATAACAAAGAAATAACCCCCAATATTATACTATTTGACTTTGCTCCAAACACATCTGCAAACTTCATCACATCACTAGAAGAAAGATTTGAACGCTCAGACACCCCCATAATTATCGTGAGTGAAGAACCTAAATCCTTAATTTACCACCCCTCAGTCAGTCATTACATAACCCATAATGAAGCACAAAAAGGACTCAATGAAATCATAGAAACATACTGCATTGGAAATAAAAATCACCAAATACTCTATATAAATTTAAAACCACATGAAAAATCAGATTTTTCCAAATCTATACAAAACAGCAAATATAGCACTTTTGAAGTTCATACAATTAATGCCGCACAAACATACTTGCAAAAAAACACCCCTACAATTATTTGCATAAACTTCTTACCTGCATTAAGTAAATCTAAAAAAATTTTCTCATTTTCCAACACTTTTTATGTGGAAAACACGCAAAATATTAAGGAATTTGAACAATTTTTACATTAAAAATAGAAGCCATCTGATAACTTATATAAAGAAGAGGCACTATGTCATTTAAGAATTTAACACGTAGCATTTATGACCATACATTAAATTTAGCTGCCAAACAAAATGCATTAACATGGCTATTTATCATTTCATTCATTGAAAGCTCATTTTTTCCAATTCCACCGGATATCATGATCATACCAATGGTATTAGCCACTCCAAAAGATGCTTACAGAATTGCGGGCATCGCAACAATAGCCAGTGTCCTCGGAGGATATTTCGGATATTTCATCGGAGTATATGGATTTGAATTAATAGCACGTCCTTTATTAGAATTTTATGGATATATGGCGCAATTTTCAAAATTTGAAAATTATTATCACGAATACGGTGCATGGATAGTTTTTGGAGCAGGAATAACTCCGTTTCCTTACAAAATAATTACTATTGCCAGCGGTGTAGTTCAATTAGATTTATTAGTATTCACTATAGCATCAATTATAGCAAGAGGAATGAGATTTTACTTGATAGCTTGGTTATTAAAACGCTTTGGCGACCCAATGAAAGTATTTATAGAAAAGAACTTAAACCTACTTTCTGTTATCTTTTTACTATTGTTAATTGGAGGCTTTGCTGCCGTAAAATTACTATAAATTCAGAAATAGAAACACAAAAAATCCTGCAATAAAATGCAGGATTTTTTTACTCAATAATAAATATAATAAGCATAATAAAAGAAAATCTCACTAATCAGTTCATAAATAAACAAATACAATAACAGATACAAAAAAGCAGAGAAAAATCTCTGCTTCACTAAATCAAATAAACTAACGTCCAGCCTTAATAGCCTCTATTAATTCATGAGTAGTTGGAACATGTTCGTTAGCATAAAGGGGATCCTGACCAAAACGATAAACCTGATGTCCTGCAAAAAGCAAATTATCATCTGTCTTACCATTATGACTAATATCAAACAATGTTTTATGAATACAATACGTTCTAGGATCACATAATTTACCTGTAGTACCATTTGCCCCTGACCATGCAGAGAATTGGCATTGAGATAAGCATCCCAAACATTTAGCTCTATCGTCTTTCATTATCGTCCACTCTTGAGGTGTCAAGAAAACAACAGTAGCATCAGGAGTTTCTTGAATAACTGTAAACCCTGCTTTAATTTGATTATCTGCTTTAGCAAGATCTTCCGATTTAATAAATACTGTTTTAACATTACTTAGAGACAAAGGAGTATCAAAATCTTCATCAGCTTCAAGTTTATAAGCAATTTCCCCCTCTTTACGTTCAATCAAGCGAGTTAAAAACTTATTTTTAATAGCGGAAGAATAAAATCCGGTCGGACTAAAACGTTGCAAAACAACATCACCAGGTTTAGTATGAAGCATAACATGTTTCCAAGCATCACTAACAGGGCTTTCAGTTGTAATCATAGGTCTCGTTCCAAATTGGAAAGCAACTTTTCCAATTTCAGGATTATCAAGATAATCAGTCCAATCGCTAAGAGACCAAACCCCACCCGCAATAATAATCGGAGTTTCAGCCAATCCCAATTTCACCAAAGTTGCTCTTAATTCTTTAATACGATTATAAGGGTTCTGAGGTTCATTAGGATTTTCTGCATTTGATAAACCATTATGTCCACCTGCCAACCAAGGATCTTCATAAACAACACCACCTAAAAAGTCGCTATAATTTACATAGGCACGTTTCCACAAGATTTGGAAAGCTCTAGCAGAAGAAACAATAGGATAGTAATAAACACCCTGAGCAGAGGCAATTTCACCTAATTTATAAGGTAAACCAGCCCCACAAGTAACACCATGAATAAGCCCTTTAGCACCTTTTAATACTTCAGTAATAACGGTTTCAGAATCAGCTAATTCCCATAATTCATTAACATGAATACGCCCATTACCACCTGCAATTTCATGAGCAATTTGAGCCTGAGCGATTCCGCCTTTGATAGCACCAGCAATTAGGTCCTCATGACGTTCCAATCTCTTCAAACGATGAGAACGCTCTAAAACAGGTTTACCATTTTCATCATAGTAATCAGGACTAACCAAAGAGATTGTGCCCACACAATTTTCCTTAGCAAAAGCACCGCTACTACGCCCATCTGTTCCGTTAATACCTTTTCCGCCTTCAATAATCGGACAAACTTCTTTACCGGAAATAACAATATTCTTCAAATTAATCACAAATTTTTCCTTAAATTATCAAAAACCAATACATAATTTATAACAACTATTTTTAAAATGAAAAGTAGGCACTTAAAAGGGTGTTAGTATCTCTAAAGAAACTGACATTTAGAATGCTTTAAATAACTTAGCCCAATCAATATCATTTCCCACAACAAGTGCAACGATGACACAACAATAAGTATATGTAATTAAAGTATTAATCATCATAACACCAATACGTTTGGATAATGATCTATGCCACTTTTTAATTCCCCAATGGAGCAAATTAAAAAACAAGATATACACAATAAGCTGTAAAGATATCCCCAGCTTTTGCAAATCTTCTTTATAACCGACTACAAATCTCGGCCAAAATGTTAATAAAAGACTATAGAGCATTACGCAAAAATAAGTAACTCTCATAGTTTTCTGCTCATAAATTTGAGATTGTAATTTATTTTTCTCCAAGCTTTCACGAGATAAATTTTTCAATTCAAATCCACGAATTTTGCGAGGTTGCGTTTTCTGTTCCTGAATTGTTTTCAAATTAACTTTAAGTCGCTCTTCCGCAACACATAAACCACACCCTTTATTTGTAAAATAAGCATGATTAGGATTCTTTTTACAATGTTTTAGATTTTTAAGCAAATAATCCAATTCCATTTGCCACTCAATTGCGGACGGTCTTTTTTGTCCTTTAACAAAAGCTCTATCAAAAAGCTTTAAAGTACTTTGCGGTAAGAATTCATGAATACTATATGGATGAGGAGCCTGATAAGTATCCCCCCACATACCATAAGCATAATGATATTGTTCAATACGTTCTTGAATAGAAAGAGCACTATCAGCATTTTTCTTAACAACACCAGAAAAAGGATGAATACCATTATTCAGCAATTTAAAGATAATAACAGCTAATGCAAATTTATCTTGTTCCTCTCCCATCTCCTCACAAGATTGTTCCATACCTTCCGGATAAATATACTCTTCGCTAACAAATTCAGCCGGAAAACGAGCCTGTTCACCCTGAATAGAAAACCCATCACAATCAAACATTGCAACAGTCATCGTCTTTTTATAGATTGAAACATTAGAAGGTTTAAGGTCAATAATATAATGCCCATATCTATGTAAAGAAGCCACCATAAGAGCGACATTATAAGCAGCCATAACACGATATTCATATTTATCGCTCAACCCCAACTTAGAACGAACAGCACCTTGCATCAAGTGATCAAGAGAAACCGCTGCAGACGTATCAATAAAAGGCATCATATAGCCGACACAATATCCTTCATCATCTTCAAGCACTGCTTCAGGCCATGCTATTTGCACATACTCAACACCACCTGCAGTAACACTAGGAATATTAGGATTATTGACCACCATCGCCTCTAATTTCAAGCGATTAGTATTACTTTTCTGTCTTTCATGAAATATTTTTGCAACTTTATCAGGTTGTCCAACAATTTCATAAATTTTACCAGCCGCACCACCTTTATTTAAGAGTTTACCTAAAGTAACTCGAGTAAAATGTCTATCTGCAAAAATAGCATTATATTGTAACAAAGGCGACAAAGACAAAGTTTCAGAAGTCATAGTTCAACCCACAAAAAAGTTTTATCATCAGAATTTAATTTTCTAGCTTGTTTCGTATTCAAAGTATTATTCAAAGCTTTCAACGCTCTCGTTTTATTTTGTTCATTTTTAAGATAGCGATTAATAGGTTCAATAAATCCGTGTTTAAGCTGGCACATATTATCAGAAAGAGCAAAATTAGTAACACCATCTGTCATAAGAAATAAGGTATCTGCTTTTTCGATTGGTGTAAAACGCAAACATTTTTCCCAATTATTCATCGTATAGAAATAAGTTTCACACGAAAAATTACCATTAGCAGGTCTAGAAAGAGTATAATTAATTTTTCCATCTATTGCATGATCTGAATTTACCAAAGGCGTATTTTTAGAAGGATGGAGAGCAATACCTGCCCCATCACCAATATGAAAAAAAACACCTTTATTTTTATGATAAGCCACCCCCACAATAGTGGCTGAAAAATTCAAAATTTCTCTATCGGACTTAGACTTATTCAATCGATGAATAACCAAGCGAGAACGAGCCATATTAATAGCCTTAAAAACAGCTTCTCTAGTATTTTTAAGAGGTGTATTAATTAAGACGTTTACAAGAGTTTCGCAAACAATTTTAGCCCCTATTTTTCCATAAAGAGCCGACCCTGCCCCATCAGAAACAACAGCAACTAACTTATTACCGGAACAAGCATATTGATAAAAATCCTGACAAGGTTTTTGCTTAGCTAAATGCAGCCCCCCAGTAATTTTTGTAGCAATAACACGTATAGGACTAGGCGTTTTCTTCATTCCAAGCCTCAATATCATCTAAAATATCAGGCATATTCGGAGCCGCCCTGGAAACGCAAGACACACTACGAGAAAGCCACAAGAAAAACTCAGTAAATTTGAGCCCGCTTAAACGTTTAGGTGTCAAAAGAGAAAACTTGGCCAATTTATCAAGATTAGCCCCTTGAGTTCCAACTGCATGGATAACCACTTTTTTATTTTGCTGAGCTTCACGACATTTTGCAGCCGCCAACTCCCAACCATAATCAGTTGGTTCACCATCACTAATTAAAAAAATCCAAGGTCTTTTAGAGGTAATACCGCAACTATCGTATAAGCATTTTTGCTCTTCAATTTTATGTAAAGCAAGTTCCATCGCTTTGCCAATTGGAGACAAACCTGAAGCTTCCATAACTGGAGCAGTAAAATTCATTGCATCAACCCAATCGGCTGAAATTTCCGCATTATCTTTACCATAAGCTTTAATAACCAACAATTGCACACGAGAACTCGCATCAATATCCTCTTTTAATTCTTTTTCCAACGCTTGCAAACCGGAATTAAGCTGTTTAATAGGTTCTCCTCTCATAGAGCCTGAGCAATCAAGAACCAAGATACAAGGAGTTCTCTCATTAGCATTTTCAGCAAATTCCACATACGGAATCATAACATCGGAAAAATCATTTTTATTTTCCATAGTATTACCCTCTATAAAATCTACGACAAAGACAAATTAATGTCTTGGATAAGAATGCGGATAACCACTTCCTCTTATTGGTTCATTTGAAGAAATTCTACCGCAAGCACTTACATTTAAGATGGAAAAAAATACTAAAAAAATCATTAAAAATTTAACTAAATATTTCATTTTTTATCCTAATCATTGAATAACGATAAAACAAAGTTTATATGAAAGCTTCCAAAAACACAAAGCTGAAATACACTAATTAACAGGAAAAGTCTATGAAAAAGATAATAAGTCTGATAGTATTCTTTTTACTCACCAGTTTAAGTGCACAAGCATACAGTGGCCCCAAAGGGCTATATATTTTAGAGTATCCGGTGAATATGCCTGATATCTCATTAGTATCAGAAAACAACGAACAATTTTCTATATTAAGCAGTAAAGCTCAATTAACCATTTTAATTTTTTGGTCACAAAGTTGTTTTCCCTGCTTAAGAGAGATGAAAAGGCTAGAAAAATTTTATCCCAAAGCTCTAAAAGATGATATAAAAGTAGTGTTAGTTTCTCCTGCATCTGAGTGGAGCAATAACACTGAAGAAAGGCAATTTTTAACAAAATATGGAGCCCCGACAATTCCTTTTTACAATGATAAAGAAAATAAATTATCATTAAGTTTAGGCATAGGTTCCACACCATATACTGTTATAATGGATAAGCAAGGCAAAAAAATAGCTACTATTCAAGGAGAAGCCGATTGGAGTTCAAACCAACTATATAAACAAATAAAGGCACTAAAAAAATCAGATGAAGGAACAATAATAAAATAGATATATTTTCCAAATCACAAACAAAAAAGGAGCCAAACAGCTCCTTTTTTTAATAAAACAAACATAAAATTTAGTGAATTTCACAATCTTTTTGATTTTTACCTTCCGCAGCATATTTTTCCAAAACGACCGCTGCTTTTTTAGGCATAGAAAGACATCCTGGACCTGCAATACAGCCACCTTCACAACACATAACTTCCAACATATTGCATCCATTATCCAAACCTTTTGCAGCATAACGTTTTAAGTTTTTAACTTCATCTTTAGTAAGCCCATCAATTTTCATTGGACGATAATCAGCACGACCATCGATTAAATTTTCAACTGCAGCAGCAACACCGCCAGAAATAGCATAGCGACGAGATTGAGCAGAAGCTTCATCAGAAAAAGCAGACGCATCCAAAGCATTAATATCAATACCTTTAGCATCAAACATAGCTTGAATATCAGCAAATACTAACACATAATCGACATTAGGATTACTTTCAGCTTCAATTCGCTTAGCCAAACAAGGCCCAACAAATACGGAAACAGCATCTGGATAACGTTTCTTTAAGACCTCTGCTGCATAAAACATTGGACTACCAGTATTAGAAACATATTTTTCAATATCTGGAACATGAACTTTAGCAGTTTTAACATAAGCCGGACAGCAAGAAGTCGTCATAAAAGGAGCACCTTCATGCATACGCTCCACAAATTCTGCAGATTCGTTTTTAGAAGTGAAATCTGCTCCATAAGCAACTTCAATAACATCATCAAATCCTAAAGCTTTATAAGCTGCAATAACCTTACCTAAATCATTACCAAACTGTCCTAAAATAGAAGGAGCAACCATCGCTACAACTTTTTTATCAGGATTTTTCAGCACGTTTAAGACGTCAATCATCTGTGAATTATAAGTAATAGCACCAAAAGGACAAGATTGGAGACATTTCCCGCAAGAAATACATTTTTCAATATCAATTTCTTCACGCCCGTCAGCATCTTTTGAAATTGCATTTACCGGACAAGCATCCTCACAAGGCACCACAGATTTATGAATAGCCCCATAAGGACAATACATAGCACACAAACCACATTTGATACATTTACTCTGGTCAATAAAGGCTTTATCTGTAACAGTAATTGCTTTCTTAGCACAATTAAGTTCACAAGGACGTGCCACACAAGCCTGACACATGGGAGTAACCTCAAAAGTTTTAGATCTGCAAGCATTACAAGCCCCTTTAGTCACAGATAAACCGGCACGAGTAGGCAACGTTCGTTCCAAAGCTTCTTTTGCCAATTCATTCAAATTTCGATTCTCATCAACATTCTGAACTAAAAAACCCATTGCAGCCAAGATTTGCCCTTTAATTGCAGCCTTCGCCATATCTTGATTATGGTAAACTGTTTTTTCCGCAGATAATTCATCTAAAACATTCTCAATATCATCTAAATTTGTTTCAACAAAGGACTTAGCAACTCTTTGCATCACCTCTGCACGAATATACGCCACATTATTTTTTGCAGTCAGCATAAGCAACCTCTAACAGATTAATTTCATAACATATTTATGATAGCTTGCAATTTATAAGATTTCCTAAAAAAAGCAAGAAAAAAGCATTTTTCTACATTTTTTTAAATTTCCCCCAATTTTCACTTGACGTATAGACAAAAAAAAGCTAAAAATAATCTAGCAAAATAAGTTTATGTTTAATTTTAATGTATCATTATGGAAATAAAGTATTTAGGCCAGAACTACAATATTCTGGATTACAACGTTGAATCAAGCACTCCTGCTCGTCATTACAGCTCAGAACTTCCTTCATTTTTGAACCGTGCCAAAAAAGAGATTAAGGAACTGACTTTAAAAGAAAGAGAAAGTCCCATCGTCACTGTGTATATTGATAGTGGTTACATATTCCACACAGTATCTGTTGACAGAGCCTTACTTTTAAGCCTAGTCGGACAGGATTATGTTTTTTCACCTTGCATTAAAAAGATCACCTATTGTTCATCGATAGGAACTTTTGCAAAAAAAGAAGGAAACCATATCCTACTGTGGGAATCAATGCGGTTAATCCCCAAGGCCACTCCAACATATCTGAACAAGAAATTATTGGAGGAAAATCTGCAAAAAGTCTTTACGGATGTCCGAATCAAACTTGGACAACTGCAAGACAAAGGAATAAAGTTCATTGCTTGGCAAATTACAACAAAGCAAGGAATATTCTACGTTCCTTGGCACAATGGAAGTTTAATTCCAGAGAAAGAAACTTTTAGTTTTGAAGAAAAGGAGTTTACGGAAATCAAACGAACCTACAAAGTCTTAAGATTTTCTCGTATTCTGGAAGGCAATGTTGAGGCATATAGTATCCTCTACGCCTAAAAAACTAAAAAACACCGAAGAGATTAATTCTTTTCGGTGTTTTTTTATGATAAAAATAAATTACGATTAAAAGTTACTTTGCACACCTAATATTCCGATATAATCAGTAACACCTTTTTCACCATCGGCATTAAAACGAGCCTGCACTTTTCCCATAAGGCTAAGATCTTCTTTAGGCTGCCCTTGATAGTAAAGACCTAAATCATATTCTTTAGCCTCTGGTGTTAAAGAGGTGTTGAGTTTATTCATATAAATCGTATCAGAATTATTATCGCGACCACTAGCATAAAGTAAAGACGCCCGTCCTTTAACTACAGAAAGAGGTGAAGAAAGACTCAAGCCTATTTTATCTTTTGCATTTAATCTATATTCACCAGCCAACATAAAGCTTTCTGTTTGTAAATCAGATATAGCCAACATTGGTGTATCAGCACCTTGTGTATAACCACGATAATAAGCCGCAATCAAAGAGAGATTAGGAGTTAAATTCAAAGCAGCTCTAATCCCCATATAATAAGTAGAACTATCTTTAATACCAAAACCGCCTGTTCCATTCATACCCAAAAGAGCATCATTTTCCATAAGCATTCCACCCATGGTTGCCAACTCAAGATAATCTGTCATATTAAAAGAATACTCACCGGAAAAAGCATATGAACGTTCTGTAAAGGAATGGTTATCCTGTTCATAATCACGCTCAAACAAGCCATTTTCACCAGTTTGCAAAGCCAATTTAAATTTAGAAGTATCACTAAGTTTCATCGTATTTTCGGCCCCATAAGCCTCATTCATAGCCAAATAAGGATTAGTTGAAGGGGTTAAGACATTTTCCGGAGTATCAAATTTACTATTTTGAGCATAATAAAAACGAGTAGCTCCTTTATCAGTTTCGTTGACAACTTCCATTGAAGCCAAATTAGCTTTACCACCATTATCTAACGTTTCGCTAGAAGAAAAAGAGAAACCAGTTTTTTCATCTTTAATGACCTTTTTATTACTTCCCGCGGCCATTCTGGATACGGCATTACGGAAATTAGCATTAGAAGCGTGTGTTTCATTAACTAAATTTTCTGTATTATATTGAAAAGGTCTATTAAGAGCATCAAAAGCAGTAACAGATTTAGGTAAAACCTTTAAGATTTTATTCTGCATCGCAGAAGAAAGGGATAACTTAGAGAGCCCTGCAGAAGACAGAGAATTAAAGGAAGCAGACGTTGGCAAACCCAACCCACCTATTGGAGTAGTAACAGCCGCTTCCAAATCCAACGCTCCTTGTCCATACTTTTGCGAATTTGCATATTCTCCCTTATCATTAGCCGTTTCAAGCAAGATATATGCAATATTCTGAGCTGATAACCAAGGATAATATCCCATTAACAAAGCTACACTACCAGAAACAACGGGAGTAGCCATAGATGTTCCGCTTTCAGCAAGCGTTCCTTCGTCAACAGCACCGGTTGATTCAACAGTGCTCCCCGGAGCGGCCAAACAATAACCGGCAGCACTTCCACACCAGTTAGAATAATTCGCCATATATCCTGAAGGAGCATTAGCATCTTTAGTACTATAATCCAATGCAGCAACAGCTAAGAAAGGCACTTCATATTTACCAGGCCCCGCATAACCATAATGAGACAAATCCACAGTAGGCAATCCCGTTTGTATAGCTGAATTATGAAGACCTTCATTTCCGGTTGCCTGCACCCAAACAGCTCCCCCTTTCGCAGCATAAGCATAAGCTTTCGCATCATCAGAATATTGAATAAGCGAGGCATTATCTGCATTAATAATGCTATTAGCCGGTGTCCCCCAGCTATTATTGAAAACTTTAACACCATTATCCGTCAAAGTTTTGACTATTTCGGAAATATTATTTTCCAAATCCCAACTAACAGCAACAATTTGAGCATTTTCAAAAGCGACACCATGCATACCTGAATCATTTTTATTTCCGGCTACAATACCAGCCACATGCGTTCCATGATTAATATTGCTAATGACACCTAAAACAGTATCAAGATCATAGATATCAAACTTATTAATCAAGGAAGTTCCCGGATCCGCCGCATTACCAGAATTTACCAAAGAAAACTCATCTTTAGTAAGACCATAATCAGCTAAAACTTTATTTAACTCCGTCTCAGACAGTTCATAGCTACCATTTTCACTGCGTCCTACATTCATATAAACCTGAGTTGCATCTTTTTCATTCGGTTTAGCCTGCACAAAATAGTAAGATCCATTTTTGAAAAAGATATAAGATTGAAAACCATTAGCCGCCTTAAAACTTGTCCAAATATTAGCTTGATGATTATAATCATTAACATCATATGCGCCAACAATTTTTTCAGCTAAATCTGCATTAGAATAAACTCCGGTATCAACCACAGCTACTTTAACCTTTTTGAGTTGTTCATCTGAATTAGCCTGATGACTGATGAGATTACCTTTATCATCTTTAGAATACATATAGCTATACGCCTCAGCAGCATTTATCGCATCTAAGAAGTTCCCTTTAGAATATTCTTGAGTTTTAAAAACATCTGCAGAAATTGTCGGTTTTTTATCACTATCAACTGGAGGCCCGGAGATTTCACCTTCAAAATGGCTACTATCGCTTCCACCGCCACCACCACTTGAAAGAGCCGCAACACCACCACCAACAGCAAGAGCCCCAAGCCCCCACCATAAATAATTATTTCCACTATCATCTGTCTTATAATAAGAGGATGAAGATGGTCTTATTGCATTTTTACGAGTTCGACTTTGAGCATACTGTTCTTTTTGTTCATTAACCTTTTGCACACAAGAATGATGAGTATTTGCCCCATAATTTTCCAATAAATTCTGGGCTTGAGTATCATTATAACGCAAAGCCAAACAATATGCGGTATTACCGGAATAATTCTGTAAATCTATCGCTCCCTGATAGCGAGACAATCTATGCAAAAACGTAGTATTACCATGATTAGCTTGCCGGTAAATTTCATTTGCTGTAAGACTGTATGCAAACGAGGGGGCAAGAGGAAGACCAATACCAAATACAGATAATAAAAACCAAAGACCAACTTTATTTTGCCCCATCATAACCAACACTTTCTCATTTATTGTCTTAATTTATATAACTAAAATTAACAGACAAACACTAAAAAAGCTTTAAAAATACGATATTATTTATTTCTGTAAAAAATCTATAATATCGACATCCGCAGGAGGAAATTGGAATAAACTTAATTCATTAGGAGTAACCCATTTAAGATTCTGATGAACAAGAGGCTTAAGATTTTGAGGATCTACAATTTTAGCCTGATAAACCATAAGTTTAAATTCCCCATGAGGATATGATTTTGTAACAGAAAGTAAAAATTTCCCTACATGACATTCAACATCTAACTCTTCTCTAATTTCCCTAACAATACATTGCTCAATAGTTTCACCCTGCTCTTGTTTCCCCCCAGGAAATTCCCACAAACCAGCCAAATCTTTTCCCTCAGGACGTTGTCCAATCAAAATTTTCCCTTGATTATCAGTAATAATTGCCGTACCTACGATTTTCATAATTTATCCCCAAATTTAAATAAATATTAAACATTTACCTCGAAGACTACAAGAAACAGGTAAAAAAGGAAAAAGAATGTTCGGATTTTTCAACAATAAAATTTTTGACAAAGGCTATCTGCCAGAATATGAAGGGCACGAGATTTACTATCAACAAATGGGCAATTCCAAAGGTGAACCTGTTTTATTTTTTCATGGCGGTCCTGGCGGTCAATGTAAAAAGAGTCATGGACGTTACTTTAATTTAAAAAAGCAGCGTATCATAATGTTTGACCAAAGAGGAGCCGGATTATCAAAAGCCGAAGATATCACAACATTAAACGATACAACAAGATTAGTAAAAGACGCCAAAAGACTATTAGAGTATCTAAACATTGAAACACCTATAACTATTGCCGGTGGTTCTTGGGGATCAACATTAGCATTATTATTTGCTGAAAAATATCCGGAATGTGTAAAAGAGATATGCGTATACGCTGTATTTTTAGCCCGTCGAGAAGACATGGAATGGATGTTACGCGACAGCGGATTATTTTATCCGGACTTATTGGAAGAAATACGCCGTCAGAGTGAAGGAGAAAATCCATATACACATTACGCCAAATTAATTTTTTCAGATGATTTAGGAAGTATACAAACAGCGATAAAATACATGGTTCACTACGAATATCAGATGGGAAAATTAGATGCAGGATTTAAGGATGTTGCCATAGATAACGCAAGTATAAATTCAGCTAGAATTAGCCTTTACTATGCTGCAAACCGTTATTTTTTGAGTGACAATGAAATATTAAAAAACATAGATAAGATTAAGAATATTCCCACACAAATCGTTCACAACCGACTTGATATGTGTTGCCCAATAAAAGGAGCCTGGGATTTATATCGAGCAATGGATAATGCCCAAATAGAAATTATCGCAGATTTAGGACACGTAGGAGACAAATTAAGAAAAGCCTACAGAAATTTATTCAAATAAAAATAACCAGACTCTACAAATTCTATAACACAATTCACAAAAAGGGGCTGATTATAGCCCCTTTCCCATAAATAAAATCTTTTACCCGATTAAATTTAAGCACTACGTTCCAAAAAATTCATTCTAGCCAAAGTTCTAGCATCAGGTTCAGCCAAGAACAAAGCACAAGCGCCATATTTTTCTTGATCTTCCTTAGAGTATTGTCGTTCAACACGCAAATGAATCTCCTCACGATTATTATAACCAATCATTTCAGGAGGAAGCATATCAATAAGGGTCTTAAAGTCTTTAAAAAGAGCAATACCTTTAACTTCACGCAACAAACAACTTTTAGTTTCTGCATTAACATATTCAATGGTATCACCAACATGAATATTATGAAATCTTTTGAGATAAAGGCGTAAATCAATTTTACGCTGACCACCCAAAATTTTATGATACGCAAAAGGATATACTTCTATCAAGTGTTTCATAACACATACCCCTTCAATACAAACAACCATCTCTAATCATATATAATATATAAACTTTAAAAACCTAAAGTGCAAGCATTTTATACGTTTATGAATGTATAATTAAGGCATACATTTTTTATATTGACGATTCCCCAAAAATATGCTATGTTAATAATGTTATATTATAGATATTTTAATAATTTTTTGTATTATTAGGGAATTTTTTCATAGTTTTATTTTACTGTGATTTTCCTGATTTATATCTGTAATTAACCTACCTATTTTTCTTTGGTGTAAAAAAAAGAAAATCATAAAAAAAAATAAAGATATGAAAAAAATTGCTTTCTTCGTGGTATATGCAATAGTTGCATTTATCACTTGTATTATCTGTGGTGTTGATTCTATCTTCAGTAATCCAATAGGGTTGCTAAAACTTAGCATCTTGATGAGTTTAATAATTACCCTCGTTACAGCAGTAGCTGTATGGATGGTCGAGCTCATAGCCCCGCAAACCACAGAAAAAATAAAAAAAATGTTTAACGAAGAATAAACATTTTCCACCTTGAAATCTCACTAATTCTAGTGCTCTGATTTCAAGGTGTTTTTTTATATAGAAATAATTGCAAGTTCCTCCTAAAATCAGCAATAAACTTATAGCTAGTTCTATTCTGCAACATAAATTCACAATAATAATTTCTCATAGTAATTCATAATTTTCCACATCCAATAAAAAAAGAAGTGCCATATTTAGCACCTCTTCATCGTGAACATTAAAGAAAACTATTAATCAGTTTTGTCTTTAGAGACACTTTATTTAGATTCTTTCTTAGACTTAACGCTTTTCTTTTCCTTTTTTGTTGATTGTTTAGTTGCTTCCTTTTTGGGACGACCACATTTTCTAGCAACACCTTCTGCTTTAGAAGCAGCTTTTTTCTTAGTTTTCTTTTTAGATTTATTTTCTTTAATTTCAGCCTGCTGTTGAGAAATCAGCATAGCTTTTTCCAATTCTTTTTCAGAACACAAACCAACAGCCATTGGGTTAATAGGTCTCAAATTAGCCATATTAGCGTGAGTCCCATTACGAATAGAAGCGATAGTCGGCTTAGTTGTTCCAATCAACTTACAAATTTGAGAATCCATAACTTCCGGACAATTTTTAATAATCCACAAGACTGCACTAGGTTTCTCAGCACGTTGAGTAGGAGAGAGGACTTTTTTAGCCTTAGCATTTCTCTCTTTAACATTTTTCTCCAAAGGAACAGCGACCAAACGAGCCTTTTCATCAGCTTCACAACGCTGAATTTCTTCCAAAGTCAACTGTCCATTAGAAATAGGGCTGACCCCCATAATATTATAAGCAATATCACCATCGGCAATAGCTTGAATTTCCAATTCATGCAATTCACAAAAATCTGCAATTTGTTGAAAAGTCAAAGTAGTGTTTTCGACCAACCAAACTGCAGTAGCCTTAGGCATCAAAGGAGCTGTCATATCATTATCCTTTCTTAATTTATAAGATAAACCTCTATTAACTATAACCGTAAACTGTTTTTAACGGAGATACAAGCGATTTTAAGTTTTTTCTACACAAACTTTAAAGCTGAGACAAGATAGCGTTCCCAGTAGGAGTAGGAATACCGCATACCACCAAAAAGCAAAAAAGAAAAGCCTGCAAAACACAGGCTTTATCAGAAAAAACCATCAACAACAAATTAGTTAGCAGCTTTTTTAGCAACGAACTTAGCAAATTTGTTATTAAATTTACCAACTTGACCACCAGAATCAACCATACGATGAACACCTGTCCAAGCTGGGTGAGACTTAGGATCGAGTTCAAGAACCATTCTATCGCCTTCTTTACCCCAAGTTGTCTTTATTTTTTTCTCTGTTCCATCTGTCATCACATATGTAATCTCGTGATAATCAGGGTGAATACCTTTTTTCATTATTATCTCCAAAATTAAACTTCACAAAAAATTTACAGTTTTTATACACTACACTTTCAGAGAATGCAAGTATAATTTTATAAATTTTTAAACTTATTTTAAAATCTTAGCAATTTTTTGACTTAAGTTAAAGCTTGCCGCCATCAAATTACCAGAATTCAAGAGCATTGGTAAATCCTCAGTTCGTGTATCATCTTGATCAATATCCAGCACGATACCGCCAGCTTCTTTAACAAGCAAGATACCAGCAGCGATACTTGCGAGCATAGAAGAAGGAGCAATAACGCCATCAAGTTTACCTGCTGCGACATAAGCCAAATCCAAAGCAACAACGCCACTAATACGAACATCTCTGCAAAGCATCAAAGAATTATTAATAATTTTAGCAGATTGTTCGACATCATTTAGATAAGGTTTAACAGCAATCAAAGCACCATCAAGTTCCTGACGAGCGGCAACACGCAAACGTTCATGACTTCTAAATCCTTCTTTAAAAGCGCCCTTACCTTTTTCAGCAAAGAACAGTTCATCACGAGCTGGATTATAAACAACAGCATCTAAAATAGTCTGTCCATCGATAAGAGCCACAGAGATAGCGAAGTCAGGATTTCCATGAGCAAAATTAGCCAATCCTTCGATTCCCGAAACAGCAAAAAACATACCATTTTGAGGAGTTTTCTCGCCAGCAAAGATTACCGGCACAATTGGCATAATTCTATAAATTTCGTTTTTAAGACTTTTTTGAATTTTATCAAAAGCGATTTTGGTAAAATCCATACTACCCTTAACAGAATTTTGTAAACGCTCAATTTCGCTAAAATCGCGATTAAGGTTAATAGAAGCCTTTTTAACCGCATTAACGATATTTGTGAGCATTGGTGAGATATAAGCCATTATTTTGCTCTTTCAACATAGTTAGCTTCTTCAGTTCCGACAACAATTTTTTCGCCTGCAGCGATAAACGGAGGCACACCGATACGCATACCATTATCCAAAACAGCAGGTTTATAAGAAGAAGTAACAGTTTGTCCTTTAATAACAGGTTCTGTTTCAACAACAGTGCAAACAACCTGTTGAGGCAATTGAACAGAAATAGGTCTATCGTTAATATGAGAGATACGAACAACCATACCTTCAGTCAAGAAAGGTCTAGAGTCGCCTAAAATATCTGCTGGCATGGAGAACTGTTCAAAAGTTTCGTTTTCCATAAAGTTCAAGCCGGTACCATCTTCAAACAAGAACTGACAATCTTTATCTTCCACCATCATTTTTTCAACAGTATCTTCAGTTCTGTAACGTTCGTTAGTTTTAGTTCCTTCTTCAACAGACTTCATTTCAACCTGCATAAAAGCACCGCCTTTACCTGGTTTAATGTGTTGAGCTTTAGTAATAGTCCAAGGTTTACCTTTATATTCGATAACCCAGCCAATTCTGATTGATCCGGCTAACTGTTTCATTTATTTGTTCTCCATATTTACAATGTTAATATTCAACAACAATTTACATACAAGCCCTTGCAGGAAAGAACCTAAGAGCTCCATCTGAGCGACAAGATAGACTAAAAATTTTATTTTGCAACAAAAATCGTAATTAGACAAAATTTTTCTCTTGCACAAATGCAAAATTTATGCTATTCCCTACCCCATAAAACAATTATCATGTCTAACATTAAATAAAATTATTATGAAAGAAAAAAATGTGAACTGCGTTTCTACAACGCCGGAACAGATGTATGCGGAACTTCAAGCAGAAAAGAAGCAACGCTCTTCCATTAAACCACAGCAGTCAGAACCTATATCCGAGGTCAATACCCCTCAGGATTTGGAACGACCATATGGTTTAATCCAGAAGGAAGACAAATGTATAATCTACAAAAGAAACGGCAAAAGCATCAAAAATGAAGATATATGCTTCAGTTTTATGTGGCAAAACGCCGATGAACCTTTTGTTGAATATGCAAAAAAAGCCAATCTTCTCTCTACCGAAGATATTTCACTTGAAAGTAATTTTATCAGTGCGTTAAGCGCGGGTAATATAATTTATTATATTCTCGTGAACTATCGCCGAGTGGACATTCGTTATCTCGGCAATATGAGAATTTTGGAATTGGATTCCATTCTTGAAAATTGCCCTGAATTTCCAACGCAAAATCTGCTATCCGACGGCAGAAAAAAACTTATGAGCGAAAAACTCGTCCGTAAAAAAGATATAAATTTTAGGCTAAAGAATCTATTACACTTAGATGACCTTATAGATATATGGAATTTATATGACGAGCAAGATCAGCTCAAAGTTTGGGAATGGCCCACTGCCCCAAAGTTACTCCTTGCTTTAGCCAAAGAAGGATGGCTCAGCGGTAAAGCCCAAGTCAACGCACTTGAGTTACAAAATGCTAAGGATATTATCCTTAAACAAGCAAAAAATGGATGGCTCTGCGATGCGGCCCAACTCAAAGCTTTTGAATTACCAAACGCATCAGAAATTATCCATACTCTATTAAAAAGAGGACGGCTCAGAGATGTTGCACAAATCAAAATTTTTGAATGGTCAAATGCAGCTGAGATTATCCTTGAGCAAGCAAAAAAAGGAAACCTCAGCAAAGAAGCCCAACTCAAAGTTTTTGAATGGTCAAATGCAGCTGAGATTATCCTTGAACAAGCAAAAAATGGATGGCTCTGCGATGAAACCATAATCAAAGCTTTTGAATTGCCAAATGCTAAGGAGATTTTGTATGCTCTGGCTAAAAGAGAACATAATCAACTTCAAATGTGCGAGCTACCAAATGCACCGGAGATTATTCTTATTCTGGCAAAAGAAGGACTTCTCTGCAATGATGCTCAACTTAAAGTATTTGAATTGCCAAACGCTAAGGAGGTTATTCTCGAGCAAGCCCAAAATGGATGGCTATGCGATGATGCCCTGCTTAAATCTTTTGAATTGCCAAACACACCTGAGATTATTCTCGAGCAAGCAAAAAAAGGAGAACTCAGGTATGATGCCCAACTCAAAGCTTTTGAATTGCCAAACGCTTCAGAGATTATCCTTGAAGAAGTAAAAAAGAGCTGGCTCAACAAAGATGTCCAAATCAAAGCTTTTGAATTGCCAAACGCTGACGAGATTATCCTTGAACAAGCAAAAAGAGGAACACTCTGCGATGATGCCCTGCTTAAAGCTTTTGAATTGCCAAACGCTGACGAGATTATTCTTGAGCAAGCAAAAAGAGGAACACTCTGCGATGATGCCCTGCTTAAAGCTTTTGAATTGCCAAACGCTTCAGAGATTATCCTTGAAGAAGTAAAAAAGAGCTGGCTCAACAAAGATGTCCA
>CALXVZ010000007.1 GCA_944392235.1 uncultured Alphaproteobacteria bacterium
CGCGTCGGTATTAACGGTTTTGGACGTATCGGTCGTCTGGTATTCCGTGCTGCACAGAAAAGAAATGACATTGAAATCGTTGCTATTAACGATTTGATTGATGTTGAATATATGGCTTATATGCTTAAATATGATACAATGCACGGCCAATTCGATGGTACTATTGAAGTTAAAGACGGTAAGCTTGTTGTTAATGGTAAAGCTATCCGCGTTACTGCCGAAAAGAATCCAGCTGATTTGAAGTGGGATGAAGTTGGCGCCGAATATGTTGTTGAATCTACAGGCCTTTTCTTAACAAAAGAAAAAGCTCAAGGTCATATTGATGCTGGTGCTAAATATGTTGTTATGTCTGCACCTTCTAAAGACGATACTCCTATGTTCGTTTGCGGCGTTAACACAGATTCTTATGTTAAAGGTACTCAATTCGTTTCTAACGCTTCTTGCACAACAAACTGCTTGGCTCCTATTGCTAAAGTTTTGAATGATGCTTTTGGTATTACTGATGGTTTGATGACTACTGTTCACTCTACTACAGCTACTCAAAAAACTGTTGACGGTCCTTCTGTGAAAGACTGGAGAGGTGGTCGTGCTGCTGCTGGTAATATCATCCCTTCTTCTACTGGTGCTGCAAAAGCTGTTGGTAAAGTTATTCCCGCTTTGAACGGTAAATTGACAGGTATGTCTTTCCGCGTTCCTACTTTGGATGTTTCTGTTGTTGACTTGACAGTTAACTTGGCTAAACCTGCTACTTATGAAGAAATTTGTGCAGCTATGAAGAAAGCTTCTGAAGGGGAACTCAAAGGTATTTTGGGTTATACTGAAGATCAAGTTGTTTCTTCTGACTTCTTGGGTGATGCTCGCACTTCTATCTTTGATGCTAAAGCTGGTATCCAACTTACTCCAACTTTTGTTAAAGTTGTTAGCTGGTATGATAACGAATGGGGTTATTCAAACAAAGTATTAGACCTCGTTGCTCATATGGCTAAAGTTAACGGTTAATATTTCTTTCCCGCTGTCGTTCAACTTTTATGCACTTTCTGGCGCAAAAGTTTTGTGATGGCGGGAATATTTTTTATTTTGAGGGATTTTATATGACTGAATATAGAACAATTAAAGATTTAGACGATCTTAACGGTAAAGTTGTTATGTTAAGAGCTGACTTGAATGTTCCTATGGATGAAAATTTTAATGTTACAAATACTGCGAGAATCGACAGAACAGTTCCTACTATCAAAACTTTAATGAATCAAGGTGCTAAAGTTGTTGTTATTTCTCACTTCGGTAGACCTGAAGGCAAAGGTGATATGAAGAACTCTTTGTCTCATATCGTTAAAGATCTTGAAAAAGCTCTTGGAAAACACGTTGTTTTTGTTGATGACTGCATTGGTGAAAAAGTAGAAAATGCTGTAAAAAACATGAGCCAAGATGAAGTTTTATTGCTCGAAAACCTCCGTTTCTATAATGAAGAGAAAAAAGGCGATGAAACTTTTGCAAAAGAATTGGTTAAACCTGCTGATGTTTATGTTTCTGATGCTTTCTCAACAGCTCACCGTGCTCATGCTTCTATGGTGGCAGCCGCTCAGCAACTTCCTTCTGCAATGGGATTACTTATGGAAGAAGAAGTTAATGCTCTTTCTACAGGTTTGAACAATCCTGTTCGTCCTCTTATTGCTATTGTTGGTGGTTCTAAGGTTTCTACAAAATTAGATTTATTAAATAACTTGGTTAAGAAAGTTAATAAACTTGTTATTTCTGGCGGTATGGCTCACACTTTCATGAAAGCTAGTGGTATTGATACTATCAATGAAGCTAATTCTCTTGTTCAAATGGATATGCTTGATACAGCTAAAGAAATTATGGCTACCGCAAAAGCTAATAACTGTGAAATCATTTTGCCTCAAGATGTTGTTGTATCTAAAGAATTTAAACCTATGGCTGAACACAAAACTGTTGATTTAGCTAACATTCCTGCTGAAGGTTGGAGCTTGCTTGATGTTGGTGAAGAAACAATTAAAGCTATCAACGCTAAATTAGATGAATGCAAAACTCTTGTATGGAATGGCCCTCTTGGCGTTTTTGAAATGAAACCTTTCGATAATGCTACTAATAAAGTTGCTCAACATGCTGCTGAATTAACACAAAGCGGTAAATTGACTTCTGTTGCTGGTGGTGGTGATACTGTTTCAGCTCTTGAAAACGCTGGTGTTGCTAATAAATTCACTTACATTTCAACCGCTGGCGGTGCCTTCTTGGAATGGATGGAAGGTAAAGAACTTCCTGGCGTTGTTGTTATGAAAAAGTAATCATAGCACCGTCTTTTTATTGAGGAGCAAACATTAATGTTTGCTCCTTTTATTTATCTCAAAACCATATTTATTTGAAAATACTTATTTTTCACCCACTTTATGTTATAGTTATATAACTTTTGAAATACTCTGAAACATTATTTTATACTATTGGTATGTAATTTTACTTGTTTTTTACTAATTTTTATATACACTTTGGCTATAACACCTAGTGTTATATTCCGAAACTAGATAAAGGAGTTTATCATGAACTACAGAACTATGTTATTAGCAACAGCTGCGGTACTCTTCAGTTCCCAAGCTATGGCTGCAGATATTACTAACCCTTTCTTTACACCTAACAAAGGTCAGATTGTTTCTGATACTAATGTTGGTTATTATCGCGCTAAAGCAAAACACAATGAAGGTGTTGCTGAAGGTTATTATGCAGCAGAAACATTAGAATATGGTATTACAGATAAGTTCAGCGTTAATGGCACAATTGCTAACATGTTTGATACTCAGGGTGAATATAATAATGATCACAACTTTGCTTATCAAATCGGTGCAAAATATAACACTAACTGCAATAAAGTTTTGTTCCAAGTTGCTGCAAACTATATGACTTTGGAACCTCAATCTTGGTATGGCAATGATGAGACAAATCATTGGTATAAACAATTGAGCGGTGAAGTTAAACTTGGCTATGATATGGGTAATGGTTTAACACCTTATGCTTCTTACCTCATTTCTGGTAATATTGATAATGGCGATAGAGATTTAAACCAAGCTGTTAAAGTTGGTGCTCATAAATATTTTGGTAAATATGCTCTTGATTTAGGTGTACGATATAATTTCAGCACAGATGGCGGAAATAATCTTTATGAAGGTAGTTACAATGATTTGTGGGCAGAAGCCGCTGCAGATTACTACATCAAAGAAAATATTGCTGTGGGTATTTATGGTGCTTATCGTATCGATGGCTCTCAAGATAAAAATCTTGACTATGTTTATGCTGCCGGTGCTCACTTAAAAGTTTTATTCTAATTATATAACTTTTACTTATTAAGAGAGCTCTTATTTGAGCTCTCTTTTTTTATATTTTCCACTTGCTCTATTTTTCTTTTTTTTAAATTTTCTTAATATTCACACCTTATACTCTCATCATTGTAAAATATTTTATTCTGGCGTATATATGTTTTATATCGCAAATAAGGAGAGAGATATGACTAGAAAAGCTATCATTATTGGTGCAGGTCCTGCAGGCTTAACTGCTGCTTATGAAATGCTAACTCGTTCTGATATTGAACCAATCGTCTTGGAAGAAAATGATTTTGTTGGTGGCATTAGTGCAACTCTGGATTATAAAAACAATAAAATAGATATGGGGGGACATCGCTTTTTCTCAAAATCTGACAGAGTGATGAATTGGTGGCTTAGTATTTTACCTCAACAAGGTAAACCTTCTATTGATGATATCTTGCTTAATCGCGAAGTGGAATTATCATCTCTTCCTGATGCGCCAGATCCAGAACAGACAGATAATGTTATGCTAAAACGTCATAGATTATCTCGTATCTTTTATCTCAAAACTTTTTTCAGTTATCCGGTTAGCTTAAACTTTGATACCATTAAAGGGCTGGGATTGTGGAGAATGTTTAAGATAGGTTGTTCTTATCTTAAAGTTCTTGTTTTCCCAATTAAAGATGAAAAGTCTTTAGAAGACTTTATGATAAATCGTTTCGGTCGTGAACTCTATCTCACTTTCTTTAAAGATTATACCGAAAAATTATGGGGTATCGATTGTGCTAAAATTTCTGCCGAATGGGGTGCTCAAAGAATTAAAGGTATCTCTATTCTTAAAGTCTTAAAACAAATGTTCAAAGATTTATTCGGAAAAAAAGGTGGTGCGGTTGAAACCAGCTTTATTGATAGTTTCTTCTACCCTAAATTTGGCCCAGGACATTTATGGCAATCTGTTGCAAAACTTATTGAAGAAAAAGGTGGTAAAATCTTACTTCGTCATAAGGTTGTGCGTATTGTAAAAAAAGGTAACAAAATTACCTCTGTTGAAGCTATTGATGAACATGGCAAACTTAAGGTCTTTGATGGTGATATTTTTATTTCCACTATGCCTGTAAAAGATCTTATCGAATCTATGACAGATGTTCCATCTAATATTAAAAAAGTCGCAGAAGGATTAATGTATCGTGACTTTAGAACTGTGGGTATTCTCTTAAAAAAATTAAAGCTGAAAAATACAACCCATTTTAAAACTATCAATGATATCGTTCCTGATACTTGGATTTATATTCAAGAAAGAGATGTTAAACTTGGACGTCTGCAAATCTTTAATAACTGGAGCCCCTATTTGGTAAAAGACTTTAAAGATACTGTTTGGATTGGTCTTGAATATTTCTGTAATGAAAAAGATGCTATTTGGACTGATGACGATGATACCTTTATTCAATTTGCTATTGAAGAAGCTTCTCGAATCGGTATCTTTGATAAAGATGATGTATTAGATGCCTATACACATCGTGTCAAAAAAGCTTATCCTGCTTACTTTGGTTCTTATGATCGTTTTGATGAAATTAAAAACTTTGCCAATAATATTGATAATCTTTTCCTAGTCGGGCGTAATGGTATGCATCGTTACAATAATATGGATCACTCGACTTTGGCTGCTATGAAAACTGTTGATTTTATACTTGGAGAATGCAACTCTCGTGAAGAAATTTGGTCAATCAATACTGAAGCTGATTATCATGAAGAGAAAAAATAATACTTGGCTTAAAGAGGGGTTATTCTCTTTCCCCTCTTTTTTGAAAAATGCTATCATTTCTGAATTAAATGATTTTGATGAAAATGCAGCCATTCGCATTTTTAAAATTTTTTCTTGTATCGCTTTTTTAATCCTCATTTATGCCTTCGTCTTTTCAGGTTTTCAAATTGTTGATGAATTTGAGCATTTGCATGCTTCTTGGCTTATCAGTATAGGAAAAGTTCCTTATAAAGATTTTTTTGAACACCATAATCCGCTTTTATGGTATTTATCCGCTCCAATCGTAAATTTATTTTATGATAATGTTGCTATTTTCTATGTCATGAGAGGTGTGAGTTTTACTGTTTCTGTGCTTTCTCTAGTGCTTATCTATAAAATATCTTTATTTTTTACCTCACAAATAGGTGCTTGGTTGGCCTCATCTCTATTTCTTGTTAACATTATAACCATTTACAATTTCAGTCAGTTTCGGCCTGATAATTTTATGAATTGTTGTTTTCTTATTGGAATTTATTTTCTGTTTAAATATCTTCAAAAAAAACAACTTAAAATTCTTATTTTTTCTTTTCTGGCTTTTACTTTTTCTGCCTTGTTTTTACAAAAAAT
This sequence comes from uncultured Alphaproteobacteria bacterium, assembly GCA_944392235.1. GTDB lineage: Bacteria > Pseudomonadota > Alphaproteobacteria > RF32 > CAG-239 > CAG-267. Next base: position 5,677 of record CALXVZ010000007.1, read on the forward strand.
TTCTTTACTCCTATTGGTTGTTGAAGGAATCTTACTATTTCTTCTACTTAGCAAACGAATTTCTATTAAGCATCTAACCTTAGCTGCTTTACCTTCTATTGTTGTTGTTTCTGCTTTTTTATTCTTTCTTTTCCTGAATAATTCCCTTTCCCAATATTTTGAATTAAACCTTCATTTTAATCAGGCTATGCTTGCTTATTTTGATAGAGGAGCATTCTGGCTAGGCAATCTTTTTATCGGCTTTTATGGACTTATTTTAATTTATGGCGGTTATGTATTTCGAAGACAAAATATTTATTTTAAAATTATCTTTATTCTTTTTCTGGCTGAGTTTTTAATGCGTAACTTTTATTTTGCTCCTCATCCAAACTATTACACATTGTTGGTTATGTTATCTGCTCTTGTATTTGCTCCGTTTTCTGACTTTGTCTTTCCTAAACATCGTATTGTTTGTCTATTTTTGATTATCCTTTTATTCCTTAATCTCGGTCTTAGTTTTAATACTGTTGATACTACTTCTGCGAAATATAATAGTTACAAACATTTTCTTTTATCTGATTTTGTGCACAAAAACTCTAATGCAAATGATTTGGTAATGAATGGATATGATAAAAATTTTAATATCTACCGCAAAGATGTTAGCTACTATTGGTTTGGGCTTGATATGCTTTTACCTATTATGGAATTGGAATATAAACTTCCTCAAAAATTAGATGTTAATCAACTTATTGTTAACTATCGTCCTAAATTTATTTTTGTGCAAAATTATCCAGATTTACGTGCATACCGCACTTATGGTGAAAATCGCTATTCTCAAGTTTTTATTCCTGAAATCGTCTGGACTTTGTATAAAAAAACACCTTTTGATAATCTTGCTGTTTTGAAGTAATTTATTATTAATCCTTTCATAATAAATTAAATTTGTTTAATTTATAGGAGATAAACTGATAATGAAACTGTTAAGTGGTATTTTTTTGGGGCTATTAATTTCTTTTAATTCTGCTTTTGCTCAGTCTGTTGCTATCACTGGTTCTGAAGCTCGCTCTTGGGCTGAAACAAAAGGACAAGAACTTATTCGCACTCTTGCAGAGCCTGATTTATCAACAAAATACTACAAACTAGATAAAATGCTTAGTGATGATGTTAATTTAGATTATATTGCAAAATTTGTTATTGGAAAATATGCTAGGCTCATGACTAAAGATCAATGGAAGCAATATAATATACTTTTTCATCGCTATGCACTCTCTCTTTATAAACAATTTAATCTGACTTTTGATGCTTCTTTAATTGATTTCTCAATTGAGAATGTTATTGAAAATAAAAATTTCTCTACAGTCAAATGCTCTGTTGATACTCGCAAACTTTTTGAAAATATGCGGGGAGTTGAACCTCAGCTTATTCCTGTAAAATTTAAACTTATTCGTAATCAAAAGAATCGTATTCAAGCTGTAGATGTTGAAATTGCTGATGTTAGTCTTGTTATCGAATATCGCAAGCAATTCTATAGAATGATTAAAGAAAGAGGAGAAGATATCAATTGGTTTCTTCAATCTTTTCAGGAACAAGTTAATGCAAATGAACTTGCAGTCAAAAATAAACAACCATTGTAGATTTTTATTTTTTCATTCATGTTTTGCTTAAAAATTTTAAAATAGCGTTGTATTTTTTTTTCTGTATGCTAAATTGTGTTTAATTTGTTAAGGTTGAATTTTAAAATGAGGATGTTAGCTATGGTCGAAAATGCCAGATATAATGGAAAAGCTTCTTTCGATGAATGGAAGAAAGATTGGGAATTGGAAGAAAGATATAATTTTAAATCAATTGAAAATAAATGGCAGAAAATTTGGGATGATGAAAAAGCTTATAAAGTTGAGATCGATCATGAGAAACCTAAATTTTATGCTTTAGTCGAATTCCCTTATCCTTCAGGGGCTGGTCTTCATGTTGGACATCCTCGTTCTTATACCGCTCTTGATGTTATTGCACGTAAAAAACGTATGGAAGGATTTAATGTCCTCTATCCTATGGGATTTGATGCTTTCGGATTACCTGCTGAAAATTATGCGGTTAAAACAGGTATACATCCTGCTATCTCCACTAAAAATAATATAGCTAACTTCACCAGACAATTAAAATCTATTGGTTTATCTTTCGACTGGGATAGATGCTTTAATACTTGTGACCCTGAATATTATAAATGGACACAATGGATGTTCTTAAAGTTCTATGAAAAAGGTTTAGCTTATAAATCTAAAATCGCTATTAACTGGTGTCCGGCTTGTAAAGTTGGTTTGGCTAATGAAGAAGTTGTTGATGGGCACTGCGAACGATGCGGTGCTGAGGTTGTTCGTCGTGAAAAAGAACAATGGATGCTTGCTATCACAAAATATGCTGATAGGTTAATCGATGATTTAGCTAATGTTGATTTTATTGATCGCGTGAAATCTCAGCAAATTAATTGGATTGGTCGTTCTTATGGTGCTGAATTAGATTTTGATATTACCGATAATGATGGAAATTCATTGGATCGAAAATTAAAGGTTTTCACTACTCGTCCTGATACTGCTTTTGGTGTTACCTATATGGTTATGGCTCCAGAACATAAATATATCAAAGAATTAGCAGAAAAATTCGATAACTGGAATGAAATTGTTGCTTACGTTGCAGAAACTGCGAAAAAATCAGATTTGCAAAGAACAGCTGACGACTCTAAAACCGGTGTTGAATTAATTGGTATTAAAGCTAAAAATCCTTTTAATGGAGAGCTTATTCCTATCTTTATTTCTGATTATGTTTTGACTGGTTATGGCACGGGAGCTATTATGGCTGTTCCTGCTCATGATCAGCGTGACTACGATTTTGCTAAGAAATTTAATCTCCCTATTATTCAAGTTTTAGAAGGCGGTGATATCTCTGAAAAAGCTTTTGAAGAAGATGGACCGCATATTAATTCGGATTTCTTAAACGGTATGGGCAAAGAAGATGGTATTAAAGCGGCTGTCGATTTTGCTAAAGAACATGGTTTCGGTAATGCTAAAGTGAACTTTAAACTTCGTGATTGGGTATTCTCTCGTCAACGTTATTGGGGTGAGCCTATTCCTATGGTTTATTGTGAACACTGCGGATGGCAACCTGTTCCAGAAAGCGAATTGCCATTAACTCTGCCTAATATCTCTGATTTTCAGCCTAACGATAATGGAGATTCACCTTTAGCTAAAGCTACTGATTGGGTTAACACAACTTGTCCGAAATGCGGTGCTTCTGCAAAACGTGAAACAGATGTAATGCCTAATTGGGCTGGTTCATCATGGTATTTCTTGAGATATTGTGATCCTCATAATGATAAAGAATTTGCATCTAAAGAAGCTCTGGATTACTGGATGAATGTTGATTGGTATAATGGTGGTATGGAACATACTACTTTACACTTGTTATACTCTCGTTTTTGGCATAAATTCTTATATGATTGTGGCTATGTTCCAACCTTTGAACCATTTAATAAAAGAACTTCTCATGGTATGATTTTGGCTGAAAACGGTGAAAAAATGTCTAAATCTCGCGGTAATGTCGTTAACCCTGATGAAGTTATTGATGCTTATGGTGCTGATGCCTTTAGAATGTATGAAATGTTCATCGGTCCATTTGATCAAGTTGCTATGTGGTCTGAGGAAAGCTTGAATGGTGTTTACCGTTTTGTAAATAAAATTTTTGCTCTCTTTGCTAAAGTCACAAAAGTTTCTCCTTCTGCTAAAGATTTGCAGGTTATGCATAAATGCATTATAGAAGTTACTGAACGTATTGATCAAATGAAATTCAATACCGCTGTTTCCTCTTTGATGACTTATGTTAATTATATGGCATCTTTACCTGAAATACCTGTGGAAATGTATGAAACTTTACTGAAATTAACTTCACCTTTCTCTCCGCATATTGCTGAAGAAATGTGGGCTCGCTTAGGTCATGAAAATCTGATTGTTGGTGAAAATTGGCCTAAAGGTAATCCTGAGTTGGCTAAGGAAAATACAGTTACTATCGCTGTTCAAATCAATGGTAAAATGCGTGGAACTATTGAAGTTGAAAGAGATTGTGATCAGGAAAAAGTTATTGCAACTGCTAAATCTTTGGATAATGTTGCAAAACAATTGGCTGACGCTGAACCTAGAAAAATCATTGTTGTACCAAATAGGATTGTTAACATTGTCTTGTAAATATAAAAATATATTAGCTTTTTTGGCTTTGGTTCTTTCCGCTTCTTGCGGATTTGAGCCCTTGTATGTAGAAAGAACTTCTTCTAGCCAATGGTATTATAATGGTCAATTTGATACTAGTATTAAAGACCAAATGGCTAGCGTTAAAATAGATCTTATTCAAGATCGTATAGGGCAGCTTATTCGTAATGACTTACTTGATAAACTTACGCCTAAAGGTGAACCAAAACAGCCTAAATATATCTTGAGTGTTACAAAAATTAATAAACAAGAGATTGATCAAGCACTGCGTAACGATATTACCGCTACTCGTAAAAAAGTAATTTATAAAGTTACTTATGTTTTGAAAAATGCTGAACACAAAACTTTAATTAACGGAAATAGTGTTGCTTATACAGGGTATGATATCTTACGGGATCCCTACTCAACTACTTTTGCTCAGAAAAAAATTGAAAAAAATGCAGCTAAAATTATTGCAAATGATATATCTTTGCGTCTAGGTGCTTATTTCCATTCTCTTGAGACAAATAGAGGGAATCCTGATGAATATTAAGCCGGAACAGGTTGACAATCTTGTCAAATCTCTTCCGCATAATATTCGCGGTGTTGTTATTTATGGCTCTAATGAAGGAATGATTTCTTCTTTATCTCAGCAATTTATTAAAGCTATATCGCCTGATTTATATGATGCCTTTCATGTTAGCTATCTTGATATGGCTGATATTACTTCTGATGTAGGCGCACTTTATGCTGAATTTAATGCACAATCCCTTATGGGGGGAAGAAGAGTAGTTGTTGTCAAAGATGCATCAAATTTACTTACCAAAACACTTAAGGAGCTTTTTGCTTCCAGCCCTTCTGATACTTTATTGATTGCAACATCAACATCTCTCAAAACAAAAGACTCATTAGCTGTTTTAGCCAAAGATGATGATAGCTTCTATGGAATCGGTTGTTATGATGATAGAGATGATGATATTACTGCTTTTGCATCTAAATTTATTAACAAGAATGGTTTTACTATAGATAGCAGCTCGTTTCAACTTTTGTGTTCACGCTTATCTAATGACCGAAAAATCAGCGCTAATGAGCTTGATAAACTTATTACTTATATGGGAAGCAAAAAAAATATTGAGCTCTCAGATATTTTAACTGTTATTAGCGATACGTCAGCTTCTTCTCAAGAAGATTTATGTTATTTTGTTGCTCTCGGACAAACTGAAAAAGCTATTGCATCTTATAATCGTTTAATTTTTGAAGGAGAACAGCCTGTAGCTCTTATTCGTTCTATCAGTTATCATTTTATGAAACTGTTAGATTGTGCTGTAAAGATGGAAAAAGGAGAAACTGCCGATAAAGTTGTTTTTGCTCTTCGTCCTCCTCTAATGTTTTTTAGAAAAAATGCCTTCATTTCTCAACTAAAAGTTTGGAACAGAAATAGAATTATGAATGCTCTTAATCTCCTTTATCAAACTGAGCGCGAATGCAAAACCACAGATTTTCCAGCCGAGCAAAATGCAAGTTTCACAATTATGCGAATCGCCAATGGTGTAAAGAGATTTAGATAGATTTTGATTTATTAGACTTTTCTTTTAATCGTTATTGTATTATTAACAAAGCCCCTGAGAATTCTTTTCTTAGGGGCTTTGTTATTATTTCTTCAAACTTACTTATGCGCTTTTTTTGTGTTTCTTACGGATATATTCTGGTTCGGCTCCTTTATTGATAACATCCGCATCTATCACAATTTCTATAACATCCTTCTTATCTGGAATGTTATACATTAAATCAAGTAAGTTTTCTTCCATAATAGCACGCAATCCTCTGGCACCTGTTTTTCTTTCTATTGCCTTTTTAGCAATTGCTACTAATGCATCATCTGTTACGGTTAATTTTACATCTTCCATATCAAATAATGTTTTATACTGCTTAATTAATGCATTTTTCGGTTCAGTCAGAACTTTTATTAATGCTTCCTCATTTAAATCATCTAAGGTTGCAATAACCGGTAAACGACCGATAAATTCAGGTATTAAACCATACTTTAACAAGTCTTCCGGTTGAACTTGTTTGTATATTTCTCCTAATGTTTTTTCTTCTGCATCCTTTATTTGGGCTCCAAAACCTATTGATGTTTCTTGCCCTCTTTTGCCGATTATCTTCTCTAATCCTGCAAAAGCTCCACCGCATATAAATAAGATATTTGTTGTATCTACGTGCAAGAATTCTTGTTGAGGGTGTTTTCTTCCTCCTTGTGGCGGAATATTTGCAACTGTTCCTTCGATAATCTTCAATAACGCTTGTTGAACTCCTTCACCTGATACGTCTCTTGTAATTGATGGGCCATCCGTTTTACGAGTAATTTTATCAATTTCATCAATGTAAACAATTCCTCGTTCAGCCTTTTCTATATCGTAATTTGCCGCTTGAACTAATTTCAATACGATATTTTCAACATCTTCTCCGACATATCCTGCTTCTGTCAGTGTAGTTGCGTCAGCAATAGCAAATGGAACATCCAAAACTTTAGCTAATGTTTGTGCTAATAAAGTTTTTCCGGAACCTGTTGAACCTATTAAAATTACATTGGATTTTGATATTTCAATATCAGGATTTTGTCTTTTATTATTTAATCTCTTATAGTGATTGTATACTGCGACAGATAATACTTTTTTCGCATAATCTTGACCTATAACATATTGGTCGAGAAATTCTTTTATCTTCGACGGTGTTGGCAGATTTTCTTGTATCTCTCCTCCTTCCGCTTTCTTTTCTTCTTTTACTTCTTGAGATACTATATTGATGCACACCTCAATACATTCATCACAAATATATACACCCCTGCCGGCAATCAACTTTTTTACTTCGTTTTGACTCTTACCGCAGAAAGAGCAGTGCAACACTTTATCGTCATCTGTTCTATCAGTCATTTTCTTTTCCTATTTTATTACTTCCAAACGATTTTTTACAATGTGGTCAATTAAACCAAATTCTTTTGCTTCTTCCGGATTCATGAAATTATCTCTATCCATTGCTTTTTCAATTACTGCTAATTTATTTCCGGTATTTTCAGCATATATCTTATTTAAGCGCTTTCTTAATTCCAAAATTTCTCTAGCTTGTATCTCTATGTCTGATGCCATACCTCTAGCTCCGCCTGATGGTTGGTGTATCATTATACGAGAATTCGGAAGGGAGAATCTTTTTCCTTTTGTTCCGCCGGCCAATAGGAATGAACCCATTGAACATGCTTGCCCTATACATAAAGTTGCTACATCGCAAGATATATATTTCATTGTGTCATACATAGCCATTCCTGAAGTAACAACCCCGCCTGGAGAATTTATATAAAGAAAAATGTCCTTCTTTGGATTTTCTGACTCTAAAAATAGTAGTTGTGCACATACTAATGATGATACTTCATCATTAACTTCTCCCGTTAAAAATATTATGCGTTCCTTCAATAAACGTGAATATATGTCAAATGAACGTTCTCCTCGTGATGTTTGCTCTATCACCATTGGGACTAAGGTATTATCGTATACTTCCAATGCACTTTTACTCATCTGTCTTCAATCCTTCAATATTATTCATAAAAAACTCTGCTTATGGTATTCATATTTATTCAATAAATGGTAAATATTTTCAAGTTTTTTTAAATTATTCTCGTTTACTTTTGATGTTATTCCCCATATAGGATAAATCGTATGATAAAATTGTTATTCCAAATGGGTTTACCAGACCTAATTCTTTATTATTTTCATATTTAGCAAATGCAAATTTCATTCTCATTGTTGCTATCCAACGGCTTATTATTGGCTTTTCATACTCTGGAGATGTCTCTATTAAATTAAACCTTACTTGCCAAAAGTCGAATGATACCGGATATATCATTGTGATTTCAACTTCTCTTCTTACTCCTTGCTTTTGTAATGTTTCAAAATGAGGCTTTTCTGTATTTAAAAAATTGTTGTATATATCATCACTTGATGCTAATTTAACAAATTGCCCTTCTCCCCATCTAAATTCCATTTCTTCTAAATTATCTCCAATCGTATATCTTTTTGTGATATAATCTGATAATATGCTTTCTGTTACTAAATCTCCTGCAAATGCTTTACTTTCAGATTGTTCCATTAAGGTTATCTGATAGCGATTATAATCAATTTGTAAAGGAATAATTTTATATTTTTTGGCTGGAATCATTATGCTTAATATACATCCTAACATCATACTAAAACACAAACTTATGCATGATATCACTACTAGAAATCTTGATGTCCATAAAAACCTACGTTCCGGAAATGCTCGCACATCTACTTTTTCTGGATAATATCCTAATTCATCCTTTTGAGCCTTTTCTTTATACTTGAATAATGTATAAAACAAATCAAACATTTGCCCTTTTACCCCTATCATTCAGTTATTTGTGTATATTTTACATGAAAGTTGTATAAAATCAAATAAAATACTATTAATTAAAAAATATTTAGTGTAACTTTTGTTTAAGTGAAATTTTTGAGGGATTAGCTAATGAAAAAATTTATTTGCTTTATCGGGGCTTGCTCCAGTTTTCTTGTGGCTTGCTCTTCGACAACATCGCAACAACAGGTTGTTGATGCTCCTGTTATGTCTGCTTATTATTCTGATTGGGATCGGGCTGTGAGAGCCGATGTTGATCTCCAGAATATGTATATAGCAACACCTTCTAAAATTACTAAACCGATTGATATGTATATGGCTATGGCTCTTGCATTGAAATATAACTATACCAGACGTCTGGCCTCTTATCAAGAGAATCTTGTTAAAGGAAACCTCTCTCCCGCAACCTTACCTACTCTTGCTGAGAATTTGGGGTATGATAATGCTTCGCATTCTTCTGCTGTGCCGGCCGATTTGAAGATGTCTTGGAATTTGTTAGATATTTCTTCTCTCTATTATCAAAATTCTTTCGCTTCTCCTGAAATTATCGCTGAAGAGAGAAGCAGAAAAGTTGTTAATAATATCCTTCAAGAAACTCGTTCTCTTTATTGGAAGGCTCTCGCTGCACAACGACTTATCCCTGTTATTGATGATATGAATGAATACCTTGTTCGTGTTGTTGATGAACTTAATGCGCGTGCTAATGAAACTATTAAAAATGGAAAAAATCCTTCTACAAATCTTCTCCTGAAAAAGAGAAAATATTTGGAAAGTATTAAAGAGTTAGCTACATTAAAACGTAAACTTGATACTGCTCAGGCTGAATTTGCAGGGTTGCTTGGCTTTTATCCTTCTACAGAAATCAAACTCGCAGGTGCTGAATATGGCAACTTTAATATTCCATCTATGAGAGCGAAAATTCAGCAGCTCGAATGGCTTGCTCTTACGAATCGCCCCGAACTTAGAGCTTTTGACCAAATCTCTTCTCGTGAAGAATTTGAATTGGTTATAAAAGATTTTGATGATGTTGATAACTCTGATTACCGCCAAGATCCTAATTACTATAATAGAAAATGGACTAAGGAATCAAATGACTTATCTATGAATGTCTTTGAAGATATTCGTCAACAGGGTTATAATACATACAACTCTTTGGCTCGTCAGCGTATGACTGGTATTATTCTTAATCAGGTATATCTCTCTTGGGCAATGTATCAGTCTGCCGTAGAGGAGTATCTCTTGAATATGAGTGTTGCTACGACATCCGAAGATATTGCTGAAGATATTACAGATAAAGAAGGTGCTAATAAAGCAATCAGTCATTTAGAATCGGCTCAGGCTATTATTGATGAAGCTAATGCTTTCTTATCTTATATTGACGTTCAAGAAGCTATTGGTAAGCTTTACGCTAGTGTAGGTATGGATGCTATTCCGACTGAAATGTTACAAGACTCTCCATCTGTTTTGGCTGTTCAAATCAGAAAAACTTTAGATCAATGGAAAGATGGTATCTTCGTATCCTCTCCAACTAACTCAGCAACATCTTTATCTATTAGGAAGCCTCCTGTAGATATTTCTTCAAAAACTTTGGTTCCAGATGTTGTTGTCGGAACAGGTTCTAATGTGAATATTAAAATTCCAGATGAGGCTTTTGCTTCAGTAAATTGGGATGGAGATTTTTCTACTGTCGCTGGTTCTCTTGATGATGCTGGTTTGCCTTCTTGGTTGAAATATGATGATAAAACGCATACCTTTACTGGTACACCTTCTATAGATGATGAAGGTATTCATAGAATTAAAGTTTTTGCTATGGATCAAGCTGGTAATTCTGCTGTTTTAGGTTTCTCTATTACTGTTGATAATATCTATATTCAAACTATGGAATATAAAGGTTTGACAGGATATAGAAGAGCTAAAGTTTACCATAAATGCACACCAGGAACTCCTTGTGCTAAAGGTGATATTTAAGGAGTTTTGTCGTGATTTATATCGCGCGTAAATATCCTTTTATTTCTATGGCTTTGTTATGCTTGCTGTTATTTTTAACAGCAGGCATATTTTTTGGAAATAGCTACTTTTCTCAGATAGATTTTTCTTTTTTTATCTTATCTGCTTTTATTATTACTTATCAGCCTATTCCTTACTCTCGATTTTATCTTACAATATTAATGCTTTTTATTTTTCTTTTTTATGCTTTATTTCAATTACCTTCCCTTTATCTACTAGGATATGAAATCGGATTAGTTCTTTATCTTATCTGGTTGCAAAGAAATTCTCTTCATAACTTAAATTTTGATATTTTTCTTTTAACCTTTATATTGCATCTCTTTTATATCCAACTGACACCTATTGATGTTAGACAACATGATCTTAATGGAATCCTCCTTTACACTAAAGAAATCTCTTCCAATTTTATAAATTTCAACCCTTGGAATATGTATTACTTCTTTCATCAACCTTTACACTTTCTTGTCATTTCTGTATTCTATAATTGTGCTATGTGGTTATGGAATTCTTCAACCTTAGCTGCTGATAATTTACAATATATTTCTCTATTCTTTGTTACTGCATCATCTATATTCTTATTAAAGATTATTAATCTGCTTAATTTGGACAAAAAAACTTCTCTGATTACGACTATATTCCTACTATTCTCGCCTACTCTTTTTCTATTTTCAGGATATATCTCTAATGACGTATCTGTTTTCTTCTGGTGCTGTGCGACAATTTATTTTGCTTTAAGTTGGTTCATTTCTTCTCAAAGATCTTTTATTATTCTTACCGCTATTTGTTTTGCTCTTGGCGTGCTTACTAAATTATCCGCTCTAATGCTTGTGCCTGCATTAACTTTTTTATTCCTTTATAAAATTTTCCATTCCTCCGATAAATATAAAACCATTATTGATATAGATTACTTTATTATTTTTGCTGTTCCTCTAGCTCTTATCTGGATTGTTCGCAATCATATTATTTATGATATGTCTTTTTATAATATTCCTGATACATCCCCCAATGGGCAGAATTTTTATTATATATCTTTTTTGAACAGAATACTTGATTTCTCTAAATTTCTCTCTCCCTTTATTCATGCACCTCTTATTGCTGATAATAATATTTGGCTTGCTATCATAAAGACTGAACTTTTTGGAGAGTGGAATTTATCTCTTAATAACCGGCTTATTTTTTATCCTGCTCTTATTCTATATTTCCTAAATATCACTCTAAAAATCTGTGTGTTTTTTGCATTAGTTTATCATTGTTTTAACATTGCACTGAAGAAATCTAATGTATCTCCTCTTTGGATGTTTTTTGCTATTTTATATATAACTTTATGGGGAAATATCTTTAAATATGCCATGGATTATCCTTATATTTGTTCCTCTGATTTTAGGCTCTTCGCTTTACTTATGATACCGGAATATATTCTACTTGCTTTTTTTATTAATAAAGCTAATTTTTCCAAAATAAAAGCACAAATAATACAAAACCTTGTTGGGTTTCTTGCTATTATCTATGCTTTGCTTTCTAGCTTAATTTATATTCTAGTTATTTAAATTATCTATTTAATACCTCTAACTCTGCATCAATCGCATCTGATAAGTCATCTTCACTTTGTGCGGATTTATCTTCAACTGGAATTTCAGCATTTTCTCCACTACTATTTACATCTGCCTTTTCTTGCATCTTTGTAAATTGTAAAAGATTTTGAGGCTCTTCTCCTTCTTCAATCTCGCTAACATAGGAAGTTGATGATTCAGAAATATATGCAGGCATTGTCTTAATATTTTTTTCTATATTTCTATCTTGCTGCATAAATTCTTGTATCTTTATAACTTTTTCTTTTTTAACTTCTTCTTGTTCTATAACTTCATCAGCTTCATTATCAAATTTTGTTTGCCCTTTAATTGTCTCTTTTGTTGGCAGACTATCTCTTTGAGCTAGCTCCTCTTCCGACATCAATTTACTCTTATCTACATCTGTGTCAATACACTCAAGTAACCATACATCATATATCGGATGGGCTATCGCATTAATTCCAGGAGTAGAAGAAATTAACCATCCTCTAAATATATTATATTCTTCCGTCCCGAAACTTCTATCTGCGACATCTACAAATGCAAAATTCTCAGGTGTTTCTTCTGCAGGACGCTTTTTACAAGCTCTCAGCACTAGAGAAAAATCTCCAAATGTAATTTTTGAATTTACGGGAACTGTTATCTTATTTACACGCCCTGTCACCTTATCCATTGCTTGCATTAAAGCGGTATTGGTAGGTATTTCTTTGCTCTGTGCGTTATATACAACACTTATACAAAGTAAAAAACTTAATATAAAACTACTTTTCTTCATTATTTGTTACCATAAAAATGATTTCACCAACCATATCTTCCAATGATTTTGCATCTTTGGTATTTACAGCAGTGCTTCCGGCTTTTAATATTTCTGATGACTGACCTGGTTCTATTTTTATGAATTTGTCTCCCATCAAACCATCTCCAGCTATTGTTATTTCACTATCTATTGGAAGTTTTATATTGGGCTTTAGACTCATTTTTACATCAACCATATAATCTGTCGGATTTATTGATTGTGACAATACTGTCCCTACTTTAATGCCATTAATCCGAACATCTGCACCGGTATTTAAACCTCCAACTTTAAGAAAGCGTGCATTTATTTCGTATCCTTTGACCACTTGTAAATCTGACACACGATATGCAAACACCATAAATAATGTAGCCACAGCTAGCACTACTAATCCCATTATTGTTTCTACAGGTTTTTTATTCATTACTCTCTCCTTGTTCTTGAGCCTCTTTATTTGTATTTTGTCTTTTACTTTTTCCTAAATTTATAATTCTATCCAGTAATTCTTCCAAAACCATTGCATCTTGGGTAAATTCTATATTTCCTCCGGCTGCTAAATATTCTTCTGACCCTCCGACATCTATTTCCACATATTTTCCACCAATTAGACCAAAGCTGATTATTGATGCACTACTGTCTTCTGGAATTTTATATTTTCCATTAATCTCCATGGTTAATTTTGTTCGGAAACTCCCATCTAATTCTGCTGAAGTAACTCGTCCTATATCTACCCCTGATAATCTAACGGCATCTCCGACATTCAATCCATCTGTGCGGCCGAAACTTGCATATATTTTATAACTATCCCCGTTTGCCTGCCCTTCTATAGAGGCGTTATGTGATATAGTAATAAATACTCCTATCATTATGATGAATAAAGCTAAAACTCCGGTCCTTAGCGTTTTCATCTCCTCTTTTGAGTATATTTCTTCCACAGATTTGCTCCCTTCTTTTCTTATAAACTACTCTCTTATAGCTTATAAATATTTTTTTGTCACTATTATTTATATTTTTTAATTGTAAAAATTTTAAACATTTATTGTTATATATTTTATTAACATTGAGCATTCTGAGGATTATTAAATGATTGAAGTTCAGCACATCTCTAAGCAATTCGGCGATAAATTCGCTCTAAATGATGTTTCTTTTACTTTAAATAAAGGTGAAATTGTCGCTCTTATCGGAGAAAATGGAGCCGGAAAATCAACTTTGATGCGAATTCTTTGCGGTTATATAGCTCCAACTTCTGGTTGTGTTTCTATTTTAAAACATAATGTAGAAACTGAACGTATTCAGGCTTTAAAATACATTGGTTATGTTCCTGAAATATCTTCTCTTTACTTAGATATGCTTGTTTTTGATTTCTTAAAATGGATTGCTCATCTTTGGAATATCTCAAATGTTAATGAGACAATTCTTAATGTTGCTAATAAAATGCAAATTACTGAGGTTTTATCTAATAAGATAGAATCACTTTCAAAAGGTTTTAAAAAACGTGTAGAAATTGCCTCGGCTTTATTGCATCAACCCAAAATTCTTATTCTAGATGAACCAACAGATGGACTTGATCCCAATCAAAAAGATCATATTCGACAATTTATTAAAACTTATGCAAAAGATAATCTGGTCTTAATTTCCACTCATGTTTTGGAAGATACTTCTATTGCGAATCGTGCTCTTATGCTTGCTGCTGGTAAGGTTATTTATGATGCATCTATGAATGATTTTAAAAAAATCTCTCACTCTAAAAATCTTACTGAAGCTTTCCAAATTCTTACATCTTCTGCGAAAGGAAAAAAATGAAATTGTTTCTTACCCAACTCTTAAAAGAATTTAAAACTCTTGTAAATGGCTTTAATCCTTTTGTCATTTTTGGGGCTTATTATATTATTTCTTTATTTTCTACATTTTATCTCGGTGATTACTTCCTTAGAGAAACCGAAATTATGAATGCTTTTTTTTCTTTGCAACCTACTATTTTATTATTGATTATTCCGGCCATCACCATGCGTTCTTGGGCAGAAGAATTTAATTCTGGAACAGCAGAACTGCTTTTAACTCAACCTATTAGCTTTTCTATCTTAGTGCTTGCGAAATTCTTTGCCATTTTTCTTCTATTTACTATTCTCATCGCTTCTTCTTGTTTCTTATTAGTTTTTACTGCAAAATTTTCCGTATTGGATTGGTCTTTGACTTTTTTTGAATATCTTGGTTTATTGTTATGTGGTGCTTTCTTTATAGCTCTTGGATGCTTTACTTCTTCTCTTTGCAAAAACAATGTCTTAAGCTATATTTCCACAATCTTTGTGCTTTTCTTTTTATCTCAGATTAAACTATCCTCTTTCTCTTTTTTCTCTTTCTATATTCCTCTTAGTGCATTAAATTTTGAAGATAATTACAATGCGTTCCTTGAAGGCGTTATGCAATATAGTAATTTTGTATATTTTATTGTGGGAACTGTTCTATTCCTTTGGTTAAATACTATTTCTTTAGAGTATAAAAAATCTTCTTCTCATTTATCAAAAAGACTATTCTTTATATTTATTGCTCTTACATTTTTGATATTCTTTAGTTCTGTTTTAGGAGTTAACTTTGTCTTAAATAAAACTTTTGATATTACTGATACTCAAAAATTTACTCTTAGTAAAGCTGATGAGGATTTCCTAAAATCGTTTGATAAACGTATTGATTTAACTCTATACGAAGCACAATTTTCTCGCCAAAATTCTGCTTCTAATTATGCTGTTTATGCGAATTTTGTTGAAAGAATTTTGCGGCTAATTGAAAAAACTTCTTATGGGGCAATTAGAGTTAATATTGTTCAGGTCGAACCTTTTAGTCCTCTTGAAAATCATCTTATTCGTGAAAAACATATTCCTTTTGAAGCTGATAAATTTGATCATAAAATATTTATGGCGGCAGAATTTTCTGATAATTCCGGACACAGTTATTTTATAAATTATTTTGATCCATTAAGAGAAAATCTTTTAATCTCTGATATTCTTCGAGCTATCAAGTCTTTTGGTTTGCCTAAAAAAGAAATAGCTCTTATT
This sequence comes from uncultured Alphaproteobacteria bacterium, assembly GCA_944392235.1. Taxonomy (GTDB): domain Bacteria; phylum Pseudomonadota; class Alphaproteobacteria; order RF32; family CAG-239; genus CAG-267. Next base: position 21,731 of record CALXVZ010000007.1, read on the forward strand.
TCTTCTAAAACTAATCTTACAGAACTTCATGCTTTTCAAAACATACTACAGGAATTTTTTACTGTTGTAACCTATCATAATATTCCACATTTTCTTCCTAATAGCTATAAATTTGTTATTGCTGTTGATCCTCAAAATCTTTCTACTGAATATATACTTACTCTTGAACAATATGTTTTACAAGGAGGTAATTTAATTGTATTTGCTGAACCTTCTAATCTTATTTCTTCTGATAATACTTTAATTTCATTCTTAAGTAATTTTGGTTTATCACCTATTCCTCTCACCACCGTTAAAGATTCTAATAACGATGATTCTGAAATTGGAGCCGCTACTGATATAAATCAAAAAAATATTCGTTCCATACTTGTTAACAAAGCTGGTGAAATTAAACTTGTTTCTTCTAAAAATTTTAATCTTTCACCATTGCTCAAATATAATGATAAAATTATTGCTGCTCAATCTTCTGGAAATTATTTTTCTAGTTTTATAAATTTTGCTATTTCCAGTCAAAATATAGTTCCTTTCTCTACTCAAAAAGGTGCTGTATTTTTTATTTATGATACTGATTTAATAAAAGATTACTTAATTTCTTCTTCCGAAGCCAGTGGATGGAAATTTTATCAACTTGTTCCAATGGCTGACAATATGCTATTTTTACTACAACTATTTGATTCTATTTCTCAAAATAATATCGAAAGTTCTCTTTCTTACAGATTTTATCCCTTAAATACTTCAAGTATTGGTAATGCTATCCTGAATGTTGTTCGTGAATATTATACTGAGCAGATTAAACTTTTAAAACAAAATATTGAAAAATTTAAAATTCAAAAAAATGCTTTCTATGAAAATGTTCAAAGTCGTGGATTTGCCTCTATCCAAAATATTGGAGATATCTCATCTATTGAGCAGAAACTGGATGAAAATGAAGCAGAACTTTATAAAATAAAATCTCAAATAGCTTATAGTTATCAATCTGCTATTATGATTGTTACTATTTGTTTTATTTTTGTTATTCCTCTTATCCTTTTATGTTTGCTCTTCCTCTGTATTTGGTCTCGAAATAAACTAAATTTAAATAAAATTAGGAGCTTAATCGATGATGTTAAAAAATATTAAAATCGCTATTGTTTTACTATGCTTCCTTTTGCCTATTCTTTTTTGGGGTGTTTTTTTGCAAACTAAACAGATGCATTTATTTTCTAGAGGTGATTATTTTTTTGATAAAACTAGAAATCATGCAAATATCTCTCAAATTGCTTTGATTTTTCCTAATGACGTAACTATTCATGTTCTGAAAAAAAACAATTTTTGGACCATTAAAGAAGGCGATAATTATTATGCATCTATCGCTAAAATTAATACATTAGTTGAAATTATTCGTAATACAATTATCTATCGTTCAGATCTCTTAAAAGATACTGATAGAAATTTATTTAATGAGGCTATTAGACTTCTTAGTTATGATGCTGATGGAAATGTTGTTGATGATACTCTTATCGCTCCATTACAAAAACATAATAAATATTACTTGGCTCAGCGTAATGATGACGGTTTTTTATATCAACTGAATGCTCAACTTCTCTTTTCCTCAAATGTAATGGATTGGGTGCAGATGCCTTTAATCGCTTGGGATTTCAAACAGATAAAACGTATAAAAACAGATAATTTTGAAGTTTTTCGCCGTTTTGAATATGAAGATTTTCAAGATGTTAATTCTCAAAATGTTTTTTCTTCCATTAAAGGATTAACTGATAGTTTTTGGTATTTAACTGCTGAGGAAATCAAAAATACTTCTCAATTTGATACTTCAAAATTTCCTAAAATAAAAAATTATGAAATTACTCTGTTCAATGGTATAATTTATAATATTGATATCTTCTCTGATGGAGAGCAGTTTTGGATTTCTATTAAATTGAAGAAGGATGCTTTTATTAAGAAACCTTCCTTACAATTTATCAAAGAAAATAGTATGCTTTATGATGGATGGTTTTTCAAAATTAATAAAGATAAAGGATATATTATTACAGAATTTGTTCCTTAATCTACATAATAAAATAAAAACCGGAGCTTTTCCGGTTTTTATTTTATTAGCGTTCTAATTTTTTATATCTTACTCGATGTGGTCGACAAGCTTCTTCTCCTAATCGACGTATCTTGTCTTTTTCGTAGTCTTCGAAATTTCCTTCAAACCACTCTACATGACCTTCATCTTCATATGCTAATATATGGGTTGCTAATCTGTCTAAAAACCATCTATCGTGGGATGTCACTAAAACGCATCCAGGATAATTCATTATACCTTCTTCCAATGAACGTAATGTATCAACATCTAGGTCATTTGTCGGTTCATCCAGCAAAATAACATTTGCTCCTTTTTTGAGCATTTTTGCTAAGTGGACTCTATTGCGTTCACCTCCTGATAATTGACCTATCTTTTTCTGCTGGTCTGTTCCCTTGAAATTGAATTGTCCTACATAGGCTCTTGATGGCATTTGTTTCTTTCCTAATTCTATAATATCTAATCCATCAGATATCTCTTCCCATATTGTTTTGTTGGAATCTAATTCATCTCGGCTTTGGTCTACATATCCTAAGTCAACTGTTTCCCCTATAACTATTTCTCCTGAATCCGGTTTTTCTTGACCTGTTATCATTCTGAATAATGTTGTCTTACCTGCACCGTTCGGACCGATTATTCCGACAATAGCGCCCTTCGGTATCTTAAATGATAAATTATCTATTAAGACTCTTTCTCCATATGATTTAGATATATTTTTTGCCTCTATAACCATATCTCCTAGTCTATCTGACATTGGGATATTAATATAAGCTTGCGTAATTTGTTCTTTACTTGCTTCTGATAACAATTCTTCATATGCATTAATACGGGCTTTAGATTTTGCTTGTCTTGCCTTGGGATTTTTACGAATCCACTCTAATTCATTTGCCAATGTCTTCTGGCGAGCACTCTCTTCTTTTGCTTCTTGTTCTATTCTCTTTTGTTTTTGCTCTAACCATGATGTATAGTTTCCTTCATATGGAATACCTTGACCTCTATCTAACTCTAGTATCCAACCTGTTACGTTATCTAAGAAGTAACGGTCGTGAGTTACCATTACAACTGTTCCTTTATAATCGCGCAAGTGGTGCTCTAACCATGCTACAGATTCAGCATCTAAATGGTTTGTTGGCTCATCCAAAAGCAACATATCTGGTTTTGATAATAGTAAACGACATAGGGCTACTCGTCTTTTTTCTCCGCCTGATAATTTTGTTACATCCGCATCTGCTGGTGGACAACGTAAGGCGTCCATCGCTATTTGAACTGTTCTTTCTATATCCCAACCATTTACAGCATCTATTTTCTCTTGTAATGATGCTTGTTCTTCTATCAAAGCATTCATTTCTTCATCGGACATAGGTTCTGCAAACTTCATTGATACTTCTTCAAATCGCTTTAATAGTGAAACTGTGTCTCCTAAACCATCCATGACATTTTCCATAACATTTTTTGATGGATCTAATTTAGGTTCTTGTTCCAAATATCCTACCTTTACACCTTCGGCGGCCCAGGCTTCTCCATTAAACTCTTTATCAACGCCTGCCATAATTTTTAACAATGTTGACTTACCTGCACCATTGACACCCAATACGCCTATTTTTGCTCCTGGGAAAAATGATAAACTGATATTCTTAAATAGTTCTTTTCCTCCCGGAAAAACTTTACTCAAATTTTGCATTACATAGATATACTGGTATGATGCCATTATTCTTTTTCCTTTTCTGTTAAATATTACTACTGTTGACGATTATTCATTTCTATTTCTTTTATTTTTTGATATATGCCTTCTTTTGCTGCTTTTTTTCTTTTTTTAGACATTACTTTATCATAATAGGTATTTAGTTTTTCTCTTTCGTTCTCCTCCCTATTATAAACTAAGGTTACATCATACTTCTGACGAGGACGGATTATCTTCCCATCCGGTAATTTTATTGTTCCATCTTTATACAAGGTTGATTTAAATATTTTTTGATTATTGAAGCGTCTATTTACTTCTTCACATCCTAAATAACCATCTCCTCTTTTTTCCATAAATGCTGTTGCTTTTGCTTTATTATATTCATACATCCCATCAGCTTGTTCTTTATCACTTGTCGCTTTACTTACTAAATAGGCTCTTGCTATCAATTCATATGACGGATATTTTGTTGCTCCACAAGCCAGCCCCTCTCCTGAAATATACCCTAAATTTCTGACGTCTTCCAGATAGCTTATCGAATATGCTGGAAATGAAATTATACACATTATTATACTGAATGTGAGTAGTTTTTCCATCATTACACTTTCCTTCGTTCTTAAGTCCCAGATATTATAATGGCAAATAATTCTATTTCAAGTGAAAAAATTATTTGACAAATTAAAACATTTATCGTATCTTTCGCTCAAACTTTTGTGTAAGGATAAGAAAAATGAAAATATATAGCTCTTTAAAGTCTAAGAAAGACCGTGTTAGAGGTTGTAAGTTGGTTCGTCGTAAAGGTCGTCTTTATGTTATTAACAAGAGAGAACCTAAGTATAAAGCTCGTCAAGGTTAATTGGACGTTTTATTTATTCTTTGAAATCGGGTTTATTACCCGATTTTTTTTGCCTTCTAGTAACTTTCCAATACCGCGACAGCATTTACATACTCTCGCTCGTTAGATATTGTTAAATGAACTTTTATTTCCTGATTTTTAACAACATAATATGCTCTTGCCAAGGCTTTGCCATATAAATTTACTTTGGGACAACCTAATTCATCATGGACTATTTCTATATCCTTTAATGTAATACCGTCTCTAAATCCACTCCCTAACGCTTTCGATACGGCTTCTTTGGCGGAAAAACGTGTTGCAACAGCTAAAGCTAATCCTTCTTTGTCTTTATAAATATTCTTTTTTTCTAATTCTTCGATTTCTTTATATGTAAAATATTTTTTGATAAATTTTAATAAGAATATTTCCCCTTTGGAAAATCTTGATACTTGAACAATGTCACATCCTAATCCCATTATCATCTTTATACCTCGTTTCTTTTCTACTTATTAAAACTTGTAAAACTATACGATATATTTTTACAGATGATAATATGTGGGAATAAACCTTATTAGCATCCGACTGTATATAGACCTATAGCTCTTAATGCTGATAGCATATTGAAATCCACGCCTAGCTCTTATGTGGCTTATGAGCCGTTTTTTTACTTTATTATACCCTTGATACAAAACTTACTACTTTTGATGCTTTTAATGCCGTTATTATATCATTTAAATGATCTAAATTCTTTACATCTACATCGACAAGTAACTCAAAATAGCTAATTGTTCTATATACAATATTCAAGTTTGCTATATTTGCATTTTGTCTGGCTATTAAATTTGATAACTCTCCTAATGTTCCCGGCTCATTACTTATCATTACTTTTATTCTTGCTGTATGATTTTCTGTTTCAGCATCTTCACCCCACGAAATATCTAGCCATCTCTCCGGTTCATTAGAATACTTTTCTAAAGATTTGCATGATAATGAGTGCACCGCAACACCTTTACCAGTTGTTACAATTCCTACTATTCTATCTCCAGGAATCGGATGACAGCATCCTGCGAAATGAACAGCCATACCTGTTATCAACCCTTCTATCTTTAATGCATTATTCTTTTTCTTTTTGGATTTTGATAACTTTATCGAATTTACAACTTCTGTAATTTTTGATTGTTTATATGCTGGGTATACCGTTCTTAATACGTCCCACCCCGTAACCAATCCTTCACCTACTTTGGCAAATAAATCTTCTATACTTTCACACTCAAAGTGTGACAATGTTGCACTTATACTCTTTTCATTATACTCTAGATTTTCCTGCTTAAAGAGTTTCTCCAATATGTCTTTTCCCAGAGATAAAAATTGTTCGCGCTTACATGCACGAACATATCTTCGAATCGCAGCTTTTGCCTTACCTGTGACGACAAAGCGTTCCCATTCTGTAGATGGGTGTTGTGCTTTGGATGTTAATACTTCAACCTGATCGCCGTTCTGGAGAACACTTCTTAATGGCTTTATTTCACCATTGATTTTAGCGCCAACACATCTATCTCCAACACTTGAGTGAACTGCATACGCAAAATCAACTGGGGTTGAACCATATGGTAATCCGATTAAATCTCCTTTGGGTGTAAAACAAAATACCTGATCATTATACATTTCAAGTTTGGTATTTTCCAAAAATTCATCCGGATTTTGTGCTTGTTCAAGAATCTCTAAAAGTTCTCTCAACCAACGGAAGCTTTTACCTTCAACTTTCTGTCCTTGTTTATAAGCCCAATGTGCCGCTACACCTTTTTCATTTATCTCATGCATTTCAAAAGTGCGAATCTGAATTTCAATACGGGTATTTTCTGGACCAATAACCCCTGTATGAATTGATTGATATCCATTAGGTTTTGGGGTTGAAATGTAGTCCTTAAAGCGCCTTGGAACCATATGATATTTGCTATGTATTACACCTAAAGCTTGATAGCATGAAGCAATATCATCCACACAAATTCTAAATGCCATAATATCTGACAATTGCTCAAAAGATGCATTTTTTAACTGCATTTTTCTCCAGATAGAATATGGAGACTTTTCTCTTCCTGTTATTGTCGCTTTTATGCCATTTTCTTGCATATCTTTTTCTAATTGACTTATAATCTTTGGAACCAGATTACTTCCTTGTTCTCGTAAGAAATTCAATCGTGCGACAATAGAATCGTGAGCCTCTTTATGTAATTCAGCAAAAGCTATTTCTTCTAATTCTGTTTTTATCTCTTGCATACCTATACGTTCTGCCAGTGGGGCATATATATCAAGAGTTTCTTTTGCTATCCTTTTTCTTTTTTCCTCTGGGCAGAAATGTAATGTTCGAATGTTATGTAGGCGGTCTGCTAATTTAATTAGCAACACACGAATATCTTCTGACATTGCCAGCAATAATTTACGAAAATTCTCTGCCTGCTTACTTGTTCCCGACTTCTGTTCTATAATTGCTAGTTTAGTTACTCCATCAACTATTGCGGCTACTTGCGGACCAAACAATTCTTTTATTTCTTCTACTGTTGTATCTGTATCTTCTACCGTATCATGTAGTAAACCTGCAATAATGGAATTACAATCTAATCTAAATTTTGTTAATATCCCAGCAACTTCAATAGGATGCGAATAATACGGATCTCCAGATGTTCTCAATTGAGCTCCGTGCTTTTTCATTGCAAATACATATGCTCTATTTAGCGCATCTTCGTCTGCGTTGGGATCATATGATTTTACCAAATCTACTAGTTCATACTGTCTTAACATATTGCCTCTTTATTTTACTCACGGCTATTATTTATAGCTCATCTGTAAAAAAAAAGCAAGATATGTTTAACATATTCTTGCTTTTTTGTCTTCCTAGATAGCTATTTATTCATCAAAACCATCCATATCTTCAGAAAAATCATCTTTTACATCTAATAAATCGTCATCTAAATCTGTATCATCAAGCGAGATATCTTCTCCATCAATATCTAATGTTTCACCATCAGAATCCTGAATTTGCATATTATCAGCCAATGCCGCATCCAATATTGTTTCGCCATCAAATTGAGAATCTAATCCAGATAGTTCTTTTTCTGCTGCCAAGATTTCCAACTCTTCTTCTTCAGGTTCTTCAACTTCAACATATTTCTGAAGCCCCATAACAAGAGATTTTTGCAAATCTTCAATATCTGCTTTACCTTCTGCTATCTCTCTTAATGCCACAACAGAATTTTTATCATTATCTCTTTCTACTTTTATAGGTGCACCAGCTTCTATATCTTTTGCCCGTTGAGCAGCCACTAAAAGTAATTCGTAGCGATTTGGTATCTTTTCTATACAGTCTTCAACTGTTACACGTGCCATTTTTTACCACCCTTGATACTTGTTTTTACACTTTATTTGCGTTTATACACAAGACCTTTATGAATTGCAACTACTTTTTTAAAAAAACTTTAATAGAATATTGGAGCAGTTAATATTAGTCCTCTGTTTTTTAACATTTTTTTGTATATTTCTTTTTGATGCGGTTCAACAGCCTCTATGTCTTCTTTTAATACAGCATACATCTTAATTATCGCTGCTTCTGTTGCATACATTTCATCTTGCCATTTTTTAGGTAGTTGCTTAATATATTTATCATAATACCCTCGACGATGGTAACTTACCGCATGAGCTATTGACGGATTTGCCTCTAACACTCTAAATCCTTTTATACTTCTATCACATGTATAGGCCCATTCTTCCGGACTAAACCCTTCTTTTATCACTATTGATGTAAATTCGTTATATAATCCGGCAAATCGCATTTTTAATACCAATCTTTGACAAGGATTTACTATATCTTTGAGAGCATTCTGAGGTAGCGCCGTTCCTTGTTCTTGTTCCCACATGTCTAATAACGTTTCTCCTAAAATTAATTTGGAATAATTCTTCATATCGTCTTTCATTCCAAATTCTATAATTTCATCTATCGTATTTACGAAGGCTCCGACATCTGCTGATGTCATTTTTGATGTTAAACTAGGCTTTAGTGTTCTTATATTTTGCATATTTATTAATGGAACACTTTGTTTTTTTATTTCAGATGTCGGCTTTTTACTTGATACCGGTAACGGTAATTTAGCCTTTTCACGTAGATAATCCGGTATTTCTATATTTATACGAGACTTCTTTACTTGATATTTTTTCGGCACATCTAAGTCTGACGGCTTTTTTTCATCCCATATCTCTGGCATCAATAAAAAATATAGAAACGGTGATAAATATTCAATATTTTCTATTCCTTTCATTCTCTCAGCTACTTTTTCCGGAAACTTATTCTTTGTCTCTTTAATCCCTGGTAAATTTAAAACCTTTTCTGACATTCCCGGGACTTCATGCAACATAGGACCTATATATTGATATGCTTCTTTAGGCAATAACCCTATCATTTCTATCAATTCGTCTTCATAACTATTTTTTAATCTTCCTTCACTCTGGCCATAATATCTTATCGTTTGTGCAAACTCTTTTTTAAATTGGTTTCCCATCTGAAAACGTGAATAGTATCCCTTATTATACAGTTTATATTTGGAATCTATTTTTTTTATATATTCTCTTATATCTGGAAGCTCCATTTTCATATCTACTTTGAAGTATTTATCATAATCGGAAACTTTTGCCGCAACTTCTGATGTTCCTATTATAAACGCAAATATGTAAAAAAAGATTTTTTTCATTCCATACCTCTTATTTCTTTATCTTAATTTTATAAAAAAAATAACTTAAAAAAACGTTATACTTGCATTTTAAATACATTTAGATTATGGTGCATCTTGTTTAGAAAAAATCATTGTTGTTGGAGTGAAAAATATGATTTGGACCGATGAAGCTGTCGAAGAATTAAAAAAAATGTGGGATAAAGGTATGACAACTGGACAAATAGCTAAAGTGCTTAATGTTACTAAAAATTCCATTATCGGTAAAGTTCATCGTCTTTGTCTTACCGCCAGACCATCCCCTATAAAAAAAGCTTCTTCAGAAAAAAATGAAACTAAGGCTACTAAAGCGGCTAAAAGTTCTTCTACTAAAAATAATGATGCAAAAAATCGCAAACAAGAGTTTACTGAGCCTAAAGTTGCTGAAAATAATATTGAAGAGAAAGATCTCTTGCATAAAGATACGGTCGTTGAAGAAACTAATATTCCTTTGGTTAAACTTGATAATCATACTTGCAGATGGCCTTTAGGTGATCCTCGTGATGATGATTTTTGTTTTTGTGGAAAGAGAGTAAAAACAGGACAAACATATTGTGAAGAGCATGCCGCTATTGCGTATGTTAAACCTGGAAAAAAGATTTAATTTTTCTGTTTTTTATTTAAGCACACACTTGTTGTGTGCTTCTTTTTTAGCTAAGGATATTTTATGTATAGTGATAAATTTAATAAATTTATTGAAATGTGGCGGAAAGATTTTGCTATAGAACGAACTATTGATGAGAAAGTTTGCATTGATAGAGATGGAAATCCTATTCCTTGGTATACCTATCCTGCTATTGAATATCTTTCTCAATTTGATATGTCTGATAAAGAAATTTTTGAATTCGGATGTGGAAACTCTTCTCTATTTTGGGCAGATAGAGCTAAAAAGGTTACCAGCATTGAAGATAATCCAACTTGGTTTCAAAAATGGAAAGAAAATTTTATTCGTGATAATCTTGATATTCGCTGGCGCGATGAAGGTGAAGGATATTTTAATGCCATATTTGAAGATAATAAAAAATATGATGTCATCATTGTTGATGGGAAAAGACGTGCCGATTGTGCCAGAACTGCTGTCCAAGCATTAAATTCTGGAGGATTAATTATCTTAGATGACAGCGATAGAATAAATACAAGTAAAGAATATGTAGATGCAATCAATCATCTCAAAAAAGCTGATTTGCTACAAGTTGATTTTTATGGTTTTTGCCCTATGAATAACTATACCAAAACAACATCCTTATTTTTCAGTAGGGATTTTCGTTTCCAATCTCTTTACACCATTCAGCCTATTAATGGTTGGGGTAATCTCTGGAGTATGGGACGCAAAAATCGTAAGGAATTCTTTAGAAATAATCAGTAGTTTATCTTTAGCATCCTAACTTTTTAGCAATTTTCTTTGCTATCTCTTCATACGCTTTAGCATATTGGCTGTCCGGAGCACTTTGAACAATCGGAGTTCCCTCGTCTGAATTAATTCTTATATCATAGTGCAAGGGAATTTCACCCAGAAAATCAACACCAAATTTTTCTGCTGTTTTTTCTGCTCCGGCATGTCCAAAAATATCTGCTCGGTGTCCGCACTTCTCACAGATATAGTAACTCATATTCTCAACCACTCCTAATATCGGCACCCCTATCTTATTGAATAGATTAATTCCTTTCACCGCATCTATTAAAGCAATATCTTGCGGAGTAGAAACTATTACTGCTCCAGAAAAATCTATTTTTTGCGACATTGTTATTTGTATATCCCCTGTTCCTGGAGGCATGTCTATTACCATTATATCAATCTCCCCCCAAGCTGTTTGTGTCAACAGTTGCTCTATCGCTCCGCAGGCCTTAGCTCCTCGCCATATTAAAGCCGCATTATCCTCAACCATACTTCCTATCGACATCGACTCTATACCACATTCCTTAAATGGTTGAAAATTTTGACCATCATACGATGTTGCCGGCATCTTATTATATCCTAACATCATTGGAATAGACGGACCATATATATCTGCATCAAATATTGCTATTTTTAAATTTAAATTGGATAGTGCTAAAGCTAGATTTACCGCAGTTGTTGATTTACCTACGCCTCCTTTTCCCGAGGCTACTGCCATAATATGTTTTACACCTTGTATTTGCCATTTTTCATTTTTTAATTCTTCTTTGCGTTCTTTAACAAAAATCACACTCACTTTTTTATCAGGATTAGCTTGCTCTAATTCTTTTTTCAATTGTGCTGATTTTTCTTCATCTTCTGGGGCTTGCAGTGTTATTATCAAACGGCTTCCCATTTCCTTTATTGCACTTATCTCTTCACCCTTAAAATATTTGGCAACTAATACGCTATTATCTTTTTCTGTCATCAGTTATTCCTAATGTGGATATCATTTTTTCGATATTGTTTTTATACAAGCTTTATATTATTTTTCTAGTGAAAATATATGTTTTTTATATCTTTTTTTAGATTTAGAGGTTTTGATTCAATGAATAATAAATTAACCAGTTTAGATATTAATCCTTGGGACACTTCCAGAGATGATGCGTCTTCAAAAGCTAAAGTTGTCGATTTCACTTCTAAAATCACTAAAATGCAACAAAACAAAGATGATTTTGGTGGTTTATATAAAATTGTAATAGCTGTGCTTTTGTTCTTTTGGCTAGCGTCAGGTTTTTATCAGGTGCAACCAAGTGAACAAGGTATTGTTTTACGTTTAGGTAAATATGTTGAAACGACTGATGCAGGTTTGCATTACCACATTCCTTATCCTATTGAGAAAGTTTTTATTGTTGATGTCAGCAGTGAACGAAGCATTAATCTCGGTGTTTCCGAAGGTGCTTACAGAGGAGCTTCTTCTGATGAACTTACTGAAAGTCATATGCTTACCGGTGATGAAAATATTGTTGATATAAATCTTACTGTTGTTTGGAATATTAAAGATGCTAAAGATTATCTCTTTAAAACCAGAACCCCAGAATCCACAGTAAAAGTCGCTGCTCAATCTGTTTTAAGAGAAATTATCGGTCAGTCCAAGATGGAAGATGTTATTACCGGTGATAGAAACAAAATTGAAATGGATACAAAAAAAGAATTGCAAACTTTGTTAGATAATTTCCAAACAGGTGTTAATATTGTTCGTGTTAAATTACAAAAAGCCGATCCTCCAAAGCAAGTTGTTGATGCTTTTAACGAGGTTCAAAGAGCAAAAACTGATGCTGAACGCTTTAAAAATGAAGCTGAAGCTTATGCAAATGAAGTTCTCCCTAAGGCTGAAGGTGAGGCTATTAAGAGAAAACAAGAGGCTGAAGCCTACAAACAAGCTGTCATAAGTAAAGCAGAAGGTGAAGCACAGAGATTTTCTTCTGTTTATAATGCTTATAAAACAGGAAAATCTGTGACTGCTAAAAGACTTTACTTAGAAACCATGGAAGATGTGCTTAAAAAATCTAAAAAGGTCATCATGGACCCTAGTCAAAAAAATTCTAATATGATGCCAATTTTACCTCTTAAATAGTGTATGGAGCTGAAAATGAAAAAAAAATTACATATTTTAGCCTTTATTGCAGTTTTATGCGTTGTTCTTGGTTTTCAATCTCTATATATTGTTCGCCAACCTGAGCAAGCTATCGTTTTGCAATTTGGTGATCCGGTTAGATTAGTGCAAGATGCCGGATTAAAAATAAAAGTCCCCTTTATCCAAAATGTTATCTTTTACGATAAGCGTTTACTCAATCTCGAACCTCCTGCTCAAGAAGTTGTTCTAAAAGATAAAAAACGTTTAGATGTTGATACATTTTCTCGCTATAGAATAGTTGATCCTTTGACATTCTACAAAACTGTTAGAAACGAATTTCAAGCTCAAAACAGATTACAGGAAATTGTTAATTCTTCAGCTCGAAATGTCTTAGCAACTTTCACTCTAAAAGAACTTCTTTCAGAAAAAAGAACTGAAATCATGAAACAAATTAGCGATGCTGTAAAAGCAGATGCTTCTCAAATCGGTGTTGAAGTTGCTGATGTTAGAATCCGTCGCGCAGACCTCCCTATTCAAGTTTCACAAGCTATTAACGATCGTATGAAAACTGAACGTATTCGCGAGGCTAAAGGTTATCGTGCTGATGGGGAAAAGACTGCTCAGGAAATTCGCGCAACAGCCGATAAACAGGCTACCATTATTGTTGCTGATGCTGAAATGCAAGCTCAACAAATTAAAGGGCAAGGAGATAAACAAGCTACAGAAATTTGGAATAAAGCTATTAATGTTGATCCAGAATTTTATGCTTTTTATCGCTCCCTTGAAGCTTATAAAAACTCCTTTGATGACGAAACTTCTTTAGTTCTTGCTCCTGAAGGTGAGTTTTTTAATTATTTTTCTAAATCTTTAAAGTAAAGGACCGAGATGTTTGTGCTTCTTTTCCTTTGTGTTTTACTTATTTCCACCCCTATTCAAGCGGCTGATTCATATGCTGACTTGGTTGAGGATTTGATGCCGTCTGTTGTAAACATTTCAACTGAACGAAAAGTTATTGAGAATGTCGATAACATGGATAATGTTATGATAAACCCTCAATTAGAAGGAAGAGAAGCACTTGGTTCAGGGTTCTTTATTAGAAACGATGGTTATATTTTAACAAATCACCACGTCATTAAAGGTGCTAAAAAAATTACGGTTGTTACTAATGATAATCAGATTTTTGATGCAAAGATTATCGGAATTGATGAACCTAGTGATTTGGCTGTCTTAAAAATTGAGAGCAATAAAAAAGAAGATAAAAATCAAACCTTATTCAAAGCTGTTGTATTTGGTGACGCCAATAATGTTCGAATCGGCGACAAAGTTCTGACTTTTGGAAATCCTTATGGTCTAGGAGTTAGCGTTTCTTCCGGTATTATTTCTGCAAAATCTAGAAATATCGGCTTGGGTGAACAGGAATATTTACAAACAGATGCTTCTATTAATAAAGGAAATTCCGGCGGTCCTATGTTTAACCTTGATGGAGAAGTAATAGGTGTTAATGCCGCTATTTTTACCGTTCAAGGTGCTAGCGGAATTGGCTTTTCTCTCCCGTCTAATATTGCTAACTGGGTATCTGATCAGATCATAAAATCAGGAAAAGTAAAAAGAGGGTGGCTTGGTTTAACAGTTTCTAATGGTATTGATCAGTATACTGGTAAATCAGGTTTTGTTGTTACATCTATTGATGAGGAATCTTCAGCATACAAAGAAGGTTTGAGAGTTGGGGATATTATCACCGCTTATAATAAAAAACCTGCAAATGATTTATCCGATTTTACAAAATTAACTGAAACCATGGAACCAGGACAGGTTTTACGCTTGACTACTACCAGTTATGGGGAAGAATTTCAAAATATTGTCGCAATACAAGAAATGCCTGCTAGCGAACTAACGAATGTAACTAATAAAGCATTAATTGAAAGTCGTAAATATTATCATCAAAGTGATGATACTGATGTTTTTTACATTTCTGAATTAAAAATTGCCGTTAAAGAAGCAAACCCAAGAGGTCTAACGATTGTAAAAATAGATTCAAATTCCCCTTTACAAGGCAAAGGAATCAGCATAGGCGATGTTATTTTAGAAGCTGATCGTTCAGATATTTATTCTGCTGATAATCTTCTTGACAGTATTCGTTATGCGGCTTTCAATGATTATAGACCTTTGTCTCTTTTAATTCAAGGTGTTGATAATACCTTTTATTCTACTATCGAAATGGCTAAAGAAAATGACTAGAGTGGATTTTTATCATTTACAAAAAGCTCCTTTGGAATCTGTGTTACCTAAACTTTGCGAAAAGGCTTATTCTACTGGCTCCAACATTAAAATTTTATTAGGGACAGAAGAGCGTGTTGAATTTATAAATTCTTTGCTATGGACATATGCTGAAGACTCTTTTTTACCACATGGAACTAAAAAAGATGGCTTCATTGAAGATCAACCTATCTTTATATCTGCTGATACTTCTAATGAAAATAATGCTAAATTACTTATTCTTGCAGATGGCGCAATGCCTGACTTGAATGTTTTATCTGAATATGACCGTATTTTGAATATTTTTGATGGAAATGATCCGATTGCTCTGAACAACGCAAGATCTTATTGGAAACAAATTAAGCAGACTGATGCGGAATTGCATTATTGGCAACAAAATGATAAAGGTGTCTTCGAACAAAAAGCTTAGCTAACCTTTATTTTCCCATTTGTTTCTTTAATGATACCATTATATTCATACTAATACTCCTAAATAAAACTTGAATTTTAAAAAAAATTGTGACACTATTCGGGCAAATATTGTTTTTTAGGGGATTTGTTATGTCTGGTTCTTTAGCATCTAATAATAGCTTGCAATACGAGGATTTAAAACATGCTGTTGAAACTATCGATCGTGAAATAGAGACATTAGAAATATTAAAACATAATTTAGATGGTAATTTGTCTAAGGCTCTTGATTTACTTCAAGCAACAAAAGGGCGTGTTATTGTGACCGGTATGGGAAAATCCGGTCATATTGGCAGAAAAATTGCTGCAACTTTCGCCTCAACCGGAACTGTCGCTTTTTTTGTGCATCCTGCTGAAGCTAGCCATGGCGATCTAGGTATGATTTCTGACGATGATGTTATTATTGCTATCTCGTATAGTGGCGAATCTAAAGAACTTTCTGATATTCTTATGTATGCGAAAAGACATAATATTCCTTTAATCGCTATTACAAAAAACCCTCAGAGTGCTCTGGGAAAAAATTCTTCTTTAGTTCTTCAATTGCCTGATAATGGTGAAGCTTGCCCTCTGGGCTTGGCCCCAACATCTTCTACTACCGCAACATTGGTTTTAGGGGATGTTCTTGCTGTTGATATGATGGAAAGACGTGGTTTTTCTGCAACGGATTTTCGTCAACGTCATCCTGGTGGTAAATTAGGCTCCATTCTATGTAAAGTTTCTGATTTTATGCATACAGGTTCGGAAATTCCTTTAGTCAAAGATACCGCTCTTATGCAAGAGGCTCTTTTGGTGATGACTGAAAAAATGCTTGGTTGTGTTGGCATTGTTGATAAATACGATAACTTGATCGGTATTATTACTGATGGTGACTTGAGACGTTCAATGAGCCCTTCTTTAATTACTAAAAAAGTGTCTGAAGTTATGACTGCTAATCCAGCAGTCATATCTCCGGATGCTCTCGTTGTTGATGCCGTTAATATGATGAATAATACTGGACGCGGTATTACTAATTTATTCGTTATTCAAAATAGAAAACCTATCGGTATTATTCATATTCATGATTGTTTGAGAGCAGGAGCTGCTTAGGCGTGTTTGAAACTCAAAAAATTGATTTGTTTTTTAGTGGAGAAAAAAATCTTCTTGAAGAAGAAGAGAGAGTTTATGTTAGTAGAAGATCTAAAATTGTTCGCTTCTTAAAACTCTTTCTTCCTTGTTTGACCGCTCTTCTTCTTGGTGTCGGTGTTGCTTTGTTTGATTTTGATACAAATGCCGAATCTCCTCTGTCTTTGGCGGAAGATGAAAAAATTTATTTTGAACAATTTCGAATGAAAAATACTGTCTTTGAAATTACTGAAAAAGATAATAAATTTAGCACTCTTCGTGCTGATATCGTTGAAGAAATTGAACCAGGTAAGAAATTATATAATCTAATCTCACCTAAAGCTAAAACTTTAGATAATGGTAAACTTATAACTTTGGTTGCAGATAAAGGAACTTATAATCAAAATAAGCAAATTTTACAACTTAACCATAATGTTGTTGCTAACTACAATAAACAAATGGAAGCTTACACAAATAGCGCAACCTATAACTTTGCTACTGAATATGGTTTTGGAAATGAAAAAATTTGGGGAAAAGGTGAAAAAGGTTCCTTTGAAGCTAGTAAATTTACTTTTGATAAGAAAAAGGGAATTGTTACCCTTATTAAAAATGTTAAAATGATTGGTGATGACTTAAAATTAGTTTCTCCTGATAAAGCTACCCTTTTCTTATCTCAAAATAAATTTGTTTCAACTAATGCTACTATAACAAAAGGAAAAGATATTCTTAAAGGTGATACTATTACGGCATTCTTTAAGGATACTAAGAATTTTGATATTGAAAAAGCTTACAGTCAAGGTCATACAGAAATTCTATCTGATGGCAAAAAAGCTTATGCAGATAAAGGAGAATATTATGCTTCCACAGGATTGGTTAAACTTTTTGATAATGTCAAAATTATTGATCAAAACGGATATACAGCAACTGCTGATTTCGGAACCTACGATAGCGCTAAAAAGCTTTTTTCATTACATGATAATGTGGTTGTTAAAGATAAAAATGGTTATACCGCAATTGCAGATAATGGTGTTTATGATCTTGTAAAAAAGACCTTTACACTTGAAGATAATGTTAAAATTGATAAAGGTTCCAATACCATTACCGCTCCTAAGGCCGTTTATTTCCAGTCTAAAGATGAATTCAGATTTTATGATAATGTAAAAGTTACTCAAGAAGGTAATACAGCAACGGCTAAAAGTGGGGTTTATTTTGTAAAGAAAAATTTAGCAGAACTAAGCGGCAATGTGGTTATTACTAAAGATGGTAATATGGTTAGAGGCGATAAGGCTATTTCCGATTTTTCAACTTCCAGAAGCAAACTTATTGCTAAAAAAGGAGGGAGAATATCTGGTAAATTAATTGAAAGCACTTTAAAAGAGAAAAAGGATAAATAGCATGGAAAAAATCTCTGATAAGCAAAATTCTATTTTGGAAGTTTTTAATATCGGAAAAAGATATAAAAATAGAAGTGTTTTGCGTAATGTATCCTTAAATGTTAAAAGAGGCGAAGCTGTCGGTTTGTTGGGACCAAATGGTGCAGGAAAAACAACTTGCTTTTATTGTGTTACCGGCTTAATTACCCCTGATTATGGCGATGTTCATATTGACGGACAAGATATTACCTATCTTCCTATGTATAAACGTGCAAGATTGGGTATTGGATACCTTCCGCAAGAAGCATCCATCTTTCGTAATTTAAGCGTGGAAGATAACATTAAAGCTGTCTTAGAAATTGTTGTTGATGATGAAGAAAAGCGTAATACTATGCTTGAAGAGCTTCTTAATGAATTTTCTATAGTTCATTTAAGAAAATCTCCGGCTATCGCTCTATCCGGTGGTGAGCGTCGTCGTTTGGAAATCGCGCGCGCTCTTGCCGGTCAACCTAACTATATTCTTCTTGATGAACCTTTGGCTGGTATTGATCCTATTGCCGTAGGTGAAATTCGTGAACTTGTTTCTCAATTGAAAAACAGAGGCTTAGGCGTTCTTATTACAGACCATAATGTTCGTGAAACTTTAGATATTATTGATAGAGCCTATATATTACATGGAGGGGCTGTTTTAATGGAAGGAACTCCTAGCGAAATCGTTGCTAGTGAGGAAGTTAGAAAAGTTTATCTTGGTGATAATTTTTCTATATAAATCCCCCCTTTTTTGTTGACTTTTTGTTGTAAATCAGGATATGATTTGGGTAGAAAATAATAAATTATTGAAGGGAAATGTTATGAAAGTTACATTGTCAGGAAAACAGGTTGATATTAGCGATAAATTACGTAAGCATGTTGAAGAAGGTGTTGAAGCTTCTGTTTCTAAGTACTTTAGCGCTCCTATCAGTTGTTCTGTTGCTTTCTCTAAAGAAGGTGAAGATTTTGGAGCTGAAATCACTGTTCATCCAGCAAAAAATATTGTTCTAAAAGGTTCTGGCTCTGCTGCTGATCCTTATTCTGCTTTTGATAATGCTAATGAACATATTGCGACTCGCTTACGTCGTCACAAAACTAAATTAAGCGGTCATAAGAGCAAAATCGGTTTGGCTGAATTGGCTTACTCTGCTGTTCTTCCTTTAGTTGAACAAGATGAAGAAGTTGATGTTAATGAAAATGCTCCTCTGACTATTGCTGAAACTGATGCAAATATTCCTGTTTGTACCGTTAGTGAAGCTGTTATGCTTATGGATTTAAGTAACGAATGCGCTCAAATGTTTAGAAATAGCGCAAATAATCATATTAGTATGGTTTATCGCCGTAAAGACGGTAATATCGGTTGGGTTGAACCGAAAGCTGATAACTAATTTTTGAGGAATAAGCCAATGAATATTGCTGATATAATTTCTAAAGAAGCTGTGCTTGATAATCTTCAAGCTTCCAGCAAGCGTGAGTTGGTTCAGGTTTTATCTGAACGCATTGCCGCTCTTTCTGGTTTAGATGAACGAGCTGTTTTTGATGCTGTTTGGGAACGTGAAAATCTTGGATCAACAGGCTACGGTGAAGGTGTTGCTTTCCCTCATGCTAGAATTGAAGGCTTGGATAAAGTTTGTGCAATGTTTGCAAGACTTGAAGAGCCAGTTGATTTTGATTCTCTTGATGGCAAGCCTGTTGATTTGGTTTTCTTGCTTATCAGTCCTGAAAATAGTGGGGCTGATCATTTAACTGCTCTAGCTGCTCTTTCTCGTATTCTTAAAACGGAAGGTAGCTGTGAAAAGTTAAGAAAAGCTCGCTCTGTTGACGAAATTTATGCAATATTGAACGCTTAATTATTCCATTCAAGATTTCCCCTATCGCCTGATAGGGGATTTTTTTATGTTTGCTTAAAAAACTGATTTTATATAGAATAGGATATAATATCAAAGCGTTCTATTAACGAGCATGACTTCTACACTATAAGCATAGAATTTTATAGATGATTTATCACCCTATAAATTAAGAGGTATTTGTTTATTTTCTTCCGAACATTAGTGTTTTAATTTTTATTTTTTAGACTTTTAGAAAAAACTTGACAAAAAAATATATTTGCTAGTCTTAGCTTACAAATGAATTATTATATGTTTAACTATTAAAATTTTTAAATTATGAATGATTTTTTGGATTATTTGAAAATGTTTGTGGGTGGCGTCATTACTGTCGGTCTTATCGTTCTTCTTATTGCTGGCTGTGATAAATCTCTTAAAGATGGTTACTATAGAACGACAATTGTCTATAAAGATTATATCGCATTTAAGGTTGAAGCAGAGGTAAGATTTGACTATGGGTTATTTGAGTCTCCAGCCGGTGAAGAGACACTGCTGTTATTGATTCAAGAAGTAATTACCGAGCTATCTTTTGATGATATCATTAATCATCCCGATAAAATAGCACGAGAAGTTAAGAGGCGCTATGATGCATCGGATGGGGCAAAATTAGAATCCTTTTATATTCGGGTTGATCCTCCATTAGATTTTTCCGCAGCATCTCAAAGACTTAAATCTTTGCCAATGACACTAGAAGCTGATAGTATAATATCCGAAGCAGCAAAGAGAGATGCTAAGGGTTATACTCCGGAAGCTGAACGCTTAGAAGAAAGACGCGATGCTCGCCAGCGTATTGAAAGCAATGAGCGGATTAAAATTCGTCAGGCTAAAGCCATTGAAAATGCAGCGGATAATATGGGAGTTCTCAGTGGAGATTTAAGTGTCAGTCTTGGTAATTGATTACCTATTTTTAAAGTGCTATGATTTATTATCGTAGCACTTTTCTTTTATCTTGTAAATTTACTTCTAATCATACTTATCATTTTCTGCTTAGAGGAAAGAGGTTTCTCTCTATAATAAATTTTAGGTTTCGCAACCCTATTATCAATTCTTATATCTATATTTTCTGCACCTTTGGGTAAAATTAATTCTTCCAATGGTGTATTATATCCCGTTTCTCCGGTGATATTAATAACTTTCAGACCGTTCACATTTAAATTTAAACTCTCCGGCATATTTCTACAATCTTTAAAACTGATTTCTATAACATTTTCAGGAAATTTTATCTCCTTAATTCTATCCAATAAAGCATCTTGAAACTCTATATCTGCACATTCTTTTATACTACTTAAATCTAATATGTCATTATCAGCGTGATAATGACGCAAATTTAAAATTCCAATTTTCTCCGGAAAGATTTTTATTTCTTCTATTCTTTCTCTATCCAGTGTCAATACGGATATCTTTGAAAACTGTGATAAATCAAAACTTTTCGGTAATTGTGTCTTTTCATCCACATAAAGCAACCCTATTTCTGTATCTTGAGGAAAAAAGATATTTTCTACATCTCTTAAATCTGATTGCTCGAACATAACTTCCCATAAATTGTGCAAATTACTGAAATTGAGGTCTTTTGTAAAACCTTTAACGGCCTTAAAAGAAATGTCCGTTATACTTTCCGGTAATCTCAACACAAGTTTCTGCAAATCTGTTTGTTCTATATTCAGCATTTCCAAATTTATACTATCTATATTGTTGTATTGCGGAATATTTTGACAATTACTTATCGTTAATATCTTCATATCCTCAATTTCCAACATTGAATAGTCTTCTAAATTTTGATTGCCCAGATACCCTCGTTCTGTCTTGTTTGTTTGCTTTAATTTATATACTTTTCCAAGTTTACCGTTCTTTTGTGCAGCCTGCAAAATTTTGGTTTGTTCTTTATAAATCTTTCTTTCCAAAAAATATTTTTCTATATTTCTTATATCTCTCTTATCAATGTTTGCTCTTATAAAGTATCTTGGAATAGGTTGCTCTAAACCACAATAAACTATACTTGCCAATAAATAATCTTCTGTCTCTTGTTGTTTGTTATTTTCTCTAACTTTTTCAATCAAAATCCGCATTTTTTCTAAAACAGATTTTTGATTTATGCAATTTAAGGCACTACCAATCAGTAACGAGCGGTATTGCAGATATTCTTTATCATCCTTTTCTATTTTTTGTTGAATTAGATATAAAAGCTCTCTGGTTACTTTGGGATTATTAGTTGCTGATAATATGTTTTTACAAAAATCAGGATTTATCTCTTTTGCCCCGCTTTTATATTCATACAAGCGATTATAGCAGGATAAAGGACTTTTTTCATCTTTTATAGTTATCTCATAGTCTTTTATTTTTATCATTCTTCCTCATCAAAAAAATTCTTGCCCTGACGCAAAATTCTTTGTGCTTTTTCTGTATAGCTTCCATCTTCATTATGAACATAAAACGGAGGTAAAATCTTTGTTATTCCTCTAGCGCCTCTCTTAGCAATTATCGCAACTCTTTTTGCTTCTTGCCCTTGTTTTGAATATAAAGGTAAAATTCTTATATCTCCGGCTCGATTATGTAATGCTGACAATATTTCATTTATAGCTTCTGTTCTATTTATCAGATACAACTCTCCTTTTGATTTTAGCATTTTTATGCAAAACATTATCCAGCCCGTTAAATCAAAATTTTGATGATTATGTGCTAATTTTTTACTTTCATTCGGAGATGGCATATCATGGTCGCTATATGGAGGATTGGTTATCACTATATCATAACTATTCAGCTCTTCTTTTCTATCCTCTCTTATATCAAAATTCTCATAAGATAATATATTTTGAAAATTATTGGCTATCGCACTTTTATTTGATAATTCTACCAATTCTTTTTGAATATCTAATCCTGTAATTTTGATATCCTTATCCTTCATTCTTGCTGCCAAACATAGCGATATTGCTCCTGTCCCTGAGCCTGCATCCAAAATTTTAACTCCTCTTTTTAATTTTCTATCATCAACCAATGATGATAGAAATACTGCATCTGTCGATGCTCTATATCCATCTATCGGTTGAAAAATTTTCACTTGTTTATCCAGCAAATAATCGTTGGTAAAATTATCCATTTTCTTTTTCCTAAAATGAAAGGCTTAAAAAGGTTCACCCTCCTTAAGCCCCTCTTGTTTTATCTTATTTAATCAGCAGATTAATAAGCACTTGGGCATGTTTTTGCATTTTCAGCATTTACTTTTACCCATTTTTCTTCTGCTTCATCATCTGATGTGATTGCACTTTGTGGGCATTCTGAAATGCATACACCACAATCAATGCATGTATCAGGATCTACGACATATTGTTCATCACATACGTGAAAAGCTTCTACAGGGCATACACCAGCGCATGTTCCGCATTTGATGCACAAATCGCCATTTACAACTGAAGGCATTTTGTTTCTCCTAAAAATTTAATTCCATCACCGTCCTATTTATATTCAATCCGCTCTAATTGCAAGTAAAAAATTATTTTTCATATACGCTTTCTTGATTTTAAGATTGAAATTATAAAATTTCGAAGTATTATTTGCCTAATTGATTTTTTTATTGGGGAATAACAAATGACAAACATTAAAGTCAGATTTGCACCGAGCCCTACAGGTTGGATGCATATCGGTAATACTAGAACTGCCTTGTTCAACTATCTTTGGACGAGAAAAATGGGCGGTCAATTATTGTTGAGAATTGACGATACTGATAAACTTCGCTCTAAAAAAGAATATGAAGATGGTATCAGAGATGCTCTTACTTGGTTAGGTATCTCTTGGGATGAAGAAGCAAGACAATCTGCTCGTTTTGCTCGCTATGATGAAGTCGTTGAAAAGCTAAAACAAGAAGGACGTATTTATGCTTGTTATGATACTCCTGAAGAATTGGAATTTAAACGGAAAAGATTACTTTCTAAAGGCCTTCCCCCGATTTATGATAGACAGGCTTTGTCTTATACTGAAGCTGATATCGCCCGCTTTCAAGCTGAAGGACGTAAACCGCATTATCGCTTTAAATTAATTGATGAGGAAATTGTTTGGGAAGATGTGGTTAGAGGAACTTGTCGTTATGAGGCAAGTAAGCTTTCTGATCCGATTATCATTCGTGAAGACGGTAGCTATTTGTATCACTTGCCTTCTGTTATTGATGATGTGGATTTCAAAATTACCCACATTGTTCGTGGAGAAGACCACGTTACTAATACAGCGGCTCAAATCCAAATGTTTAAGGCTATCGGAGGAACTGTTCCTACATTTGCACATTTGCCGCTTTTGACCGGTAAAGAAGGAAAACTTTCTAAGCGACTCGGTAGTCTTGGTGTGCGTGAACTTCGTGATGACGGTATTGAAGCTATGTCTATTTGCTCATTCTTGGCTAAACTCGGCACATCTGAAGCTATTGAACCTTTTTATTCTTTAGATGATTTGGCTCAAACTCTTGATTTTAGTAAAATCGGACATGCTCAGCCGAAATTCGATGAAGAAGAATTGAAGAAATTTAATACCAAACTCGTTCACAATATGCCTTATAGTGCACTTAAAAATAATTTTGGTGTAAATGAAACTTTCTGGAACGATGTTAAAGGAAACCTTGAAGTCGCAAAAGATGTTTTGTTGTGGGATAATATTTGCAACAAAGAAATTGAACCGATTATGGAAGATGCTGACTTTACGGCTCAAGCTGCACAAATGCTTCCGGAAGGCGATTTTGATGATGCCACTTTCAATAATTGGATGAATAAACTTAAAGAAGCTACCGGTAGAAAAGGTAAGGATTTATTCCACCCAATTCGTATGGCACTCACCGCTCAGGCAAATGGTCCGGAATTGAAAACTTTATTACCTCTTATCGGCAGAGAAAAAGCTTATTTGCGTCTTAACGGAAAGAAAGCATAAGTTTCACTTTATTTCGGATAAGCAAAGAAGCCTCTTAATTGAGGCTTTTTTATTTTAAAATTTGATTAAAATTTCAAAGCTGGGAACGACTGTTTCCTTAAAAGTATCCTATGTATCCTCATTCTCGAGATTTAGAAATTTTGTTTAAACATATTTTACAAGTTTTATCTTTGGCTATTTTCGGATTGAGGGATTCAAATATCTTTTTGGCTTTCGCCAGATATTTTTTCCGCTCTTCCGGTGTTTGGGTCTGAGCGGCTTGTTCTTGCATCTCATGCAATTTATCATACGGTGTGGTTACGTCATAGCCTTGCTCTTGCAAATATTGTTTGAAAGCGTTTTGCTTTTCTTTGCTTATCACATATGCTTGATGTGTTCCTGATTGAACATAGGTAAATAATTTCAGCTCTGTCTGAGTAATTTGTTCCCATAAGTTGCTTTTTTCTTTGCCTCTTAAAGATTTACCATTTTTTTTCAAACTCCATTGGCTTTGAAATACACTACTTATTAAATCGGTATCCAATTTATCGCGTTCAATGCTTTGATATTTTTCATCAGGAGGGATTACCTCATAGCCTTGCTCTTGCAAATATTGTTTGAAAGCATTTTGTTGTTCTTTACTTATCACATATACTTGCAGTTTTCCTGATTGAACATAGGTAAATAACTCTGACTTTTCTTGGGATATTTGTTTCCATAAATTGCTTTTTTCATCACTGCTTAAAGATTTACCGTTTTGTTGCAAAAGCCATTGGCTTTGAAATACATTATTTATTAAATCAGTGTCCAACTTTTTGCGTTGGATGACGATTTTTACTTTTTCATCAGGTGTGGTGATATCATAACCTTGCTCTTGCAAATATTGTTTGAAAGCATTTTGTTTTTCTTGACTTATCACATATATTTGACTGGTACCTGATTGAACATAGGTAAATAATTTCAGCTTCGTTTGAATTTGTTTCCATAAGTTGCTTTTTTCATCCTCGCTTAATGATTTACCATTTTTTTTCAAACTCCATTGTCTTTGAAATACAGTATTTACTAAATCGGTGTCTAACTTTTTGCGTTGGATGACGATTTTTACTTTTTCATCAGGTGTGGTGACATCATAACCTTGCTCTTGCAAATATTGTTTGAAAGCATTTTGTTTTTCTTGGCTTATCACATATGCTTGTTTTGGACCGGCTTGAACATAGGTAAATAATTTCAGCTTCGTTTGAATTTGTTTCCATAAATTGCTTTTTTCATCCTTACTTAAAGATTTACCATTTTTTTTCAAAATCCATTGTCTTTGAAATACATCATTTATTAAATCGGTATCTAACTTATCGCGTTCAATGCTTTGCACTTTTTCATCAGGTGTCGTAACGTCATAGCCTTGCTCTTGCAGATATTGTTTGAAAGCGTGTTGCTCTTCTTTGCTTATCACATATGCTTGCAGTGTTCCTGATTGAACATAGGCAAATAATTCTGGGTTTGCTTGGATTATTTGTTTCCATAAGGTGCTTTTTTCTTTGATATTTAACGATTTACCATTTTGTTTTATAATCCATTGGCTTTGAAATACACTACTTATTAAATCGGTGTCTAACTTATTGCGCTGTGGCGTATTTTCTTCTTCATGAATAAGTTTGGTAAAGTTCATCTCATATAAATCTTCCATATCCACCACAACATCAAATAGATGCGTTGTGTCAACCTCGTCCTTATCCTGATTCGTATTTTTGTGGCGACTTTTATTTATCTCTGCTATTTTGGGACGCATATTGGAAGATACAATAGCGACGTCTTCGGCTATATCCATAAACAGAACTTGCCCGTTTTCACGAATTTCTTCCAACGTGCTTTTGTTGTTGCTTCTCTTAAACGCAATATCCATTATCAACGCTACTTTATCCGGATTTTCCTTATCTTGACGAAGAGCTCTGCCCCCTCTTTGCGCAGCTTTGACCTTGCTCGCTGTCGGGTAGTTGATGCAGACTTCTACCTTTTTGTTTGAATATCCTTCAGCGACACGATTGACTTGTATCAAGACCGGAAACTTGCCGGAATTAAATTCTTGCAACGGACTTTCTCCGCTGTTGATATGATAGGCTTGCGCTATATTATAACCCGCTTTTTGATTAAACACTGTTGCCAGTTCATCTGCTTCATGTTGGTTCGGAACGTTGATTATTGTGGGTTTTCCCTTGATTTGCCCGATAACAGGGTCTGAAAAGGTTAAGTAATAATCCGCCAATTCTTCTCTTATGCCATGCAAGTGTGACTGTTTAAGGATTTTTGCAAGTTTTTCTCCGTCATAGTCACCACTGCTGTTTATCGCATCCGTTAAATCTACCGGAATTTTTGAAACGAACAGACCATTTTTGAAACTGCAAAGCAAACCTTTTTCCACACCTTCTCGCAAGGTTACCGAATCGATTACTTTGCCAAACACGTCCGCGCAATTTTTATCTTTGTCATATTCCGGAGTGGCGGTAAAGCCATAAAGGCAGGAACTGTTAAACACTTGCGCCACGCGACGGCGGTTTTCTGATAAAATATGATGCGCTTCATCGCATAATACCAACCCGATATTTTCTTTGCCGACCGCATTTATCATTTTTTCCATTGAGGCATAAGTACCCACAACTATCGGCGTATCGGCTGTTTTTTCTTTGCCGTAAAAAGCCCCAATCTCCGAAGCAGAAAAGCCGGTCTTATCTATAAAATCTTGCTTAACTTGCTCTAAGACTTTGGTATTTTCTTCTAAGATGATAATCTTTTTATGTGGTGCTTCCGCGCGATAACCCTCTGCCATGGCCATCATCAAGTAGGTTTTTCCAAACGCCGTGCATGCGTGGAAATAGCCATGGCTTAAAGAAGTATCTTCTGTGTTATCATTATCTACCAGCTTTAATATGCTTTGCTCTTGGCGGTCTTCCAAATCCAGCTCGTTGGCGACAAACTTTTTGATGATACCTTCTTTGAGTGCGCGAAAACTTTCTTGGCGCTCTCTTGTTTCATTGTCTTTTTCTTGCGTCACACTCTCTCGCCATTGTCTTTTATTGGCTTCTATTTTGGCTAATGTTTCTGTATCTATCGGCATTTCTCTTCCTCTTTTGTTTAAAACATTAACTGATAATACCATAGAATCGAGACTCTGGCAAGCAAAAATTCAGCTATTTTGTTTATTGATACCTCAACGCATCTATCGGATTCAAACGCATCGCTTTTAAGGCCGGCATTAGTCCAGAAACAATACCTACTACAACCGCAACCGTTACCGATACGATAACTGACCAAATGGAAATCGGTACTTCATAGCCGAACAAATGTCCGCCTAATTGCGAAAAGGCTATTCCAAACACCATGCCGACAAAGCTACCAATAAACGAAATCAATACAGATTCAGCTAAAAATTGCATCATTATCCAACTGTTTGGTGCTCCTAGCGCCTTTCTTGTGCCTATCTCCCTTGTTCTTTCGGTTACTGATACGAGCATCATGTTCATAATGCCGATACTACCAACAATCAAAGAAATTGAAGCAATCGCTGCCAATAATGCTGATAATACAAAGCCTACACTGCGAACCTTTTCTACCATTTCTGTCATTAATCTTACGGTAAAATCATTTTTCTCGCCGTCTTTTAATCTATGTCTTGTTCTTAGCATATATTCCACGCGCTTAGCCACCAATTCCATTTTATCTTCTGATGTTGCTTTGACAAACGCTATTCCTGTATATTGTGGACGTGGGGAACCGGCTATTCTTTGGCGAACTGTTGTTGAAGGCATCAAAATAATATTGTCTTGGTCATCCCCCATTAATCCATCCCCCTTTTCTTTTAACGTCCCTATTACTGTAAAGGGTTTACCTTTTAGACGAATTGTCTTGCCTATCGGATTTTGTAAGCCAAACAACTCATCTACCACTGTTTGACCTATTACAGCATAAGGTTTTGCCGCACGGACATCTTTTTCGCTAAACATAATGCCATCTTCTATTTCCCAGTTGTTTACAGCTAAATAATCCGGATTTGTCCCTTTTACACTTACACCGTAGTTTCTAGAGCCGTATACGGCTTGAACCGCTGCGTTCATTAAATATGATGTTGTTTCTACATCTTTTAATGTCTTTAATGCCGCAACATCCGCAACTGTTACACTCGGTAGCCCTCTTCCCCCTCTTACACCACCTGTTACAAGTTCTGCCGGGCCTATCAATATTAAATTACTTCCCATTGATGCAAATGTATCTGTTATACGGTTTTGAACGGCTTGTCCTGCTGATACCATCATCACTACGGCAGCAACACCTATCATTATACCGAGCATCGTTAAGAATGTTCTCAGTTTGTATGATGCTATTGATATCCATGCTTCTTTTATTATTGCTGTCAGCATTTTATTTCCTTTTCTTTGCTGTATTCTTTGCGTAATCCATCATAAACTTTGTGACCATCACTTATTTTTATCATTCTCGTCGCGTAGTCTGCCACATCATCCTCATGTGTTACCAATACTATTGTTATTCCTTGCTTATTCAAAAAGGTAAATAACTCCATGATTTCATCCGAAGTTTTACTATCTAAATTTCCGGTTGGCTCATCTGCAAAAATTATTGCAGGATTGTTTATCAAAGCTCTTGCTATCGCTACTCTTTGTTGCATACCACCGGATATTTGTGACGGCGGACGATCTTGATAGCCTATTAAATTGACCTTTTTCAACATTTCCACCGCACGATTGTATCTTTCTGTCTCTCCTACTTTTTGATATATCAATGGTAGCGATACATTATCCGCGATTGTTCTTTTCATCATCAAATTAAAGTTTTGAAAAACAAAACCAATTGTCTTACCGCGAATAACTGCTAATTCCTTATCATCCTTAGATGCTATATCATATCCTTCTAATATATATTTGCCGCTTGTTGGTTTATCTAAGCACCCTAATATGTTCATTAATGTTGATTTTCCTGAACCAGATGGACCCATTATTGCAACAAATTCTCCAGATTTAATTTGAAAATTAATATTTTTCAAAACAGACTGACTTGTTCCACCTTCCATAAAGTAGGTCTTACATACATGTTGGACATCTATTACAGTTTTTTCTGCCATTATTTCCGCCTTTGCTCAAATAAAGCTTCTACTATTACTTGTTCTCCTTCTTTCAATCCATCTTTTATCTCGATGTTTGTCATATCTGAAAGACCTTTTGTTACTACTCTTGGAGCAATCTTTCCATTTTCAAACACAAATACGATATCTTGATTCTCTCCGATATTATCAATCTTTTTGACATCTATTCTCTCTTTTACTGCGGCTGATGGTTTATATTGCAATGCCATTGCAGATATTGTTAATACATCTTTGGCTTCATCAGCTTTTACTGTTACAGATGCGGTCATTCCTGGTAGGAGTTTTCGACTTGAGTTATCGATTTCGATAATTACTGTATACATTACAACATTTTCGTCTTCCGTCGGTGATAATCTAACTTGCTGTACCTTTCCGGTAAATGTATCATTTGGGTATGCATCTACCGTAAATGTTATTGGCATCTCTTTCTTTATATAACCAATATCGGCTTCTGAGACACTTGCCTCAATCTGCATTTTTGATAAATCTTCCGCTACCTCAAACAATGTCGGTGTTGAAAAACTTGCTGCAACTGTTTGACCTTGTTCTATCTCTTTGGATATAACTGTTCCTGATACTGGTGACGTAATTGTTGCATATTCAAAATTCTTTTTTGCTATGTTATAATCCGCTTTGGCACTTAATACATTCGCTGAAGCTTCTTTATACTCTATCTCGGCATCCTCTAAAGATGCTGATGAAGTTAGCTTATCTTGAAACAACTTTTTAATACGATCATAGTTTAATTTTGCTTTTCTTTCTTTCGCTAGTGCTAATTCATAGTTTGCTTTAGATTTTTCCATCGTCTCTTTTAATGTTGATGAATCCAATAAAGCTAATACTTGTCCTTTTTTGACATCGTCATTATAATCAGCTAACACTGTTTCTACCATTCCTGAAACTTGTGTTCCTACTAATACCGTATTTATTGGATTAATAGTGCCTGTTGCTGTTACCTCATATGTTAATGTTCCCCTTTTTACTTGACTCATTTCAAAGTCTGTTGCTTTTAAAATCTCTTTCTTTGTCCCAGAATACATATAATAACCGCTAACTAGTATAACTATTGCTGCTAATCCTAATTTTTTGTTTATCATCAAAATCTCCCTATTGCTCTATATAATGTCGCTTTGTTTATCAAAACTGTATAAAATGCGTTTACCAGTGCATCTCTGGCATCTGCCAATTGAGATTCTGCCGTCAGTAAATTTATAATATCTGTTTGACCTATTTCATAAGACGTAAAGGCTACTCTTTCGTTTTCCTCTGCGCTTTTTAATACTTTTTTACTTACTTCATATGATTTAATTGATGTTTGATAATCATGGTATGCTCCCCATACTTCATTTTTTATCTCATTCTTTATTTGGTCTAGTGCATATCTTTCTTGCTCTCTTTTATACTTTGCGGCAGATATTTTATAACTTGTTTCAAAACCTGTAAATAACGGAACTTGATAGTTTAAACTTATTGAATTATCTCTGTTATAACTTCTCTCTGGTTTCCAATTATTATTATACCCACTTTGTGCTGATAAATTGAAAGCCCCATATCGAGAAGCTCTCAATTCTTGTAATGATGAATTGGCCGCATTTACTAACATTTCTTGAGCTTTTATTTCATCTCTTTCTTTTGATGCTATTTCAATCATTTTATCTAATGTATCTTTTTTGTCTAATGCTGTTAAATCTCTATCTGTCGGTGGCAATTTTAACCTAAATGTTGTTTGTGGGGGTAAATTTAATATTGTTGCTAAATCGCCCTCATACTGTTTTACAGCATTTTCCATTTCTATTACTTTTAACTTTGATTGCTCATAACTTGTTTGAGTTTGTAATTTATCATTTAATGCAGCCATCCCTACTTCATATTTACGACTTGCCTCATCATAGGATTTTTTATACATAGCTTCATTGGCTTTTGCACTTTTTAAATCTTCTTTCGCTCCTAATAACTTAAAATATGATGTATTTATAGATAGTATTAAATCTTGAAGAGCACTATTATAATTGAATCCGGCTTCCGCTAAATATGACTTAAAACTATCTACTCTAGCTGTTCTGCCTCCAAAATCATATAACAATAATGATAGTCCTAAGTTCACATCATAGGGACTTTCTTCATAACTATGTTCACCTTGTTGCTTTAAATTATTTTTTCCTATTCCTGCATTTAAATCTATACTTGGAAAATATTCTGATTTTGCTGCGCCTAAATTTGCTTCCGAACCCTTTAGACTCATGTAGTTAATGCTTAATTCTGGATTATTACAAATTCCTATCTTGATTAAATCTATAAGTGAAACTTCTTTTTTATTGTTTAAGTCTTTGTCTAAACAACCTTCCGGTGCTTTGTGTGTATATACATTGAAAATATCTATTGCCTGCACATTTGTTGCACCACATAGTAACATTGCAGCTAATAACGATATTTGTAATCGCCGGCCATTCATTTTCTTTTATCCTTTACTTCTATGAAAACATACGCTAAATTTACGGCATTATTTTTTAATAAAAGTTTAATAACTCAGCCCAATGTGCTATATTTAAAGGATTTTTTATGTCTGATGAACGTGCTCAATATGTCGAAATTTTGCAAAAAATTTTAACACAAAATCTTCCTCTTAATTCTTTTAAAAACGATATTCCTGATGTTAAAAAAAATTTTTTTAATATGCTTTTTTTAACGACTTTCAGACATCTTGCTTTTATTCAAGAAACCGTTTTACCTCGATTTGTAAAAAAGAAAATTCCTCAAAAACAAAAAATTCTTGAGTTTGTTCTATATCTGGCAATCACTGAACTTTTATTTTTAGATACTCCTGATTATGCTGTTCTTAACTCTTATGTAAATGCTGCTAAGAGATATACTGATAAATTTGGAGCTAATTTTGTTAATGCTGTTTTGAGAAATGTTCTCCGTGATAAAAATAATCTTTTACAATTGCCTAATTCTTTTTTTAGTCGTAACTTTTTGAAAATCTTAAAACAAGACTATTCTAATGATGAAATTCAAACTATGCAAAAATTTATTCCTTTAGAACCAGCTTTGGATATTACTCTAAAAAAAGATACTTCTAATCCTTTTACAAATGCTGTTATTCTTCCTTGCGGAACTTTGAGACTCCCGGCAAATAACAAAGTTTCATCCCTGCCTGCTTTTAATGATGGAATATGGTGGATACAAGATGTTGCCGCATCTCTTGCCGTCAAAACTCTCAAAAATCTTACAGGTAAAAATGTTCTTGATTTATGTGCCGCACCTGGAGGTAAAACTGCTCAACTTCTTGATGCTGGCGCTTCTGTTACAGCTGTCGACATTTCCGAGAATCGATTAAAAACTCTTTCTGAAAACATCGCTCGTTTAAATTTATCTCAAAATTTATCTGTTGTGTGTGCTGATGCTCTACAATTTTCCTCTTCTCAGCAATTTGATGTTATCTTAATTGATGCTCCTTGTTCTGCCATAGGAACTTTTCGCAGACATCCGGAAATTATTTTTACAAAAACTTTAGATGATGTAAAAAAACAAACCTTGCTTCAAAAAGAAATTCTTGAACACGCTATCTCTCTTCTTGCCCCTCAAGGATATATCCTCTATGTCACCTGCTCTCTTGCTAAAAGTGAAGGTGAAAAGCAAATTAATTCTTTTCTTAAGAACCATTCTGAATTTGAAATTTCCCCCATTTCTATCCCCGGAACGGAAAATATGCTTACAAAAGACGGTTTCCTCAGAGTATTGCCTCAATCTGTTGTGGTCACAGATTATCCTGCATTATCTGGTGCTGATGGATTTTTTATTGCTTGTTTAAAAAGGAAAATTTAATAAACTTATGTTATCCTCTCTCTTAGAGAATATAAACTTGAGGTGAAATTATGATAGAAAACTTAGTTTTTAGTATCAGTATACTGCTTAGTGGTTTCGTTTTGTCGACCTTCTTTTTGAGTAGAATTCCTTTCCATATTTTTCCTGAAGAATATGAATTTAAACTTGATCCTTTTTGGTATATTATTGGATTGTTCCTAATTTTCTCCGGGATTGTATATTTTACCGCTCCCTCTTTTGATGATACTATAAAAACTTATTCTTTCTGGGATTTCTTTCTGCCAATTATATTTTCTATCATTATCTATTTCTTTTATCTTTTAGGAATATCTTGGCTCAATTATATTACTATTTATTTATTCGCTTTGGTTATTTGCTTCTGGCAACCCGAAACTTTTAATCTTTTTCCTGAACACTTATCGCCTCTTCAAGATACTTTTGTTGAAGCTTTGCTCATTACTCTGATAGCTATTGGATTGGGCCTCTTAAATGGCTTACCAGCTATCGCTTCTATGCAATTTAATACTATTATGATAGCTAGCATCATTCTTGTTTATTTGGGTATTCTTCCTCAAATATTAGGATTTATGGCTCTTGCTTATCTTGGTATTATGCTTGCTTTTTCTTTTTTAAGTTGGCCTCCTGAAAAAATTATGTTGTCTAATGAAGCTTTTATTTCTCTGGGATTTGTCCTTGCTTGCTTTATGTTACAAGCGTCTGTTGAATTTTCTGAAACTTCTATGCTTATTGCTGCTGCCTTTTTATTTACTGAACTCGGTTACGCCCTTTATCATCGTTTCATCTTAATACAAAAACGTGAATACTTTTTTATGAATACAGCGAGCTTTAAACTTTATGAATTAGGAGCTAACGAAAAAGTTATTTGCATAAGCATTCTTAAAATCTTTTTATTAAATATTTTACTTTCCTTCATTCAGATAGTTTCTTATGAACGCCTTGCTTTGCCTGTTTTTGCTGTTGCACTTAATTTTTGGTATCTTTCTATCTTATCTGGGGATACTCAACCGGAAGAGTTGTTATCTATTTCTAAATGGGGTAGAAAAGTTATTAAAGCTTCTTTTGCTAAAAAAACATCATCTCCTCATGATGTGAAACCTCAAAAGAAGACTTCTAAGAAATCTCGTAAAAAACAACGGGCTGATAAATAATTTTAGGGGTAGCCGATGTTAAATTTTGTTAAAATTTTATTCGGAAAGAAATTTTCTAATCAGACTCGTGTTTTGCCTAAAGTCGAAACACTTAAAATTGTTGTTGTTGATTTTGTTGAATATGGAAATTATGGTTTCGCCAAAGCGTTAACTAGACTTCTTCAAAAAAACTCTTCCTTTAATGTGCGTTTTTTTGATGAACCTTTTGATAAAAGTTTCTTAAATCTTCAAGGACGTAATTTTTTTGATTTGATTGATTCCGGGAATACTCTACTTCAAAGACTTAATGCTGATGTTGTTATTTGGGGATATCAAGAAGATGAAAATATAAGACTTAATTTTCAAACTGCAAATGCTTATTCTGATTGGGACAATGCTTCTTGTTCCGTCTTGGATAGCTTGTTTATTCCGGCGGAATATTTTGAGCATATTAATTTCTTTCCCGAGATATTAAACAATCTTCTTATTGGGATCATTGCGGCTTCTATCAGTGAACAACGAATCGATCTCAGACACTTAAAATATAAATTATTGAAAAATGTTATTGGTAATCTGTCATCCGAAGAACCTACAGAAAATTCTAACCTGATGTTTTCTCCTTATGTTCTTAATACTGTTGGTCTTATATATCTTAGCTTTTCACAAAAAGAACTTAATCTTAAAACTTTTAATGCTGCTAAAGATTTCTTTATGAATGCTTTGGCAAATCAAAAGCAAATTATGCAAAATGTTCATATCGGTTGTATTTATAAAAATTTAGCACAACTTTATGAAGCGGCTCTTAAACAAGATTTGGGCGGATATTGGCTTTTATTCCGCGATGCGATTACTAACTATCGCTCAGCTCAGAAATATTTAGATATCTATAATTATCCTTATGATTTTGCTCAAATTTCATTTAAACTCTCTCAGCTCTATTTCCAATACTGGAAATTTACAAATGATGTTCAAGCTCTAAGAGATGCTGTTTATTTCTTGCGTGAAGCGGAAAAAACTTATACTCAAATTTCATTCCCAGAACTTTGGTCTAAAATCGAAGGTTATCTTGGCTTCTATTTATCTTTACTTGGTCTCTTTTCTAAGAGTGATGATATATCTAGACTTGCTATTAGAAGTTATAAAAATAAACAGCAAGTTTATCGCAAAGAACTTTATCCGGTTATGTGGGCTAAAATTCAAGAAAATATCGCAAATGTCTATTATAATATCGGAAAAAATGGACGCGATAAAAAAGCTTTCGCAGATGCCATCGATTATTACAAATCCGCTTTACGGATTTATGAAAATAAAAAAATGCATCAAGAAATTACCATTGTTAATAATAGCATGGATAAAGTTATGAAAACGTGGAGAGCTTAATTCCTCTTCTCTCTCTTTACATAAATTCATTACTTGCCTTCTTAAATGACTTCTCTTCTACCGACGTGGTCTGCTGGCGTAACGACACCTTCAGCTTCCATTCTCTCAATTATTGAAGCTGCTTTATTATAACCTATTCCCAGTCTTCTTTGAATATAACTTGTTGAGGCTTTTTTATCATTGCGAACTATCGCTACTGCTTGTTCATACAAATCATCTTTGCTATTTCCTGATGCTCCCATTGCTGTTCTATCAAATAATGCACCTGCATCTTTTCCTTTCATCTCCAACTCTCCTTCGGTCACTCCTTCTACATATTCAGGTTGACGTTGTGACTTCAAGAATTCTACTACAGCTTCAACTTCCGCGTCCTCAACAAATCCTGCATGTATACGTTGTGGACGTAAACCAGCCGGCATATACAACATATCACCTTTACCCAGTAATTGTTCAGCCCCTTGTTCTCCTAAAATTGTTCTACTATCAATTTTTGATGTTACTTGGAAACTTATTCTTGTTGGGAAATTGGATTTAATTGTTCCGGTAATAACGTCTACTGATGGTCTTTGGGTTGACATAATCAAGTGTATTCCTGCGGCACGTGCCATTTGTGCCAATCTTTGAATAGCTGCTTCAACCTCTTTTCCTGCGACTAACATCAAATCGGCCATTTCATCTACCACTATTACAATATATGGCAGCGGGGTGGTATCCAGCATCTGTTGTTCGTATTTGGGTTTTCCTGTCTCCGGATCAAATCCAACTTGAATTGTGCGCATTGGTTTTTCACCTTTTTCGCGTAATTCTTTTAATTTCAAATTGTAACCGCTGATGTTTCTTACAGATAAGCATGCCATCGCACGATAGCGTTCTTCCATCTCTCTTACAGCCCATTTTAATCCAATTACAGCTTTGGCCGGATCCGTAATTACTGGTGTTAATAAATGTGGAATTCCGTTATACATTGAAAATTCCAGCATCTTTGGATCTATCAAGATAAATTTACATTCTTCCGGTGTCATTCTGTAAAGTAGTGACAATATCATCGAGTTTACCCCAACAGATTTACCTGAACCAGTCGTTCCGGCTACTAATAAGTGAGGCATTTTGGCTAAGTCTGCATATACATTCTTTCCGCCAATATCTTTCCCTAATACGACATTTAATGTATTCTTACTATCTATAAAATTGTTATCCTCTAACAAATCTCTTAACCAAACTATCTCTCTCTTAGCGTTTGGTATTTCTATACCTATTGTATTAGAGCCAGGAACAACCGCTATACGGACAGATACTGCCGACATTGAACGAGCTATATCATCTGCTAAACTGATAACTCTAGATGTTTTAGTTCCTGGAGCTGGTTCCAACTCGAATAATGTTACAACAGGTCCCGGACGAATTTTTACAATTTCTCCATGTACTCCAAACTCTTCCAATACTCCTTCCAATGCTCTTGCTATTTCATTCAATTCTTTTTCGTTGACGCTAAGGCCTATCTTTTCTTTAGGCTTTTTCAATAAATTTATATCTGGATATTCATATCCGTTATTTTTTTCTGACTTTTTATTTGAAAAGGCTATCACTTCTCCTTTGGCTTTTTCTGAGCCTTTCTTTTCTACTTTTTTCTCCTCTTTACTTTCTAATTCTTCTGGCTTTGTATCTATTGCTGGACTTAGTGTTGGCTCTTTACGCTTATTTTCTTTAACTGCCTTAGGTGCTTCTTCTTTTTCAACTTTTTCAAATAAAGATTGTGGGTGAACTAAATGTTTTACAAATATGTATATTCCTTTGCACAATACATATGTCCAATGACTTAGTTTCTTTATACAGATTTTCCAATGCTTGAAAGTAATTCCTGCTGCTAAATTGAATGACATAAGCGAAATAATTGATAAAATGCTCAGCGTCAAAACTTCCTCATACCCTTCTACCTTCCAGCTCTTAAACACGCGATTTAACCCCTCTGGTAATAAATGACTAAACTTTCCTAACAAATTTATTTTTTCCAGCAGTGAAGCTATTGTTTGATAAAACACACCAGATAATGTGACAATTCCAATAAAAACGGCAAATAATCTTATCTTAAACTCTAAAATGTTTTGATGCTTTATTAGTAAATACCCCCATATTAAAACAGGTATAAGAAAAATAAATATGGCTAAACCATAACTGTTGACTATAAAATCTGCACTGTATGATCCAAATTCACCCATAAAATTACTTATTTTTTCAGAATTTGAAACGTTGAAGGATTTATCACTTGGATTATACCCTATTACACTTAATACTAAACTTATGCTGAATAGTATTAAACCTATTCCTATTAAAATGCTCAAAACTTTTCTATAGACGTTTTTTTCTTCTTTTTTATTTTCTTTTTTCTTTGTCTTTTTTGCCATTTCTTCCTCTTTCTATGTAGTCGCTTTCTTATGGTCACTTTAACTGTAATTTTTAAACAAAATCTTAATATTTCTCTTTGTGAGATAAGTTTCTATCTTTTTATCATCGTAACCTATGCACACGTTAGGGATTTAAACTTGACTTTATAAAGTAGTCCTTTAGCTTATTGGCAGAAATTAATTTGGAGTTAAGCTTATATGAAATATGCTTTTGTTTTTCCCGGTCAGGGATCTCAATTTGTTGGTATGGGAAAAGAATTGGCTGAAAACTTTTCTTCCGCCAAAGATGTTTTTGAAGAAGTTAATCAAGCTCTCGGGCAGGATTTATATAAAGTTATGGTTGATGGTCCAGATTCTGAGTTGACTATGACTACTAATACTCAGCCTGCTTTAATGGCTGTTTCTATGGCTGTTGTCAGAGTTCTTGAAAAAGAATTTGGTATTAATCTTAAGGATAAAGCAGCTTATGTTGCCGGGCATTCTCTAGGTGAATATTCTGCCGCTTGCGCTGCCGGTGTATTCTCTCTTGCTGATACAGCTAAACTCTTGCGTATCCGCGGAGATGCTATGCAACAAGCAGTTCCTCTTGGCGTAGGCGGTATGGCTGCAGTTCTTGGATTATCATACAAAGATGTTGGCGCTATGGTTGATGCTTGTAATGATGATTCTCATTTCTGTGTTGCCGCCAACGATAACTCTGATGGGCAAGTTGTTTTATCAGGTCATATGCAAGCTATCGAAAAAGCTGTTGAAATTGCTTCTGAATTTGGCGCTAAAAGATGTTTAAAACTTCCTGTTTCTGCCCCTTTCCATAGTCCTTTGATGCAGCCTGCTGCTGAAGCTATGGCTCGTGCTTTTATGGAAGTTGATGCTAATGATGCTCTCATTCCTATTGTTGCTAATGTTTTAGCTGCCCCGGAAACTGAGAAAAAAGAAATTATTAAAAATTTAGTTGAACAAGTTACGGGAACCGTTAGATGGAGAGAAACAATGAATTTCTTCGATGAAAATGGCGTAACTGATCTTGTTGAAATTGGTGCTGGTAAAGTTCTTTCCGGTCTTGCTAAACGAAGCTTGAAAAATATTAATTCTTCCTCTGTTTACTCTGTTCAAGATATTGAGGAACTTGCTAAAAACTTGTAACTTTCATTGAAAAGGATTGTCGATATGTTTAATTTAGATGGTAAAATCGCTTTAATCACTGGCGCTGCCGGCGGTCTTGGTGATAAAATTGCTCGCACTCTTCATGCTCAAGGTGCTACACTAGCTTTAACTGATATGCGTGCTGAACCAATGGAAAAATTAAAGGCTGAATTAGGTTCTCGTGTTGAATACTTTGTTGCTAATTTAACAAATTCTGATGATGTTCATAATTTGGTTAAAAATGTTGAAGAAAAAATGGGGCGCATTGATATTCTTGTTAACAATGCGGGCCTTACTCGTGATAATCTTTTCATGCGTATGAGTGATGAAGATTGGCAACTCGTTCTTGATGTAAACCTTTCTGCCGGTTTCAAATTAGCTAAAGCTGCTATTCGTGGAATGATGAAGAGAAGATATGGTCGAATTATCGGTATCGCTTCTGTTGTTGGCGTTATGGGTAATGCTGGTCAAGCAAACTACTCTGCTTCTAAAGCTGGTATGATTGCTATGAATAAATGTCTTGCTCAAGAAGTTGGTTCTCGCGGAATTACCGTTAACTCCATTGCGCCAGGTTTTATCAGAACCCCTATGACAGATGTTCTTCCTGATGATGTCAAAGCTCAATTATTGAACAAAATTCCTGAAGGGAAACTTGGTGAAGCTCAAGATATTGCAAATGCCGTTGCTTTCTTAGCTTCTGATGAAGCTCAATACATCACTGGTCAAACCTTGCATGTCAATGGCGGTATGGCTATGATTTAATCTCTACTTAGAGACTTCTTAAACACCGATTCTAACGAGTCGGTGTTTTTTTATGCTTATTTTTCAATTTCAAACATCTCCACTAATCACATTCTCTTTATTTATCAACAAACTTATCCACATCTACCCACTTGAAAACACTCATTTTCCGCCCCAAAGCATAAAAAAGTTAATTTTTTGATAAAAAACTAAAAATTCCCATTGATTCCCATAAATTACCATGTTATACCATAGTTAATGTGTACACGAGAGATTTTAACCATGAGCAAGAGTTTTTTATTTTTAGATACAATTGCCAATAAAGTAGATGCGAAAGGTCGCGTCTCTTTACCTGCAGATTATCGCGCAATTGTTAAAGAACTCTCAACAGAAATCGTTTGCTACAGAAGTTTAACTGCTCCTTGTATTGAAGGTTGCACAGAAGATCTCTTAGAAAAACTTGCCTCTGACATCGAAAACAGCACAGATTTTTTCTCCGAAACTCAAGATGATTTAACAAACCTTATTTTTGGGGATGCTAAAAAATTCTCTTTTGATAGCACTGGACGTATTATGCTAACAGAGAAACTCTTAAAACATGCTGAAATTACTGATACAGCAGTTTTTGTTGGTAAAGGGCGTAAATTTCAAATATGGAGCGAAAAGAATTGGAATGAAGAAGAAGCTCGTTTAAGAGAAAAAATTAAATTGCGTCGTCCTTCTTTGAAAATGGAGGATAATCAATGACCTCTTCTAAACACATTCCTGTTATGCTTAATGAAGTTTTAGATGCTCTCAAGCCCGTTGCTGGAGAAACTTATGTTGATGCCACTTTTGGAAATGGTGGATACAGTGAAGCTATTCTCAAAAGTTCTGATTGTAATGTTATTGCAATTGATCGTGATCCCTTTGTTATTGCCAGAGCTAATGAATTGAAAAGTATCTATGGTTCTCGTTTTACCTTTGTCAGTGGGACCTTCAGTGATATTGCTCAATTGATTAATCATCCTGTTAATGGCGTTGTTTTTGATATTGGTGTTTCATCTATGCAATTAGACAATCCAGAAAGAGGTTTTTCTTTTGCTAAAGATGCGCCTCTTGATATGAGAATGTCTCAATCCGGCTTATCAGCCAAAGACATCGTTAATACTATCGCAGAACA
The DNA here is from genome assembly GCA_944392235.1 of uncultured Alphaproteobacteria bacterium. Classification (GTDB taxonomy): domain Bacteria; phylum Pseudomonadota; class Alphaproteobacteria; order RF32; family CAG-239; genus CAG-267. The sequence continues at coordinate 63,526 of CALXVZ010000007.1, forward strand.
AGATTTGGCTAATATTATTTACAAATATGGCGATGAAAAAAAATCTCGTCAAATTGCACATGCCATCAATCTTTATCGCCAACAGAAGCCCATTGAAACAACCATTGAATTGGCTCAGATTATCTATACTGTTCTTCCTAAGAAATTCGGACAAATAGATCCTGCAACAAGAACTTTTCAAGCTATTCGTATTGCTGTTAATGATGAATTACAACAACTTGAAAACGGTCTCAAAGGTGCTCTTGATATTGTCTTACCTGAAGGTAGAATCGTTGTTGTCGATTTCCACTCCTTGGAAGATAAAATCGTAAAATCTTTCTTTGCTGAAAATTCAGAAAAAAAAGTTCATATCTCTCGTTATAAAGAGGTGTCCCCCACCGCTTCCGAAAATTTGAAACCTTTGGCTTTTGTTTCTAAAGCCATTTCACCTACCGCCGATGAATGCAACACCAACCCTAGAGCGCGCTCTGCTAAACTCAGATACGCCATCAAAAGAAAGGAACTTTCCCATGAGTAATGTAAAAACAGCTATCACTATTTTATGGTTTTTATTTACTATTGTTATTGGTTCTTATTATTTCGTATTGACTAATGATGTGCAGAATCTTGAGAAAGAATTAGCACAAATTAATCGCGATATTGAAAATGATATCCGAGATATTCATATTCTTGAAGCAGACTGGAGCGAATTAAATAATCCTGAACGCCTAAAAGTGCTTGCTGGCAAATATATTTCTTTAGATTTTATCAAACCTGAACAAATTATTAACTATTCTGCTTTACCATTAGAGGGTGAGGTTTTCGAGAATCCTACTATGTTTGCTAAAAATACTAGAGGATTACGTCAACTTGCTAATTCTGAACGTTAGTTAATGGTATTGCAGCGGTGAAACTCGGTATTTCAAAAAAGAAAAATAATTATCTATTTGCTCCAGGGCAAGAAATCTATTTCTCATCAGGTTCTTTTGGATGGGAAACTGAAGATGAAACGGTGAATATTTGCCGTAGTCGTATCTTATTTATTATCGGCGTTTTTTTATTCATCTATTTAGTCATTGTTATTCGAATCTTTAATGTTTGTCTTGTTGATGGCATACAGCTTGATAGAGAAGCTTTTTCTTATTATCGTCCTAAATCCGATTTAGTTTTTCCTGTTCATCGTGCCAATATTACTGATAGAAATGGCATTGTTATTGCTACAAATCTTCCTACTGTTAACCTTTTTACAAATCCTAAAAAAGTTAGCAATGCCAAGCTTATTGCCAGAAAATTATCTGAAATTTTCCCTACTATCAGTTATGAAGATTTTTTAATCAAGTTAACACGAAAATCTAGTTTCGTATATCTCAAACGAAATATTTCTCCTCATCAACAAGCTCTTGTGAATTCACTAGGCTTTCCTGAACTCGAATTCCAACCTAGCGAAATTCGTGTTTATCCGCAGAAAGAACTATTTGCTCATATTCTCGGAAATACCGATATTGATAATAATGGTATCGCCGGACTCGAAAAATCTCTTAATGATCGTTTAAGCTCATCTACAAAAGATTTACGTTTAACCGTTGATTTAGGCGTTCAATACGCAGTTCGTGAGGAATTACTCAAAGCTAAAGAAAAATATGGTGCAGAACGTGCTACAGCTGTCGTTATGGATATTAATTCTTCTGAAATTATTGCCTTATCCTCTGTCCCTGACTATGACCTCAACAAGCGTGGTTTTAAAGATAAAAATATTAAATTTAATTTTGCTACTCTGGGAGTTTATGAACCAGGTTCTGTTTTCAAAGTATTTAATACCGCTTTAGGTCTTGATAGCGGCAAAATAAAAATAACTGATAGTTTTGATGCTACTAAACCTCTTAAGATGGGTAGACATCTTATTACTGACTATCGTGTTCCAGCTAAATGGCTTACTGTCGGGGAAACCCTTATTCACTCTTCCAATATTGCTTCTGCCTTGATGGCTCTTAAAGTCGGTAAACAATTACAAATTAAATTCCTTAAGAACCTTGGATTGTTCGATAGAATTGATAATCTTGAAATTTATGAAAAAGGGCGCCCTTTACATAGAAGCGAAAAATCTTGGCAAGATGATACTGTTGCTACAACCGCTTACGGCTATGGTATTTCTGTTACCCCAATTCATATTATTACTGCTTTTTCTTCAGTATTAAATGGTGGCATATACACACCTCCCACGCTTACATTTGAATCAAATAGAAAAAGTAAAAGAGTTATTTCTTCACAAACGTCTATGGATATGCGCAAATTGTTAAGAGATGTAGTTATTTATGGTTCTGCTAAAAATGCCAATATCGATGGTTACGAAGTTGCAGGAAAAACAGGTACTGCAAATAAACTCGAAAAAGGCAAATATGTTAAAGGAAAAAATATGACTTCCTTTGTTGCTGCTTTCCCTATAAATGACCCTAAATATGCACTTATCGTAATTATTGATTCTCCTAAACCTTCTAAAGAAACATGGGGATTTACTACTTCTGGGTGGAATGCGGTTCCTACTGGTGGTAAAATTATTTCGCGAATCGCTCCGCAACTTAATGTGCAACCTAACTATGATTTAGACACTCAAAAAATGAATGTCTTCAAAAGTTATACCGAAAAAAACTGAAGTTTAGGTTTTTATCATAAATAAATCTTAAGTTTATACACAAATAGTATAGTTTGTTATTGAAATATTTACTTTTGTTACTTAAGTTATGTGTGTCTAGTTGATTTTGGGATTACTCAATAAACAACCAAGTTTTTTTAACCATATGGAGAAAATAAATGAAAAAACTTTTAAGCTTGCTTTGTGCAGTTGTTTTATTATCAGGCTGTTCTACTACAAGTAGTTGGTTTGGTGGTAGCGATTGCCAATCTAAACTCGCTCGTGAATTTGCAGAAAATGCAGACACAACAGTTTATTTCGCTTTCGATAGCTCTACTTTGTCTTCTGAAGCTGTTGCAGCTTTGGATTCTCAAATTGCTTGGCTGAAGAAAAACAATAAAGTAAATGTTGTTGTTCAAGGCTACTGCGATAAAAGAGGAACAGCTGAATACAACTTGGCTTTAGGTGAACGTCGTGCTGAAGCTGTTAAGCAATATTTAGTTGCTCAAGGTATCGCTGCTGACAGAGTTGCTACTGTTTCTTATGGTAAAGAATATGCTTTCCCTGGCGATACAGAAGAAGCTTATGCTAAAAGTCGTCGTGGCGTAACAGTTGTTGAATTAAGTAAATAATTTAATTTAACTTCTTTTCTAAAAAACGTATTCGCAAGAATACGTTTTTTTTGTTGAGTTATAAAATATTTGTCCTATTATTCTGTTTAGCTTTGTCTTTTTTTTTTATGAGGGTAGAATGAAAAAAATTTGTTTATTAAATTTAGTTACTTTGTGTTCTTGTTTTTCTTTTAATCTATATGCAGCAGAACCATATATTCAAGATCAAATTGATCAAATTAAAGATGATATTGTTGTTATCCAAAGACAACTATATCGTGATATGTCAAACACTTCTGCACCACAAGAATCTGTATCTAATGTGCAAGTTAAACTAGGCGAATATGATCAGATGATCCGTGATATGAATGGCAAAGTTGAAAATATTGAATTCCGATTGAAAAATCTTGAAAAGAAAATTGAAACTTTTGATAAAGATATTGATTTAAGATTTGAGCAATTTAAAAAACAAATGCCTATAGTTTCTGCTCCTAAATCTACTAATCAGAAACAAGCTGCAAAGTCTGCACCGAAAAAATCTCAAGCACAAAAAACAACATCAACAGTTCCTGCTAAAGATTTGTATGAAAATGCTCTAACCGATTTAAAAAATAATAAATTATCTGATGCTGAAGCTAAACTTTCTCAATTCTTAAATACTTACTCTGATAATACTCTTGCAGGAAATGCACAATATTGGTTGGGGGAAGTTTACTATAAACAACAAAATTTTGCTAAAGCTGCTGTTGCTTTTAAAGATGGATATAGTAAATACCCTAAAGGGACAAAAGGTCCTGATTGCTTGTTAAAATTAGGTATGTCTATGAAAGCTTTAGGAAAGAAAGAAGAGGCTTGCACAGCTTTTGTTAACCTCCCTGCTGTTTTTGATAAAGTTTCTTCTGATATTTCTTCAAAAGCTAAAAAGGAAGCTGAGGCATTAGGGTGCAAACAATAGAAGATTTTGTTCATAAATATTGTTTAGAAAATACTCCTTTGGCATTTGGAGTATCTGGTGGTGCTGATTCTCTTGCCTCTATTTTGATTTTTCATGAGATATTTCCCAATCATCCTATTGTCGCTTTAACTGTTGATCATGGATTGCGACCTTCTTCTGCAACTGAAGCTCATTATGTTGCTGAAATTATGAGAAAATATGGCATTCCTCACCATATTTTGCTTTGGGAAGGTGATAAACCTGTTTCTGCAATAGAAGAAAAAGCTCGTGAAGCAAGATATAATCTTCTTATTAATTGGTGTCTAGATAATTCTATTCATCATCTAGTTCTGGCTCATCACTTATTTGATCAAGCTGAAACCTTTTTAATGCGTTTACAACGTGGCTCTGGTATTTACGGTCTCTCTTCTATGAACGAAACTACATTGCGTGATAACATAACTCTTTTAAGACCTTTCTTAAATACTCATCCTAATACTTTTAGAGATTTTCTTACACAGCGAAATATCGAATGGGTTGAAGATGAATCAAATCAATGCACAGATTTTCTTCGGGTGAAAATGCGTAAATTCTTACCTGTTTTAGAAAAAGAAACAGGGATATCTCCTGAAAAAATTTGTTATGCTATTCGTAATATTCAAAATTCTAAATTCTTTGTAGAAGAGACCGCTCAGCATCTTATCAATACTAAAATTCACAAATGGTGTTCTTCAGGATATTCTGTTGATTTCACCGAATATTTAAGTTGGCATAAAGAACTTAAATTTTTTATCTTAAACTCTCTTATTAAAGAATTAGGCGAATTGGACTATCCTCCAGCGGCAGATACTGTTCTTGACCTTATTCAGAAATTTGATAATAACTTAACAGATAAGATGACTCTTGGAGGATGTATTATTCTTAAAGCTGACTTAAAATTATGGATTATCAAAGAATATCGCAAAATTAATCACACTTATTCTACTAATTTATGGGATGAATATATTCAAAAAAATCCTGAAGTTAGAGGTGTTTACATTCCATCCCCTCTTAAAATATCTTTACTTTGTGAAAAATAATAAAAAAATTAAAAAAAATGCTTGCATTTATCTTTTTTGTTAGTTATAAGTGTTTTTGTTCTGATGGGGGCGTAGTTCAGTTGGTTAGAATACATGCCTGTCACGCATGGGGTCGCGGGTTCGAGCCCCGTCGCTCCCGCCATTAGATTAAAAGACTACTTCGGTAGTCTTTTTTTTTATGTCTTTTTTACTGTATATGTGTCAAAAGCAGTCTTTCGACTGCTTTCCCTATATTCTCCTTATCTCTATTCCCAAAACACCATTTTTCTGCTGCTCTGCTATTGGATAAAATTCTTCCATTATTTTCAGAGCCTCTTTAGCTGTTAATGTAAATCCGGCTTTCTTTATATCTATCCTATTGAAAAGGTCTTCAAAATCATTTGCTTTATGTAAAGCGAGCACTTCTACTTGTATTTTATCTTGTGCATCTTCAAAACAAGTAAATTCTATTATTTCTCCAATTCTTATTTTTTGCCTTTTTTCATCAAACAATCGCAATTCAATTGTTTTTTCTCCACTTTTTAATTTTGCATAATAAGTCTGGCGGACTTTCATTTCATACATATTTTGATGCCTTTTATTTTTCAAAAAAATCAACAGAAACGTAATTAACTTTTTCCCAAACAGCTCCAAGAGCTCCTGGTTTTACTCCTAAATAAATTTGTGTATCTTGATTAATGTTAAAAAGCTTTTGCAGATCAGAAAAATTCTCCTTCACTGTTTTATAATTTTCGGCTTTTAATTCCCAGTTTTCTCCTTCTTTTATATCTTCTCCTTGATATAATACTAAAGTATTATCCATAAAATATCCCCTTGGATTATTCTTTATAATCTCCTTAATTCTTTCTGCACTAATTCCTAAGAACTGTAAAATCTCTCTATGAGACAATATACTACCTTTTTGTGCTACTACTACCCCTATTTGCGGAATGATAATAAATGCACGTCGTTTTTGATGATATGCTTTAACGTCATCAGACATAATGTTTTCCTTCTTGCATTTAAACTACTTTTTTTATATACTTGGCTTTATTGAAAAAGGGTTAATTGTATGCATGATATTTGGAATCCATGGCACGGATGTATTAAAAAAAGTGAGGGTTGCCAACATTGTTATATGTATTTTTTAGATAAACAACGTGGTGGAAATGGACGGAATATTTATAAAGTAAAAAATAACTTCGCTTATCCTTTAAGCAAAAATAAAGATGGCTCTTACAAAATTAAAAGCAGTGAGCATATTCGTGTTTGTATGACTTCAGATTTTTTTCTTGAAGAAGCAGATGAATGGCGTATAGATGCTTGGAAAATCATTAAACAAAGGTCTGATGTTGTATTTATCCTTATTACCAAACGGCCTGAGAGAATTGCTCAAGTTTTACCTCCTGATTGGGGTGATGGGTGGGAAAATGTTTTTCTGAACGTTACATGCGAAAATCAAATTCGTGCGGATGAGCGCATCCCTATTCTTTTGAAACTTCCTTTTAAACATAAAGGTATTTTTGTTGCCCCTTTTATTGCTCCTGTCAGTATAAAAAAATATTTAACTTACAATCAAATTGAGCAAGTAGTCGCCGGAGGTGAAAATTACGATGGTTCTCGTCCTCTTGATTATCAATGGGTAAAAAGTTTATATCAAGAATGTGTTGAAGCTAACATTACTTTTTGTTTTATGGAAACCGGAACATACTTTATTAAAGACGGAAAAACTTATCATTTACCCAGCAAACAATTACAAAGTGTTATGGCTTTTAAATCAGGTTTACAATTTCAAGGAAAATCTCCAGTATTTAAATTATCCCCTACCGAGCAAGCTGATTTATTTAATCATACTAAACTATACGTTAAATTTTTTGCTGAACGCTGTCAAACCTGCGGTTACAAAATCTTATGCAATGGGTGCGCCAAGTGTGGAAACTGTTCCAGATAATTCTATCTCTTTTATATGTTCATATAAATCATATGATGAATAACAGCGATGAATGTTTTTTCCTTTACAATCTGTATTATAATGAGAATCAAAACATATACAATTCATATACTCAGATAATTCCTTGATATGTTTTGGAGAATCTTCTATCATCACATCAATTTTGTTATCTAAGCACGCTTGTAGTTTACTTCCATTATTAAACACAATTTTATCATAAGGAAGTTTTTCTTTTGCCAACCACTCTTTTACCCAACTCTTCATTATTTCCATTGGAACTATCGGAGCTGAGCGATTGGTTATGATTATAATTGTATGTTGCTTTTTTAATTCCGTCATTACATCTGATAGGCCTAAGCGTGATGGATATTCTGTGCAATATTTTTCTATATATTCTTTCCAAAATTTATTTTCTGTTTCTTTATCGCAAGCAAACATTTCCACTATATCATCATTATTAATTTGACTAATCTCTATATTTTTAATGGTTGTTCTTAAAAATTTACAGCCATATGTTGCTATGAATGTTTCAAAATCTGTTAAAACTCCATCTATATCAAAGCCTATATTCATTGTCTTTCTCCTTTATCTTTTTATTATTTTATATTCCTCTTAAACGCAATAAAAAAACACGCTTCAAAATAAAGCGTGTTTTTTTATTTACTTTTTACCTATATAGCAAATGCATTTTGCTGAATTTTTTTGTAATCATGCTCCGGCTTAGTCTGAGAAGTTGTTGTAAAACTTTTTTGCTTACTAAATCTTGTTAAGACTTTTTCCAATTTCTGATTGACATCTTGCAAATTTATCTCAAAGCCGAGATTTTCTTGTTGCTTAAGCAAGGTCAGAATAAATATTTCTGAGGGGTTACAATATATTATATCCCGTCCATTGCAATGATTCAACATTGTTTTCAACTGATTTGCATTAGACGGCAATCTTTCTATTATAACCTCCGTTATATGCTGAACTTGTTTATAAAGATATTCGTTATAATCTGCTTTCTTGTTTATATCATGCCAAGGATGAATATAAATTTCCGGCTTTATAGCGCTCTTATCCATTGCTATACATACAGGAAGCATGACAGCCATAAATTCAGGATACCAATGTAAAAGTGTTTCAAATGCGTTCAGAGGTTTATCCGGTTTTGTTATTGAGGCACAATCCCAATCTATATACATCTCTATCAGATGATCTATTGTTGATGTTTTTATGCTTCCAACATGATGAGGACTAAATTGACGATGCATCTCTTGTATTTTCTTTTCATCCGTTATCCACGGCATTAAATACAAAAAAGGCTTTTCCCAATCGTGAAAAATTCCTCTTAATGAATAATGACCGGTTAGATAATGCTCTCTTTCTAAAAATGCTAATTTATGTTCTAGCGTGTAGCATACAGAAGGTATTCTCCATGGTCCTTGTTCATTCCATTTGTTACTCTCTTGGGTTAAAAAATGGCGCATTTTGCTATCTAGCAAATTAAATGCAATTTTTTTCGGTAATTTCATAAAAATAAAAATTTAATAATGGTTTATAATGATAATTCTTGTGTCGTCTATATAGGTTGGAACTTATTTCTTGTCAATCTTTTTAATCTTAAAAAAAAAGCTTCTCTTCCTTTATTGTAAGAGAAGCTTTAGGACTTTTATACCATACTTATGTAGGTTAAATCATCTCCGTGATGTTCAAACATCACATCTTGATCTTTTATGTTGAATAGGTTCTTCATTAAATAATAATGTGCCGCTAGCGTCGAACCATCCTCTACACAAGTATAATAACGCTTTTTTTCTTGATTTGCCAGAATATCTACTTCAAATCCACCTAAGCAATCCTGACTAATTTTAATAACTTTTCCTATCTGCATAATATATATGTTTTGTGAAACAATAATAAAAATATCCCTTTCTTTATACTATTTTTTATTTATTTGTCAATTTATGTTTTTACGAAAAGTAAACCTTTTAGTATCTATTGTATTTGGGGATTTATATTGAAAGATTTACTATGAAACCTTTTCCACATAAATTTATGCCTTTTGCCTTTATCTACGCTAAAATTTTTAAATGGCAAATTTGTTGTGTTTTTCTTTTGCTCCTCCTTAGTGCCGGAGTGATTAACTTAGATATTCGCTTTTTCGCGGAAATTATCGGAGCGATTAAAATAAATGATGATCAGAGTTATGATAACGTTCTGAAATATGTTTGGCTTTTAACTATTTTTGGAATTTTGAGAATTATTGTTTCTCAATATCAACGATATTATTACAATGCAAAGTTTATTATTCCATGTCAAACGCGTATGGAAAAAGATTTATTCGCCTATCTGCTCGGACATAGTTATGAATATATCACCACCAAACAGAGTGGGATGCTTATCCGACAAAAAGAACAAGTCAAACAGCTTCCGGCTATGCTTGATCGTATTAATTGGGATTTGCAACTATTTTTTGATATTATGGTCAAAATTATCATGCTCCTATGTATTTCTCCGCTTATCGGACTAGGGTATTTGCTGTGTTGCATCGTGGTTGTTTTACCAAAACAGCATTCTGCAAAACGCTTATCTCGTATTTCTAAAGCAAACACTAAAATGTCTGCAATTGTCGATGGAAGAATTTTGGATGTTATTAATAATCTTCTTGTTGTTAAACAATTTGATAATATTGAAGAAGAAAAAAAACACCTTCATCCGCTTCTAGCTCAAGAATTTTCCTTAAATAAGAAAAATATGTTTATTTGGTGGGGACAGTATAATCTTATCGGAGCTATTACTAGCCTTATGTCCTTTTTGCTCTTGCTCCTTTCGGTTTATCTATGGAGTAAAGGCTCTATTACTACCGCTGATGTTGTTTTTATTCTGATGACTCTTATTTATGGACTTAATGGTTTGTCTGAATTACAGGATTGTCTGCAACGTATTCGTCAAGATATTGCTACCATAGAGCAAGGTTTAGAACCTTTTAGTATTCCTCATAGCATTGTAGATATTCCTCACGCTAAGCCCCTGAGGGTCAAAGGAGGAGATATCGAATTCCAAAATATTTGTTTTGGTTATAAAAATGCAAAGAAACCTGTTTTCAAAAAGTTTAATTTGCATATTAAAGCCGGTGAGAAAATAGGTATTGTCGGCGCTTCTGGTAGTGGAAAAAGCACTCTCGTTAATCTGTTACAACGCTCCTATGAACTTCAAAGCGGAGATATTTTAATTGACGGGCAGAATATTACTCATGTTACACAAGAAAGTTTGCATGATAATATCAGTTTAATTCCGCAAGATACTGTTATGTTTAATCGTAGTATCGCTGACAATATCTCTTTCGGAACCAATGTTAAATCTGATAAAAAGATTAAAAATGCCGCTATAAAGGCCTATGCTCATGATTTTATTTCTGATAAAGATGATGGCTACAACTCTTTTGTCGGTGATAAAGGTTGTTTACTTTCCGGCGGAGAGCGTCAACGTATTGCAATTGCAAGAGCTATCCTTAAAAATGCTCCAATCCTAATTTTAGATGAAGCAACTTCTGCGTTAGACAGCGAATCTGAACAACTCATTCAAAAAGCTATTGATAATCTTATTCAAAAGCAAACGGTTATTGCCATTGCTCATCGCTTGTCTACACTTAAAAACATGGATAGAATTATTGTCTTAAATAAAGGAAAAATTGCTGAAGAAGGATCTTTTGACAATTTACTGAAATTAGGCGGACAATTTGCCAAACTTTATGCAGCGCAGCAAAAGAAAGGAGGAAAAAATGTTTAATATTCCTTATAAACCTCTTATCTCTGCTCCCAAAACACCGCTTAAATTTATTTTTGCAGCTTGTAAAGGTTATTATCACTTTTTTATTTTTGAAATTGTATATGCTTTTTGTAACAGCCTTTTCAAAATTTCAGTTGCAGTTGTTTTTTCAGCTATGATTGGCTATTTTTCTTCTATTAACGTTGCCGATTTTTCTTGGAATAAAGCATTACTTTATCTTGGAGGTATTTTAGCTCTGTTCCTTGGAACGAATCTCGTTCGTTTTGTTAGAGATTATATTAACGAAAATGTTCGCAACACTATTTCTTGGCGAGTGCGAGAGTATGGGATAACATACGCTGCCGGTCATTCTTCCGCTTATCTTAAAGAACAAAAATCAGGACAGCTTGCGCAACGAATTATTTCTTTAAGTCATGCAACTTGGGGACAACTTTTTTCTTTCACCAGACTTAATTCTTGCACTTGGCTTATTCTTATTACCTTGTTTTATATCGGTAGGGTTAGTATATGGTTTTTAATTCCCATTATTATATTTGGAATTTGCTCTATATTGATTTCTATCGCTATATCTAAAAAGACAACAGCTCTTAATAAACAGGGCGCAGCTGCAAATGCCCAATTCAATGGAGAAGTTATCGACTCTCTTACCAATATTCTTTTAATCAAATTATTTGGGCAAGAGCGCAGAGAAATCGATAAATTACAAAAGGATCTTAATCGTGCCAATAGTATTAATATCAAAGCAGTTAAATCCGAAACTTATCTTTACACTATACAAGAAATTTTACTGATATCTTTTCGGACATGTGGAATTTTTATGGTTCTCTATTTATGGCAACTTAATAAAATTGACGTTGCAGGAGTTGTTTTAGTGCTCCTATTATTCGATGATATTTTAACTTATTTTTCGCGCTTTTTCTGGGAAGCTACCAATATCAGAACTTCTCTTGGTAAACTTGCTGATGCCTTGACTTTCCTTCAAGTATCTCATGACATTGTTGATATTCCTCATGCAAAAACTCTTGTCGTTAAAAAGGGAAAAATTGAATTTAAAAATCTTTCCTTTGGCTATACTTCTCGTAAAAAAGTTTTCAATGGTTTTAATTTAACTATTCAACCTGGTGAAAAAATTGGTATTGTCGGGAAATCCGGTAGTGGTAAAAGCACTCTTATCAATCTTCTACAACGAAGCTATGATTTACAAAATGGAGAAATTTTAATAGATGGACAGGATATCTCTCATGTTACTACGCACAGCTTAAAGCAAGCTCTATCTATTATTGCTCAAGATAGTTTGCTATTTCATCGAACTATCAAAAAAAATATCGCATTTGGTTCTCCAGAGGCATCCGATCGGCAAATTTATTATGCTGCGCGTAAGGCTCTTGCTGATGACTTCATTAAACAAACCCCTCATGGGTATTTTACAATTACTGGAGAACGTGGTGTTAAACTTTCCGGTGGACAAAGACAACGTATCGCTATTGCTCGTGCTTTACTTAAAAAATCTCCTATCCTTATCCTTGATGAAGCAACCTCTGCTCTTGATAATCATACAGAAAACGAAGTTATTGAAGCTATTAATGAATTAATGACTAATAAAACTGTTATTGCTATTGCTCATCGTTTATCAACTCTTAAAGAAATGGATAGAATTATTGTTCTTGATAAAGGTAAAATTATTGAAGAAGGGACACCTTCCTCTCTTCTTGATAAACAAGGAAAATTCGCAAAATTATGGAACTTACAACAGGAGTAACTATGGATACGGCAAAACATTGGTCTAAAGTCGAATATTTGCATGAAACTGTTAAAAATCCTAATATCATTATTAAGGGAACTAAAAGTTATTATAGCAATGCTTATACGCCAAATTTTGAAGACTATGTCGTTCGTTATTTATATGGTGATGAATATTCCCTTAGTCACTTTAAACCTCTTTGGAATTATGATAAATTATATATAGGTAATTACGTATGTATAGGTGCTGAAACTGTTATTCTGATGGGGGGAAATAACACTCATCGAATGGATTGGTTTTCTTGCTATCCTTTTATGGAAAAAATTTCTGAAGCTTATATCAGTAAAGGTGATACTATTATTAAAGACGGAGTTTGGATTGGTATGAGATCTCTCATTATGCCAGGTGTTCATATTGGTGAGGGTGCAATCATTGCTGCAAATTCTGTTGTTACAAAAGATGTAGCGCCTTATAGTATTGTTGGGGGAAATCCTGCAACTGTAATTAAAATGAGATTTGATGATGATACTATTGAAGAATTGTTAAAACTTAATATCTATAGTCTTCCTGAGAATGTTATAAATGAATTAGTTCCTTTTCTCTGTAGCGATAATTTGTCTGAATTGAAGGCACATTTATCCGCTTATTGATTTATTCATCTTGCAAACTGTCTTTTTTTGTTTAATATTTAGTATATTGTTTTTGTTTTATTGTAAGGGTAGCAAATGAATAAATGTATTGATTCAAAAGCTCTACATAATAGGCTTAATCGTATTATCGGACAAATTAATGCTATTAGTCGAATGATTGATGATGGAACACCTTGCGAGGATATCCTTATTCAGATTAATGCTGCAAAATCTGCTCTTCATAAAGCCGGACAGATTGTCCTTGAAAGCCATATGCGCTGTTGTGTTCGTGATGGCATTCAGAATGGTGATGCAGAAGAAACTATTAAAAAATTTGCTAAAGCCATTGAGCGCTTTTCTAATATTTAATCTAAGAACTACCTCATATTATTTGGTGATTTTTTTCTCTTGACATTATACCATATAGGGTATATAGTATATAAAAATTATTTCAGAGAGGCGTTAAAATGTTTACTCAATTTATTGAATATTTATCTGGCGTAAAAATGACTATCGTATCTACATTGTGTTTGTTAGTTAGCCTAGCCTTTCTGATTTTTGATATCTCTATCCCTTTTGATCCTATTTGGTTTACAATCATTATCTCTGGTCTTCCTATTGTTTATCATGCTCTAAAATCTTTATTTCTTCGCCGTAAAATAACATCTCCTTTGCTTATCACAACAGCAATGATTGCTGCTATTTCAATTGGGGAAATTTTTGCAGCTGGAGAAGTGGCTCTTATTATGGCGGTTGGGGAAATTTTAGAAGATATTACCGTAGATAAAGCTAAACAAGGAATGGAACAATTGTTAAAATTAACTCCAGCACAAGCTCGTAAAATTTCTTCAAATGGGGATGAAATTGTTGATATTTCCCAAATTTCTCCAAATGATATTCTTAGAATATTGCCTGGAGAAATAATTCCTACTGATGGAATTATTATATCTGGCTCTACTTCTGTTAATCAGGCTAATTTAACTGGAGAATCTCTTCCTGTAGATAAATCTGTTAACGATAATGTTATGGCCGGAACGCTTAACTGCTTTGGCGTGATTGAAATTAAAGTTACAGCTGTCACTGATACTTTTTTGCAAAAAATGATTTCTCTTATTCAAAATGCTCAATCAAATAAAGCTCCTACTGAACTTGTTATTGATAAATTAGCTTCAATTCTTGTTCCTACTTCTCTTTTGGTTGCTTTATTAACTTACTTTATTACTGGAGAGGTTATTCGTGCTGTAACCGTTCTTGTTGTTTTTTGCCCTTGTGCTCTTGTTCTTGCAACTCCTATTTCGATTATCTCTGCAATGACTTCTGCTACAAAAAAGGGAATCCTTATTAAATCAGGTGCAGCGCTCGAAATGATGGGAAAAGTTGATATGTTTGTTTTTGATAAAACAGGAACTCTTACACTTGGTAATATTGGTATTACTGATATCCTTTCCTTTAATGACGAATATTCTACTCAGAACATCTTATCAATTACAGCAAGTTTGGAAAAATTTTCTGAACATCCCTTAGCTAAGGCTATTATTGATGGTGCAAATAATTTAAACCTCACAATTTCTTCCGCTCAAAATATTACTGTTCTGCCTGGAAAAGGAATCTTCGGAAAGATTAATAATAAAATGTATTATGCAGGTAATTCAACCTTGCTTCATGATAATGGTATTGTTATCGCTACTCAACAAATGAAACAGCTTTCTTCTTTCAAGAAACAGGGGAAAACTCTAATTTTAATTGCTGAAAATGATAGGTTAATCGGATGTATTGCTTTGGCAGATACTCCTCGCTCGGAAGCAAAAGACGTCATAGAACAGTTATCTTCTTTATCTTGTAATACAGCTATTCTCTCAGGTGATCATCAATCTGCTGTGTTAAACCTTGCAACGTCGCTAGGAGTGAAAAATATTTATGCCAATTTATTACCTTCTGATAAAGTAGACACCATCGTATCAATGCAAAAAAATAATTCTTTTGTATGTATGGTTGGCGATGGAATAAATGATGCTGCATCTCTAAAAATAGCCAATGTTGGAATTGCTATGGGGAAATTGGGGAATGATATTACTGTTGATGCTGCGGATATCGTTTTGATTGATAATAATCTTCAATTGCTTCCCAAACTTAAATTATTATCGATAGAAACTCTTAGAGTTATTAAAGAGAATCTGACTATTTCTTTATTATTCAATCTTTGCTGTATTTCTCTTTCCGTATTCGGGCTTATTGGACCCTTTTTAGGAGCAATATTGCATAATGTAAGTTCTTTAGTGGTAATTTTTAATGCGGCAAAGTTAAGTCGTAGGTAATGAGGATATATTTATTGTTAAAGCTATTCTCTTTTACAAAATAAGCGTTGTTTTATTTGTGTTAATATATTTTTCTTTCTTTGGCGTGGATAAAGATTAAGTTCTATCTCTGTATTTTCTTTATTAGCATTTCATGAGCAATATTTTCTATATTGCTAGGAGCTTTTTCTTTATTTTTCTTTATTTTGCTAATCTCATTTTGATAAGACATCAAAACTTGCTGTATTTTTTGGGGAATTTCTAGTTCTTTATTTATTAAGGATGAAAAATCTTTGGTTTCGTATTTATTTGTTTTGTAATTGTATATTGGGAAAGTATATAGCAAAGAACGCTGTTTATTGTATTCTTCATGATTTTGATCTTGTGGTAAAAAATGTATGACGCAACTTTAGATATTGAACTCTGGTAACTTTGATTAATATACTTTGAGAATAAATTGGTATCCCAATGCTCGAGTGTTTCCATAAATAGTTGTTCGTAATTTGATAGTGCAATTTTGACCTCTTCTGGTGTTTTGTTTAATAATCGTAGGTTTAATTGCATATTCTTTTTTCTGAAAATCTTAAATATCTGTTAATCGCTGTAATAATCTCAAAAAATGAAGCAGACCTCTCTTTTTCTAGTTCAAGTTTATAACTATCTTCTATAGAAAGCTTTTTAGCCTCTACATTCAGCTGTCGAATACTTATTAATATCTCGTCATTTAAATGTTTACTCTCATGTATTAGTGCCAATAACATTTCTTTGGATTTATCTTCATTTTCTTTTATAAAATTAATAATTGAGTATTCTTTTGCACTGATCTCTCTTTTTTCTGCTTGCATATTTTTCAATTTTTTTTGAACATTCAAATATAAATTATAATCCTCTTTCCTAAAAACATAACACGGAATATTAAATTTTATATTCATTGATTGAGGTTCTATAAAAGCTCCTTTAGTTAAAAAATCATCATTATTTTGTATTCGTTTCCCATCTTTGTCAAAAAATGATGTTTTTCCGTTTTTATCAAAATTAACAAAAATCTCTCGTCGATCTTCATCTAATGTGTAACCAAATTGTTTTATAATCGGAGGAATTTCATTATTCTGAATTGTTTTTATCTTAAATGGTGCAACATAATCGTCATTTATATTAATAGCATCCATATCTGTGAGATTATTTTTAAACGTTCTTTTATTTAATGGGAAGTTTAATGGTGGAAATTCACTATTTATATATAGGGTAAATTTTTCATCAATTGCAGGGTTCTTTTTTTATATATTTAAAAACTCATCTGGTTATATTTACTTATAAATAATGCATCTAACTCTTTATTAGCTACGATAAAAAATCCATTATTCATTAAGTAAAGATGCTTATTCATTTCTTCCTCAATATAAATAATTTTCACTATAAAAATTAAGATAGAGTTAAAATTATTAAATTTAGAAGAAGCATT
>CALXVZ010000008.1 GCA_944392235.1 uncultured Alphaproteobacteria bacterium
TTTATACCATCTACGCTATTTAGCATATCGGTTTTGCTCTTCATGCCATACCAAGAACCTTCGCCTCTTGTCGTCATTTCTATCCCTTGTGGGTTGGTTAGCGTTGTATATTGTGTTATATCCGTAGCACTTGTTCTGTAACATCCACTGGTTTCATCTAAGGAACAGATATTTCCTTCCGGACAGTCTTCTTCTTTATTATAATATCCATTATTTGTATCACATGTGTATGTGCAGGTATTACAAGTGTTTTCGCCTGATTTGTTAGCTGTTGGTGTAGGTGTTGCTATTTTTCCTGTTTCTTCGGGGCAAGTTACGTATTCTCCTTTCGGACAAGATTTAGCATCTTGTTTGATAAAGCATTTTGAGGATGAATCTTGGACGCAGGTGTATCCTTCGTTTGCTTTTTCGCACTGAATTCCCGTGTTGTATTGTCCTTTTTCTTCATTGCAGCTTGTTAATATATAACATCCACTGACTGAATCTTTAGAACACTCTCCGAATGTTATAATTTGGCATACGGAAAGATCATCATAATATCCAGATGCGGTATCGCAAGAATAAGAACAACTTACGCAAGGTTTGTCTCCAGAAAAATTATTACCATCTACTTTTTCTTTGATTGTTGTTCCTTCTTTTTTAGGACAATTTCCTTCTGTATAATATCCTACAGGACAATCTTTGGCATCTCCTTTTAGATAGCACCCATTTTGTTCTATGTCGCATTTATATCCTTTATGGGTTTGTGAACATTCAGAACTTGAATTGTAGTAACCATTGGAGGTATTACAGCTGTTTGTGTTATAACATTCAGTAAATTCATTATATAAACATGTCCATTCAGGATTTGCTAATATACATTCGTCATTGTCATTGTAATGTTTTTCTTCAGTATTGCAACTATACTTACATGTATAGCAAATTTCTTCTCCTGCCATATTGCCGCTTGGAATGGCTTCAACAGTGTTTTCTTCTTTGGGTGGACATTGTGTATGTTCATTTTCGGGGCAGCCTTTTACATCTCCTTTGATATAACAATCATTATCGGCTTTGCAATAATATCCAGGATATTCTTTTTCACATGTCTCTTGAGTGTCATAAAAATGTTGTTCTGTGTTACATGTTTTAGGGTAATAACACTGACTGATACTGTCTAATGAACAAATCTTATTTGTATGTGCGGCACTGCATGTTTCTTGTAATTCGTAGTAATTATTTTTAGTATCACATGCATATTCACATAAGAGACACTTTTTGTCTCCGGATATGTTTCCTGTTTCTGATGAACCTGTTAGTATTTTACCAGTGATACTTGGGCAGCTCGTATATTCGTTTGGTGGACATTCTTTGATTTCTCCTTTTATGTAACATCCTTGCGATAATATGCATTTGTAGCCTTTATAGGTATTTTCACAAGTTTCTTGTTTGTTATAGTAGTTATTTTCTTCATCACAGGTTGTTGCTATGTAACAAATTCCGTTTGGACCTAAATCGCATAGTTTTCCGGTATTTGCTGTTGTGCATTCGTCTATTTCTGTGTAGTTTCCTTGAGCATTGTCACATTCATAACTACATGTGTTACATTGAGATTCTCCGGCATAGTTTCCAGTTGGATTAGATATTGTTGTCATTCCTTCTTTTGGTGGACATGTTGTATATTCATCTTTAGGGCACTCTAATGCAAGGTCTTTTATATAGCAACTGCCACTCTTTTTACAGCTATATCCAATATTATTGGTAGTGCAGTTCTCCATGCTATCATAATAACCTTGTTCTGCATCGCATCCGGTTGGAATGTAACAATTGGATTCTCTGTTTTTATCGCATGTTCTACCAGTATTTGCTAACATACACTCTTCATTCGTGGTATAGAATTTTTCATCGGTATTGCAAACATATGAGCATGTATAGCATTTATTACTTCCGGATACATTTCCTGTTTCTTCATATTGTGCTTTTAACCCATATTTCTTTGGGCATTGTCCTTCTAAATACTCTTCTTCAGGGCAGGGAGCGTCATCTGTTTTTATATAACATCCTGATTCTAGGTCTTGTCCGCAGATATATCCTGTATTTGCGGATTCACAACCTTGCTTATCACTATAGTAACCATTTTCATTTTGACAGCTGTATATACATTTGTAACATGCTTCATCTCCGGCAAAATTGCCAGTTGCTTCTTCTTTTAAATCGTTTCCGGGTTTATCTGCACATCCGCCACTCGTATATTCGTTAGAAGGACAAGTTTTGGCTTCTCCTTTGATATAACATTTACTCGTGTTATCTAATTGACAATTATACCCTTTATATGCGTTTTCACACATCTCGTCGGTGTCGTAATAGTTATTATCTATGTCGCAACCAGATATTTTATAACACCCATTTTCTATGTCTTGGAAACAAAGTCTTCCTGTATTTGCTGTTGTGCATTGTTCGTTGCTGTCATAATAACCTTCGGTTGTATTACATGTGTATGAACATGTATAGCATGGTTCTTCACCTGACATTTCTCCACTAGGATTTTCGGAAACGGTTGTTCCAGGTTTTTTAGGGCAATTGCCTGTTGTATATTGTTCTGTTGGACAAGTTTTGGCTTCTCCTTTGATGAAGCAATCATTGTTAAATGTGCATTCATAGCCAGGGAAGGCTTTTTCGCAATCTTCTAATTCTGCATACCAACCCATATCTATGCGACAGCCAGATATCATATAGCATTGTGATTCACTATCTAAAGCACATGAACGCCCTGTATTTTCTGCTTCACATTTGCCTTTGTCTTGGTAATAGCCGTCACCACTGCATGTGTATATGCATATGTAACATTTATCTTCACCGGCGTAATTGCCACTTTCTTGTTTTTCTATGGTGTTTCCTACTCTTGGTGGGCAGTCTTGGGTGAATTCATCTAATGGACACTCTTTGGCTTCCCCTTTGATGAAGCATTCTCCTTGTTGAACGCAGTTATAGCCTTTATTGGCTGAACTACATAAATCTAGTGATGAATAATAGCCTTTTTCTTGGTCGCATCCGGTCGGAATGTAACAGTTTGAATTTAGATTATATTCGCAAATTTTTTCTGGATTTGCTAAGTTGCATTCTTCCTGATTTGTATAGTAATTCTGACTGTTGTCGCAACTGTATTCGCATATGTTACATACATCTTCTCCAGATTTATTCTCTGTTGGTGTTGCGGTAACCTTATTTCCTTCTTTCGGCGCACACGTTACATATTCTCCATCAGGGCAATCTTTTTTGCCATCTTTTTTGTAACATCCATTTTGAGAAACACAGTTATAGCCGGAATTATTCTTTTCACAAGTTGGCTGGTCATCATAGTAGCCCTCTGAAAGGTTACATCCATTTGGTTTGAAACATCCTGAACTTGCATCAGATGAGCAAATATATTCTGGTTTGGCTATGTTACATGCTTCTTCACTTTCATAGTAATTATTACTTGTGTCGCATGTATAGCTACATGTATTACATTGATGTTCTCCTGAATAATTGTCTGTTGGTGTTGGGATGGCTTGCATGCCTTTTTTAATAGGACATTCTATGTATTCATTATTAGGGCATTCTTTTGCTTCACCTTTAGTATAGCAAGAATTGCTATCTCGACATGTATATCCTTTGTTATTGTTTTCACAAGTTTCTTTATCTTCATAATAGCCATCTTCTCCGTTACAGCTGGATGTTACATAACATCCTGATGCATCATTGAGAATACATATAAATTCGGGGTAATTCAATAAACAATCTTCTTCAGAAGTAAAGAAACCTTGTGAAGTATTACAGGTGTAATGACATGTATAGCATTTTTCACTTCCACTCATCTCCCCACTTTCTTCTTCTGAAACATTGTTACCTATTTGTGGAGGGCATTTACCTGAAGTATACTGTCCGGCTGGACATGCTTTAGGTTCGCCTTTGACGTAACAATCATCTTCTAATTTACAACTGTATCCCGTATTGTTGCTTTCACATTCGTCTTGTCTGTCATAATGTCCTTTATTTATATCGCAACCTGTCGGAATATAACATCCAGATGTTTCATCCTTTGAACATACTTTTGTTGGATGAGCACCTGTGCAACTTAATTCATCGGTATAATGTTGTGTTGAGTTGTCACAACTATATTCGCATGTGTAGCATTTTTCATCGCCACTGAAATGATCCGTTGGATTTTCAATTGTGGTGTTTCCTTTTTTAGGTGGACATAATCCAGTTGTATATTCTCCTTCAGGGCAGGGAATTGTGCTACTCTTTGTGTAGCATCCTTTGGTCTCAGAACATTTCCATCCTGGAGATGCTAATTCGCACGCATCTTGGCTATCATACCATCCTTTGGATGTATTGCAACTTCCAGGTATATGACAACCCGATGTTTTATCTTGGGAGCATATGTTACCGGGATGGCTAGATAAGCAATCATCCTGATTATCGTAGTAATTATTTCCTGTGTCGCACCCGTATGTGCAGCTATAACAAGCTTGCTCTCCAGAGTAGTTGCCTGTTGCACTAGGTGTTGCTATTTGACCTTCTTTTACCGGACATTCTGTATATTCTTCAGCAGGACACTGTTTGGCATCACTTTTTATATAGCAACCATTACTTTGTATACTACAGTTGTAGCCGCGGTTAGCTTGTTCACATTCTTCTTGCTTATCATAATTACCACTAGATATATCGCATTTGCTTGTAACATAACATTCCGTTTCTGGATTTAGTGCACATGTTAATCCAGGGTTGGCTTGTGTGCAGGCATCCTGATCATCGTAATATTTTTGGTTTGTATCGCATTTTCCTTTGATATAGCAAGAACTACCACTATCTAGATTACATAAGTGGCCTTTATTAGCAGCAGTGCAGCTTTCATCGTTATCAAAGTAACCGTTTGAAGTATTGCACCCGCTTACTTGATAACATTCTGATGTTTCGTCTATGGAACATATTTTTCCTATGTTGGCACTTTCGCATTCTTCTCCGCTGGAATAGTAATTTTCTGAAGTGTTACATGTATATGTGCAGGTATAGCATTGTTTTTCCCCGCTCATGTTTCCACTTTCGATATGCTCTACATTATTTCCAGGTTTTGATGGGCATTGACCTTCAAGGTATTCTCCTTGCGGGCAATCTTTCGGAGTGCCTTTTACATAGCATTTGTCTTGTAATTGACAATTATAACCATTATTGGCAGCTTCGCACTCTTCAGTATTATCATAAAAACCGCCGCTATTGTTACAGCCGGAAGGAACATAACAGCCTGATTCTTGATTTATATTGCAGAATTGTTCAGGGTTGGCGCGTTGACATGTTTCTGAATCTGAATAATAATTTTCTGCCTCTATACATGTATATGAACATGTATAACATTGTTTTTCTCCAGAAAAGTTATCTGTTGGGGTTTGGCTTACATCATTGCCAATTTTACTTGGACATTCAGTGTATTCTTGTTCGGGTTCGCTTGGGCAGGCTTTTTCGCTTCCTTTTATATAACAACCGTTTTGTATTTGGCAGTTGTAACCTATATAATGTTTTTCACAGTCGTTTTGTTCGTTATAATAATTCTCGCTTTCGTTACATGCTGCGGAAATATAACAAGATGTTGCTTCATCTTTTTCACATAAGTGTCCGATGTTACTTGATAAACATTCTTGCTCCTCATCATAATATCCGGCGGAACTGTTACATTTTGTTGGTATATAACAACCGCTTTCGGCATCAGGACTGCAGAGCATTCCTGTATTTGCACTTTGGCAACTTAGTGCGTCATCATAGTATTTTTTGCTAGTGTCACATGTATAAATACATCTATAGCATTTATCCTCGCCTGATAAATTTCCTGATGCTGTTTCACTTACAGTTGTTCCAGTCTTTTCAGGACATTTTCCTTTTAGATATTCTCCTTCAGGACAATCTTTTTTGTTGCCTTTAATATAGCATCCATCTCCAGCGGATGTGCAATAGTAACCGGTGAATTTTTGTTCGCAAGAACTTACAGAATCATAATATCCTAATATATTGTTACAGCCACTTGGTTTATAACAGCTTGATTTATCATCAAAACTACAGATTTTTCCATAGTTGGCTTGTGTGCAGCTTTGATTGTCTTTATAGTATTTTAGTTCGGTATTACAAGTATATTTACAGATACCACAACTTTGATCTCCAGCGTAATTACCTGTTTCTTCTTTATTGGTAATATTTCCAGGTTTTGGTGTGCAATATGTTGCTTCACCTTCCGGACAAGTTTTAGCAGTGCCACGCATGTAACATCCATTATTTTCTATGACATTATATCCGGGATATTTGCTACTGACTTCTTCTGATGTGTTATAATATCCTTGAT
This sequence comes from uncultured Alphaproteobacteria bacterium, assembly GCA_944392235.1. Lineage (GTDB taxonomy): Bacteria > Pseudomonadota > Alphaproteobacteria > RF32 > CAG-239 > CAG-267. The sequence goes on from CALXVZ010000008.1 coordinate 6,350, forward strand.
CGTTGTCACATCCTGATACGCGATAGCATTTTGATTTTTCATCAAATGAACAGCTCTTATTTGTATTGGCAATGATACATGCTGAATTTGAATCATAGTATTTTTGTGATGCATCACATCCGGATACTCGATAACATCCAGAAGGTTCAACCACAGAGCATAAATTACCTATATTATTACTTTTGCACTCGCTTAAGCTATCGTAATATGCTTCTGAAACATTACATTTATATATACAGCGATAGCAAAGATCGTCTCCTGAATAGTTTGGGGTTGCTATTGTTGTAAATGTTGTTCCTTCAACGTCTGGACAGTTTCCGTTTATATATTGATTTTGTGGACAGTCTTTAGCACTCCCTTTAACATAGCATCCATTTTCTAATACTCCGTTATAACCTGGGTATTTTTTATTTAATTCTTCTAATGTATCGAAGTATCCTCGATTATTATCGCAACCTGTTACTTTATAACATCCTGATATGTCATTGTATCCGCAGGATTTGCTAGGGTTGGCGATTTGACACTCATTTTCTCCTTTATAATAACCTTGTTTATTATCGCAGGTGTATGTGCAAGTGTAACATTTTTCCTCACCGGAGATATGTCCTGTTTCTGTTTGACTAATGCTGTTTCCTGGTTTTACTGGACACTTGCCGGCTGTATATTCTCCTTCTGGACACGGAATTACTTGATAATTACATTTATAACATTTATTGGAGCCGGATAAGTTACCGGTTTCCGTTTGTGTTAAATCATAGCCTTCTTTTTCTTCACAACTTGTTGCCTCGCCGTTAGGACATGGTAGTGCTGTATTTTTTATGTAGCATCCATTGTCATGTTTTTTACAGCTATATCCTGGATATGCTTGCATACAGTTGTTGTTGTCTTGATAATAGCCTTGAGATTCATCACAATCGTATTGGCATATATAACATTGTTCATTACCGGAAAATGATGTTGACGGAACCTCTGTTAATTCTGTTCCGGCATAACTTGGGCAACCGCCTTTTAAATATTGTCCAGCAGGACAGTCTGCCGGTATACAAGTTTTTTCATCGGCTTTTTTCCAGAATTGTTGACAGCTGTCTAATTTGAATTTGCCTTCGCAACTTGAGCAAAGACCATGTTCTGGACATTCATCTAGAGGGTAGTCGTTGACATTGCAACGTATAGGCTCGGAATTTCCTCCACCACCTCCAGAGCCTATAGCTAAAGCTCCTCCGGCAACTAGTGCAGTGCCTGCTATTAAGAGTCCGGCATTTATTCCACCTGTTTCTTTGATGATTTTTTGACTTTGTATATTTGAATTATCATGACAGGGGACTTTTATTGATGCTCCGAATTGTAGCAGCAGTTTATAAGCGGAATAATCATTTTGCTGTTGTGCAATGCATAGAGCCGTATTTTGTGTCGCGGAATCTTTGATATTTATGTAGCGTTTAAATTCTTCTAAGCGGGTGATATTGGCATTTTTTGCCCATAAATATAAATGATACGGTGTCAGCCTAGTTGCTGCCGATACAGTATTTATATTTATTATCATTACCATGGATATTGTGCTTAATACATTTCCAAGGCGTCTAATCAAACGTTTCAATAAAAAGTCTCCGCTTATACACTTTTGGATTCAGTTTAATTGTTAATGTTTAATAATCCGTAAAAATAAACGAAAATTTTATATTGAGTCTAATATTGAGTCTAAAACTTTTGCAAAATGAGTCTTTTCAAATAGTTATATCTTATTAGTTATTCTCCTTTCTGACGGGTATTTATTATGCTATATTTGTTGGCGATAATTAAATCAATATTTTGTCTATTTTAAAAATCATACATCTGTCTGTTTTTAAAAGGAAATTAAACTTTTTTTTATAAAGTTTTTGTATGATATTTTAAAAAAGTTTTTTAGAGGGGATTTTGATATGGATTTGTTTGATACAATTGAAAAATTAATTAAATTCAAAACAGAGACAGGAACAGTTTCCGAAATTGATAAATGTCTTGATTATATAGCTTCTTGCTTTGAAGGAACAGATGCTGTTGTGCAAATCGAAAGATTTGATAATGCTAGTCCTGTAATTTTTATTAGAAATAATCATGATATGCATCAAGATGCTTTGGTTTTGGGACATATTGATGTTGTTAAAGCTGATGATAAAATGTTTATTCCTTATGTAAATGATGGAAAAATGTTTGGTCGTGGAACATTGGATATGAAATCTTTTGCTGCGGTTGCTATTCATTCTATGCTCTATGTGCTTAAAAATAAATTGCCTGTGAAATTTGGTATTCTTCTCTCTACTGATGAAGAAAAAGGTAGCAAAAGCACTCATGCTTTTATGGAACGTTTTCCTGCAGTCAATGCTAATGTCGTTTTGGATAACGATGTTGGTGGCGATATTACTAAAATTATTAATAAATGCAAAAATCCTGTTTTTGTTAAACTTCTGGCTAAAGGTAAACAGGCTCATGGCTCAACTCCTTGGGAGGGAATTGATGCAAATGAGCTCTTAATGCATTCATTGGTTAATTTGAGAAAAATTTATCCTTATTCTGATTTAAATACTGGAGCTCCTAAAAATACTTGGATTGATACTATGCATGTTGCTTTAATGCAAGGTGGTGAAGTTTCTAATATTATTGCCGGTAATGCTGAGGCTCTTATTGATTTTCGTTTGGTTGAAACATCTACTCTTGAACAGTTGGAAATGAAATTGCAAAATGCTTGTGTAGATGGTGTTACATATAAAATTGTTTCATCTTCTACTCCAGTTGTGATGAGCGAAAAAAATCCGCTTATTCTTGAATATAAAAAATTGGCTGAAAAAATTATGGGCGTTTCTGTAGAATTTCAACAAATTGGCGGAGCTACAGATGCTCGATTATTTGCTGAAAAAGGAGCTACGGTTATTATGCATTCCGGAACAGGCGAGGGGATGCATGGTGATGATGAATATGTTGTTATGAAATCTGTTGAAGATTTGGCTAAAATCCAAATCGAATACTTAAAGTCGCTTGCTCATGAGTAATCTTTGGATTAAACCAAATTTTTCGTCTTTATCTCCGATGATAGAGACGGGCATTGAAGAAGGTGAGCTCTCGTCGGTAATGGCGCGAGGGCTTACCTTTGAAAATACTTCTTTTGAGAAAACAGAGTTTAATACGGTTCATTTTTCAGGTTGTAAATTTAAAAATTGTGATTTTTATCGGACTTCCTTTGTTAAAGTTTTGATGGAAAATTGCTCTTTTGCTAATTGTCGCTTTGAAGGAAGTTATTGGGCAGATGTTTTTTGTGAAGATTGTAAAATAATAGGTTCTGATTTTGCTGAAGCTGTTTTTAAAGATTTTATGTGGCAAGATGTTACGGTTTTATATTCTAATTTTGATACGGCATTGTTTCGTAATGTCTTTTTTCGAAAAACTAAACTGCAAAATTCAGAATTAACGAATTGTAAGTTGCAAAATGTTAAATTTGAAGAAGCAGATTTGTCTGGAAGTAATTGTTTTAAAACCTATTTTTCTCATTTGGATCTGACGGATGTCAATATTGAAGGTATTGTGCTTTCTCGGGATTTTGCAGAATTTAAAGGGGCAACAATTTCAAATCATCAGGCTGGTGGACTGATACAACTTTTGGGAATCCATGTCAAAAATTAGGTCGGCTTAAATCTTTAAAAATTGCATGTGTTGACTTTTTTTTATTTTGTGGTATTTTGCTTTCGCTTTATTTATTTTTAGGTTTACTAATTCTTATGAAAAAAATGAATTTAAATGTAGCAGAACAGTATTTGCTGTCTCACTACGACAATCAGTTAGTTTTTCTTTTGTTGCAGAGTATGGATAGAGGGGAACCTTTAACAAGTTTTTCTGACGATTTTATTCTTCAGCTCTTAGAAAAGGGTGATGAGCAGACTACCAATTTACTGATGGCTAGTCCGGTTCTTCTTTCTGAAGAAGTTGTTGTTTCTTTGATTAGAAATAAAAATGTTAAGATGTTGCAGAAATTTGTTACAGGTTGTTCCGGACATTCTCCTTATCGCCTTCAGGATAAGACGCTTATAGCTCTTATTGAACTTGAAGAGAATGAACTGGTCGATGCTTATTTGCGCTATTGGCGAGGTAAGGCATTGAAAGGTGATGTTATTCGTCGTTATTTGCATGAGAAGGAATTGTGGGATTCATACAAGAAGTATCTTCGTTAGTTGATATCCTTCATTAAGAAAGGTCTTTATCTATTTAGGATAAAGACCTTTTTCATTCTATTTTATCATAGACTTTTAGGAGTTATTCTCCTTCTTCTTCATCTACTGGAGCTTTGCCTTCTATGACATAACCTTCTGTAAACCAATTACCTAAGTCAATATCAGCGCAGCGCTTAGAACAGAACGGACGGTATTTTAAGTTGTCTGTTAATTTACCACATATCGGGCATTTGTGAACTTTTACAACTTTTGTTGAATTGCTCTCGTCTGTATTTTCTGTTGTGATCATACTTATAGCTCCACGCGACCTGTGCCTTGACATGTCGGACATTCTTCTGAGAATTGTTCCAATAATGTTGGACGTTTACGACGACGGAGTATTTCTACATTGCCAGCTTTACTTAAGCCTAAAACATGTGCTCCTTGTGCGTCTCCTGATAATTCTTCAGATAGAATATCTAAGATGTTTCTAATGAAGCGATATTCACAAGAACCGGCAAAATCAATAATTATTTTTCCGGCGAGATTGCGCAAGATTATTTGGCGCGCAATTTCTTTGGCAGCTTCTTTGTTTAGTGTATCTGTTGCTCCTCTTGCAACATTACCTGCACTATCTACATCTATTGCTACGCATGCTCTGGTTTCTTCAATATGTATTTCTCCACCACATGGAAGTTTGATACTTTTTTGAAGAGCTTCTTGTAGCATATCTTGTATCCCATATTCTTCGCTGGGATCTGCGTTATAGATTACATTTCCATCATAGACGGCTTTTACTTTTTCTTCTAAATTATGGTCATTTACAATGACAGTGGTTAATTCAGAGTTGTAGCGTCTGATTAATTCAAAGAGAGGATTTTCTTTGGCATAAAGTAATGCAGGTGCATTAGCGGATCTTGCTTTTACTCTAATGTTTTCGTAAATACTGCGTAATTCGCTCATTTCTTCTATAACGCTATTAATATCAACTTCTGCTGCAGCTGTGCGAACTACCCAACCTTCTTGTTGTTGGCTAATATTTTTAGATACAGCATCGTGTAATTCTTGAATCTTTTCTTCATCTGTGATTTTTGATGATACATCTACATATGTACCAAATGGGCGATATACTAAATATGTGCCTGCAATTTGAATCGCTCTGATTAATTTAGCTCCTTTATCACCATGTGCTTCTTTGGATACTTGAACGACAACACATTGTCCTTCTGTCATGTTTACCTCTAAGAGACCTTTTTCTTGAGAACTCATAAAGGCTTCTTTATCATCGCCGATGTTTACTAAAAAGCCAAACTTGTCTTCAGATAAATTAATCTTTTTTACTATTCTTCCTAAATATACATTACCTTCGGAAACACCATTTTCATTGAATACTTCAAATTCTCGCAATGAACCGTTATCTAATACGGCTAGACATGCATCTTTTCCTGATTTTTCATAAACTATTGTATCTGCTTTTATCATTTTTGCTCCTTTTCCTTAAAGGTTGCTTTTCTGTTTGGATTAATAAATTCCAGCACCATTTAGCATGTTTTTAGTTTCATATAATGGTAATCCAATTACGCTACTATATGAGCCTACTATTCTTTTTACAAAACCGGCTAATCTTCCTTCTATTCTATAACCCGCAACACCTTTCCATTCTTTAGAAGCAACATATTCGGCAATTTCTTGCTTTGTTAGGTGTTTCATAACTATTTTCGTAGTGACTGTTTTTTGACTTATGCGACCATCGGAAGATATTAAACACACAGATGTTATAACACGATGTGTGTGGCCTGATAAGGCTTCCATAACTTTTATTTGTTCTTCTTCATTATGTGATTTTTGTATAATATGCTGTCCGGTTACTATGATAGTATCAGCACTAAGGATATTTTCTTTAGGATACAATGCTGCAACAGATTGCGCTTTTTCTCTAGCAATTCTTCTTATATAAGGAAGAGGCTTCTCATCGGCTAAGGGATGCTCATCAATATTTGCCGCATGTATTTCTTTAGGAGTATATCCAATGCTATTTAGTAGTGATAGACGTTGGGGAGATCCTGATGCTAATATGAAGTTTTTATTTTCCATTTATTTCTTTTAACCTTCATCATCATAGGTCTTTTCCATACGTTCATGCCTTTCTTGTGCTTCAACACATAATGTTGCGATTGGACGTGCCAGGAGGCGGTCTATACCTATTTCTTCGCCAGTTTCTTCGCAGTATCCGTATGTTCCGTCTTCAATTCTTTCCAGAGCTTCATCTATCTTAATGATTAATTTGCGAGCTCTATCTTTTGTTCGTAAATCAAGAGATTTATCTGTTTCTAATGATGCTCTATCTATGTCATCCGGTTGATTTAATCCTCCTTGTCTTAAATCTTCCAATGTGCCACTAGATTGATTTAATAAGTCTTTCTTCCACTCAAGTAATTTTTGGCGGAAATATTCCAACTGCATTTCATTCATATAGTCTTCTTTTTTGTTGGGAACATAGTCCGGCGGTAATATAACTGAGTTTACCATTTTTTTCTCCTTTTGTTTATGTTTTATGCTCCTTAGTTTTAGATTGATGTTAAAATAGCAATACTTTTTCTAACTGCAAGTAAAAAATTTGAGTAATTAACTGTATTCTCCGCTTTTTTATCTGTTTAAGTATGTTTAGCTGAATATCCAAGTTATATCGTTATCATTCTTGCGGTTGCATGCTTTGCTGATTTGTTCTAAGGTTGGGCGACTGCTTCCGGTACTGCTTAGTAATGAATTGATTTTATAACGGGTATGGATTTGTGTCGTGTCATAGAAGGAGTATTCATAATACCACGCGGTGTTGTTGTTTACAATCAATGCGTCTAAATCTGAGCCATTATTGTAAAATTGCCCTTGTAATAATAATTCAATGCAGCCTTTTTGATAGATGTCTTCAAAGGTAATATAAAATAAATATTTATCATTGGAATCAATTGTGCCATCACCAACAGGACCAAATGTTATTTTACCACTTAGAGCATGGTGTAAATTTCTCATATCTAACGGAATGGCTTTTTTGGCTTGCATTAATTCTTCATCTAAGTTGACATAACTATCATCTGCTGCGGTAAAGTTTACGATGGCTTTTTTTAAATCTAAAATCTGTTGGGCTATTCGGCCTGTCTTGTATCGTGTTAATACGGCTCCTACATATGAGGCTAAGATAACACCTAAGGTTCCTAATACACTAATATACAAGATCGTTTCTATCATTGTTGATCCTTTTTCGTTATTGGCGAAACGCATGTGAGGCTCCTTTCTTTTCTTGCCCTTGTTCTTGTTGCAGGGGCTTTTGTTTGATAAATGTGATATTTTTGTATACTTTATATTTTAATGTGTTAAAAATATGCTTAAATTTTATGTTATTTTTTTACTGAGGTGAATATGTTGAAAAAAATATTAATTATTTTTGCTTTCTTGTTAATCGCAGGAGGGGCTTTATTTGCTATTTATAAGATGAAAGGTGTTGATGTACCTGAAATAGAGCATGTTAAGGTTGTCTCTGAAGAAAAAATTATTAGCGATTCCGTGCATTCTTATTCTATTAATGATTTAAGTGGCGAATGTCAGGCTGATGATAAAATTTTCTGTGCTATTGAACAAACGGTTAAATGCACTATTTCTCCGGATTTAGCTATATGTAATAAAGAATTTGTTCCAGGATTTGTTTTGGGTAAAACTGAAGAAGCTATTCGTCCTACTCAGATATCTTTTGAAATTGTTAAAATTAAGCCAATTCCTGGAACTCAAGATATTTCTGTATATACGAAATCAGATTGTGATGCTATCTGGTTTGGACTTTGTAAAGGAACGGTTATTTATTCTCTTTCTCGTAAAGAAAATAAATGGGCTGTTACAAATATTTATGCCTTGGAAGAGTAATTGTTCTTATTTGAGTTTTTGTTCAAAAAGGCTTCTGACAAAAAAAAGAAGCCTTTTTTTATGTTTTGGCTATTTTTCTTGTTGACAAAAGCTTTTTTTAGTTATACTAGTGAAACTACATTTTTATTTTTATAAAATTATTGTTTAACAAAAAAATTTTTGCTTTATGGAAAAATTTCATTTGAACAACGGCATGTCTGTTGTTTTTGCAGGTCATTCAAAAGATTATTCAGTGTGTTTAAGTGTTAACGTTGGTCATGTCAATGAGCCTTCCAAGGGTATTGCCGCCTTGTTTGAAAAAACATTGTTGTTGCAAGTAAAAGGTATTATTCCTGTCTTTGGTGGTACGATGACTGCTTATACGGCCGGTGGTGAGGATTTGGATGAAACTTTGGAAAAAGTTTCTCAGGTTTTCCAATCTACCGTTGTAAACGATGAATTTGTTGAACAGGCGAAAGCTGCTATTGTTAAGCAAACTCACGATACAGCTCCGTTGACGGCTCGACTGATGAAATTGATGTATAAACATGCGGCTTTTGGTGCAGATTGGGTTGTTACGCCAGACGAATATCTTGAAATTGTAAATTCATATTCTACTGAAGATGTTCGTAATTTCGCTAATACCTACTACACTGCGGCTAATGCAGTTTTGGTCATCGCTGGTCCTAAGGTGCCTATAGCAGATTTGAAAGATGCTGCTGATCAGTATTTCGGACAAATTCCTGCAGGTGAGAAAATGCCTAAGTTTAAAGGTAATATCTATACCGGTGGATTTGGACGTGTTGATCTCAAAGAAGGTGCTATGGCCAGATTGATGTGCGGTTGGGATGCCAGCAAGTTGAGCTTGGATGATTCTCCGGTTGCTAATGTGATGATGTCAATGTTCTGGAAACGTGTGGAACGGGCTTTGGCTGAAAATAACATTGATGCACAGGTTGAATTCAAAATTGCTGGCTACTATGGTGCCAGAACGATGCGTTTGTCAGTTGTTGCTGATGCCGATGCAAATCAGTTGTATAGCATTGTTCAAGCAGCTGTTGATCGTATCTGCGATACCGAGGCAAGCGATGAGCGTATGGAGAAATCCCGTAACGCAGCTATGGTTGAAAAATTGGACAAGTATGAACGCTCAGATGACAAGGCACTGGAAGTTGCTTGGCAGATGATTGGTCGCGGTTCTATGTATGACATTGCAAGCCGTATCGAGGAAATTAAAGATGTTGATGCGGATGCAGTGAGAATGCTGGCACAGCGTATCTTTAGAGGCTGTAAGCCGACGATTGTGGTTGCGACAGATGTGAACACACAACTCAAATTCTGAGCTGTGTAGTGTTCGTTTGATGATTGATGGTAGGGCTGAAGATTTTTTCTTCGGCCCTATTTTTTTATCTAGATGGGGCGTTTTTATCTTGCTTGTTTTTTTAGACCTTTTTATGTTATCTATTGGACTGTAAATGGTGAGGATGATATGAAAAGTGAAGTGCATTTGGTGGAAATAAAGTCGGATCAGTGCTTTTGGGTTGATTTGATGTATGCTAAAAATGAAAATATGATGAGAACTCCTGTTTATCAAAAAGTAGGGCTAGGTAATCGGTGTTTTGTTCATCAAGATTTAGCACAGTGTTTATCTAATCTTAAGCCGTTGTTACAGAAAAAACATTTAAAGCTTAAAATTTGTGATGCTTATCGACCTCCGGAAGCCTTTTGGTTGATGAAGAAAATTATTCCTATGGAGGGCTTCTTTGCGTTATCTCCGGAACGTTCTCAGCATTGTCATGCTTCGGCTGTCGATGTTACTCTTTTAGATGAAAGTGATCGGGAATTAAAGTTTCCTTGTGCTGTTGATGCTTATGATGAAAAATTTGCTTTGCAAATCGCTCGTGGACAATGGGATGATTTTAAAGCACATTTGCAAAAAGCTAAGTATGATTGGAATGATCTTGGTTTTGAGAAGGAAATTGAGCATAGAAATTTATTACGAAATTTAATGGAAAGTGTTGGATTTGTTGCTTTAGAGCACGAATGGTGGCATTTTAATTTGCCAAATAAGGAAAAGTATCCTCTTGTGGATTGTTCTATTGATAAAAATGGTGAAATTCGTTTTTTTATTGAATAACTTACTAAAAAAACCGTTACAATACAAATTGTAACGGTTTTTTTTTAGGTATCTCTTATCTTTCTACTTCATGTCCCAGCGTTGCCGCTAGAACTCTCTTAATATCCGATAATGGATATTTGTTTAAATCTAATGCGTCAACTTCAACACCAAGTTCGCTAAGAACTTCTCGTTTCTGTCGGCGACTGCTTCCCATTAAGTCATCATACATGCGTTGACGAGTGGCATATTCCGCATCAGCAGCATTTTGTTTTGCAATCTTAAGGCTTTCGGCGGTATAAGTCTCAAGCCTCTTTGACAGCAGATTTTCCAATTCCGTAAGGTCGAGGAGATTGACGTCTATGTCGAAGTACTTAATTTCTAATTTATCGAGAATAAGTTTTCGACTGGCGCGGCTGAGATGTAGACCGTTATAGGTTTGACGCGCTTCTATCAAATTCATAGCTTCGGCTTTTTTGATGGCTCGATCATATGATTCTTTGAATTGCATCAGTTTACCCTTTTCTGGACCTATCCGCAATACATTTTGGTATGCGATGCCTAACTTTCTTCCCAATCCTCCGCACTTACGAGCATACTCGTATTTTTCTGCTTTTTCGAGCATGTCTTCTTGGTTCTTGCGCAAAGATGTTTCGCACAAAACAGCTTCATGCACTTCTTTTAGAGGGTTATCCTCTGTAATGAAAATGCAATCCGACGCAGGAATACCTCTTTCCCAGTAACCCGTGTTATAATGACCGAGCGAAAAGATATTTTTGTTGTTTTTCCAACATTTTACTCCTTTGGGCGGAGTGTTAAGGAGTTCCTTTCGGCGTGTCATGTACTCTTCTTTATCGATTTCTCGTAGAGAATGAGTTCTTAGCTTTTCGTTGCGGTTATATACATAGTAAAAGTAATAGCCGTTAACGCTGAAAACATCTTTTATTGCCAAGTGGGTGTGATCTTTTGTCTCACTGGTAAAACGCACGCATTCATCAATATTTACATGAAATTTGATGAATAAATTTTTATTTTTTTTCATACATATATATTTTTAATTTAACATAATTCTTTTTATAGCGCTCCTACTATAACATATAAAATAGACAAAAACAAGATAAATTTAAAAAAAATGTAAAAAAATGGATTTGATTTTTTTATGAAAGATTGAGAAAGGGGGGACGTTATATTTTCTTATTAATGATTGTGTATTTTTATAGTTTGGATTGTAGGTATTCTTTTAATTCCGTATCTTCAAGTTCTTCAGCATAATTTAATGCTTGTTGTAGGTATTTTTTTGCATTGTTTTTATCGCCTTCTCTTAAACAAATTTCTGCTAAGTTGTTGTAATCAATGGCGGCGCCTTTTAAGCGGTTTTTGCTATTTTCTAAATCTATGGCTTGCTTAAATAATGTGCGAGCTATGCGTAAATTATTTTGATGTAGCTCTATTAAACCTAACAATGAATAAGCATTTGCAGGGTAAAAGGTTGTGTAATTTGATGTTTTGTTTTGGATGAGCTTGGTTAGTATTTCTGAGCTTTTTTGATATTCTTGCGTTGCGTAGTATATTTCTGCTTTTAAATATAAATTTTCAAATATACCAGCTTGATGATGTGTTTTTTGATATATGATTAAAGCTTTATTCGCATAGCTAAGCGATTTTTCGAATTGCTTATTATGGAAGGTAATGCGTGATAGCATTTCGCTACTGAAGGCTAATGCTTCATCTGACGGTTCTTTCTTTTTTATAATGGAATTGAAAAGCTTTTGAGCTTCTTTATGTCTTTTTTGCAAATATAAATTTAATCCATGCCAATTTTTTATATCGGCTTCGGTTTTTCTTAAATCGTGAGTGTTGCAGATTTCTTCTGCCTGCAGAAAATATTCTTCTGCGGTATTATAATTTTCTCGACTTATTTCTATTAATCCTTGATAGGCTATGGCTTCGGCTTTTTTTCCTTCTATCTCTAGGGCTGTATAAAGTTTTTCTGCTTCGTGAAACATTGTATATGCTACGTCAAATACACCGCTTATCCGATATGTTTGGCCTAATGCCATGTAGCATTCCGCTTCTTCATACATAAAACCTTCTTTTTGATATATCTTTAGTGCTTTAGATAATTTTTTTGAAGCATTATACATATCTGTTTGATAGATGTCATTGAGAGCGTCTAAGCGTAAAAAGTCGGCTTTTAATGCGCGTGATACATAAAATGGTAACTTTAGATTATTTAATGTTTGTGTGAATTCAATTCGCTTGTTTAGTTCTTTGCAAATATCTCCGTAAAGTAAAAGTAATTGTAAATTTTTAGGCGATTTTTTTATAGCTTTCAATGTTGTTTCTTCGCCTTTTTTTATGGATTGAGTTATTTGCTTATATATTATTTCTTCTGGTGCAGGTTTTTGATGAAAAAAATCTTTTAAGGTTATGCTTTTATTATAAAATGAACTGAAATAATAGGGGCGGTCCTGGGTTTGAATTTTCTTTATCTCGTGCTTGAATTTATTTTTGATTTTCTTTAATCCCCATAGATGCATTCTAAAATATAGGAAAAAGCTTATGCCTGCTCCTATGGAAATAAAAATTATTTGACTTAATTCTAAATCTTGCAAAATCTTTACTCTATATTAGTTTTTTTTCTTTACAATATCCGCATAAAAGAATCTGTGTTGATTTTATGTAATATTAGAGGATATTTTTTAAAATGGCTATCACGAAATTAACTTCTGAGCAACTTTATCGCAAATGCGATCCGACTAAATTTGAGTTTAATACTACAGCCGAATTGGAAGAGAGGCTTTCTGCTTTGGGGCAGGATAGGGCCATCAGTGCGGTGGAGCTAGGTATTAATATTAAATCTAAAGGATATAATTTGTTTTGCTTAGGTCCTGAGGGAACAGGTAAAACCAGTTTGGTTAAGCGTATTCTGGAAAAAGAAGGAAAAAAACGTCCAACTCCAGATGATTGGGCCTATGTTTATAATTTTGAAGAGCCTCATAAACCGATTGCTATTAATTTTCCTGCTGGTGAAGCTGCTGGTTTTGCTAAGGAAATGGATGAATTTGCCGATAAAGTCGAGCATGAACTTCCTGAGGTTGTGAAAAATGAACTTTATGAAGAACAATTGGCTATTATTCGTGAAAAATATCAAGAAAAACGTAATGATTATGTAAAAGTTTTGCAGAAAAAAGCTAAGGGAAAGAAAGTTTCTCTTTTGCATATGCCAATGGGGGTTGTTGTTGCTCCTATGAAAAATGGCGAAATTATTAGTCCGGATGTTTTTGATACTCTTTCTGATGAGGAAAAAAATGAAATTATGGCTGACTTGAACGCTATGCAAGAAGAAATTGCTCAGCATCAGGATGAGGCGCCTGCTTGGGAAGAAAAACAAACAGAAGAAATTAAAAAACTTCAGGAGAAATTAGTTAAAGATGCTATTAAAAAACCTCTTAACGAAATTAAACAAAAATATCGCGGTAATAGAAAAGTTGCTGATTATTTGAAATCTGTTCAACAATATATTTTGGATAATATTACAAGCTTTGTTCCGGAATATAATCAGGATAGTAAACCTCAGACAGAAGACGAACCTATGTTGGGGTTACTCAGTCAGCTTAAAAATCAGCAGGAAGAAGATAAAATTGGAAAATTTAAGGTTAATGTTGTTGTTAAAAATGTTCCAAACAGCGGTGCTCCGATTGTTTTGCTTGATCACCCAACTCAGGGGAATTTGGTGGGGAAAATTGAACGATTACAACAATTCGGTGCTTTAATTACTGATTTTTCTTTAATTAAGAGTGGTGCTCTTCATAAGGCTAATGGGGGATTTTTGTTAATTGATGCCAGAAAATTACTCCTACAACCTTATTCTTGGGACTCTCTTAAACGTGCACTCGCTTCTAAAGAAATTAAAATTGAGGCTCCTAGTGAAGATACAAGTTTTTCGACTATCTCTCTCGATCCGCAACCTATTCCTTTAGATGTTAAAGTCGTTATGACCGGTGATGCGGATTTGTATGATTTACTTAGTGAACGTGATCCTGATTTTTGCGACTACTTTAAAGTCGAAGCTGATTTTGGTATGGTTATTGATAGAACTGATGAAAACGAAGTTGAATATGCTAAACTTATTGGTTCTTTAACGAAAAAGAAAAATTTGCGTTCTCTTAATAAACAGGCGGTTGCAAGAGTTATTGAATATTCTTCTCGTTTGGCTGATGATACCGAAAAATTAACCGCTCATGTTTCTTCTATCGGTGATTTGTTGAAAGAAGCTGATTATTGGGCTCGTAAATCTAAAGCTACTCAAATTGGTAAAAATCATATTGAACAAGCTATTAAATCGCAAATTTATCGTGCTGACAGAGTTAATGAAGCTATGCTTGAACAAATTGATAAGGGAACAATCTTGCTTGATGTAACAGGCGAAAGAGTAGGTCAGATTAACGGTTTAGTAGTTTATAACTTTACACGTAACTCTTTTGGTAAGCCAACTCGTATCACGACACAAGTTCGTTTAGGTAGAGGGGAATTTGTTAATATCGAACGTGAAGTGGCTATGAGTGGACCTATTCACTCTAAAGGTGTCTTGATTTTGCAAGCTCTAATTTCTAATCGTTTTGCTAAACGTTCTCCGCTATCTCTTTCTGCTTCCATCGTTTTTGAACAATCATACGGTGGTGTGGATGGTGATTCCGCTTCTTCCACTGAATATTATTGTATGTTATCGGCAATTGCGGAATTACCAATTAAACAGTCTCTTGCTGTTACTGGGTCTATTAACCAATTTGGTGAAATTCAACCAATTGGTGGTGTTAATGAGAAAATCGAAGGCTTCTTTGAAGTTTGTAAATATAATGGTTTGACAGGACAACAAGGTGTTATTATTCCTCGGACTAATGTTGCAAATTTGATGCTCCGTGAAGATGTTCTGGAAGCTGTTGATAACGGATTATTCTCAATTTATGCTATAGATACTGTTGATGATGGTATTGAACTTTTGACCGGAATTCCAGCTGGTAAGCCCGATAAACATGGTAAATTCCCAAAAGGAACTGTTAACTATAAAGTTCAACAGAGTCTTGAAGAATACTATAAAGATTATGTTAAATATGCTCGCGAAACTCATGGAGCTGTTTAATGAAAATTTAAGCTTAAGTTTGCTTTCTGAACTTAACTGGTTGATTTTTCAAAACGCCTTTCGGCACAGATGTCGGAGGGTGTTTTTTTGCTTTACAAATCGGATTAATACTGTTACTCTGTCCGAACCTACTTATTTTTAGGTCCTTTTATTTTTAATTTAAATTTCATTATTATGAGTAGTTCAGAAATTATGGCATTCGTCCGCGAAGCCGAAGTTAGCACATTGAGCGTAGAGCGTGAATTAGCTTTTGTCGAGGCTCTATGTGAGTTATCTTTGTTTGATGCGAGAAAATTTCTTCGTCTTTATATGGAGAAAACTTCGCAGCTTTACTTGCAGTGTATCGAATATATGCTTGAACATAATTCGACATTGTTCACATTTGCTCTTTCTTTGAGCAGAACCGGATGGCATAGGCGTTATAAAGACAGAAAGTATTTGGTGCGTGGAACCGAAGATGATGTTTTAGTATTACAGAAACATTTGCTCAGCGAGAAACTTAATATTAGAATTTTATACTGTTATGCGGTTAATTTTAATGTTGCACTTTTGCCGGAAGTTCTTGATGAGGTTAAAAAAAGAGCTGAACAAGAAGCTTCTGAAAATGGTGTTTCTCTTGAAAAGCAAATGGAAAAACGTGGTGTTTCGTATGCTTCAATTTATAACTATCAGATTCATCATTTGGATAGAATGAGATTAAAACGGATGTAATGCTGTTTCTTCTTCCCCTTTTTGCTTTCGCAAATTGGGGATTTTTTGTGCTTCTATCTTTATAACTCCTTTTATTAAAACTGATTAAAATGGGGAAAAGTTTATTTTGATTGACGCAAATCGAAAAATAATGTATCTTTTGCCCAATTCTGATTTTATGAAAGGGATAACTATGGAACAGAGAATTGTTGATGTTAACGGCGTGAAACTTTCCAATAATTTGCCTTTTGGCTTACTTTGCGGACCTTGTCAGATTGAAAGTAGACAACACGCAATTGATATTGCCGGTGCTATGGTGGAAATTACAAAGGAACTCAATATTCCGTATATTTTTAAGGCTTCTTTTGATAAAGCTAACCGCACATCTATTCATGGTGCTCGCGGGGTTGGTTTAGATGAAGGGATGAGAACTTTTGATGAAATTAAAAAACTTTATAATAATTTGCCGATCGTTACTGATGTTCACGAACATGAACAATGTGCTATAGTTGCTCAACATGTTGATATGTTGCAAATTCCGGCTTTCTTGTGCCGGCAGACTGACTTGGTTGTGGCGGCTGCTCAAACCGGTAAGGTTGTTAATATCA
Organism: uncultured Alphaproteobacteria bacterium; assembly: GCA_944392235.1. Taxonomy (GTDB): domain Bacteria; phylum Pseudomonadota; class Alphaproteobacteria; order RF32; family CAG-239; genus CAG-267. The sequence continues at coordinate 22,979 of CALXVZ010000008.1, forward strand.
AAAAAGGACAGTTCTTGGCTCCTTGGGAAGCTAAAAATTTAGTGGTAAAATGTGACGAATCGAATAATCATAATGTTTGCTTAACAGAACGTGGAACAAGTTTTGGATATAATACTCTTGTAACTGATATGCGTGGTTTGCCTCGTATGGCTCAAGATACTGGTTGCCCGATTATCTTTGATGCTACTCACTCTGTTCAACAGCCGGGTGGTATGGGTGGTTGTTCCGGCGGTCAGCGTGAATTTGCTCCGGTTCTTGCTAGAGCTGCTGTCGCTGTTGGTGTGGCTGCTGTATTTATGGAAACTCATGAGAATCCTGATAAGGCTCTCTCCGATGGTCCTAATACTATCGCTCTTAAAGATATGAAAGGCGTTTTGGAAGTGCTAAAACAGTTTGATGAAGTGCGTAAACGTCTGGATATCTTTTAATTCAAAAAATAAATTTTTACATCATTAGCCTTAGTAAATCTTATATGATACTACTTGTATTTCTATCTGATTGCTAGGGCTTTTTTATGACTTTATCTTGTTGAAGCTTTTGCGGTAACCCTAGGGATATTTGCACATTCGATTATACCTTTATTGACAAATCTTCTAAAAAGTTTATAGTCCTTTTATATGTAAAAAAGGGAATTGTGCTTCAGGGAAATGATCATTAAAGATGAAGGTTATGTGTTAAGTGCTCGTAAATATGGCGAAAAAGCTTTGATTGTGACACTCTTAACACGTTGTAAAGGGAAAATTACTGCTTTTGTTTCTGATGGAACATCTAAGAAAAATAGAGGATTGTTTCAGGCGGGAAATAAAATCTTTTTTGAAGCTTCCGCTCGGTTGGAAGAAAATATGCGGCGTTTGTTTCGTCTCGAACTTTTAGAACCTAATGCTGTTTTGATGATGACTGATTTTAAACGATTGGAATTAATGTCATCTCTCTTACCAATGTTCAAATCTCTTTTGAATGAAAATGAAGAAGTTCCTCTTCTTTATGAAATAGCAGGGCGCTTTTTTGCGGCTCCAAATCTTAAAGATATGCTGGTGCAATATGCTTTTTTTGAATTTTATGCTTTGGAATATTTAGGGGTGGGGCTTTCTCTTGATTGCTGTGCGGTTACAGGGCAGACTGAGAACCTTTATTATGTTTCTCCTCGAACAGGGAAGGCTGTTTGTCGTGAAATTGGCGAACCTTATCGCGATAAGTTGTTTTTATATCCGCATTTTGTTGTGGATAACAACTATCAACCGTCTTATGCAGAAATTTTTAATGTGCTAAAGATGACTGAGTTTTTCTTGAAAGAGAATTTTTTTAAGTTCCATAATTTATCAATACCGGCTTCTCGTGCGGATGTTTGGCGTTATTTTGATGGTGTTGTTGCTGATAATGAGAGAGGATCTGTTGCAAAGTTGAGGGCTATTGATATCGGAGCTAAGCAGATGGATGAGGGGGAAAAACATTTTTATGGAGTGGCAGTTTAACTCATTGATGTTCTAAAATTTGAGTGTTTGGAAACTGCGTCTAAATGAAATTAAAAAATTGCCTGAAAGGTATAAGATAACAGAGGCTGTAAGAGGGTATAATGGAAGAAGAAGAAATTGTAGAAGAAAGAATTCATGACGTTAAACTAAAAGAAGAATTAAGCAAAAGATATCTTTCTTATGCGATGTCAACAATCGTGGCTCGTTCACTTCCGGATGTGCGGGATGGTCTTAAACCTGTGCATCGTCGTTTGCTTTATGCTATGAGACAACTTAAACTTGATCCAAAATCAGGTTTTAAGAAATGTGCAAGAGTTGTTGGTGATGTTATCGGTAAATATCACCCTCACGGTGATAGCGCCGTTTATGGAGCGATGGTTCGTTTGGCTCAGGACTTTTCTGTGCGGTATCCTCTTGTTGATGGACAAGGTAATTTTGGTAATATCGATGGTGATGGTGCAGCTGCGATGCGTTATACAGAAGCGCGTTTGACAGAGTTTGCTATTGCTTTAATGGAAGGCTTAAATGAAAATGCTGTCGATTTTATGGATACGTATGATGGGGAAGAACAAGAACCTATTGTGATGCCTGCGGCTGTGCCTAATCTCTTATGCAATGGTTCTGCAGGTATTGCTGTTGGTATGGCGACTAATATTCCGCCTCATAACTTGGGTGAGGTGGCTGATGCTCTTCTCTATTTAATTAAAAATCCAGAATGCGAAATTACTGATTTAGTTAAATATGTTAAAGGTCCGGATTTCCCAACAGGCGGTTTGATTATTGCGGATCAAAAAGCTATTGTTGATGCTTATACTCATGGTAAAGGCTATTTCCGTATTCGTGCTAAATGGGAAAAAGAAGATCTAGGTAAAGGACAGTATCAGATTGTTGTTACGGAAATTCCTTATCAGGTTATTAAATCTAAATTAATTGAGAAAATTGCTCAACTCTTGGAAGATAAGAAATTACCGCTTTTGGCTGATGTGCGTGATGAATCTGCTCATGATGTGCGTATTGTCTTAGAACCTAAAAATCGATCTGTTGATGCTAATCTTTTAATGGAACATCTCTTTAAACAAACAGAACTTGAAATTCGTTTTGCTATGAATATGAATGTTCTTTCTTCTGATGGTGTTCCAAGGGTTATGAGCCTTAAAGAGGTTCTTAAAGAATATTTGAACCATAGGCATAAAGTCCTTATTCGTAAATCTCAATATCGTTTAGATAAGATTATGGCTAGATTGGAAATCTTATCTGGCTATTTAATCGCTTATCTTAATCTTGATGAAGTTATTCGTATTATTCGTGAAGAAGAAGATGCTAAGGCTTCTTTAATGGCAAAATTCGCTCTGACCGATAATCAGGCAGAAGCTATCCTTAATATGAAATTACGTAACTTGCGTAAACTTGAAGAAGAAGAAATTCGCGGCGAATTTGACGAACTTACGGAAGAAAAAAATGAATTAGAAACATTACTCGGAAGTGAAGAATTGCGTTTTACTAAATTGGCAGAAGAAATCAATGTGATGAAGGATAAATTTGGTAAAAAAACAGCACTTGGGCGTCGTCGTAGTCAGTTTGCAGATATGCCCGATGATGTTGATGTGCCAATAGAAGTTATGGTTGAAAAAGAGCCGATTACCATTATTCTTTCGCAAAAAGGTTGGATTAGAAGTATGAAGGGGTATGTTCCTCTTAATGATGACTTCAAATTTAAAGAAGATGATGCGCTGCAATTGGCTATTCATGCTTATACAACTGATAAAATCATTTTATTTGATACATCCGGTAAATTCTTTAATATCAATGCCAGTGAGATCCCTTCCGGTCGTGGTTTTGGTCAGCCGGTGCGTTTGATGATTGATTTAGGGGGGACTGATAATATTTGTGCTATGTTCGTTTTTGAAAAAGGTGCAAAATATGTTGTTTCTTCTGATTATGGACATGGATTTGTTATTGATGAAAGCCATATTATTGCTCAAACGCGCAATGGTCGTAAAATCCTTAATTTGGCAGAGGGTGAAACAGCGGCTTTCTGTAAGAAAATTACCGGTGATATGGTCGCTGTTGTTGGTGAAAATCGCAAACTACTTATCTTTAAATTGGAGGAAATTCCGACAATGGCTCGCGGTCGTGGTGTTGGTTTGCAGAAATATCAAGCCGGTTGCAAAATGTCCGATATTCAAATCTTTAAGGAAGAAGACGGCTTTTGCTATAATCGTTCCGGCGGGATTGCTAATGAAAAAGAACTGCTTACTTGGCTCGGTCATCGTGCTCAAGTCGGGCGTTTGGTTCCGTTTGGCTTCCCGAAAACTAATAAATTCTTTAAAGAATAAAAATTGTAAGTGCGGTATAAAATCCGCACTTTTTTGTATTGCTTTGTTTATTTTGTTATTTCCAGAGAATACGCATGAAACATTGACTTTGGTTTAAACATGTGGTTTGACACAGTTCAATTATTTTAGCTGGATTTAAATCTCTTAAACATCCTAATCCTTCTTTGCAATAATTGTCTCCGTAATAACGAGTGTCAAAATTTGAACTGTCACTATCTTCTTCTTGATGTATAAAATGTGTTTGCCATATAATGGGACTTAGCTCTTTACTGAAGTTTAATATGTTAAAACATGTTTTTGTATCTACCTTGTTGTTTTTACCTGTAATGACCATTGTGAAAAAGTATCTGTCAAAGCTTATAAAAATTTGATTGCCTAATGCATCATATATCAGGTTGCTATCGTTTGTGGTCATTTCTTCGGGGATAATTCCAGCATTTTGGAGAAAAGATGTTATGTTTACGATAGAATTTTTGGGGAGACCTTTTATATCTAGCAGAGGCAAAGATTGTGTTATAATTTTTGTGTATTGTTCTATTTGCTTGTTGGTGCGATGTTTTATTATCGCTTTGTTGTAGCCGGTGATTCCTCCAATTGATAAAATGCCTACTATCGCTATTACTCCTAACATCTCTAACATTGAACGTCCAGCTTGTTCAATCTTATTTCGTTTCATTATTTCCCCCCTATGACTGTAAAAAAAGCCGCCGGATTAAGGCGACTGGAAGTTAGAAACTACTTATATGAATAGCGCGGCATATTAGCCAAATAAATCATATATCACTAGTATATATATGAATCTTATTTTTAAATAGCCTATTTTGCCGCCTTCCAGTCCTTGACCAGAAAGCATGCAAAATTTTCGTCCAGCATATAGACGCATATAAAGAGGTTTCTACGCCCCAGACAGGTTTCCCTAATCCGCTTTCTATGTTAGCGGAAAATTTTTGATTGTAAAGTCTTATCTTTATGTGCTATTTGGTTTCTTATTCGGATTTTTATGGTGAAGTGTTATTTAATATTTGGAGTTTTTTTGTTTTTCTGCGGTGTCTTGAGTTTGGTTAGGGGCTTGAATAATAGTGCGACGAATATTGAATGTGATGGGATAATACGTTCAAACGATTTTATTGATGGCGATGGTTGAGTTGCTTTCTTAAATTATTATGACTTTGTTAATCTTATCTTGACTCAGTTGCTTTTTTTGTTATGATTTTTCTAATTGGGTTTTATTTTTGAGGATAAGAAAAATGCAGAAAATTACTTTTCAAGGAGCTCTCGGTGCTTATTCACATATCGCTTGCACAGAACTTTTTCCTGGGGCAGACTATATTCCTTGTGATACTTTTGAGCAGGCTATGGAATTGGTTAGTAATGGTGAAGCTGATTTTGCGGTTATTCCTGTCGAAAATTCTAATGCCGGACGTGTTTCTGATGTGCATTTTCTCTTGCCTCAAACGGGATTGACTATTATTGGAGAACACTTTTTACGCGTGGAACATCAACTCTTGGCACTTCCGGGAGCAAAACTTGAGGATATTGAGGCAGCAGCTTCTCATCCACAAGCTTTGGCTCAATGTTCTGAATTCTTAAAAAAACATACAATTAAGGCTCTTTCTCGTATTGATACTGCAAAATCTTGTGAACGCATTATTGAAATGCAAGATAAAACAAGAGCAGCTATAGCTTCTAAATTGGCGGCGAGAATCTATGGATTGCAAATTTTGGCTTCTAATATCGAAAATGAAAATAATAATACAACAAGATTTTTGGTTATGAGCAGAACTAAAACGATGCCCAAAGATGATGGTTCTAAATTTATTACTTCTCTTGTTTTTCATGTTAAAAATATTCCGGCTGCTCTCTATAAAGCTTTAGGTGGTTTTGCAACAAATGGGGTTAATCTTACTAAAATTGAAAGTTATGTTATCGGTGGTAACTTTGTATCCGCTCAGTTTTATATCGAAATTGAGGCTCATCCAGAATCTCGTGAATTTAAATTGGCTTTTGAGGAATTGAAATTTTATTCCGAAAGTATTCACTTCTTGGGAACATATAAAGCTAATCCTAGACGCTATTTGTAATTTGTTTATTTTATTAGATTTTTGTGGAGCCATACTTAATTTATGGCTCTTTTTTAATCTTGAATTTTTATTTTTTTTAGTCTATTCTCTCTTTAGTGAGTTAATTATTATGTTTTACATAAAAAATGAATTAGTATGAAGAAAATTTTGTTTTTACTGTTTGCAGTATTGTTTATGACTTCTTGTAGCAGGATTATTACTAAAGATTATGAAGTCGTTGACAGAGGTGTCATCTCATCAATTGATTATCATAATTATAAAGTAACACTAGAGTATCGAAGTGGCTTGTTTCATGAGTGGCTGGTTCAAAATCCATTTGATGGTTTTTCCTTAAAAGGTTTAGCCTATGTGGATAGTCTTCAGGTTGGTGATAGGTGCTTTGTTTATAAAAGTAAAGATAATGAAACGCTGATTTCTAAAGTCAATGTCAATGATGCTAAAATAATTAATAAGGCATTGTTTAATTTTTATTGGCGAAGCTTGCTATTTTCTGAATGGTTTTGGGGCTTGTTATTTATGGCTATCCTTATGGTTGCTATAACAATGTTTGTTGCTCGTAAAAAGGTTAGTGTCTTTTTATTCGTGATTACAACAGGGGTGGCTATTGTGGGGATGTCTCCGGGACGTAAATTGGTTAAAATCGATGAAGGACAAATTTCTAAAATTCATAATAATTGTGTCTTTGTTGATGATAAAACTGTTTATAGTACATCAGTGAATGATTTATTTTCCGAAAAGCCATTATCTTTGGGGCAAAATGTTGTGGTCTATAGCTATCAACGTGGCGAAACTCAAAATAGTATAGGTAGTTGTCGACGTGATATCTTTTTAAGCTTGCGTAACTTTGATGAAATTACTCTTAAAGTGGGGCAAATTTATCCGGAAATTATGCTTTACTCAGCTCTTGTGTATTGGTTTATGTTGTTGATTCTATGGTTGATTTGTAAGCCAATTGTGCGTATTTTTTTTAGAAGATAACGTTAAGGGCAGACTTTCTTTTTAGATTGTCTGCTCTTTTAATATCTGTATGGGGAGATATATATTGAATGTAATTGTATTATTTTCTGAATTTATTAACATGTTTCCCTTATGGCGTTTAATAATTTGTGAGGCTATGGATAAACCTAAGCCTGTTCCCTTGATGTTTTTGTTCTTGTGTTCTTGTAAACGATAAAAACGTTCGGTCAGACGTTCTAGATCTTCCTTTTTTATGGTAACGCTTTGATTGCTTATACTTATTTTAATGGCTTCTCCTTCTGCAACTTCGTAGTATCTGTTTTTTGGTATGGTCGGTACTTTGCTTGTAATAATTGATATACTGGTTTTTTGGGGGGCGTATTTTATAGCGTTGTCTATTAAGTTTTGCAATACTTGAGTGATTTGATGCGTATCTGCGGTTATTTGAGGTAAACGCGCAAATCTGGTGCATAATTCTAAATTGTGCTCTTTTAATTTTATTTCTAAGGCGCTTTTTATTTCTCTGATTGTGGCGTTGATGTTGACCTTTTCTTCCGGCGGAGTGTTAATGCTTAACTCAATTTTGGATAATGATAGTAAATTTTCAATCAATGCAGACATATATTCGGTTTGTTCTTGCATTATTTTTAGGAATTTTTCTCGAGCTTTTTCATCATCTTTGGCGGTGGTTTGAAGGGTTTCAATAAAACCCGAAATGATTGATAACGGAGTTCTTAACTCGTGACTGGCATTGGTTACAAAGTCTTGTTGCATTTGTTCTAGTTTTAAGGCTTTGTGTAAATCATAAAAGGATATGACGGCAACTCTTTCCCCCTTGGCAAACCAAGGAATTGTGCTGATACGAATATAAAATTTTGGCTTGTTCTTTTGTGTGGTTAAACATAAATTTAGTTCTTCTTCATTGGCTTCATTGTTTAATACTTTCGTTAGAATACAATTAAATTTGTTATTTGTAATATAACTTTTTATTGTTTTGCCATTTAAATCTGCTCCAAATAAACGTCTGGCAGCTAAATTGGCTCCGATAACACAGTATTGCTCATTTATCATTAATAATGGATCAGGTAATGTGTCTAATACTGCTGCATCTGATAATGTCCTATTTTCTAGTAAATCCGTCTTCTCAACCCAGAATTTATGCATAGAGTTAATTGCAGCAGTTAAATCTCTGGTTTCTTTTTCGGTTAAATTTTCTAATTCCTTTTCTTCACAAGAACCATTCGATAAACTTAATATGTATTTCTTGATTTGTTGTATTTCTATTGAAATAGGCATTAAAAATACTGTGTTGAAAAATAGTATGCAAACATAAGATAATGCTGCTAATGGAGTTGATAAAATATCAAATAATCCTAATATTAGAAATATTAATCCGGCTGGTATGGATAATATAATTACTCGCAGTGCAAAGCCAGAGTTCTTGTCAACGCCTAAAAATTCGTCTTCTTGATTTATCATTAGTATATCTCTAAAATTATCGTGGACTAACAAATGTATCTTTATTATACTCCCCCTTAAGTTTAGATTTCGTTAATTTGTTGAAATGCCTATTTGTGAAGGATGTTGTGTCGTGGTTGATACCGTAATTAAAAATAATGCCCCAGATGAAATAAATCTTGCAGAAATGAGCGAGAATTGTGCTTGTAAAGAAGAAAGTCGGGCAAAAATGCAGAAAAATGGTATGGCTTCTTTTGAAGATACCGACGTGCAATCTATGACGCCTGCGATGGCTCAATATATCGAAATTAAAAAGGAACATCCGGAATATCTGCTGTTTTATAGAATGGGCGATTTTTATGAACTGTTTTTTGAAGATGCAATTACGGTATCCGGTGCGTTGGGCTTGACTTTAACTAGTCGTAGTAAATCTTCTTCCGGTAAAGAAATTCCTATGTGTGGGGTGCCGTTTCATGCTTATGAAATTTATTTGGCGCGCCTTATTAAATTGGGATATAAAGTTGCTATTTGTGAACAAACTGAAGATCCTAAAGAAGCTAAAAAACGTGGTTATAAAGCTATTGTAAAACGTGAAGTTGTGCGGCTGGTTACTCCGGGAACTCTCACGGAAGATACTCTCTTAGATGCTAAACGTGATAATTTTATTGCTTGTGCTTATGTCAAATCTGCTGATATTGGTATTGCTTGGTTGGATATCTCGACCGGTGCATTCTTCTTGCAAACTCTTAAAGCAGGAGAAGTGCCTTCTCATGTTGTTTTAGCTACGGCTTTGGCAAGATTGGATCCAGTTGAATTATTGATTTCTGATAAGCTATTGGAACTTCCAGATTTCTTCTCTCTCTTTGCAGAGTATAGAGAAAAACTTTCTGTTTGGCCTAAGGCGCGCTTTAATTATGAAAGTGCTCTTGCGGCTCTTCTTAAAGCTTATCAAGTGCAGACTTTAGATGCTTTTGGGGATTTTTCTAAGGTGGAAACAGTCGCAGCCGGTGTGTTGTTTGAATATGTGGAAAATACTCAAAAAGGAAAATTCCCTCGTATTGAGGCTCCTCGTAGAGTTCATGAAACCGAAATTATGGAAATTGATGCGTCTACTCGTAAAAGTTTGGAACTTCTTTATCCGGCATCTCAAGGGGGGATTAGCTTGCTTAGAGTTCTGGATAGAACTGTTACCGGTGTGGGGGGACGTTTGTTGGCGGAACGTCTGGCCGCTCCTTCTCTTAATATTAAAGAAATTAATGATAGACTTGATGAAGTGTCTTTCTTTGTTGATAATCCTGATGTTCGATATGCTTTAAGATCTACTTTAAGTCATTGTTTGGATATGAAAAGAGCAGTGCAACGTCTTAGTCTTGGAAGAGGTGGACCTAAAGATCTATTTGATTTGTCTGCAACACTTAAAGTTATTCCAGATATTAAAAATATTATCTTGGGTTTTCAACATTATCAGCCTGATACAGTTTACTCTCAGCCACCTATGGCTTTGTTTAACTTGGTAAATGGATTTTTTGATCATTCGTCGCTATGGACCGAAATTGATAATATGCTTTTAGATAATCGTGAAGATTTGCCTGTGTTGGCTCGAAATGGTTCTTTTATTAAGAAAAATGCATATCCTCCTCTTGATCACTTGCGGAATATTCGTGAAGATAGTGCTATACAATGTGAACAATTGCGTGAACAATATGCCCAAGAAACAGGTGTTTCGGTTCTTAAAATTAAAAATAATTCTGTTATTGGTTACTATGTTGAGGTTCCGGCTAAATTTGCTGATAAACTTCTGGAAAATAAAAAGTTTATTCATCGTCAGTCTGTCTTAAATGCTGTTAGATTTACTACTGATGAGCTTTGTAAGCTTGAAAGTGAAGTATTATCTGCAGATGAAAAGGCTTTGGCACTTGAATTGCAGATATTTGAAGAATTAGCTCAACGTGCTCTTGTGCAGGCGGATATGATTGCTCAATCTGCTGAAATTATGGCTAAATTAGATGTGGCTTCTTCTTTGGCTGAATTGGCCGCTGAATATAATTATGTGCGTCCGGTTATTAATGATAGCTTGGATTTTGACGTTGTTGATGGACGCCATCCGGTAGTTGAAGCTGCTCTTAAACGTGAAAATGCTGTTAGCTTTGTGGGTAATGATTGTATCTTAAAACACGAAGATGATAGAATTTGGTTGCTTACAGGCCCTAATATGGCTGGTAAATCAACTTTCTTACGTCAAAATGCATTGATTGCCATTATGGCTCAGATGGGATCCTTTGTTCCTGCTAAAAGTGCTCATATTGGTGTGGTTGATAAGGTCTTTTCAAGAGTTGGGGCTAGCGATGATTTGGCTCGAGGGCGTTCTACATTTATGGTTGAAATGGTCGAAACTGCCGCTATTCTCAATCGAGCTGGGGAACGGTCTTTCGTTATTCTTGACGAAATTGGACGAGGAACAGCAACCTTTGACGGACTTTCTATCGCTTGGGCCGTTGTTGAACAATTGGCAGAAGTTAATCGCTGTCGGACTATCTTTGCTACTCACTATCACGAACTTACAAAATTACATAGTAAACTTAAAGGATTGAGTTTGCATTGTATGAAAATTAAAGAGTTTAATGGCGATGTCGTCTTTATGCATGAGGTGATTGAAGGGGCTGCTGACAGATCTTATGGTATTCATGTGGCTCGTCTTGCCGGGCTTCCGTCTTTGACCGTTAAACGTGCTGAGCAAGTCTTGAAATTATTGGAAGATGAAAAACAACATAAAGTCTTTACGGCTGTTGATGATGATTTGCCTTTATTCGAAGTCTTAAAAGAAAAAGATGATAAAGTTCAGGAAAATCCTGCTGTTCTAGAATTGAAAGCTTTAGATGTTGATAGTCTTTCACCTCGTGAAGCTCTTGATAAACTTTATGATTTGAAAGCAAAGGCTCTTAAAGATTAGATTTAACTAATCTTTATAGCTTATTAAATCTTGCTTTCTTCATACCTATTTTAATTCTTGTTTTAAGATTGTTGTGGTGAGAATTTGTGGTAAAATTTTTGGGGTGTCAGAGCCTTGTGGGTAGTAAACGTAAAGAGGTATGCTATTACGGTTATAGCTCTTTAAGGCTTCTCCGATAATCTCATCTTTATTTGTCCAATCAGCTTTGAATATTCTTATCTTTTTATCTTTTACCAACTCTTTGAAGGTTTCTGTTGATAGTGAACTCTTGTCGTTTAATAAGCATACTAAACACCATTTAGCTGTGAAATTGATGAATACAGCTTGTTTTTTTTCTACAGCTTGTTCTACTTTATTTTGCTCATATGTTTCCCATGATATTTCTGTTTTATCAGAGCTGGGGGACAGTTGATTGCTTATAATCCATCCTAGCCAGAAACATGTCAGTAATATGGGGAATGCTAAAATCCTTTTTAATGTTATCATCCAATATCCTGGTTTAGGGATATATCTTAAAAAGAATTTGGGGAATAATTCGATAAGCGTATAGGGAAGGGCGTATCCTATACTTAATGACAAAAAGATACAGAAATAAATTAGTGCTGGTTTAGTTATAGCGTATCCTAAGGCTGCTCCCATAAATGGTCCGGTGCATGGGCATGCGATAACTACGGCGAAAAATCCGGTCAGAAAACTTTGTTTGCCGGCTAATTTGCTGAGTGAATCTGCAAAATTATCAGGGAGAGGTAATCTATCTATCAGGTTTAAGAATATTAGAATAAATAGAATTAATAGCATGATATTAAAAATTGGTGATTGTAATTGAAATCCCCATCCTAATTCATTGCCTAACTCTCTTAAATAAAATAGAATTCCGGCTAAAAATAGAAAAGAACATACAACACCACTTAAATATGATAGAGCTGATAATGGAGAGTTCTTGTGTCTGTTTTGAACTAAATATAATGCTTTAAGGCTTAAAATCGGTAATACGCAAGGCATTAAATTTAGTATTAATCCTGCAATAAATGCTGTTAATATATAATACCATAATCCTTGATTTTCTGAAGGAGTGTTATTGGGTAAATGTTCTGCTTTGTTTGTCTCAGCTTTAGCTTCTGTTATTGTTTGTGTATTAATAGGGAGTGATTTGGCAGATATTTCTGGCGTTGTCGGTTCAACGTAATATGCGTGTCCGGGGCAGAGTATTATTCCTCTATAATCTGGTGGTAATTCGCTTTCTGAAAAATCAACTTGGATTTGGTTATGTGAGGCTACTTTAGTTTCCGGTAATTCTGATAAAATTCCCTTTTTCGGATGATAGCTTACAAATTCGGCTTCTCCGCAATCTTGGAATATTTGGTCTTGTAATTCTATTTCTAATTGTTTTTCGCGAATTCTTGCTTTTGCAGATAGTTTTAGTGGAAAGCTGTTTTCAGCTTGGATTACAGTGCTTAAATATGTAGGATTTGTTTCTGCTTTTTCTCCTATAGGGAGGGCAAAGTTTAGATGAATATCCTCCGGTAAACATGATTCTTGGCATGCTGTATATGATAAGACTATTCTAAATGGTAGTCGTGTTATATTTTCTAAATTCTTTAATTCAAAACTGCTCTTAAAATAAATTTTCTTGGTGTATATGTAGGATGTGATCATTTCTTCATATACTGATTTTGCAGGTGAGGAGTGTATGCTGCTTGTTTCTTTGTAGTAAGGCGATTCAAAAAATGTAAGAGTTGTCGGACCGCCTATATCTCCTGGATTGTCCCAATATAAATGCCAGCCTTGTTCTATATCGGCTTCGGCTATGATATTTATATGTTTTGTTTCGGATGATAGTGTTTTATACTCCGGCGTAATTCGTAAATTTACAAGTTTTGTTTGTTGGTTGAAGCTAATCGCCGATGCTGTTTCAGATAATGCACATAAAAATATTGTTAGAAATATGATTAAAAATTTTTTCAGCATATGTTTTAACCTTTCTTGAAGATTAATATACTTGTTTAAATTCGCCGTTTTGATACATTTCTATTATATATTTCGAAGATTTAATACTTCCACTATGCATTAAAAATTCGCTCCATTTTTCTTTTGCTTCTTCACTGTTGGCGGCTTTAGACAGTTTATCATATGAGAAACCTTTAACTTGTTTGGCTAAATCACCCCAGAGCTTAACAGCTACATAACTGTATGCTTCCAATCCTTCCGGCTCAATTCCTAATAAGCGTAGATTAACTAAATTTTCCGTAAACATTAAGCTATCTTTAAGGCCAGGTAAAGTCATAGCATATAAACCGTCTGCTTTATTATTTAATTTTTCTAAGGCTTGAGGCGAGACTAATCCTTTATTAGTAAATAAAATTATGTCTTTATTTATTTCTTTTGCCGCATTCATAAGATTAATGGCTTCATCTTCTTCTCCCAGCACGAAAATGATATTTATATTATCGTCTTTTAATGATCGTGCTAAATCGTATACTCCTCCTTGTTCGCGGTTCAGAGCATAGAATTTTAATAATTCACTTTTTCCATAGCGGCGAAACTCTTCATATAGTGATTTGGCTACTTCTGCATAGCCTAATTCAGGTTTGTCATTATATATGAATCCTACTTTCATGCCAGCATAGTTTCGATTATAAAAACGGAAAAAATCTCCACTCATCTGGGCTTTTGTGCCTAATAGCAAAATTTGACCTTTCTTATCAAAATTATCGGCGTTGTATGTAACTGTAGTCGGAACTATTTGGAAAATTTTTGCTTGTTCATAAATATCGGCAATTTCTTCAAAACGATTGGAGCAATAAGGTCCTACAACTAAACCTATTTTTTTAGATTTTAATAAAGTTAGCATTTCTGCTGTCGATATGGCTAATCTATCATCGCATCGGTCGTCAATGGTGAGCATATCTAATTTTTCTCCGTTAAGTCCTCCATTGTTGTTTATTTCTTCTATAGCTAACCGTGCACCATTAAATAGTTCTGTTCCTTGTTGGACATATTCTCCGGCTTTGGGGGCTATCACCGCAAGGGTTATTTCGGCTTTGGCAGTGCTTATCCAACATAATTCTATAATGCTGATAAAGAATATATAGATGAATTTTGTCATACTTCTTTTTTACAATCAAATTATTAGCGCTTTTTTATAAAAATTAGTTATATACATTATTTTTTAATTGGCAAGTTTTTTATATAAAAAAAAGAGACAGATAAGCTCCTCCTTTGAGTTTATATATCTCTTATCTGTCTTCTTAGACTTTAATGTTTTTTAATTCTATTAGAAAGTATAGCGGATACCAGCTGTTACTTCCATTAAGTTATCAAGGTTTGCCATGCCTACGTAACTGTATCTTCCCATTACTCTGAATGATACATTCTCTGTCATGTCGTATGACATACCGATACCGGCACGATAACCGAGACGTTGTTTGTCTTGGCTTGTTCCGTTAAATTTATATTTTGTATTGTAGTTGGCAATACCAATGGATGCCAATGCATTGAAATCAGAACACATTATTGGCATGCGACCATATAAATCTAAACCGTATGCATAAAATTCAGATTTAATTTCATCGTCGGCATTGTGTGCTTTGCGCTCTGGTGCTTGTTGGTAGAAGGCTTCAATGCTGGTGTATTCACCAATGTCTGTTCCCATGTTGATCATCCAAGAATTGTAATCTCTTTTAGCATGGGATGCTATGTTACCTTGTTTTGTATGAGAATATACATAATCTGCTCCTACATAAGGCTTAAAATGTGCGTTTCCCATACTCCAATCAGCCGCTTGAGCATTCATCGCAAATACCGATACGGCCGCAGCTAATAAATAAATTTTCTTCATATTTAAAACTCCATAATAAACTAAAATTAACTTTAGTCCTAAAGTACTATAATCTTTTTTTACAATACTTATCGCTAGTCATATATGCTTCCTTTTTTGTTTTTAAATGGGGGAAAGAAACTTTTTTTACTTTTTTTTTTGCTCGACTGCGGTAAAAAGTATTAATGATGTTTAAAAAAGGATGAAAAATGAAACTTGTATTACCTTCTGAGAATTGTTCTCTTTGTCAGAGATTGTGCTCCTATAGGGATAATAATAAACTTAAATATCCTCATTATCATAATGGACCGGTTGAGCCGTTTGGTGAATTAAATGCTCAAATTCTTATTGTGGGGTTGGCTCCAGGATTAAATGGGGCTAACCAAACTAATCGGCCTTTTACTAATGATTATGCTGGGGATGTTCTATATCCGATTTTGAAAAAATATGGTTTAGCTAAAGGCGAATATCAAAAAAGAAAAAATGATGGATATGAACTTGTTAATGTCAGAGTGACAAATGCTGTGAAATGTGTTCCTCCTGAAAATAAACCGACTACGGATGAAGAGAAAACTTGTCGGCAGTTTCTGATTAATGAGATTTCGGCTATGCCTAACTTGAAAGTTATTTTAAGTCTAGGGACTATTTCTCATAAAAATGTTTTACAAGCATTGGGTTTGAAACAGTCTTTTGCTAAATTTAAACATGGTGAAGTTTATACTTTGCAACCGAATGTTAATTTGGCAACAACTCAAAAATCATTGTTGCTTGTTGATAGCTATCACACCTCTCGGTATAATATTAATACTGGCGTCTTGACTTATGAAATGTTTGAGGAAATTATTGAGAAAATTCAAGGGTTACTGAATAAATGAGAAAAAAAATATTTCAAATGCTTTTTAAAATGCCTTCTAGCATAGAATTGCTTAAAACTTCTGTTTATGCTCTGATTTTATTTTTATCCCAAATCTTAGCGACTATCCTTATTTGGGCTCGTAATACTTGGGTCGATTTTGAGTATGATCAAATTTTTACGAATGCTAATGTTAATTTAAGCAAAATTGATATCTTAACCTTTAGTCCTGAATTGAAATATTATGTTTTAGGTAGTTTCATATTATATAGTATTTTTATTTGCATTTGCAGTAATAAAAATATGTTGAAATTATCAGGAATCTTTCTTTGCATTGTTATCTGGCAATTGCGGATTATTCCATACTACTATTACAAAAATACTTATACGGATTTGTATGAAAAATATTATAAAACTCCTAAAATTGATGAAATTAAATTTCCAAAAGAAAAACGTAATCTTATTTTAATCCATCTTGAAAGCATGGAAAATAATTTCCAAGATCCTGAACTGTATCAGAAAAATTTAATTCCGCATTTAACAGAGTTACAGGCAACTAATCCTCATTTTGTAAATTATCATTCTTTATATGGCACAAATTATACTAAAGCAGCTTTAGTATCTGGCCATTGCGGAATTTCTTATAAAGGTATGAATTTATCCTTTAAATCCCTTTTTAATGGTTTAAAAAATGTTACATGTTTGTCGGATGTCCTTTTTGCTAATGGATATCAAACTTGGTTTGCTAAAAGTGCTGATCATAATTTTGCGTATACTAATATTTTTTATAAGCAACATCATTATACTAATGTTATTGATGCTTCGGTCCTTACTGAAAATATGTCTAAGGATGAAATTTTAAAGAATAAAGGTTCATATGGAGGGTTGGCTGATAAACTTATGTTCTCTTATATCGAGAATTTGTTTGATACTAAACAAATTAAAGAGCCTTTCTTGTTTACATTATTTACAGTTGATACTCATGTTCCGGGGACGGTGTTGCCTTATAATTGTGTTAAACATTTTGATGATGTTCGCGATAATATTTTATGTTCAGATAATACAGTTGTGGAATTTTTAAATTATTTGAAGAAAACACCTTATTGGGATAATACAACAGTGGTTGTTGTTGGTGATCATCCTATGTTTAGACCTATTGAAACGTATAGTAATAAAAAATATAAAAGAACTATATATAATGTCTTTCTTAATGTCCCATCTTCTCTAAAGTATCATAAAAATAAAAATTTTACAACGTTGGATTTGGCTCCAAGTTATTTGGAAGTTATTGGAGCAGAACTTCCTAATCATAGTTTTGGATTGGGGCGTTCTTTGTTTTCTGAGGTGCCTTCTCTTATTAGCTTAAAAGGAAATAATTTGAAAATTGCTGTAAGACAGAAATCTAATCTTTATGATAGTTTTAATGAGGCTCAACCTCAGAAGTTTATTCCTTATACGTTGGGGTCTGTTTTGTCTTCTAAGGATGTTCTTCTTTATACAGAATATTATGAGAAAATGTTGGATAAGTATTTTGTGAATAGTTTGGGATTGAAATTGGATAAATTGCCTGAGGGTGATTTGGACTTAGAAGTTGATGTGATGGTCATGCTCTCTTATGATCCGTATTTGTATGTGAGATTGAATCAGCAGTTGTTGGCTGAAATTCCATTACAGAAAAAAGAGGGAGTGCAGACTGTTAAACTTAAAATTCCTCATGGTAAAATTTCTTCAACAGATCTAAATTTGGAGTTTATTAATAATAATTATCGTTCTGCAATTAGTCAGAGTGTTAGTATTCAAAAGTTTGTCTTGAAGTAGCTGTTGGAGCTTTGAAAAAATTGTTAATCCGCTCTAAAAGTATTTGAAGTCTAAATTTTGGACGCTATACTGCTTTAAAAATTAATTCTTTTGTAGAGGTAAAAAATAAAATGGCTGGTAGTATTAATAAAGTGATTTTAGTGGGTAATTTGGGGCAAGATCCTCGTGTTAGCAATACTCAAAGTGGCGCTAAAGTTGTTTCTTTTAGTTTGGCAACAACTGATACTTGGCGTGATAAAGCGAGTGGTGAACGTAAAGATAGAACAGAATGGCATCGTATTGTGATTTTTAATTCTGGTTTGGCCGATACTGCTGAGAGATTTTTACGCAAAGGATCTAAGGTTTATTTGGAAGGTCAACTACAAACTCGTGAATGGGATGATCAAAGTGGACAAAAACGCTATACAACGGAAGTTGTTTTGCAAAATTATAACAGCACATTGGTTATGCTTGATGGACGTGGTGGTGATGGTGCTCCTGCTGGTGCTGGTGATATTTATGATTCTTCAGCAGCTTCCGGTTGGGATAGCACTCCTTCTGCCGGGGCCGAAGTTATGGATGATGATGTTCCATTCTAATAATTTGTATTTGAGTTTTATGAGCGACAGTTATAGGGCTGTCGCTTTTTGTTTATATGTATAGATGCTTAATATAATTGTAGTTATCGGGAATTTTTGTTGCGGCGATTTCTTAAAATCTTAGTTTCTTTATTCATAAATTCATAGCGA
Source organism: uncultured Alphaproteobacteria bacterium (assembly GCA_944392235.1). Lineage (GTDB taxonomy): Bacteria > Pseudomonadota > Alphaproteobacteria > RF32 > CAG-239 > CAG-267. Next base: position 41,449 of record CALXVZ010000008.1, read on the forward strand.
TTGTTTTGGGCTCTGGCAATAATTCTGGACATCCTTGGCATTTTGAAAATGTCCGGCATTTCAGTTAATTCTTTTTCATTTTTTAGACTATGTTCTGCGACGATATTGACTACTTCATGAAAAGCTTGACTTAGTTGATCGCCTTGTTTGGTTCTGTCATCATCATCTTTATCAGAGTAGCTGGCGAATACATGCTCAATACCATCCATGTCTTCATCTTTTTGTATTTCTACAGGATACATGTTGTTTACTGCGAAAAATGTTTCATTGGCGGTGGGGCGAAAAACGGAAAAATTCATTATGAAAGGTCTGTTTCCAGCTTTTCGTTCTGTCTCATTGCCATTGACCCCTTCCATGAAACGCTCATGTTCACGCTTACGGCGTAAAATATAATTTATTTTAGGCGTGCGCACACTTGTTACCTTCTCATCAGATAAAGAACCAAATTTTATTGTCGTCGTTTTTGTGATACCAATGGGAACAACAGGAGCTACATCAATGTTATGTATTTGTTTTAGAAGATAATCTTGAACTTTGTTGCTGTATCCTAATTGTTTCATATCTTCGACCATCAGTCGTTCCATTTGAAAGGCAACGGTTGAACCTTGGCAGTGGTTAACAAAAGATATCATATTTAGGCGTTGAGCTACTTTTGCTATGGCTAACTTGTTGCCGTTTTCATCACGAAGTCTTGGGGCAATGGTCTTTTCGTAAATGTCTTTGATATATTGTGGAATGTAACTGAATTCTTCTTCGCGGTATTTTAATAATGGAGAGTTTGGATCTCCTTGTTCATAATGGTTGAGTAAAGCTAAGCGGTCTGAAAATGATTTTCTTCCTGCAGAATCGTATTCGGCAGAAAATAGGGCTATTTTTTTGTTTTTTAAAATTTCTTGCACCATTTTGGCAAAGCCGTTTGCTTTTTTAGAATTATCGGTGCTTGAACCTGATAAAGTTACAATACAAGGCATGTCTGGTGGAATTTGTTCTACATATTTCCAGCCCAGAGGATATTCTTTACTCTTTTTTACGCGTTGGCCAATTTTTGAATGGGAATTATCAGTCATTTCTTTTATCTCCTATTGCCATAGAATAGCAGAATCCACAGTTATTTGCAAGATTTATTAGTGTTTGAAATAAAAAAAGCATCGGATATCCGATGCTTTCTTAGTGGTACGCCCGAGGCGATTCGAACGCCTGACCCACAGCTTAGAAGGCTGTTGCTCTATCCTGCTGAGCTACGGGCGCATGAACATTTTTTCTTCATAGATGATTTGTTTTTATTTGTAAAGAGTTTTTTTGCTATTTTTTTAAAAAAAAGAAAAATGAGGTTTTAGGATAATATTTTTGCGATTCGGAAACGAGGTTTAAAACACATTTAAATTAAAAAATGTTTAAAATAATGGTTGACTTCATGAAAAAAACAAGCTAAGTTTGGTCAACTTATCAAAGGGCGCAGTTTGTGCCCTTGGTCTGTTTTGTCTTAAAAGTCTGGTCTCTGTGGCTTTAATGAATAAAAATCAAATCCATGGTTATCTCGCTTTCAAGGCAAGTCGTTTTAATAATTTTAATTTTTTTAAGGAAATTGTGATGCCTACAATTAATCAGTTAATTCGTAAATCACGAACACCGAAAGAGAAGAGAAACAAAGTCCCGGCTTTGGATGCTTGTCCACAAAAAAGAGGTGTTTGTACAAGGGTTTATACTGTTACCCCTAAAAAACCAAACTCCGCTTTGCGTAAAGTGGCACGTGTGCGTCTAACCAATGGCTCTGAAGTAATCAGCTATATCCCTGGTGAAGGTCATAATCTTCAAGAACACTCAGTGGTGCTGATTAGAGGAGGCCGTGTGAAAGACTTGCCTGGTGTTCGTTATCATATTATTCGTGGTACCTTGGATACTCAAGGAATTGCTAAACGTCGTCAACGTCGTTCTTTATACGGCGCTAAGAGACCTAAATAGGAGAATACCAGATGTCACGTCGTCATAGTGCTGTAAAAAGAGTTGTGCTGCCTGATGCTAAATATAATGACCAGGTAGTTGCTAAATTTATTAATAATGTTATGGAACAAGGTAAAAAAGCTGTTGCTGAAAAAATTGTTTACTCAGCTTTCGATATTATGGCTCAGAAATCTAAACAAGATGCTCTGACAGTGTTCCATGAAGCTATTGAAAATGTTAAACCTGTTTTGGAAGTTCGTTCTCGTCGTGTCGGCGGTGCTACTTACCAAGTTCCTTGCGAAGTAAGAGCTGATCGTCGTCAGGCTTTGGCAATCCGTTGGATTATTGCTGCGGCTAAGAAACGTTCTGAAACAACCATGACAGATAAACTTGCTAATGAATTGCTTGATGCTTTTGCTAATCGTGGTGCTGCTGTTAAAAAACGTGAAGATACTCACAAAATGGCTGAAGCTAATAAAGCTTTCTCTCATTACAAGTTCTAATTTTTTAGGAAACATAAGACAATGGCTCGTACACATTCTTTACAAATGTATAGAAATATCGGTATCATGGCTCATATTGATGCCGGTAAAACCACAACAACTGAGCGTATTTTGTACTATACGGGTGTAAACCATAAAATTGGTGAAACTCACGATGGTGCAGCTACGATGGACTGGATGGAACAAGAACAAGAACGCGGTATTACTATTACTTCCGCTGCTACTACTTGTTATTGGAAAGGTTATCGTGTTAACATCATTGATACTCCGGGTCACGTTGACTTTACTGTTGAAGTTGAACGTTCTTTGCGTGTATTAGATGGTGCTATTACCGTATTCGACTCTGTTGCTGGTGTTGAACCTCAGTCTGAAACAGTTTGGCGTCAAGCTGATAAATATAATGTTCCGAGAATCTGCTTCTGTAATAAAATGGACAGAATCGGTGCTAATTTCTATCGCTGCTTGGATATGATTGTTGACCGCTTAGGGGCTAGACCTTTGGCCTTGCAATTGCCAATCGGTGCTGAAGCTGAATTTCAGGGTGTGATTGATTTACTTAATATGAAAGCTATCGTTTATACTGGCGATACAGCTGATGCTCCGGTTAATGTTACGGATATCCCAGCTGAATTGAAAGATAAAGCTGAAGAATATCATGCTAAATTGGTTGAAACTGCCGTTGAAATGGATGACCAGGCTATGGAAGACTATTTCGAAGGTAAGGAAATTTCTATCGATACTTTGAAAAAATGTATTCGTAAAGGTACATTGAGCATGTCTTTTGTTCCTGTTTTGTGCGGAACAGCTTTCAGAAATAAAGGTGTTCAACCTTTGTTGGATGCAGTTGTTGATTATTTGCCTTCTCCTCTCGATTTGCCGGATGTTGAAGGTGTTAAACCGGGAACAGAAGAAGTTGTTACTCGTAAGGCTGATGATAATCAACCTTTAGCTGCGTTGGCTTTTAAAATTATGAATGACCCATTTGTTGGTTCACTTACTTTTACTCGTATCTATTCTGGTACTATTAATGCTGGTTCTTATATCTATAACTCTGTTAAAGATAAAAAAGAAAGAATCGGTCGTATGCTTTTGATGCATGCTAATAAACGTGATGATATTAAAGAAGCTTATGCTGGTGATATTATTGCTTTGGCAGGTCTTAAAGATACTACTACTGGTGATACTTTGTGTGATTCAAGCAATCCTATTGTTTTGGAAAATATGGTGTTCCCAGATCCTGTTATCGAATTGGCTGTTGAACCTAAAACTAAAGCTGATGTTGAAAAAATGGGATTGGCTCTTTCTCGTTTGGCTATGGAAGATCCTTCTTTCAAAGTTTCTTCAGATCCAGATTCAGGACAAACTATTATTAAAGGTATGGGTGAATTGCACTTGGATATTATTGTTGATCGTTTGCGTCGTGAATTTAAAGTCGATGCAAATGTAGGTAATCCTCAAGTTGCTTATCGTGAAACAATTACTAAACCTTGCGATATTGAATATACTCACAAGAAACAATCTGGTGGTGCTGGTCAATTCGCTAAAGTTAAAATTAAATTTGAACCAATGGAAGGTTATACAGGTTTTGAATTTAATAACACTGTTGTTGGTGGTAATGTTCCGAAGGAATATATCCCTGGTGTTGAAAAAGGTTTACGCTCTGCTATGGATGCTGGTGTTTTAGCTGGTTACCCTGTAACAGGTGTTAAATGTACACTTTATGATGGTGCATATCACGAAGTTGACTCTAATGTTATGTGCTTCGAAATTGCTGCTAGAGCAGCTTTCAGAGAAGGTATGCGTCAAGCTGCAGCTGTTTTGCTTGAACCTATTATGAAGGTTGAAGTTGTTACTCCGGAAGAATATATGGGTGATATTATCGGTGACTTGAACTCAAGACGTGGTTTGGTTAACGGTATGGATCAGCGTGGTAATGCTCGCGTTGTTGATGCTCATGTTCCTTTAGCTAATATGTTTGGCTATGTAAACACTTTACGTTCCTTGTCTCAGGGGCGTGCTCAGTTTACTATGATTTTTGACCATTATGCTGAAGTTCCGAGAGAAGTTGCTGAAACTATTAAAGCTAAAAATGCTTAGTATTTAATTGGAGTGCTACTCCTTGTGTGTGGCACTCCTATATCGGATTTTCTTGTTGGGAAGAATTTTCCGTATTTTTAATGTTTATAATGAAAATCTTTTTGTTGATATTTTAGGAGAAGATTAAGATGGCAAAAGAGAAGTTTGAACGCAGTAAGCCACACTGCAACATTGGTACTATCGGTCACGTTGACCATGGTAAAAC
>CALXVZ010000009.1 GCA_944392235.1 uncultured Alphaproteobacteria bacterium
GACTAACTTCCTGTTTTCCCGCACTTTTTTATCCGCACTCAAACACCCTTTGGGCTACATACCCTAATCCGGATGATTTTGCATCCTTATTATATATATTTTTTCTTCTAGTTCATACCTTATTTGTATAATAAATAAATAAGAATTCTCTCTTGTTTTCTTTTTGTTAACTTCTCTGTTTTATTCTTCCCTATATTAAGGAGTGCTGTTTATGAAACATATATATATATTAATGACTTTAGTATTGTTATTCGGTTGTGCGAAGGAACCTACCCCTATGTTGGGTTCTGATGGAAGAGAAATTCCAATGGTTTTTCAAAACTTCCCTGATATACCTTTTCCCGACGACGCTTTTCTTGTATTGGAAGACTCCAAAACTATGGGGAGTGGTGAAAACTGGATTGGCAGCATTTGCTTTACTGTTAATTTTAATGCAGGTAGAGTATTTGACTTCTATGTTGCTGAAATGCCTAAAAAAGGTTGGGTAGAAATTGCTGTTGTTCGTGCTGGTATTAGCCAAATGACCTATGTAAAAAATGGTAGAGCTGTGCAAATCCTTATTCAAATGGAAGGCGACGACTCCGCTTTTGTAACTGTTACCGCTATCCCAAATCAGGCTAGCGTTAAAGCTTTATCTATTTAGGAGAGACTCCTATGAAATTTAATTTTTTTACATTTGGAGGCTCTCTATTTTGGGAAGATGTGTTTTTTTATCAAAAATGGAGAATCCAGAGACATTGTGGCACTAAGCGTTACAGACTGTTGGACTCCTGGGATATTCGCAGAGCAAGCGGAACTTTTGAAGAATGTCAAAAAGCTTTTATTAAATACATTGACACATATGAGATAACTAAGCAACAAGGGAATCTAGTTGTTCTTCTCCATGGCTTTATGGATGGTAAAAACATTTTCAAACCATTATGGCGGAAATTGGTCTTAACGAATTCTACTGTTGCAGCAATAAACTATCCTTCACTTTTTAGAAACTCTTTGGCTTCTGCTTATCAACTTTTATTTTTCCTTAATCATATGGAAGATATTAATGAAGTCTCTTTTGTAACTAAAGGTGCAGGGAATCTTGTATTACGTCAGCTTTTTAATCTTCCTCAAGAACAACTTTCTTTTCAAGATAAAATGCGAATCCAAAATATTGTAGAGATTAATCCTGTTGTTCAGAATAATCTTCTTTGCGACTTTATTTCTAAATTTAAACTCTTACGCTTGTTCTTTGGGCCAATGGTTGAAGATATGACTGAAAGTAAATTAAAAAATATTCCTAAATTACCTCAACAGTTTAATGTGTTACAAATCTTCTCAAATTCTCTTTTTTATGAATTTTCTTTAAAAATATTAAAATTAATTAAATTTCCTATTAGAGAATCTAGTTATAAAGGGAAAAATACTCTGTTTATTCAATCCCAAACTTTTAATGTTCTTGATAATGAAAAATTACTGAATCCTGTCATTAAATTTATTAATAATGGAAAAATTTAACGATATTGTAATATTTTTTTAGATTTTTTTATGTTATAATTGATTAGCTTAAATGGACTCTGAGGTTCGCATGAAATCAGTCTTTGTTACAATTGTGATGTTTTTAGGTATTGCTATTATTCTTGAAAGTGGCATTATGTCTTTTTTTGCTCAAAAAACTTTTTTTTATTTTGCTTGTTTTTCTGTTGTAATTTCACTGATTTCCGCTGTTGCTTTTTTAGGGACACCTTTTTCAAAACCTTTATTTAAGAGACGAGGAGAAAAACATGATAAAAATTCTGATGCCTCTTAAATATATGCTGTATTTGTGCTTTTGCCTTTTTACTTCATCTTTTGCTTGGGCTGAAGATAAAGAGGATACTCGAATCTGCCGAACACTAGACGAGTATATTAGTGACGGAAAGGATAGGTGCCTGCCTTGTGATGTTTTAAAAATAGTTACTGATGCTTGTGCTATTGTTATAGATGCTGTCGAAACTCTATGCCCTTCTCTTGCCGGTGTTGTTTGTATTGGTGTTGCTATTTATATTGCTTTTTATGTCTTAAAAAATACAGCTTCTTTTTCTCAGAAAAATCCTTTTGCTCTTCTTTCTGACAATAAAATTGGCCTTATTCCTCTTTGCTTTAAAGCTGCAATTATTACTATTTTACTTGCAAATTCTTATGATGATATTTACAGTCTTTTTATTGGTCCGCTTATTGGCTCATGTTTGGGTGTTGGTAATACCCTGATGGATACATCAATTCACTCTCTAAATTTTGATGATTTTCGTGACCTTTTTAATGCAATTATCGAAAATGTAAGAACATATAATGAAACTCTTTACACTATTGTTGCAATGGGTAGAATGTTACTTTGTATGGCTTTTCTTCCTGAAGGTATTTTAAAGTGGCATTGGTCCCTCATCGCTTTTGGTGTTATGCTTTATGCTATGGGATGGATGATTATCATTGGTGCTGCTTTTTTTATTCTAGACGTTGCATTCAGAATTGCTGTAGCATGCATGGTACTCCCTTTTGCTATTACCTGTGCCATCTCTAAATATACTTCTACTTACACTAAAAAAACATGGAATCTTTTTGTAAATGTTGGCTTTAATTTTATTATTTTTGGTCTTGTAATACAATTTATTTTCAAGACAATTGATGTTGTAATTGGAGGTTCACAGCATCTACAAAGTTTACTCAGAGATGGACTTCGAGATGAAGCGCATGCAAAAAAAATTGCTGAGGATATTGATCTTGAGACTTTTTTGTTAGCTACAATCTTTTGTCTTATCAGCTTTAGGTTATTTATGAAAATTGAAGATTTGGCTCATAGAGTTTCTAGCACTTCTTCTGTTGGTAAGCTTGGACAAGAATTGGGAGCTGATGTGGCTAGATTTGTTCAATATCCTTTATCTAAAGTTACTAAGGCTGGTAAAGGTTTTATCAATACGGCAAGACTTGAAACCGGTAGAAAAATTTCTGAAAGTCCTGCAGGTATGAGGGTCAGAGGATGGGAAAGAGGTATTAAAAGAGGAGTAAAGAAATTTTTTGGTTTGTAGAGAGGAATTCTAATGATAAAATTAAGGAAATTGCACATACTCGAAAAGCCCTTTTCAAAGCTCAAAATCTTTTTTATTTTGACTTTTCCTCTCCTTTTGTCTGCTTGCGGAAGTGAGGATCAGCCTTGTGAAACAATACAAACTTACTTAAATAATGGTATTGAAGATAATTGTTTACTCTGCAGTATGTTTGATACTGTAACAGAGTTAGCTGAAATTATAGCTAGTAACTCTTGGAGATTATTTGCTAAAGAATTAATCCCTGTTGTTGTTATCGCCTCCGCTATTATTATTGCTTTTACCATCCTTAAAAGTTTAGGCTCTTTTACCACTCAAAATACAGCAGATCTCTTTACCGGCGACAAAAAGGGACTTTTACTCCTTATGTTTAAAACTGTTGTAATTGTAACATTATTGCAAGATACTTGGTTTACTAACACAATTATTGCTCCTATTTTGAATGCAGGTTTAAAGATTGGAACTGAATTATCTAGTAATACCGCAGGTTCTGGAACTGTTGTTACTCTTCCCGAAACCACTGGTGAAGGTGGTTATAAAGAAGTTTTTAACATGGTTAATGAAACCGTAAAACAATTTAATGATAATGTGTATGAAACAGTAGCTATCGGCCAAGCTATGATTTGTAATGCTACTATAAAAATTATCTTTCGGTGGGAATGGACTATGCTTCTTTATGGTTTGATTCTTTTTATTTTTGGTTGGTTATTACTTGTTGGGGTTTCTTTTTATATTATTGACATTCTTATATGCTTAACTTTTGGTTTTGCCTTACTTCCTTTTGGAATCGCTTTTGCTATTTCTAATCTGTCTATAACTTATACCAAAAATATATGGAATATTTTTATTAATGCTTTCTTTAGCTTTATTGTGCTTGGCATTATCTTAGGTCTGAGTATACAACTTGTATGGTTATGCATGGGACGCTATGGCAATGGGCAATATGTTGATGCCACTTATGCTTCAGGAGGAAGTGCTTTTAATTCTTTTTTATCGAATTTTAATAAACTAATTGATGATGATCAGATTAAAGCAATATCTCGTGAATTATGGGAAAATGGCTCTCTCCTTCTTACCATTGTTTGTCTTGCTGTCCTTGTTCAGCTTGTTGCGCAAATGGGTGCTATTGTGGATAAACTCGCTGATACAGCTAGTTTGACAAATGTCGGTAGTCAAGTGGGTGCAGCTATTACTAAACCTATTATTAATAAAGCAAAAAAAGTTTCAAGTACTGTAACAGGTTGGACTTGGTCTGGGGCTAAACATGTTGGACATGTTGGTGCTCGGATTACTCGTATGGATAGACTCTATGATGCTATCGGACGTAGATTAGTTACAGCTAGAGGCTTCTTAACTGGTAGTGGTAGAGAAGGATATAAAGCTTTTTGGCATAAGAGGTAAAGTGAAATGATACGCGTTTTTTTACATAGATTTTTGGTTTGGATGACCTCTTGTCGTCTTACTTGTTTTATGCTTATTTTCCTTTTATCTGCTTGTGATAGCAATGAAGATATGTCATCTAGTAAAGAAGGTAATTATAACCAACAAGCAACCTGTTGGCAAATTAAAATAATTGAAGTTGTTACAGACAAAATTGATAGCCTATTAGAACAGGTTGTTCAGTCTATTGGCTCTTCCGGGCCCGCTCTTATTATGGTCGCTTTTTCTGTATGGATGGCATTTAGATTTCTTCAAATTTTATCATCCTTTAAAGAGGAAAATCTAGGGGAAATATGGACGGAAATTGGGCAAAAGTTGTTTTTGTGCTCTTTTTGCGCTTGGGCTGTCTCAAGTCTTGATTATGTTATTTGGACTCTTAATACTTTTGTTGTTCCTATTTATAATACTCTTCTTGAATTAGCTTCGGATCTTATTGCTGAACCCGCTTCTGATCAAACATCCTGGACATTAGGCGAATTTGGAAAAGTTACTTTTGAAGAACAATATAATTCTTGTAAGGTTGCTGAGCTAGATATAAAAGATATTGCAGATTCTATTCGTCCGATGGTTTATTGTTTAACTTGTCAAATTAGTGATAGACTTAATGGTGGGATTCGTGTCGGTGTTTCCCTAATTGCTTCTCTTGATTTATTAGCAATGTTAGTTGGGTTGCTGATGATGGTGGTTTTTACTGTCTCTAAATTTGTATTCGTATTTTTCTTTGTTGATTCTCTATTTCGCTTGAATTTTGCTATTATTCTTTTCCCAATGCTTATTATGGGGGTTCCTTTTAGTTATACTCGAAAATGGAGTAAATTTGGTTTTGAAATGTTTATTAACTCTTCCGGAATTATGCTTTTTTTGTGTATCCTTGTCTGTATAGCTGTATCTTCTCTTAATTTTATTTTCCAGCAGTATATTGAACAAGATGTTTTTAAAGAAGAACATTTTGCAGGGCAAGGACCTGTTCTACTTTCTTTGTTGCTTATATCTCTTTTGTTATTTAATATTCCTCCTTTGGCTAGTGCTTTAGCTGATAAATTTATTGGTGGTGGACAAGGGTTCGAATTTCAAAAACAAGTTTCTAAATTTGCTGTAAATACTGCTAAAAAAATTGGGGCATCGGCACTAGGTACTGTTACTGCGGGGGCTTCTAAAGTTGTTACAAATTTATTGGAAAAAAATGAAAAAACTAGAGAGGCTATGAATAAGATTAAAGCTGTCAATACTCATATTTCTTCAAAAATAGATGATATGGCGGGGTATAATGATGACTGATATTTTTTATAAATTCTTTATTTTTTGTTCTCGCCATAAAATCTTTATTATGGGATGCTTTATTTTGCTTTGCTTGTGTTATCCTGATTTTTGTATAGCGGAAGAAGCTAAAGATTGCGATTCATTAAGCGGTCATGATAAATATTTATGTTATTGCAAAGCAGAGGTTATTCAAAAAAAATATGATGAAGCGGGGTGTTGGGCTTGTAATGTAGTTCTAACCTTAATGATGTCTATGACAAATGTCGCTAATGCGGTTTATCCTATTATTGATGCTCTATCTCGGATTATTCTTGGAGGTGGTGCTTGTATTTGGATTGCTGTTTACTTTCTTAAATCCTTAGGTTCTTTTGCTACTCAGGATCCTGCTAAAATTATTGATGGTCTCCTTACTTTCTGTTTTAAAATCGCCTTTATGTATATTATGATTGATTCAGGAATCGGCACCATAATCGAATATATTGTAAATCCGCTTCTTAGTATAGGATATGATATAGGTGGCTTCTTTAGTGAGATGGCTTCTGGAAGTTTGGGAGGATAGATATATGGTAAAATTCTTATATTCTTTTTTCTTCATGTTTTTTATACTTTTTATCTCTGCTCCAAATGCTGTTGCTCAGGGGAGATTAGAAGTTCCTAATACTCCTATCAAAATTGATGGGCAAAATATCTCTGCCATGGATGAATTAAATAAAAACATCCATGAAATGACTAAAAAAATTGATAAAGCGTCGCGACAAATGATGAAAATCGCGGATATGATTATTTGTAATGCTTCTCATGGTGCTGCAGCAACCGTTTCTTTTGAAACTGAAGGTTTTTCTATTAAATTTGAATTATTTGCTATCGATATCCTTATCAGTGGTTGGATATTATATGTTTTAGGCTTCTTTATGACTATTATTGCTTCTTTCTATATGTTTGATATTGCTTTTAATCTTTCTTTATCCATTCTTCTATTACCTTTAGCTTTAGCTTTATGGCCATTTGCTTGGACTAAAGGTAAATTAGGAATTGTTGTTAAAAGTATTGCTTACTATACAGGATTATTTATCTTTCTGCCTTTGGGTATTTTAATTGGTGTAGCTCTGGTAACAGAGGTTATTGATAGTGTTTTCCCTGAAGGTAGCAGTTTTATCAAAGCTTTCAATGAGGATAAATCTGATGAAATACGTGATACTTTAGCTTTTTATACTTGGGGATTCTTTAAAGTTGTGTTGTCCTACTTGGTTGCTATGAAAGTTCTTCCTCTAATGGCTCAGGAATTTTGTAATCACTTTTTTGATGGAGCGTTGGTTGGTGATCCGATGAATCAAAAAATGACACAAATCATTGCTGTAGCCAAACAAAAAACAATTGGTAAAGTTACTAAATTTGGTAAAGATGTCATTAAGCATCAGACAGGAAAAGGTATTGAAAAAGCCGGTAATAAAATGGGTGGCTTTATGGGGGGAGTTTTATCTCGATATGGCAGACAAATCGGTCAGACAAGAAGATAGGAGGTTTAATATGAAAAAATTTCTTAAATATATTCCTATTCTTTTATTTTTAATCATTGTATTGCATACTGACTGTGCTTATGCCGATTTTGGGGATTTTTTAAAAAAATTAAAGGATGAAGCTCTCGATCTTGCCGGAAAAACTGCTGCTAAACTTTTAGGTATTGATACTGAAGATAATTGCGAACCCCCTACTCTAGGAAGCACCTATTGTCTCTTTTGCCCGATGTTTCGAGTTATTGTTAATGCTGCAAGTTTTGTAGCTGATAGGTCATATGACCTCTTTTCTACGGAATTAGGAGAGCTTGTTCTTATTTTTCTTGCCGTATCTTTATCTCTCATTATCTTACGTAATATTGCAACCTTTGGTTCAAAAGATCCTGGAGCTCTTCTCAATGATATTTTTCGGAAAACTTTTGTTTGTATTACTGTTTATATTATTATTTATAAAGACTACCATCAATTTGTAAATACATTTATTTTGCCAATTATCTCTTCAATGGCTGATTTTACAAGCATATTTGGTTCTATTATAGTGTCTAGTTCTGCAGAGGGTTACAGCGGAACTTTGGAAGTCGGAACAGTTGGTTCTAAAAACGAAGGTGGCTTAGCAGGCGGCTTAGGTGCTTGGCTGGTTGGCTGGGCTGAAACTATTGAGAATAAAATTAATATTTTATTTGAATTCGGTGAATGGGGTGTTTGCTTAGGTAATGGTCCCAAACGTCTATTCCATTTAATTCCTAACCCTATATTTATTCTTGATGGAATTATTCTTTATCTTGCTGGTTTATTCTTTATGATTGCATATCCTTGGGTGTTGGCTGATGCTCTTTTACAGTTTGGAATAGCTATGACGCTTTTGCCTTTTGCTATTTGTGGATATGCTTTTTCTGGAACAAAACAATATCTTTCACGTATCTTTTCTTGGATATTAAATTCTCTATTTGTCTTCCTCTTTATGGCTATCTTTCTTTATATTATTTTAACATATATTGGGGACTTTTTAGGTGTGGCACTTAAGGGGGATGATCCTGATAAAATCTTTCTTAATCCAAATCAGGGGGTTGCATTTTATGGACCCAATATGCTCAAAATTGTTTTCCTTTTAGTTATAGGGTGGGCTTATATGCCGTTTATCTCTAAATTAGCTTCTTCTTTTGCTGAAGGCTCTGGGATTAGTGCTGCAGGAAAACTTGGTGATGCAGTCAAAAATACTGTTGATGCGAAGACTCGTAAGGCGGCTGATTGGGGAGTTGGTGTCGCTGGTAATGCTGCAAAAACAGCTGCAAGAGTAACAGATAGACGTATTCGCGCCGGTATTCGTCAAGGTGCTATGATGGGTATTGGACTTTTGGGAGCAGGAAATGGTCGTGGCGGTAAAACTCTTAGTTTTGCTGGTATGAAATTTGATGCTCAGCAAAATTCTAGGGGTAAATATATTGAACGGACATTTACATCTATTACGGGGCGTAAACACCAAATGGCTTCTGATAAATATACAACCATAAAAGATGAATATTCTAAAACCTCAGGTAAACGAATTGGCAGAAAAGTTGAGTTTAAGCATGGATTTGTTCAAAATTATCTCCTTGACAAAGAAACTGGGCGTATCAATCAAGGAGCTTTGCAAACATTACTTGATTCACCATTAGCACAAAAACCTGAGTATAGACAAGCTATTATGGAGCAAGTAGCTATTGAAATGTATAAAATTAAAACGGGAAAAGATGTTGGTAAATATTTTAAATCTCGTGATACTTTTTATGATCCTGTTACAAACTCCCTTAGAATGGAACAAGTAGATTATAAAGGAAAAACAACTACTATTGAATTTTCAATGGATGCAACTACCGGACAAGTTGCGACGAGTTGGCTCGTTCAGGATAAACATAACTTTAGTATGGGATGTGACAACGGATTATTACATTTTGCTAAAGTTGGTAAGAAAACTGCTGGTGATATTCGTAATGGAGCTAAGATACTTAGCTCTCAGACTATTCAGAAGTACTCTGAATTTGCTCAAAAAGGACATGATCATTTTACGGATAAAATGGACGGTAATCAAATAGTTGAAAGCAACGGAAGCATTGCTCAAGATGTTGATATTCGTTTTGCTGGAAATAAAGATTACAAAGGCGATCTATTTGCTGGTATGAGAAATGGAATTTGTGGCATTGATCAAATTGATGGAAAATCAGTCAAAGATTATGTTCATAGAGATATATTGGTTCGCAATCGCAGAGCTGGTGCAAATAAATTTAAGATTAACCCTGGACGTGTTCCTCCTAGAGGTTCTGGAGCTGCTTCTTCTGGGGCCGGTTCTGTTGAAGATCTTACGAGAACATTCTTGGATATTGCTGATGGAACTGGACGTATTATCGGAAAAGTGGATGCTAGTAATGTCGTCTTTGGGTTGGGTGGAACTCGTATCGGATTTGTTAGTGGAGGAATTGCTTATGATATGTCTAGCACGCCAATAGGACATGTACTTTAATTCTATCTGCATCTTTCTTTAAGAAACGACACCTTTGTTTGTCGTTTCTTTTGTTTAAATATAATAACTTACACCATCTTTTCTTTTATTATACAGCCTTTTATATATCAATCCCATTGACAAAAGTTATACAGATTTAAATGTTTTTTTCGTTTTTTGACTTGCATATTTTTTTGGCAATATTATTATCTACTTAAAGTTATTTTCATGTGAGGTGTATTGCTATGGAAGAAATCGTATTTCCTAACCAAATTAGAATTAATCGTAAAATGCGTGGCGTGTCAATGCAGGATTTGGCTGATAAACTTGGTATCAGTCTCTCTGCTATTTCTAAAATCGAAAAAGGTTATAGAAGACTTAATCAAGAACAGTTAATTCTTGTTGCTGAAATCTTGGATTGTTCTTTACAAGATTTGTATGTTAATGAACAAAATTCTCAGCAGGAAGTTGTTCTTGCTTGGAAAAAAGAACAGGAACGTAGACAGGAAATTAATAAAAGTAGTGGCTTGAAAGTTCTTGGTGCCGCCTTGAGATATATTAGAAATGAAAAATCTCTTACCCTTATTGAAGTTGCTGAAAATGCTGATATGACTTTATCCGTATACCATCGTATTGAAATGGGACAACGTGAAGTTTCTGATAAAGAATATAAAAATATTGCTAAAGCTTTGGGTTTTGATGTTGATGTGCTAAAAGATGAAATTAAAAAACTTGATGAAGCTGGTTCTTTAGAGGAAATTATTGCTCATAATGATACAAAATATAAAGTCGCTAATGCTACTCGTATAATTAATGAACACTCTAGCAGTAATAATATTGATTTAGATGTCTTAAAAGTGCCTGTATTCGGTATTTCTGGCGCAGATGGTTCTATCTTGATTGATAGATCTTCTTCATCTAAAGAAGCCTTTAAACCTGCTAACTTATATGACAAACGTGATGTTTATGGCGTGAGTTTGTGTTCTCGTCGATTGGGTTCAATCTTGTCGAATCGTGCGGTTATGTTTGTTGCTCCTAGCGAGGTTGCTAGTGTTGGTGATATTGCTCTTTATTATAAAAATGATCAACAAGCTTACGTCGTTAGTGTTCGTGAAGATGAAACAGGTCAGCTATATGGTTTAATGTGGAATCCTGAAGAACGTATCTATTTTGATAATGATGATTTTAAAAAAATTCATAAAGTTGTAGATATTGCTCTTTAATCGAGACTTGTAATTAGTTTAAATACTTAAAGCTATTTTGAATTAATAATTTTGTATAAAGGTTGGGATCGTGGAAAATTTAAATGATGCAGAATTCGGTAGTGATAAAACTGGTGAAGAAGCACCGCTTTTAGTCGCTCAACGTTATCTGAATATTTTTAGACAAGTCCATATTTTTAATAAAGCAAAACGTGATGAGTTTGATGACGAATTGCTTGCTTTACCGCAAAATATTACTGACTTCTTTAAAAAAATGCCAGGCGGTAGATTACTTGTTGAACATATTGAGAAAGTTAAAACTGAACGAGGCATCGCTTTTGTTAAAGCAAATCTCTCTGAATTTGATGAAGGTTCCGGTAAAACGGATACTCCTCAGATTTCTACCGCCGGTGGTGTTGTTCAGGCTGTTTCCGGAACTATTACTCTTGATGATTCTTTTGCTGATAAATTAGCTCAGGCCATGGCTAATGCTTTTAAACAACTTCCACAGAACCCTATTGTCACTAACGCTTCTGGCTCTTCTACAATAACGGCAGATTTTGGTAATGCTTTTGATATTATTGCGGAAGAAATTAGAACTTCTAGAGCTTCTTTACTTGATGTGCTTAAGGAAACTAGAAGTATTACAGATTCTGTTATTGCTTCTCAAGTTTCTATCTCTCGTATTTTGGAAGGAATCCTTTCTACAAGAGATCGTGATGATACAGATATTGCTGATCTTAATAACAGAATTATTGCTTCTCAAGCATCTATTACTAAATTGCTTGAAGGGCTATATACCGCAAATAATAAAAAAAATAATGAAATCTCTGAATATCTGAATGTTGAAAAAAGATTGCAGCGTTTTAGAGAAGAAATTACTGGTGATTTAGATGTTTCTTTACAAAAGATGCAGGAACTCTTTAAAGTTTGTGCAGAAAGTGTTCAAGATAGAAAAATTCTTATAGAAACAGTGCCCACAGCTGCTCAAACTACCTATGGTATGGTAAATGCAGGTGTTACTGATAAAAATGTTAAACCGGCACAAAATGTCGAATCAAACTCTATGCCGTCAGCTATTGATAATGATTCATCTTCTTTTAATATTAAATCTTCTTTAGATGATGATTTAGAGCAAGTTCCTGAGATTATTGATGAACATGATGATGTCAGCTCGTCCAATATTTCATCTCCTTTTAATAATATTCAGTCTTTGTCTGATACTCAAAATCCTTTAATTGAAGGACATAAAAAGAAGAAAAAGAAGAAGAAAAAAAATAGAGAAGCATTGCTTCAACCCCCTCAAAATTCTTTGGATAATAGCCCTACAACGCAAGCTGAGAGAGTTATACCTCAACAAATAAATCAGCAGTCTCACCCTCAGGTTTCTACTGTTGCTGTTGGGGGGATTATTAGAAATTCGAGTTTCAAACATCAGGATGATTTCAAAAATGTTGATTTGAATACTCCTCCTCTAGATACTTTTGATGATATCGATGATATTTCTCCTTCAAATGATTTCCATTGGCATGATGTTACCTCTTTTTCTGATGATGAGGAGAAACCTTGGGAACAAAATACATCTCAAGAATCTTCGTCCGATTTCGCTTCTTTAGATGAGGGAGATCAGATATCAAATCTTGATGATTTGGACTTTTCTCTCCCAAATAATGATGTTATTCAACAAAATAATACATTTGAAGAAGAAACTCCAACTGTCGAACATATTAATGATTTTAATGATAATCTTGATGATGATTTGGATTTTGCTCTACCGCAAACTAATCATAATCTTGAAGATGATACTTCTGAAAACTCGAATAATGATAACTCTTTGAGTTTTGATAAATTAATAGATGAAGATACATCGTCTGTTTTAGGTAAATCCGATGATGACTTAAACTTTGCTTTGCCCACAACAGAAAATACCCCCTCATCAGATGATGAAGACTTAAATTCAAATATGGACGATATCCCAGCTTTAGATAGTTTTGTTGAAGATAATCAGGATTTTTCCGTACCTGAATTTGATAACCATGTGCAGAAACCTGTTTCCGAATATGATCATTCTGAAAATGAGCTCCAGAACTCTCATTTAGATGATTTTAATACTCCACAGAATCTAGCAGATAGTTTAGATGATATATATAGCCATTCTGCAGAAGATGTTTCTTCGACAAATATGCCTTTAGATGCTTCTTTAGATCAAGAAACTTCTAGCATCTCTAATTCTTCTGATCTACTAGATGATACAAATTTTACATCTCTTGATAATCTTATTTCATCTTCTGAGGCTGATGAAAATGATGTTACTGATAATGATACAGGTCTAGATCAATTTATACAGCCTACTCCAAATGAAAATGATCATAATGTTGAGCAGAGGGTTTCGCCAAATCTTGATGCAACTCCATCAGCTTCTTTAGATGATTTTGTAGCGTCTAATATTGATACTCAAGTTAAACAACCAGATATACAACCTTCTTCATCAATTGATGATCTTCTTATGGATGAGAACGCTCCTTTACAGCAAGATGAAATTTCTTCATATGCGCCACAAAACGTTTCGCATGCTTCTGATCATCATCAAGATACCTCTAGCAGATATAGTGCTGAACTTGATAAAATTCGACAAGCTCTTACAGCTGATTCGGTAGATATTGCTTCTCTTGATCAACCTATTGAATTAGATGATTATAGCGATGATGAAAATGTTGGGAAAAATGATTATGATGATGATATTCCTCAGCAGAATAATTCTTCCGGTAATAGTCAAAATCAGCAGGTATCTGTTGAAAATGCCTCCGCTAATACTGATAACAAACAACCAACAAATACAAATGCTTCTGATGAAGATGATTGGGAATGGGAATATGTTGATGAAAATGGTAATAAAATTTCAGCTGATGATAGCCAAGATTGGGAATGGGAGTATGTCGAAGATGATAGCGATAATATAAATCAAACTCCTGATACAACTGTAACAGATAATAAAAAGTAAAATTTGTTTGATTTATTTCTTTTATTCTTTATTTATAAAATAGAAGGTGGATAATGAGTGATAATGATGAATTAACAGTTACAAAAGAATCTTTATGGTATATTGATAACTATGTGCTTATTAGAGATTACTATGACAGAACTGTGTCTCGTATTGCTGCGAGATGTATTCGTAAAGGCAATATTGCTGTAGAGGATTATCCCTTTTATCCTTATATTATTGATGTTCTTGAGGAACTTTGTGAAACTGGTAATTATATTCTTCAACATAGAGAATTGCATCCCTTTGTTGAAAAGAAAATAAAAGGTGGAGTGAAAGCTTTAGAGAAAAATTTAAACTTGTATAAACAGGAATTGGAAAGGAATTCTTCTGTGGATATGGCTGCTAAAAAAGATGAGGATTTAAGTGCAGCTAAAGATGCTTTTAGTGGGTTTACAAATCAATCAGATGATCCAACTAAGGGAGCAGGACAAAGTATTGACGATGTTGTTGCCAAACTTGTCGCTGAACAGGAAAAAATTATAAAAGAACAAGAGGATAAGGATGACTAAACTTAATCTATTTAAATATGGTAGATTTTTCTTCTTATGTATTACTTTGATGTCCGTTGTTGCTTGTAACCCTTATCAAAGTGATGAGGAGACTGTTATTACTAGCACTGTTGTAGATGGAAGCACTAATAATAATTTTGTTATTCTTCCTCAGGAAAATCCTTATATGCTTCGCACAACTTTTCGTGCTAATGATTTAGATTTGGAAACACCTTTGCGTTGTAATGTAAATTGGAAAACGCAGGAAATGGTACAAATCTTACCTCATAATACGGTTTCTTTCAAAATAGAACGTAATGATATTAATGACCCTTTGCCTAATTTTGAAGTGCGGAACTTTAGTTTTGATAATATTCCGGCAGAGCAGGCTTTATTGAAGCTTACACAAGAAGCAAATATTACGTTGGTCGCTAAAGATGCTCCCTATCCTAACCTTTATGGAAAAAACTTGAACGGGAGCTTTGCCGAGGTTGTTGATATGGTGGCGAAATCTGCAGATTTATTCTATAGATATGATGCAAAAACTAATTCTATAATCCTAAACAGACGTGCTTCTTTTACTTTGTATGTTCCTAGTTCAAGAACAATTCTTCTTGGCTTTTTAGATGTTCTTCGTGGCGCTGGTATTACTGATATTGTTACAAATTGGAGAGATTATACAATTTCCTTTGATGCTAATTTAAACACAATCAATAAAATTAATGAACTCATTAGTGATTTTGAAGATAATCCAACAATGGTTATGTATGACGTTAGCGTCTTCAGAGTTATTGCTAAGGAACCTTGTGGAGTTGTCTGGAATGATTTATTAAAAGATTTTAAATTTGGCACAATTGCTACAGCTCAAACAGGTGTTATTGGTAGAATGCTAACTGTTACTAATGATTTGTCTATTGAACAATTGAAAAAATTTGTAGCAAAATACGCAACTATCCAAGATATCTCTGAAGGACGTTTCATTGTTCCTACCCGTTGGTTTTCTCGCTTTGATGTGGGGCGTTGCGGAAAATTAGATAATATGGAATATCCTTTATCAATTTTAGCTAAAGCTTCTACGGAAAAAAATGGGAGAATCTATTCCGAAATAACTCTTGATACAACCGAAGGTGAAATTACTAGATTTAAACTTAGAAATAAACTTGGCGAAAATTTCTTGTTAATTGGTCTACCTAGTGAGATTTTTGGTAGTGCACCTCAAGGCTCTGAAACTATTGTTTTTATTGTTCCTAGATTGGTTAGAATGTTAAAAACTGATGAGAAAATAAAAAATAAAATTTAGAGGTGTTTGCTATGAATGATGATAATTTAGATAGTTTTATTTCTAATAATATAAATAATAACGAGAATCGAGAAAGTTTACAAACACCTTCTTCTTTAGCTCCTCGACCAAAACTGAAAAAAATAAAGAGACCTAAAATTAAGGTGGCGTCTGATTTTCCTCCTTCTCCTAATAAAATTATGCCTCAGACAAGTCCTGAAGCAAATGTTCAAGAGGAAAGGTTTTTAGCAGCGTCGCCTTCTTCTTATTCTGATAATACTATCGCAGAAAATAATTCTACATCTTCTGCTTCAACTACTTCTAATAATGATGTTTTGGGTGATGAGTTTTCAGACAATATTGATAATCAGTTTTCTGAACAAGAAGAAGTTAGTCCTGCTACATCTCAGAATAATTTAATTCAGAAAAAAGATACGCAATTTATTGATACTCCTGAAAATAATAATGATGTTTCTTTTAACTTTGATGAAGACAATGAGGAGTTTCAATTAGAAGATGATTTTGAGGATGAAATTCTTCTTGAAGAGAATAGAATATTTAATAGAAAAGTTCTTTATGTTGTTGGATTTGTTTGTTTTTTAATTGGTGTATTTATTGGAAATATTTTATTCTCTTCTAAAACCGTTGAAAATCATGGACTTGAAGGAATTGTTGTAAATGCAGATGTTCCTGCTGGTCGCCCTCGTTGTGGCTTAACTGATAAATCTCAGGCTTGTGTGTTCTATTTAATGAACTGGGAAAAGCAAGAACTTAATGGTAGAGATTTTTATAAGCTTGCCGCATACTTTACTGGACGTGAAGAATATATGATTGAAACAGAAAATTTACGTTACGCTACTGTAAAAATTAAGCCAGGACACTTTGCTCAATTGAATATTCCTGCTTTAAAATAACTTTTTCATTATAAAAAATCCCCTTTATAAAAGGGGATTTTTTTTATTCTACTTTATCCTCATTCTCTTCTTTTTTTTCTACCTTATTTTGAGTTTTCTTATTTTGGATTTTTTCTTGATGAGCTATTTGTGCTTTCTCCTTAATTTCTTTTGAAGCCTTCTTTCCTACTTCAACAATATGAGGAACTTCTTCTTTCATTTTTTCGATTATATGAGGTAATTTTTCCGCATTATAAATTGCTATGACAATAATTATAACTAATATCCAAATCATTAATTTTCTCCTTTCTTGAGCATACGATGTAACACTTCTGTGGCATCATATATATAGTGTTGATTTAATTGTTTTTTAAAAACCTCTTCATATTTTTTTCTGATTAATTTTATATTGTTAATCTGCTGTTTATTATTAAAGACTTTTTCTATTTTAGCAAATCTTATTCTTGATTTTTCAGTTAAGAATCTTTTGCTTTGGCATACATTCCATATGTCCTCATATCTTCCTGAGCAACAACACACAGCATCTATTCCTGCATCAAGGCTTCTCTCGACTTTTTCAGAGATGCTTCCTTGTATAGCATGCATATCAATTGCATCACTAAGTAAAAAGCCATCGAATCCTATATAATTACGGATAATGTTTGTGATTATTTCCTTGGACTGCGTTGCTACATTATTACTATCTATGCTCCTTAATAAAATATGAGATGTCATCGCTAGTGGATATTTGCTGAAATTTTTCATATAGCTAATTTTTTTCTCAATTTCTTTGAGCGATAAATCACTCACAGGAATCGATAAATGAGGATCTTCCAGTGATGAAAAATGACTAGGAATATGTTTTATACATGGACATATTCCCATTTTTATATATGTTTCTGCAATTAATTTACCATATTCTTCTATTATTTTTACATCACCACTAAAACATCTACTTTTTAATACTTTATTTTGAGGGCGGGTCTTTCTATCTATCACTGGAGCATAATTAACATTTATACCAATCTTTTTCAGTTCATTCCCTATTAAATTTGCGTGATATATGCAATATTTTTTATCAACTTTTGCTAATGACGCTTGTGAAGCTAATCTTTCGTTAGAAATACTATCTAATCTACTGACGCGCCCTCCTTCTTCATCTACGCATATTAAAATATTTTCTCGATTAATTACATTTTTTATTTCTTCTACTAACTTTTGGGCCTGCTCTTGTGTCTCTAAATTTCTTCCGAATAAACTAATCCCTAACGGATTATATTCTGAAAATAATCGTTTTTCATTATCTGTTAGTTTAGTTCCTTCACAGGATAATATGGCACTTAATATTGGTCTTTCCATGATTCTAATTCTGTTTTATGATGCAACTAATCTGCTTTTTCTTCAATATTTCACTTAATTCAACCGCTCCGTTCCTATCCTTAAATGAACCCACTTTCAAACGATATAAAACACTTCCTTGTGAAGTCTTTATCTCTTCTATCTCGTATGGATATTTTTTCAAAAATTGATGTTTTGCGGACAAATTATTCCAAAGTGACTGAACTGCTTTACGACTTGATGATGCTATTATCTGCGTATACCAAGTACCTTTTTCAAAATGCTTTTCTTGCACTGATGTTGCTATATTATTTGTCTCTTTTACTTCCTTTGTTTCTGTAGCTTCCGCAACCTTATTAGCTTGAGAATTAATACTGTTTTGGAGCTTTACTTCTATATCTTTAATTTTTTCTGGAATAATAATCTTTTCTCTACTATTTGTTTTTATTCCCTCTAATTCATTTGAAGCTACTCTTATATTATTTTCTTCAAATCCATCTTCTTCTGTATTTTCTTGATTTAGACTCGTATCGTTATCTATACTTTCGACTAAATTCTGCATTTCTTCTGATGGATTTATTGTATTCTTTATCTCTAATTTTGGCATATCCGGTGTTGGACGAATCTTAACGTCTTCAATTACTTTTGGAGTATTATCTACGATATGATATATTTCTCGATCTTGATTATCAATTTCCATCCCTCCTGGGTCATTCGGTAATACTTTTGCAGCGACTATTGGTCTTCTTATTATAGGAATTTCTTTGGTCTTACTGATTGTTTCTGTTGGACCTAAAAATATCCAACCTACGACTCCTCCTACAACTATTCCTGCAAGCATTCCTATAAAACCATTTTTGGCATGTCTTATCTCTTCTTGCCTATCTTCGATGCTTTGAATATTTTGATCTGCAACCCTTTGATGAAATTCATTATTTTCATTATTTGAACTTGTAAAGCCTTCCAACATGTCTATTTCCTCTGTTTTTTACATTTACAGTTATTATAGAGTGAATATATTTACAATCATTTAATACTCTCTCATTTAATATTTTTATTATTAATTCTGAGGGATTTTGATAAAATGAAAATTGCCACTTATAATATTAATTCGATTAAAGCTCGGTGTGCTAACTTGTGCGAATGGCTCAAAACAGCACAGCCTGATATCGTTTTTTTGCAGGAAATTAAATGTGAAACAGAGAATTTTTTATATTTAGAATGCGAATCGCTTGGATATCATGTTGCTGTTTTAGGGCAAAAAGGATATAATGGTGTTGCTATTTTATCTAAATTTAATTTTGAGATTACCTCTAAAAATCTTCCTAATTTCACTGAAAATACTGAGGCTAGATATATCGAAATCTTAGTTAAGCATCCTCAATTCGAATTTTATGCTGCTTCAATCTATGCCCCGAATGGATGTCATACCGATTCAAAAATTCAAAATATCAAACTTCAAAATAAACTACATTGGTTTGATTGTTTGTATCAGCATCTTCTTCCTTTATTGGCTTCTAATACGCCTATTCTTCTTGCCGGAGATTTTAATGTTATGATGAGTGAATTAGATGTTTTTGATGAAAATAGATTTAAAGGTAGCCCTTTATATATTAAAGAGGTGCGAAATAAATTAAAAGCTCTATCTTTTATTGGTTTTCATGATGCTTTTAGAATTTTACATCCCTCTGAGGAAGGTTTTACATTCTGGGATTATTCTGCTAACTCTTTTGTAACTAATTCTGGTCTAAGAATAGATTATATTTGGCTTTCAGCTCTTCTTGCTGAAAAATTAAAAGAATGTTTTGTTGATAAATCTCTAAGATCGATGAACAAACCTTCTGATCATACAGCACTTGTAGCGGAATTGGATATGTAATATGCTTAAACGATTATTTTTTATTATCTTTTATCTTTTTTTCTTTACTCACTCAGTTTCTGCTCATGAGTTTGTAAAAATCTCTGAATTATTTAATGTATTACATCATAATGCTTTTAATGTATCTGATTTGAAGCTACTTTCTCTTAATAGTTTAAAATCTCTTTCACTTGTTGATAATTCTCTTAAACTTTATAACAGTGACACAAAGGCTTTCTTGTATGAAAACCAACAACTCATTGCAGCTTTTAACTTACCAAAAGACCAAGAGAATCCTTCTCTTTGGGAGGCTTTTACTAAAGACGTTCTGGAGACATGTTTATCTCATTCTCCCAAAATAGCACAGAATAAGAAACTTGTTGAAGCTCAGATTTTTGATGCTATGGTAGAACATATTGATGAATTCTCTCATACAGATAGCTCTATTCCTTCTGCTCATGTTCTTGCTAGATTTGATGAAAATAGCCAAATAATTTATTTTAAACCTTCTCTTTTCTTTTCTGGAATTTCACATGATATCGAAAAATTCATAAAACAGCATCCTAATAATTCAGGGATTATTCTTGATCTTAGAGGATGTAAAGGTGGAAATTTTAATGAAGCTCTTAAAACTGCTGATTTATTCCTTGATGACGCAATTATTGCTTATAGTTCTGATAAAAAACAGCAAAAGAAGTTTTATACGGCAACTCCTGGTGATATCTTACAAGGTAAACCTATTGCTATTTTAACTGACTCCCTAACCGCTTCTGCTGCCGAACTTATTGCCGCTTCTCTTAGTGAACAAAGTCGTGCTGTCCTTGTTGGTACAAAAACATATGGTAAGAATAGTATTCAAAATTTATATCAATTTGATAATCAAATTGTCTTTTTGACAAGTGGTTACTTTTATACTCCTTCCGGTAAATCACTCAATAAAACGGGTATTATGCCGCAAATTTGTACAGGAATTGATAATAGCTGTATTTTGCCTGATAAATCTAATACCGATAAAGAGATTATTATTGCTACAAAATTGATAAAAAGAAATTTTAGTTAATTTTCTTATTGACATTAACAATTATAATTGTATATTCCTTGTAAAGTTTTTTGTATTTAACCTTGTATTTGTAAGAGTGAAAAAATGGCAAAAGCAGTAAAAATTAAAGTTAAAATGGAAAGTAGTGCCGGAACAGGTACTTTTTATCTTGCTGAAAAAAATCCAAGAACTCATCCAGAGAAATTGGTTATGAAAAAGTATGATAAAAAATCTAAAAAACATGAAGAATTTGTAGAAAAGAAATTGAAGTAATTTCTTCTTTATCTATTTGGCGCCTTTATGGCGCTTTTTTTATACCTTAATTTGGAAAAGCTTTCTTGTATTCCTTTTGGATTTTTTCTAAATTTACATCCGTATATCTTTGTGTCGAATTTAATGAAGAATGCCCTAATAATTCTTGTATGGATCGCAAATCAACTCCTTGAGCTAATAAATGTGTCGCAAAGGTATGACGTAATGCATGGGGAGTTAAAAAATCTGGTAAATTTAATTTTTCCCTTATTTTCTGTAATTTTCTCTGAACTATTCTTGGACTAAGCCTTTCTCCTTTTGCTCCTAAAAATAGAGCTTCTTCATCTTTTAATTTATATGGGCAACTTTGTTTATATTCCTCTATATTTTCTAATACTATAGGTAATATGGGAACATATCTATCTTTATTCCCCTTACCCCTTATTTTTATAAAATCTGTATGATTTACGTCTTCTACATTTAATGATAATGCTTCAGATATTCGTAAGCCGCATCCATATAATATTGTTAATATTGCTCTATCTCTTTTTCCTATCCATGGTTCTGTGCATTCTTTTGTTGCGACATCTATGATATCAAACATCGTATCTACATCCAGTGATCTGGGTAATACTTTTGGTAATTTTGGGGTGGATATCTGAAATATCGCGCTATTTTTAATGATATCGTTGTTATCTAACCATTTATAAAAGTTTTTTATAGATGATTCTTCACGAGCTATTGACGCTCTTTTTATACCTTTTTGCGCTCTTTGACTAAAAAAATTTCTAAAACCTCTTATATCTATTTCTTCTAAATCCCTAATGCTTACCTTATCTTTTGAAATATAATCAATGAACAGCATCACATCACTTAGGTAACTTTGTATTGTATATTGAGAATAATTTCTTTGTGTTTGTAACCATTCAATCCATTTCTGTAATAGTTTCTTTAGTTCTTTATTCGGCATTAACTTCTCCTAGAATCTTAACCCCTTAATTTTTTCTATCACCAAGAGGTTAAGATTCTATTATAATTTATGAGACTAATAATACTTAAAATCTGTTATGAAATCTTCCATCTCTTGTTCATGCTCTATTTCTTCTTGCAAAATTTTACTTGAAATACGGAACGTTTCATAATCTGTTTCTTTACTCATATCGCATATTTGTTGATATCTGCCGATTGCACAACGCTCTCCTGTTAAATTTTGTGATACTAATATTTCTGTATTCCCATCTGTCGGTGCTTCGTATTTACATTGGGCTGTTTCTTTCCACTCCGATGGATCTAATATTGGTGTTCCTCCTAACTGTATAATTCTCTCTGCCAATAGCTCTGCGTGTTTTAATTCTTCCTCTCCATGCTCTTGTAGCTCTTTAGATACTTCTCCTCTTGCTACTCCTTTAGCTACTTTTGCTCCTATCCAGTATTGATAATATGCTAGCCACTCTTCTGCAAATGCTATATTTAATATATTTAGCAATTCTTCTTTATTCGTTCTACATATTTTTTGAGATGTTTCACCCATATCTTTATCCTCCATAAAAATTGACGACTTTTATTTATTCTTTATTTTCTATTTATCAATATCTCCAGCCTCTCTCTTTACCTCAATTTAAGTTTTATTCCCTATGCTTATTTATTATTCAAAGGAGTTATATATGGTAAAAATTGCACCTAGTCTTTTATCAGCAAATAGTGCCTCTTTCGGCAAAGAATTATCTGATCTAGAAACAGCAGGAGCTGATTTATTACATTTTGATGTTATGGATGGGCATTTTGTTCCGAATTTAACGTTTGGCCCCAAAATTCTAAAAGAGCTGAAAAAAATATCTTCTCTTGATTTTGACGTTCATCTTATGGTTACTAACCCAGATGCGTGTATTCCTTGGTTTGCTGAGGCTGGAGCTGATTTCATTTCTTTTCATATTGAAACCTCAACAGATCCCATTAAAACTATTCAACTTATAAAAAATTATAAAATTAAAGTCGGTTTAACATTAAAACCTAATACCGATATTAAATCTATTACACCTTATTTTGATTTAATTGATTTAGTCCTTATTATGGGGGTGCAACCGGGATTTGGCGGACAAAAGTTTTTTCCTGATACCGTTGATAGAATACAGCTTGCTAAAAAACTTATTGGTTCACGCCCTATCCTGCTTGAGGTTGACGGGGGGATTAACTCGCAAAATGCTTCTGCTTGTATTAAAGCCGGAGCAGATATTCTGGTTGCTGGGACTTCTGTTTTTTCAGGAAACTCTTATGCAGAAAATATAAAAGCTTTAAGAGGAGATAAATAATGAGCTTAGTTATGATTATTGAAGATGAAGAACCTTTAGCTATGCTTCTGAGCTATAATCTTGAAAAAGAAGGTTTTGACGTTGCTACTGTAAATAATGGTCTTAATGCTGTTAGCGAAATTGAAAGACTTATGCCTTCTGTTATTATTTTGGACTGGATGTTACCTGAAATTTCTGGTATTGATATTTGTAAAATGGTTCGTTCAAAAGCTGATATTAAGAGCATCCCTATCATTATGCTTACAGCTAAAGGACAAGAAGAAGATAAAATTAAAGGGCTTAGTGCTGGTGCCGATGATTATGTGACAAAGCCTTTTTCTGTTCCAGAATTAATGGCGCGTGTTAAAACTAATATGCGGCGTGCCCCTCTTTTTGAAGAGAAAGAAAAAATTCTTACCTTTAAAGATATTTCTATGGATTTATCTGAAAGAAAAGTCTTTAGAAATGGACATCTTTTACATCTGAGTCCTACCGAATTCAGATTGTTAAAAATGCTTATTAAAGAACCAGGAAAAGTTTTTTCTCGTGAAGTTTTGCTTAAATCAGTTTGGGGAGAAAATATCTTTGTCGAATCGAGAACTGTTGATGTTCATATTCGCAGATTA
This sequence comes from uncultured Alphaproteobacteria bacterium, assembly GCA_944392235.1. Taxonomy (GTDB): domain Bacteria; phylum Pseudomonadota; class Alphaproteobacteria; order RF32; family CAG-239; genus CAG-267. The sequence goes on from CALXVZ010000009.1 coordinate 24,056, forward strand.
AGAAAAAATCTTAACCAATATGGTCCTGACTACATCAGAACAGTTCGAGCTAATGGATATTCTATTGACGAAAATAATTTATCATCTCCTGATGATGAAGAAGAAAATTGTTAATTTCCATTCTTATATTTGTTTTCGCAAATCAAAGGCTAATTTGATTGTGCCATCATCCATGTAATCTAATTCACCCCCAACAGGTATGCCTTGTGCTAGCGTGGTTATTTTTACTTCTTTATCTTTGAGTAAAGAGGAGATGTAGTGTATCGTTATTTGCCCATCTACTGTTGCCGGTAATGCTAATATAACCTCTGCAATTTCCTCTTCCTCTATTCTTTTTATTAATTTATCTATATTTAAATCTTCGGGCGTTACTCCTTCTATAGCTGATAATACTCCGCCTAGTATGTGGTATCGCCCTCGATATAAACCGCCTCTTTCGAGTGCCCATAAATCACTTATGCCTTCTACAACACATAAAACATTTCCATCCCTTGTTGAAGAGCTACATATTGAGCATGGACTCTCTGTATCGTAATTTCCACACACTTCACAAACTTTTATATTAGTGTATACATCTTCTAATGCTTTTATCAATTGAGGTATTTGGGTTTCTCTTTTTTTTAGAAGGTGCAAAACTATTCTACGTGCAGAGCGTGTGCCTAATGATGGAAATTTTGCTATAATCTTTATTAAATCTTCTATGTATTGTCCGGACATTTTCTTTCCTAAAATGGTAGTTTCATCCCACCTAAATTTACACCACCTGTTGCTTCTTTCATTCCCTCTTCTGCTAGTGCTTCTACTTGTGAATGAGCATTATTGTAAGCTACAACAATTAAATCTTCTAACATCTCTATATCGTTGCCATCTACAAGACTTTTATCTATTGAAACCTTTTTCATTTCTGACTTACCGTTTAGCACTACATTTACCAAACCATTTCCTGCACTACCGGTTACTTCCTGTTCTGCCAATTTTGCTTGCGCTTCTTGCATCTTTTTTTGCATCATTTGTGCTTGTTTCATCAGTCCTTGTATATTCAACATGTTTTTATTCCTCTTCTTCAAAATAAGTTACATTACTATTTTCTGATATTTCTTCAGATTCTGTTTCTGCTATGTTTTCTAAGTTTTTACGAACTATGGTTTCTATCTTAGCTCCCTTAAATTCTTCCAATATTTTCTTTACTAATGGATATTCTGCAATATTTTTTTTCTTTGCTTCCACTACTGATTTTTCTTTTTCTGCAATTGTTTCTCCTAATTCCCCTTTTATTATCTCTATTTCCCACTGTTTGCCTGTCGCGTCACTTAATAATTTGTGCAAACCCATTATAAAATCTTGGTGAATTGTAGGAGCTATATTCATTGCGATGTGGCCATCTGAAAACTCTCTGATACATACATCATTTTTAATAGAATATTCAAGGAGAGCTTTCTTAGCACCTTCTAAATAGTGTAAAAAATCTTCTACTGTATTAAAGACATTTGCATTCACGTTTGTATTTGTTGTCTCGATTAGTTTATTTTTTTTTTCACTTCCAACAGGTGTTATATTGGTATTATTTCCTATTAAACTAGAGTTTTTTTTTACTTCATTCAAAATTTCATACGGTGTTGGTAGAGATGCTGAGTAGGCTATACGAAGTAATATCATCTCAAGAGCTTCCACTGCTGATGGGGCCATGTTTATTTCAGAAATCCCCTTTATCAACATTTGCCATATCTTTGATAGAATCCCAAGTGAACAACTACTACTTAATTCTGTGAATGTTGTTTTCTCAATTTCACTTAAACTTGTAGAATTTAATAGCGATGGAACTATTTTTACTTTTGCTAAATCATGAGTAATGTTTATTAAATCTTGCAAAATGATTATTGGAGTTGCTCCATTTGTATATTGATTAGCAATATCACTTAATACCGCTTCCATATCTCCTTTTATTAACTTTTCAAACAGCGATAGAGTTTGGCTTCTATCAGCTAATCCTAGCATTTTCTTTACTGTTTCGGTATTGATATTACCATTGCTTAAAACTATCGCTTGATCTAAAAGAGATAATCCGTCTCTTGCGGAACCATCTGCAGCTTTAGCTATTATGTCAAGGCACTCTGCTTCGGCTGGAATATTTTCTTTTGATAAAATTTTTGCAAAAAGTTGCGTCAAAGTCTCAACTGATAAACGCTGCAGATCAAATCTTTGGCATCTAGAGAGAATCGTCACTGGAACTTTTCTTATTTCTGTTGTTGCAAAAATAAATTTAACATGCGCTGGAGGTTCTTCCAATGTTTTCAATAAAGCATTGAAGGCTCCTTTAGAAAGCATATGGACTTCATCGATGATGTATACTTTATATCTCGCATTTGTTGGAGCATAACGTGCACTATCCAACAGTTCTCTTATATCATCAACACCTGTATGTGAGGCAGCGTCCAACTCCATTACATCCATATGTCGGCCTGCCGCAATAGCTTTACAATTATCGCATACTCCACACGGATGAATTGTTGGTCCACCTTTTCCATCTTCTCCTGTGCAGTTTAATGCTCTTGCGATTAAGCGCGCTGTCGTTGTTTTTCCGACTCCTCTTATTCCTGTTAATATATATGCGTGATGTAATCTATTATTTTGAATGGCATTCGTCAACGTCTGCACTAATGCATCTTGCCCCAACAAATCTTCAAAATTTTGAGGTCGATACTTACGTGCTAACACGACATATTGATTTTCATCTACTTTTTCTTCTGCCATTTTCTTTATTTCTTTTGAGGAGAAGGGTAACAGACCTTGTTTTAACTGTTACGGCTGCTTCCTTCCGAACCTGACCGAGTTGGCAGCAAAACAACCCTGCACCCTTCATATTTACTTTTTCTTTTATTACTTATATCTCGCTTTTTTGCAAGTTAAAAAGCACATATTAACATTAATTATTATAGAGCCACTTCAATACTTCTGAACTGCTTTTTCCATAAAATTTGGGTAAATTTTCATATGGAACATAGCGAATATCTATTTCACTTTCTATGTAATCTGAATCTTTATTATCAGCCTTTGAAACTACTATTGGACCGTCTTTTGTTACTTCCACCATCTCAAGACTATGATAGCTTTGTCCTGTCGGCAAAATCTTGAAGTATCCATTTACACCAATAAAACCACTTTGCTGTGTCAATATTGCTTCTATGTCTTTTTCTTGTTTTCCTGCAACTACAGATGCTAACAAGACGCTATCATATGCAAACGAATAAATACTTTTTGGTTGTTCTCCGAAGGTTTCTTCATATTTATTTGTGAAATATTCACCATAACTCTTTGACACCATAGGATATACCCCATGATATAATATTGTTTCTTTACTTAGGTTAGTATTATCCCAGGCAGATGTTCCCATGAATAAAACATCTGGATACATTATATCATTATAAGCAAATATTGATGCTAGCGATTTCAAACGATTACCGCTATCAGCTATCATAACTGTATCAAAATCCGGATTAGAGGACATTTCTCTTACAAGAGATGAAAAATCTACATTATTTGAGTTATAGAAACCAACTTTAGTCAAAGACATATTTTTAGCAATAGAAGACATTATTGCTGCTTTTACAATATTTAATCCACTATTCGTATCCGGAACAACCAATGCTAAATTCTTGCGACCTTTTCCTGACGCATAGGATATTGCTCTATCTACTTGTTCTCCGTTCAGCAACCCAATGCTATACACTCCCTTTTGAAGAACTTGTGGAGATGTTGTGAATGATACAACTGGAATATCTGATGATATGCTTTCTTCCGCAGCGCCTTCTACCTCTTCGCCCATCAACGGACCTAATATTAATTGTGCACCTTCATCTATCGCTTTTTGAGCTGCCATTCTTGCACCATCTTTACTACTCTTGGTATCATAAAACTTTAAAGTCAACAGATTGCTTTGCAAGTCATCCAAAGCCATAAACATCGCATTTTGCATACCCAAACCTATTCTAGATGCTTTTCCTGTCAAAGGCAAAAGAACACCTACATTCAACTGACCTTCTAAATTCGGTTGAGGATTTATTGCATCATAATCTATAATATCATATCGTTGATTCGATAGTTCTATTCGATTATCGGCTATTCTGCTATTACAACCAAACAAACCTAAACAAATAAAAAATACGGCTATTCTTTTTAACACTTGCATTTATTCCTAAAATATTAAACAATTATGATGTTTTATTTAAATCAAAAAACTTTGTTTGTAAAGAGATATAAAAATGTTAGATGCGGGTTTATATATTGTCGCCACTCCAATTGGTAATTTGAAAGATATTTCTCAAAGAGCTATTGAGGTTCTCAATGACGCTCAAATTATTGCAGCTGAAGATACTCGCGTCAGTAAAAAACTATTTACTCTTCTAAATATTTCAAGCAAAAAAAAATTTATTCCTTATGAAGACCATTCTGAACAAGAAAAATTTCAAACTATCATTAATCTTATTCTTGAAGGAAATAGTGTCGCTCTTATTAGTGATGCAGGCTCTCCTCTTATTTCTGATCCGGGTTTTAAATTAGTCAGAGAATGTCGAAAACAAAATTTAAAAGTCACAACCATTCCAGGTCCTTGTGCTGTTGTCTGTGCTCTACAACTTTCCGGTCTGCCGACGAATCGTTTTATGTTTGCAGGCTTTATTCCTAATAAAGATAAAGCTCGTCTTGATTTGTTTGATGAACTTAAAAATATTAACACAACTCTTGTGTTATATGAAACCGCTAATCGAATCGAAAAGTCTCTTATTGCCTTACAAGAGGTTATGCCTCAAAGGGATATTGCTGTCATTAGAGAGATTAGCAAAATGTTTGAAGATTGTATTCAAGGTTCAATTCCTAATGTTTTACAAAAAATATCTTCAAATCCAATCAAAGGGGAAATTGTCTTAGTTATTGCTCCTCCGAGCTCTTCTGAAAATGAGAATCTTGATATCGATACCTTATTAACAGAAGAACTAAAATTATTCTCAATTAAAGAGGCTGTGAAAAATATATCTCAAAAGTATAACCTTAAAAGAAATGATGTCTATGATAGAGCTTTGGAACTTAAACAAAAAGAAGATTAATTCCGGAAAATTAGCTGAATTTATTTGCCGCATATATATGCGATTTCATGGTTATAAAATTATAGCTAAGAATTATCGTTGTGGTTCTGGAAAAAATACTCCTTGTGGTGAGCTTGATTTTATTGCACTCAAAAAGCACACTTTAATTTTTTGTGAAGTAAAAAAAAGGCAGAAAGACTCTGATTTTTTATTTGCTCTATCTCCTAAACAACAAAAACGAATTTTTAATGGAGCTCAATATTTCATTAAGCATCATAAAAAGTTTGTATCTTATTCTATGAGATTTGATGTTTTCTTTGTTAAATTACCTTTCCATATTCAGCACATAAAAAATGCGCTTCGTAAAGATTATGATTTTTAGCTAGTACATCACTTTATTTAAATACAAACCACAAGCAGGTGCTGTTGCCCCAGCACTCGCTCTGTCCTTTTTTTCTAATATTGTTTTTATATCTTCGGGAGCCAGTTTTCCATCTCCTACAGATTTTAATGTTCCCACCATATTACGAACTTGGTGGTATAAAAATGATCTTGCCTCTACTATAAAATCAATTTCATCTCCAGATGTTTCTATATCCAATTTATCTAAAGTCTTTAATGGAGATAAAGCTTGACATCCTGCTCCTCTAAAAGAACTAAAATCATGATGTCCTAATAAAAATTTTGCACCTTCTCGCATTCTTTCTACATCCAGAGGATATCCTACTGTCCATACTCTATTTGATAGAAGAACTGTTGGAGCCCTGCGATTTAATATACGATATATGTATCCTCTTCCTTTTGCTGAAAATCTAGCATGAAAATCCGGAGTTGCTTCTTCTACATCTAAAACAGAAACCGGAGCTTCTAGATTTCTTAACCATGCATTAAAGGCTTCTCTTATATGAAACGTATCCATTTTTGTTTCTAAATCAAAATGAGCAACTTGTCCTAATGCATGAACACCGGCATCGGTTCTCCCTGCACCAAAGACATCTATATTTTGATGTGAGAATCCTTCTAAGGCTTTTTCTAAAAAATACTGAACACTAACCCCCTCTTCTTGCTTTTGCCATCCGAGGAGGTTAGTGCCATCATATTCTATCGTTATTTTATAACGCATTCTAAATCTTATGCTACTTTGTCCAAAGATACTGGAGCTTCTATTCTTCTTGATAACCCTAAAGCATCTTGTATCTGCCATATAACACGCAATGCATTTAATGCATCTTCACCACTAATACGAGGTGTTGCTTCACCCTTAACACAGCTTATAAAGTGAGATAACTCTGCTTGTAATGGCTGATTTGTTGGAATAAATAATTGTTCTACACTACCTTTCAAACCATAATTCATCCATTCTGGAATATTCTCTTGGTTTACATAAGGCATACGTCCTTGAGAATGAACATTAATACTTTGATTAATAAAGTCCATATCAATATAGTTTGTATCTGTTGTTACAGTTAATGTTCGAACGCGTGCTTGTGTAATTCTACTGGCAGTTATGTTTGCAGTTGCACCATTTTCAAATTGTAAAAGTGCTGTAATGTAATCCTTTCCACTTTCATTTCCTGGAGTTCTTACTGCTGCGGCCTGAACATTAACAACAGATGATTTTACCAATGATTGGATAACCTCAACATCATGTATCATCAAATCCATAGCAACATCAACGTCTGTTATTCTACCACTTGCGGCAGACATTCTTTGTGCTGTCAATGAACGAATTTTGCTTGTATCTGATAAGATTTTTCCCATTTGTTCTACAGCTGGGTTAAAACGTTCAATATGACCTACCAACAAAGTAACATTATGAATTTTTGCTGCATTTATCAATCTCTGGCATTCTTCTTCTGTTGTTGCTAATGGTTTTTCCATCATACAATGTATGCCTTGATTTAGGAAAAATTCACCAACTTCACAGTGAGCCACAGATGTTGTTACAACACTTACTGCATCTACTGCTTTTGCAACGTCTTGTAAGCTGTTAAAAACTTTTATACCAAACATTTCTGCTGCTTTTTGGGCATTTTCTCTACATACATCATATACACCGACAAGTTCCACGCCTGGCAATGTTTTATATGTTTTAAGATGGTTCTTGCCCATCATACCTGCACCGATAACTGCAACTTTTATTAAATTTGACATTTTATACCCCTTGAAATGTATCATTTGTGGGCTTTATAGCACTTTTTATTCAAAAAATCTCTTAAAAATATGTTACAATTTGTTACAAATATTTTATTTTCAATTTATTCCATTTCAGCAAGTCTTTGGGCTTGGTCCTCAGTTATTAATGCATCAATTATTTCTTCCAATGCTTCTCCTGATACAACTTCATCCAATTTATATAAAGTTAAATTGATACGATGATCTGTTACACGACCTTGCGGATAGTTGTATGTGCGTATTCTTTCGCTTCTATCACCACTGCCTACTTGTAATTTACGTTTTTCTGAGTAACTTGCATCTATGTTGGCTTTTTGGGTATCGTATAATTTAGCTCTCAGATGATTCATTGCCTTTTCTTTATTCTTATACTGTGATCTATCGTCTTGGCACTGAACAACTATACCTGTCGGTATATGAGTAATTCTTACTGCCGATTCAGTTCTGTTAACATGTTGTCCACCTGCTCCAGATGCTCTGTATACGTCTATCTTTAAGTCTGCAGGATTAATATATAAATCAACTTCTTCAATTTCGGGAAGAACTGCGACTGTTGCCGCTGATGTATGAACTCGTCCTTGAGATTCCGTTACAGGAACTCGTTGAACTCGATGTGCTCCTGATTCAAATTTTAATTTGGCAAACACATCTTTACCGGTAATTTTTGCAGATGCTTCTTTATATCCACCAATACCATTTTCGTTAGCATCTAATACTTCAAACTTCCATCCTTGTTTTTGAGAATATCTTTGATACATCTCAAATAATACAGCTGCAAATAATGCTGCTTCATCCCCTCCAGTTCCTGCGCGTACTTCAAGTATTGCGTTCTTTTCATCATCTTCTTCTTTAGGTAAAAGCAATACTTTTATTTCTTTTTCTATTTGCGGCAAAGCTTCTTTCAATTCGTAATATTCAGCCTCTGCCAGTTCTCTCATCTCTTTATCCAGACTATCGTCTTCCATTAAGTCTTTCGCTTCATTGAGACTTTTTTCTTGGTTTTGGTAATTGTGTATAGCTTCCACAACTGGCTCTAAAACAGATATCTCCTTATTTAAATTCACTAATTCTTCAGCATTTATATTTGGTGTTGATAATAACGCTTGAACTTCTTCGTAGCGATTTACAACGCCTGCCAATTTCTCTTGAAAATTCATTAATTCTTCTTCCTTGTCTTATGTATTATTTTTATTTCATTATTTTGAAAAATTTCTTTCCTACTCCAGCGAATCGAGTGGAATATTCATTTTTCTTTTCTTTGCTAATATATCTTTCTCGGAACCTTTTACATATACTTTAATATTTTCAGGTCTTCCTACTGATAAAAACAAATTGTCTATATAGTCAATCTCTTTTTTATCGCCTTCGTGATAAACTCCTTGAAAATATACTTTATTTTTATCTTTTAATTCAGCCCAACTCTCTCCTGTAAACTCTATCACAACTTTGTTTTCAACTACTTCTTCTTTATTTTCTTCAACTTTGTTTTCTTCTATATTCTCAGGAATCGGAGTTTGTTCAACAACTTCTTCCACTACTTTTTCCTCAATTTCTTCTGGAATAGTTGTTTCGGCCTCTGTTTCTATCGATGCCTCTTCTACAAGGTTTTCTTCCTTAGTCTGCTCTTCTTCTACTACATTTGTTGTAACTGTTGCTATTTGATTGGAATATATACTCCATCCTGCATATATTATTAATATTGCCAATATTCCTAATATTATATGCTTACTGCTACTTTTATTTATTTCTTCTTTTTCTTCACTTGTTTCCTCCCTGTTTTGTTCTTCAGTCTGAGAGGCTGCTGATTTATATAACTTTACAGCTCTTTCTGGATTTAATCCCAAATATTTTGCATATGTTCTTACATAACCAACCCCGTATGGAACCGGTGGCAATGTTTCATAATCCCCCTCTTCCAAAGCTATTAAATACATCTTACGTATGCATAACTCGCTGGAAATCTCCTCCATACTTTTTTTACTTTTCAATCGGCTACTCTTTAATATTGTTCCGATATCATCAATATCTATTTCTAACTCTTCCGTATTTTCCATAGTTTTCTCTTCCATAATATTTCCTTTTCCTGTATTAAAACATACTTTTTAATAGATTTCAATAGCATGATCTGCCGCATATGCTTTTAATTGTGGACGTAATGTTCTTCGCGAAGAAGATAAAATGTTATTTAGATAATCATCAATACCTCGTGCAGACAGAGATCTTATCATTGCTTTTACTTTACCATAAGATGCACTTGATACAGATAAATTACGGAATCCCAGACCTATTAACGCCATAGCATCTAATGGAGAACTCGCCATTTCTCCACAGACAGAACATGGAACTCCTGCATTATTGGCTTCTTTTATTATCTTTTTCATTAAGTTCAAAAATGATGCTGATAATACATCATATCTACCACTCAATCGTGAATTTCCTCGATCGCAAGCATAGAAAAATTGATACAAATCATTTGTTCCGACTGAAATAAAATCACAGTATTTTAATATTTCTCTTAATTGAAATACTACTGATGGAACTTCTATCATCATACCTAAATTTACTTTTGTCGGTAATTCATATCCTTCTTTTTTCTCTCTTTCATAGGCAAACATAAAGGTTTCTCTTGCTTCCATAAATTCATCCAGATTAGATATCATCGGAAACATTATATTTAATTCTTTTCCTGATGCAGCTCGTATGAAGGCTCTCATTTGCTTACGCAGTATTGCTCTTCTATCTAGTGTTATGCGTATAGAACGCCATCCTATTGCCGGATTATCTTCTTCTATTCCATTCCAGTATGGTAACAATTTATCTGATCCAACGTCTAAACTTCTAAATATTATTTTCTTACCGTCGGCTGCCTGATATAGTCTTTTATAGCTCTCTACTTGCTTTTCAATATCCGGCATTTTATCCGCAGACATAAAAAGTATTTCTGTTCTATATAACCCTACACCATCACAATTCGTGCTCTTTATGTAATCAAAGTCAAAATCCATACCAATATTTAAATACAGATTTACACGTTCTCCATCTTTTGTGCGACTCTTGTAATTGCGTAACTTTTGTATTTGTTGAGCTATCTTTTTTTGCTCTTCCATTTTGGCACTTATTTTTTCAATCACTGCTTGCGATGGATTTACATATACTATCCCCTCTGCGCCTTCTATCGCTATCATAGATCCGTCTTTTATATCTTTGAATAATCCTTCAATACCTGAAATCACTGGGACATTTAATGCTTTGGCAACAATCGCAACGTGCATTGTTGGGGTGCATTCTTCTATAATTAACCCTCTTATCTTTTTGTAATCGTAGTCCATAAGATCTGCAGGTCCCATCGAGGAAGCAACTATAACAATGTCTTTATAGTCGTTATTTAGTCCTGCATTGCAGTCTTCCCCGCTTAAATATAATCGCAGTCTATCTGCAATATCTCTTAAATCATGCAATCTTTCTTTCAAATATGTATCAGCTGTTCCAGAAAGCCTATTCCACATTTCGGTATAAGCTTGCTCCACCGCTGCCTCCGCTGTCATTCCAGAATTTATATGATTAATTATTCGATTATACCATCCTTTGTCATTTGCAATCATTCGGTATGCATCGAGAATCTCTAAATGTTCCCCCTTTTGCATTCCTTCTTGTTGCATTTTAGCCATCAAGTCTTCATTCATTTTTTTGCGGGCTATTTCTAAATTTTGCAATTCTTTATCTTTATCTTTAGCAAAAACCTTTGTAACAGCTTTTCTTCTGTGGTGAACAATCACATTTCCCAGACCATATCCAGAATTAATAACAGTTCCTTTTAATTTGTCTTTTGCTACGATACCTTTGCTCTTTATGTATTTTTTTATATATTGAGACACTTCTTCTGACGATAAGAATTCGCTCAGAAACATACATATTGTTTCTAATACTTCTGCTTCATCCTCTTCATAATCATGTGGCAAAGGATACTTTATTAACAATACACCGAATGGCTTATTCCAACGTCTCAAAGGTGTTGCCACTTGAAAATTATCTTTTGTTTTTACGAAGGATGTGCGGTTGTTTGCTCCCGCTTTTCCTACAACTCCCTCTCCAATACGTTTAGCTTTTTGTTCTTCTTTTTGAGGGTAGCCTGCTATATGCTCAATAACAATATCATCTGCTTTTATATAAATATCTGCAGATAATGCCTGACTTTCTTCGGCTATTATTTGTATTACTTGATTAAGTTTGTCGGCACTACTTTCGGTACTCAATTCATGATGTATTCTCTTTATGACCTCGAGCGCAAAATTTTTAGCTTCCGACATTTTTCCCTCTCTAAATTTCTTACTTGTTTTTTTCTTTATAAACCTTATTATTCTTTTATTCCAGACTATTTTTTATGAAAAGGATAAAATATTATGACAACTAATTATAAAAAAGGTGACCATGATACTCGTCCTTGGGGGACTTGGGAAGTTCTTGATGCCGGAGAACACTTTTGTGTAAAAAAAATCGTGGTTAATCCCAATCAAATTCTTTCTTTACAACTACATAATTTTCGCGCTGAACATTGGATTATCGCTGAAGGAAATGCTATGATTGTTCTTGGTGAAGATACTCTTTATAGAAAACAGGACGACTCCGTTTACATTCCAGAAAAGACAAAGCATCGTATAAAAAATGTCTCAGATAAAAATCCTTTGATTTTTATAGAAATTCAAACAGGATCCTCTTTAGATGAAAACGATATTATTCGTTTTGATGATAATTATGGAAGAATCAAATAACCTCCTGTTGAAAAACTATAGATTCATTTTTACTATTCCTTCAAAATTATTTATTAATTAGTTATTAATTAATTTTGAGGGACTTTTTTTATGTACGTTAGTCAAGATTTTGATACAGCTCAAAGTGGCGGAATTGTCATTTCCGCTTATAATGAGTTGTTACAAGAAAAAGTTGCTGGTGATGAGTTTTGCTGGGGCTTCTATCTTCGTATAGAAAATAACTCAGAAAATAAAATTAGTTTATTAGGGCGAAATATTTCTATAACTGATATGAAAGGACGCTCAGTTTCTTTAAATTGTGATGGTTTTGGTGGACAATTACCAGAATTAGAACCTGGTGAGGTATTTGAATTTGAAGATTATGCTACTTCTAAAACTAGTGCTATTCTTTGTGGTAGTTGTAAAATAGAAGATAGCTCTCATAAGATTATTAATATTGATATTCCTGTTTTAAGTTTAATAGCCAATGACAATAAGCAGAGAATCTTTAATTAATAAAAGTTAAGCCCCCATTTCTGGGGACTTTTTATTAATCTTGATATTCTTTTATACTATAGTTATTTTTGACATACATGTTCAGATATTCGTTTATATTCCTTTCCATGCGTTGGTTAAACTCATCGAATAATTTATAAACCATATCATTCCAGTATTTTTCTTTATCTGCTATCTTGGTATCTACTGGTATGCGGAGTTCTCTCCATGCATTAATAGTTGTTTCTGCTGCTGATAGATTTGATTTATCTGTAATCTTCAATACAACTGCTAAATTAGCTCTATATTTCAATCTATCCTTTTGCAACAATTCTTCAGATTTCTCAATTTCCTCGGTAACAGATGCATCTTTGATGACATATTCAGCAACCCGATTTGATGAAAATCCATCAGCTTTCAAACGATCTTCCGCCCATAATTTTGCGGCTTTTTCAATTGATACCGGAAATAAGTGTTCCACATTAGGCCGTGTAAATGATGGCACAAACTCAGAAATCACTTCAACTTTCTCTACATTTAACTCTATAGGAGCCATTGTTTGAAATCTCGGCTCTCTATACTTTAGCGGAACTGCATCAATATCGCTTGTTGTCGAACAAGAAAATAAAAATAAACTGCTGAACACTAATACAATATTTTTTAACTTATTCATATATTTATTCCATTCCTATATCTTATTTAAAGCTCTCTCTTAGTGCTGAATCTAATATATAATGTTTAACACTTATTTAATTTCAATTAAGTTTTTCCAGAATCTCAGGTATTGTGAACTCATAAATTTCTGAGCAGAATCCACATTTTGCTGTTATCTTTGAATTTTCATCCAACATCGTAGACAGTTCATCTTCTGAAAAACCTCTAAGGGTTTTCAATAATTTTTCTCGACTACAACGACACTTAAATTCATAATGATTGTCTTTTGTCATTACTAAATTGTTACTGTGATATAATCTATGTAAAATTTCTGGCAAACTTAATTTTTCATCAAACAACTCTTCTTTTGTTAATGAGTTCATCAATATTTCAGCTTCATTTCTTAACTCAGGTATTTCTGATATTTCTATATTCTTTCCTCCTAATTCAGGTATCCTTTGGATAATTATTCCTCCGGCTTTCCATTCCCCTTCTTCTTGCTCCGGAATATCTACATATAATTTTAACATTGTTTCAATCTGCTCTGATTGCTTAAAATATCTCAAAGCACATTCTTCAAGTGTCTTTCCCTGCAAATCAACTACACCTTGGTGATAATTATTCTTTCCATCATCTATTGTAAAAGCAAGTGTTCCTTCTCCTAATAAATGTGGGGTTGCCTCTATTTCTCCTTCATTTTTACGCAGTGCAAAAGCCTTTTGCAATCTTTCTTTATCGTAATTTGCACATGAACGAAGCTTTCCATCTGATGTTACATCTACAACCACTGTTGATACAGGACCATTTCCTTGCAACTGTAATGTAAATAACCCTTCAAACTTCAGCGCATTTGCTAATAAAACTGCTAGAGCTGTTGTTTCACTTAATGCCGCTGATACATTTTTCATGTAACCATGTTTTTCTATTATTGTTTTTAATACTTTTTCTAAACGGCATATTCTTCCTACGAATAAACCATTATCAATCATGAATGATGCACATTCATCAAAATTTTTATTAGACAATATTTCATCTCCTATTATATAAAGAAATATATTTATGGTTGAAGTTAGTATATAAAAAGGTAAATTTCAAGTGTTTCCAAACAAAACAAAAAAATCTATGCCCAAAATCCCCACAAAAGTACGACTTCGAAATATCGCTCTTTATTATTTAGAGCGTTATGAAACTTCTGTTGAAAATCTTCGTTCTGTCTTAAAAAAAAGAATTAATAAATATGCTTTTGTAAATAAAGATTATTCTCCAGAACAAGCTTATCAATGGGTTGAAGAAATTATCGAAGAATGTATTACTCATCATTTTGTTTGTGATGAACGTTTTACAGAATTCAAAATTAATAGTTACCTTCGTGCCGGAAAATCAAAACGCTATATTGAGCAAAAATTAAAAGCTAAGGGAATCGATGCCTCTCTTATAGAAAACTCTTTTGATAATATTGATTATTCTGAGTATGATACTGCTCTTAATTTTGCTCGAAAAAAGAAAATCGCTTGTTTTAGGGGAGATGATAATATACGTCAAGAAATGCGACAAAAAGATCTTGCAACTCTTATCCGTGCGGGATTTGATTTTGATATTGCTTCTGAAATCTTAAATAAGGATATAAATAATTCTTAATCTACATTAACCATTTAAGAATTTTAATTACACCCATCTTTGCAACAGAATTGTGTGCAGACACATTTTTTCTATGTAGAATTTCATCTTTGTTTTGATGGTAAAACTCATAGGCCCTTAAAAGCATTTCTTCATTTGTCAAAGTAGGATTAAAGCCTAATTTTTGTTTGATCTTCTTTGTATCAAATATAAAGTTTGAGGCAATCATTTTATATTGATATGGTCCTAATGGTGATATTCCTAACCAAAAACATATTTTCATAGCCAAAATCATTGGCTTTTTGGGGAAATGAAATAATCGAGATTTTGAACCTGACTTCTTAATTACATATTCATAGACTTCATTGAAACTTTTAACATTGTCCGCCCCGATATTGAATATCTCTGAATAATCAGCATCTAAAGCTAGTTCGCAAGCTCTTGATAGATCTTTGGCATAAATAAATTGATAACGATTGCTTCCATCGCCTACCATTGGCAATTTTCTCCCTTCATCAATGAACTCAAAGAGAATTCCTAACAACCCTAGTCGGCCTTCATCCATAATCGTTGGACTACGAAAGATTATACTGTTTATTTTATTAGGTTGCGACAATAATATCTTTTCACCTTCTAATTTTGACTTACCATATATTTCTACCGGATTTGGAGTTTCATCTTCGGTTACCTCTGTATCAAAATTCTTTGCCCATAGGCAGTTGCTAGAAATAAACACTATTTTCTTTACATTATAGCGGAGGGCAAAATCATATACATTCTTTGTTCCATCAACATTGGCGTGCCATAATCTTTTTAAATCTTTTTTGACATGGGCTAACAATGCAGCACAATGGAATATCGCTTCAATTTTATATGTTGAAAAGATTTTCTCCATAAGCTCATTATCGTTAATATCCCCTTGATATGACGTAAAGTTCTTATGTTCAAAATCATCAGGTTCTAGATCAATACTAACGCACTCATTTCCCTTTTCTAATAAGTATTGTTTTAATATTGTTCCAAAAAATCCGGCTCCTCCGGTAATCAAATAACAAGCCATATTATTTCTCCCTTTGTTTGTGAAGAATATGGTAAAATATGTAAAATATCAGTTAAAAAAGAAGTGTCTATTCTTCATAGACACCTCTTTTTTCTAAAATATATAACGTATTCCTAGCGATAACTCCGTCATACTCTTAATATATTCGTCATCGGTCATATGAATATATCTTGCCATCGCTCTTAATGCAATGTGTTCTGTGATATTATATTGACCACCTATTCCTAATCGAACTCCTAGAGAATCGAAATCATTATTGTGTTTTGATGTATGTGTAAATCCAGCAGTCGCAACTTTTCCTATTAATTTATCCTTTGATTCAAATTCATATTGAGCTAAACCTAATGATGCTAATATTTCAAATTCTTGCGTCACTGATGCATACCATTGCGTATCTATGCCGTATGCTTTAAAACTTAAATAATTTGTCGCATCAAAATCCATGTTTACATTTGGTGCAATTGTTTCATTCCATTTTTCATTTTGCTCTTCTTCACTTGATTGCTGATAAAATCCCTCTATCCCAAAATTTTTGTTAAATTTTAATCCTGCAACAAAATTTGCTGAAATATTTTTATCTTCATAATATTCTGAGGGGCCATTTTTCATTTTCCAATCATCGCTTCCTGTTCCAAAATCCATTGAGGTAGTCATTACGTCCACTCCAATATAGGGACGAATTTTATTTGTTTCCGTCGGTTGATAGGTATTCATATTTTGTGAACGCGTGTATTGACGTTCTTGATATCTTCTGCCGGCAGATGCGGGGAGTTGCTGATAACGTGGTTGTTTTTGATAGTAATTTTGATTACTGTATTGTGGTCTTGTTTCATATTTGTCATATCCATCATCTTCATAATACCAACCTGCGGCTTGCACATTGCCGGTTAAAATGGTGAATATACTTGCTAGTATTAAATACTTTTTCATATCAAACTTCCTTTTTTCTAAATAGTTAAAGAAAAAGTCGCTTGATGAAGCGACTGGAAGTTGAAAGCTATATACAGATAGTGCGGTATATTCACCGCATAGGCTTATTTTACCGCCTTCCAGTCCTTTAAACTGAAGGCATGTAAATGTTTCGTCTTTACATATAGACGCTGTATAAGAGGCTTTCAAACCTCAGAATGTTTGTCTGACATTCCATAAATAGGTTATATTATAGATTTTTAAGATAGAGTTAAAATTTTTACTATTATTGTAAAATCTTGTATATTCTTAATATATTCCCTTAAAAAATATTTTTCATTTCACTTCCCAACGTATTGACATCCCTGTCGTATGATGCTAGTAATGTTATTATAGTGAAATCTGTATATTTAAAATCATATTCACAAAAGCTCTCGGTTTGAGAGCTTTTTTTTGTGGGCAATTTACATCCTATCTTTAACCAAGAGCTACGATGTTTTTTTCGTGGCTCTTTTTTGTTTTAATTTTTGTTATGAAAGGAAAAGTCATGTCTTTTTCTTATAATTTTGATGAT
>CALXVZ010000010.1 GCA_944392235.1 uncultured Alphaproteobacteria bacterium
AAAAATTTTTTGGTTTTACATTTTTATTTTTCATGACATTACATATATAAAATAATGATTTAACCTAATTCCCGTTTAGAATGAGGTTGCAAAAAAGTTATTGTCATTAACGTCACAAACTTTTAACATCTGAATGTCAAAGGTTAAAATCAACTAAGTGTCATTAATGTCAGTTAGTCAACTTTTGTAAAAATTTGCAGAAGTTAAAATGTTACTGAAAAAGACACTCCTAAAAATTCACTACACGTAAGGGATTTTTTACCCGCCTATATACGGCTTAGCCTAAAATATAGAATATACCGGTATGGGATACCGTATATATCCTGCCATATTGCTACTCCCATAATGGGTACGGCTACCGGATATTCCGGTATGGATATGGTTCCCCGATATTAAAATAAAGAGACAAAGACATAAATCTTCATCTCTCATTCATTTAATACTATATAATTGATGAACTCTCACATTTATATTGTCGTGTTATTCATCAAATCGGAGCGGTAAAAACTTAACCTGTGCGTAAGTTTAATATAAAAAAGTATTAAAAATTATAAATCCAAACCTATATTTAAATTTTTAAGAAATTTATATAAATTATCATATGCCCAAGTAATAAGTTGAATATTAACATCATTTTCTTCTTTGTTACCATGAAGAAAATTACAGCGTATCTGATATATTAACATTAAAAATTGTTTTAAATCACAATACTCTTCATTAAATAAAATTTCTTTTTCTAGTCCACTATCTTTCCATAAACGATCTCTCGCACTTGTTGAACAATGAAATGAAGGAATATTTTTAAAACTATTCAAAATCTCATCTTGCATAGAAGCATAAGTTTCTTGTGCATATTGCTCGTTGGCTAATTCTAGAGATTTGGCTTTATCATTATATAATCCATGGATATCAATATATTTTTCATTATACCATTGATTATACCACATCCATAAAATAATGAATTTTATTACTTTTGAACGAGAATAGTCGTTATTAGCTTCTAAAAAATTTAACCATTGGACTATAATCATTTTATTTTTTACTCCTTAAAATACATTTTATACTTTACTTCTTTGCCATGATGGTTTTCCATTTTGCAAAATGTTGCTTAAGGAAATCATAGCTAAATTTATGCATTTCAGCTTTAATTTGTGCAAGTGTATGGTTGGAATAAGATTGTTCCATGGTTGTTTTGCCTTCCCAACCAATGATATCGTTAATATAAGTCGCACCGACACCGCTATCTTGCAAAGCGATACTAAGATTTTTTCTAAAAGAGTGAAAATCAAAGCCGTCGTTATTACCGGTTTTAACTTTAATTTCCATAAAAAACGGAGATAACTCACGTGTAAAGAATTTATTATTGTATTCTCCACCTGAGGTTTGGCATTTCTTAATAATAAAATCGGTATCTTTGGCTTTTAATCTTGTCTTTTGCCTATTTATGTAATCAACAAAACCTAAATCTAATAATTGTTGATGAATAGGAACAAAACGCTCGGATGCTTCATTTTTAAGTTGTTTGATTTTATGGTCTGAACAAAACTGAATACAAGGAATACCATCTTTTACAAGAATATCTTTATATTGTAAGGTAATAGCCGCATTCATCCTGGCCCCGGTAAACAAAGCAATCATACAAGCCCAAAACGCATCAGGATTCTTTTGAAAATAGTCATGCTTTGGATTAAACATTTCAAGCAATTTATCTTTTTCATATGGTCTGTGCGGATTCTTATCAATTTTCTTTGTATTATCAATTTGAGGAAAGAGATTGAGAATGTTATTTTTATAAACGTCTGGATTAATATTATGTCCGCAAGTAGCCAATTCTTTAAGATAATTAACTCTCGTCTTTTTACTATCATTTTTAATTGATGTATCATTGATGATGTTTTTAGATAACTTTCCAATCATTGAAACTTCGTGAAATTTTGCATAATCATCATCTAAAGAAAGTCCGGCATTTGTAAGTAAATTAACAATGGTTTGTCTTTTTCTTATTTGATATGTTTGGGTATTAGATGCAGATTTTTGTAACAACATATTATCCAAAACTTGTCCAATTGTATAACTTGGCATTTGCGGTTCTGAAACAGATTGCTTAGGTTTACAAATTTCTGCCATAGCAACATTTAATGGACCAATATATTCTTTAATAACATTTTCTAGACTTTTAATCTGGTTTATTAAATTTTTGTTTTCTTCACTGAGTTTTTTCATCTCTTCAGACATACTACAATATAAAGAGTATAACTCGGTTACATCTTCAACTTTATTGCGTTTAGATAATCTTTTTCTAGAAAAACTGGTAACAAGAGTTGCAATGCCGGTTGTGTCTGATGTTTCAAATATCAAATTATTAAACAACCTGCGTAAACGGATTAACTTTTCTTCTTGTGTAATCATCTGTTTAATTTTTTCCTGAGCTTCAAAGTAGTTTTGTGTATGAAGAGAGATGATTTTATATCTTCTCTTGTTATTAACTCTTGGTAACTCAACTCTATAATAGAAAATTTTGTTTCGCAACTGTAAATGGATTTTAGATGCCATACAGTTTGCCATACAGTTTTCAGACATTTTGCTCTCCCATAGTTGTTTATTGTAAAGCAAAAATGTAAGTATTTGTTTTTCAAGGATTTAAAAAAATTAAAGAGCCTAGCTTTTCAGCCTTAGCTCTTGATTTAAGTGCTTGATTTTCAAGCAAAATAAATGGTGCGCTAGGCCGGAATCGAACCGGCACGGGATTGCTCCCAACAGATTTTAAGTCTGCAGCGTCTACCTGTTCCGCCACAAGCGCAAATCATCTGAAAATAGTTTATACAAACAAAAAAATATAAATGCAACATAAAACTTGTATTTTTTTTATTTCCGGTTAAAATTTTTTATGTTTTCAATATGCAGCGCATATTTTCATTAACATTTAATTTATGCGGCAGAAACAGCGTTTCGGCATAAATATTTGAAGAAAGGTAAATTTATGAAACCCTTAAATAAAAAAATTAAATTTTCTAAGAACAAATTTTCGGAAGTTCCTTTTCGTAAATTAGTTCCTAATATTGTAACAATGTTAGCTCTTTGCTCTGGCATAACATCCATACGTTACTCTGTTCAAGAAGATTGGAGCAAAGCCGTTCTATTCATTTTTCTTGCAGCTTTATTTGATGGGTTAGATGGAAGACTAGCAAGAATGTTAAAAGCATCATCAAAATTTGGAGCAGAATTAGATTCCTTATGTGATTTTGTAAGTTTTGGCGTTGCTCCTGCCATTCTAATGTTCCAATGGTGCTTATTTGATCTCCCTAAAATAGGTTGGTTTTTCTGCTTATTATTTGCTATGGGAATGGCTATGAGACTAGCACGCTTTAACACCATGTTAGAAGATAAAACGATTCCCCCATATTGGTCACATTATTTCACCGGCGTTCCTGCTCCTGCAGCTGCTGCAATGGTTATGATGCCGATTCTCATAAGTTTCGATTTCGTAGAAGCAGAATCTGTATTAAGAACTCATTTATTCTGTGGTTTATGGATGTGTTTCGTCTCATATCTTGAAACGAGTCGTATTCCAACAATCTCTTTGAAAAAAAGCAAGATAAAAGCATCTATGGTTATTCCATTATTAATCATTGTAGCGTTACTTGCTAATTTCTTATTTACTCAAACTTGGTTAACTTTAGGTGTGCTAACAGCTCTATACACACTATCTATTCCTGTTGGCATTATTAAGTTTCTAAGAGACAAGAAAGCATATCTTGCATCGCAACCTGAAATAATCAAGAATGCAGAATAACACAAAGAAGGAGGACAAAAGCCCTCCTTTTTTTTGAAAAAGTCTTGATTTTTAAAATAATAAACTATATAAAAGTAGAAACTAAACGGCACCCCTGGAGGTCGATTAGTCCAAATAGAATTTTATAAAGGAAAAAACAATGTCAGATATTACATTTAATGCAAATTTGCGTGAAAAAGCAGGTAAGGGGGCAGCTCGTGCATGTCGTAGAGAAGGCCGTATTCCTGCTGTTATATATGGTGGAAAGAAAAACGTTGTAAATATCAGTTTACACCCTGTTGAACTTGAAAAGGCTCTTGATCTTCGTGATTTCTATAAATCTGTTATTACTATCTCTTTAGATGGAAAAGCAGAAGAAGTAATCTGCAAAGATGTTCAGTTTGATCCAGTATCAGATATGCCAATACACGTTGATTTTATGCGCAAGTAAGGACAGTGAAAATGCATTTAGTGGTAGGTTTAGGCAATCCTGGTGAAGAATATGCAAAAACTCGCCACAATATAGGATTTATGGCGGCTGATGAAATACACAGTCGCTATAAATTTTCTCCATTTAAAACAAAATTTGAAGGTCTCCTCGCAGAAGGCCTCATTAATGGAGAAAAAACATTATTGCTGAAACCACAAACTTTTATGAATTTATCAGGGAATTCTGTAAATAAAGTGGCTATTTTTTATAAAATACCATCAGAAAACATCATTGTTATACATGATGACAAAGATTTAGCTCTAGGAAAGTTAAAAGCAAAGATCGGCGGTTCAGCCGGTGGGCATAATGGTTTAAAAAATATAGATTCCCAAATAGGACCAAACTATAATCGTATCCGCATAGGTGTAGGCTCACCACAAGAGCATCATACAGATACAGTCAATTTTGTATTGTCACGATTCTCCAAGGCTGAAATGGATACCTTGCAAGAAAGACTTGAATTCATCTCAGAGAGCATTCCAGAACTAATTAGCAAAGGCATAGCACAATATTCCAACATAATTGGCATGCACAATACCAAATAAGCACTACGCCGCGTATAAAACTATTCACATCCTAAATCTATAACACATTTTTATTGCAAAAAGAATACATCTCTAGTATAAGCTGAGGCAATAATAAAATAATATATAGGAGCAATAAAATGGGGTTTAATTGTGGTATCGTAGGTCTTCCAAACGTTGGTAAATCCACACTATTTAATGCATTAACACAAACCATTGCCGCACAAGCAGCAAATTTTCCTTTTTGCACAATAGAGCCTAATACAGGTCGAGTCGCAGTCCCAGATAAACGTTTGCAAGAGTTAGCAAACATTGTCCATCCGAAAAATATCATTCCGACACAATTAGAATTCGTCGATATTGCCGGATTAGTAAAAGGCGCATCTAAAGGTGAAGGATTAGGCAACCAGTTCCTTGCCAACATAAGAGAAACAGATGCAATTATCCACGTGTTAAGATGCTTTGAAGATAGCAATATCACCCATGTCGAAGGTTCCGTTGATCCAATTAGAGATGCTGAAATTGTTGAAACAGAATTAATGATTGCAGATTTAGAATCTTTGGAAAAACGCTTTGAACAAACAAAGAAAAAAGCTCAAACAGGAGGTGATAAAGAAGCCGCAGTAAAAGCCAGAGTAATGGAGCCAATTATTAATGCTCTACGTGAAGGAAAACCTGCACGCACAGCCGCTCCATCTCCCGAAGACAAAGATGCATGGAAACAATATCAAATGATGCAATTACTAACATCAAAACCTGTTTTATATGTATGCAATGTTGATGAAGATAGTGCTGCAACAGGAAACGAATTTTCCCAAAAAGTATTTGAAAAAGCAGAAAAAGAACAAGCAAAAGCTGTAATTATATCAGCCGCAATTGAATCAGAGGTTGCTCAATTAGATAGTGAAGAAGAAAAACAGGAATTTCTTAAAGCCTTGGGTTTAGAAGAAACAGGTTTAACAAAAATAATTAAAGCAGGATATGATTTGCTAGGCCTTGAAACATACTTCACCGCTGGTCCGAAAGAAGTTCGTGCATGGACTTTTCTAAAAGGCTCTAAAGCACCACAATGTGCTGGCATAATCCATTCTGATTTTGAAAGAGGCTTCATAAGAGCAGAAACAATTTCTTACAATGACTACATAAAGTTTGGTGGAGAGCAAGGCTGTAAAGAAGCTGGAAAAATGCGCTCAGAAGGCAAAGAATATGTTGTGCAAGATGGTGATTTATTAAACTTTTTATTCAATGTATAATTACCCAAATACCCTATCTAAGAAAAAAGCTCTGTTTTCACAGAGCTTTTTACCTATCTTCTGGAAAAGAAATATTTAATTTTCATCTAAATATTCAATAGCATCCATTGCCGCCATCGCACCGCTACCAGCAGAAATTACAGCCTGCTTGTATTTTGGATCTTTAACATCACCAGCTGCAAAAACACCTTCAACATCAGTTGCAGAACTATTTTCATGAGTAACAATATAGCCTTTGCTATCAAGCACCAAATTACCTTTAAATATTTCTGTATTTGGCTGATGACCAACAGCAATAAAAACACCATCTAAAGGAATAGTTTTAACACTATCATTTTTAACATTTCTCAATTTAAGGCCTGTTACTTTTAGAGGATTCTCTTCACCTAAAACTTCATCAACAACACTATCCCATTCAACAACAATCTTTTTGTTACTTAAGATTCTCTCTTGTAAAATTTTATCTGCACGCAATTGATTACGTCTATGAACCAAAATAACCTTATCTGCTAATGATGCTAAATACAAAGCCTCAGCAGCAGCTGAATTACCACCACCAATAACAGCAACAGTTCTACCACGATAAAAGAAACCATCACATGTCGCACAAGCAGAAACACCATATCCCAAGAATTTCTTCTCTGAAGGTAGATTTAACCATTTCGCGGAAGAACCTGTAGCAACAATAACCGCTCTTGCATGATAAGAATGTCCATTTTCAGAACAGCAAACAAAGGGACGATTCGAAAAATCAACTTCAACAATATTATCATTAACAAATTGAACCCCAAGTTTCAAAGCTTGTTGTTTCATTTTATCCATTAATTCGAAACCACTGATTTCTTCAAACCCAGGAAAATTTTCAATACTATTAGTCATTGTTAATTGACCACCTTCTTGATTTCCAGAAACAATAGTAGTCTTCAATCCAGCTCTAGCCGCATAAATACCTGCAGTATAGCCGGCAGGACCAGACCCTAAAATAAGCAAATCAGTAGAATATAATGCCATTACAGCCTCCCAATTAAAAGTTTTAATTTTTATATTTAAGCTTTTCCATTTTAATATCCTAATTCATATAATACTGCGAACCAATTCCAAACAAAAAAGAATCACAATATTTCTCATACGTATCAGGTAAAATTTCTCTATTTTTCCCAAAATCTCCTCATCTTTAGGATATAACAAACATCATTTAAAGCGAGTAAAATTCTAAATTTATCATCAATAATACTGTAAAAATTTAAATTAAAGTCATATAGATTATTAAATACGACGAAATACATTTTGTTCAATTTGAGGTAAAAAATAATTTCTAACACCAGGTAAAAACAAAATTCTATCAACCCTAGCTAAAAAAGGCCCTTGATAACAAGATTGTATCATTTGATTAACCTTATCATCATCTCCACTCATCAAAATTTCAACACTTCCGTCATCTTCATTTCTAACCCATCCAGAAATTCCACCTATTTCAAGAGCCTTGGAAACAGCCCAACGGCGATATCCTATTCCCTGAACACGTCCTTCAATTTTTAAATATACTTCTTTCATAGCAAAAACTTTCCCACTGCTTTAGATTTTCTAATATTTCAGAATGCTTATTAGAAATCGCTTCATCCTCTCCCCATTTTTTCTGTTCCTCTAATTCTTCTGCATAAGACAAATTAAACACATCCTGCACTTTAAAAGACTGAGTTACAAATAATACCCCTAATAAAACAGATTTTAATTCGAGAGCAACAAGATACAAAATAATTAAAGATTGATTATCTAAATTAAATAAATATTTTTTTAAAACATCTTTCTGTTTCTGATTAATATTAGAGACCTCCAAACCATTCACTTCCTCAAAATGAGAATTCATGATACTATTCGCCATATCTATAGCTTTTTTGGCAAAAAGTAATACAGATTGATTACAAACACCTCCGCGAAGATATAAAATCGTATCGGTTGCCGAAAAACTCAGCAACCGATTAATTATGTCATCTCGATGTTCCGATATAGAACAACTAATTTTTTGTAAATCCATCAAACTACTTATTCCCACTTAAGCTTTTAACAGAACCTGAAAGAATATCTATAATTCCCTTGGTTGTGCTTTTAACAGCTCCTACACTATCATCAAAAATTTGACCAACATCGTCTGTTGTCTGAGTTACAACATTTTTGGGTTTAGGAAATCTATCTTCAAACCCCGTCCCCTTCAAAGCTGTATAACAAGGAGACCCATCATTTTCAAGCAACATCTGGCTACCTAAATATACAGGACCGGAAGTTGTAACACCCACAATAGTTTTAATAGCATTAGCGCTATCAACACGTATTTTGGGATTTTGAATTTTACCCGTCAGTTTTACCAAAGATGATAAGACTTTAGCAATATTGGTATCAGTCAATTTACCTGCAAAAGGTTTAAAACTCAAATTGAGTTCATCTTTTTTCAAATTAACATCACCCGTAGCTACAATAGTAAATTTATCCGCATTTATGGCAACGCCATCAGGAATTTGAGCTTTACCGTCTTTCAAATCTGCACGAACAACAGCACATCTTAAATTCAAATCATCATTTCCTTTTGTTATACGCAAGGTATCCAATAATTGAGAAATAATATTTCCTTTAAGTAAGCCAATATTACCTATATGCAGCTGAGATTGATCCATAATTGTAATAAAATGTCCATTCAATGTATCAACGACATCAGCAAAAGAATCCCCTTCACCAATAACATTAATATGAATATCAGTATCGCTACCGCTACGAAAATCCAAAGCAGCTGAAATATCCCCTACAGCAACCAGAGCTTGTTTTAAATTCATTTTATTTACATCAGCTTTAAATAATATAGCTTTCTGAGAAGCATTAACATTAGCAGCAGCAGTTGCTTCACCACTAAATACAAAACCTTTAAGTAGTTTAACATTAGCCGTTCCAGTCATAACATCAACTTGGAAAGCTAAGTTTTTACCTAATTCAATATCAGTATTCATTAAAGAGCCAATATATATATCTGCTTTAGCATCTATACCATACAAAGCCTGATAAGGAATAGCCTCATTTGGCACCAAAGTTGTCGCCTTCGCCTGTTTAATCAAAGAAAATGCGGCCATTTTTTGTGTTTTTTTCATCAAAGAAGCTAAATCTATTTTATCACTGCTAAGATTAGCTCGAATTGTTGGAATTTTCGGAGTTAAATTAACAGATATAGTTCCTTTTATTTGATTACCTGCAAACATAAAGCTTTGAATATCTGTTTTTATTTTCTCTAAATTTCCTTCAACATTTGCATTAACAGACTCATTATAACCACTATTTTTACCTAAAAACTCTTGAGCAGACACATTTCCTTTAAAACTAATATTTCCCCCTATTAAATCAAATAAAATCACATCGGTTGTTACAGGAATGCCCATAACATTAAAGTGTCCTTGCACAGGATATCCATCTACACTTTCTAACTTACTAAAACCGCCAGCAACTCCGGTTCCTTGGTATAATCCATCATTAACATTAAAATCAAAATTAATATTATCAAGTTCAGCCGCTGTTAATTTAAGATTATTAATTTTATAATTTTGAACCTTTTGTTCTTGATCTATATAGTTAATCTGAACATTATCTAAAAGAAGATTTCTAACAATCAATTCTGATAATAAAAACTCCTCACTCGAAACTTGAGCATTATTTGTTAAGGTATCATCAGCATATGCAGTTTTAATTAAACTCCAATTATTTTGAGAAAATTTTTTAGGTTCAGATGATTTAACATCAGAAAAATCCCAATTAGCTTTTCCTCCTGCATTTTGTTCTAAATTAACCACCGCATCATGCACTGTAAATGTATCTATTTCAATTTTTTTATGAAATAGTGGAAGTAGGGCAAACCCTAATTCAATAGATTGAGCAGAAACCATTTCTGAATTTTTAGCCCATTTAGCATTAGAAAAAGTAACATTTTGCACTTCAACAACCGGATTAAACGATGGCTTCAATAGAATATTATCCATAGTCAATTGACGACCAGTTTTTTCATAAACAATTTTAATAATACTATTTTTATACGCATTAAAATCAATCTGTGTTAAAAGAATATAGCCAGCAGCAACAACCAACACACAAATAGAAAAAATTGAAATAAAAATAAATTTTAAAAGCTTTTTCATTTCTCTTTACTCCCCAAGATTTAATCCGAGTAATTTCAAACTTTCTTTAAAATAATCAGGCAACTTTGCTTTTACAACCATTTTTTTACCATACACAGAAGATAAATCAATTTTATACGCATGCAAATGCAATTTATTAGCTAACAATTTATTTTTATCACGTTCTGAGCCAAAATACTTATCATCACCACAAATTGGAGTTCCTAAATATTCTAAATGCGCACGAATTTG
This sequence comes from uncultured Alphaproteobacteria bacterium, assembly GCA_944392235.1. GTDB lineage: Bacteria > Pseudomonadota > Alphaproteobacteria > RF32 > CAG-239 > CAG-267. The sequence goes on from CALXVZ010000010.1 coordinate 10,440, forward strand.
GTGCGTTCTACCTGTTAAAGGAGCCGCAGCAACCAAAGCATATTTATCACCAACGCTATCAATTACTTCATATTCTGTAACAGCAGGCTTTCCACCTTCTACAACCTGAACACGTCCATCCATTTTCTCTAAAGGAGCTTTAATTTCTCCAAATTCTTTTTCTGGAGTTCCTCTAGTAAGAGCCAAATAAGTTTTCTGCAGAGTATGCTCTCTAAAAGCTTTTGTTAAAACATCAGCCAATTTTCGAGTTCTGGCCAAAACTAAAATACCACTAGTATCTTTATCAATACGATGAACTAATTTAGGTTTTTCATCATAACCAAATTTAAGAGCTTCAAGCATTCCATCAACATGACGGCTTGTATTTGTTCCCCCTTGAACAGCTAAACCAGAAGGTTTATTTAAGACAATAATTTTATCATCTTTATAAATAACAAGTTTTTCAATAAACTCAGCATCTTTAAAAGAAACATCCTGATGTTGAACCACTTTTTTCTCATTATCCAAAGGAGGAATACGTATATCTTGCCCTACAGAAAGACGAGTATTAGCCTCTGCTTTTATCCCATCAACTTTAATTTGCTTCGTTCTAAGCAGTTTTTGCAAACGCCCCAATGTTAACCCTGGGTAGTATTTCAAAAACCAACGATTAAGACGCATTCCATCGTCACATTCTTTTACTTTTACAATTTCAACACCAGACATAAGCCTTCCTTTCATAAATTTTGGAAAGTGTAGCAAAAAGGCTTAAAAAAAACAAGCAAATAAAAAAGCCTCAACACTAGGTTGAAGCTCAAAACATTACAATTTAGGTGGACGATATGCCCGATAACAAACTTATTTCTGAATTTGTAGATTATTTGTGACATATCATTCTCCTTTCACACCAAAACAAAATCTTATCCGCTCTGATGAAAAAGTGAACTATAGAGGCCTAAATTTTGGTGATTTATATATGAAGTTAAAACGAATCGACTCAACTTCAAATATAATATATTATAACATATTCTAATATAAATTGTAAGTTAAAACTGGTAGAAATCAAGGAAAATCAATAAATTAAATAATAATTTTGACATATAAACCAAGTTTATTTTAGGAGTAAAAAATGAATGAATTAACGACAATTCGAAAAATATTGGAGCGTCTTAAAAAATACATCACAAAAAAGAGAGGTTACATCTGTCAATACTGTGGTCATAAAACTTTCAGCCAAATGGGGGTAAGTGCGCACAATCCAAATCCAGACACCAACACTACATCGCTGCAGGACATTGATAGGAAACCTTTTAAGACAAAAGCTCCAACAAGAAAAGATTATGTAAATTGATGATTCATAAATTCAACCTCCATATTGGAGCATATACCTAAAGAAAATACACTAAATAAAGTAAAGAGCTCTTTAATTAAAGAGCTCTTTACCAAAACACTAAATAATACACTTTCAAAACAGGTTATTTCCGCCTTTTTTTAGCTTCACGCTCTAATCTACGGCGAACCTGACGAGAAACAGGTTTCTCAATAGCACCTAAACTTTCTAACGTTTCTCCCTGTTTAGGCTGAATACCATATTCTTCTTTCAAAATTTCAGCCAAACCTTGCACTTCTTTGCATCGAAGACTAACAAGTTCCTCGGCAATTGTTTTCAAATCACTCATAACAATTAAATTTTAAAATAATTTCTTAGCAAAGACATTGTTATCTCTAATTTAGAAAAAAGTCAAACAAGAACAAATAGACTAAATACCTATTTTTTATTTACTTTAGCCCGCTCACGCTGTTTTTCTGCTCGAAGTCTATCAAAATATTCTATTCTTTTTTTAATTTCGCGTTCAAATCCTCGGTCAACCGGATTATAAAAGCGTCTACGTCCCATTTCTTCAGGAAAATAATTCTGACCGGAAAAACCATCTTCCAAATCAGGATCATAAACATACCCTTCGTGATATCCAAGTTCTTTCATCAATTTTGTAGGCGCATTTAGGATATGTTTAGGTGGCATAAGTGAACCAGTTTGACGAGCTGCATCAAAAGCACTATGCATAGCTTTATAAACAGCCGCAGATTTAGGAGCTGTTGCTAGATAAGTAGTTAATTGCATTACTGCTAAATCTCCTTCAGGAGAACCTAAGCGCTCATAAACTTCAGCACAAGCAATAGCTTGTGTAACAGCATTTGGATCAGCTAAAGAAACATCTTCAACAGCAAAGCGAATAAGTCTTCTCAAAATATAACGAGGATCCTCACCTGAAACTATCATTCGACTAACCCAATACAGAGCCGCATCAACATCAGAACCTCGCAAAGATTTATGAACAGCAGAAATAAGATTATAATGCCCATCACGCCCTTTATCATAGATTGGAGCCCGTGAACGAATAATCTTCATTAACTTATTTTTATCAAAAATTTCCCCAGGTTTCGCATAAGCCCAAACACTTTCTGCTAAATTAAGGATATAACGACCATCGCCATCAGCAACACTCTTCATAAATTCACGAGCTTCCTCCTCAAGAGGAAGTTTCATTCCCTCTTCTTTCTCAGCTCGTTGCAAAAGTTCTTCAAAATTTTCAGGAGTTAAACGATTAAGCACAAAGACCTGACAACGAGATAATAAAGCAGCATTAAGTTCAAATGACGGATTCTCCGTTGTAGCTCCCACCAAAATAACAGTGCCGTCCTCTACATATGGCAAAAAACCATCTTGCTGAGACTTATTAAATCTATGAATTTCATCAACAAAGAGTAGTGTCCCTTTTCCCTGAGTAACTCTACGCTCCTTAGCATATTGAAAAACTCTTTTTAAATCTGTGACACCGGAAAAAACTGCAGAAATCTGTTCAAAATAAAGATTTGTATGTTCCGCAATAAGCCTAGCAATAGTCGTTTTACCACAGCCGGGAGGTCCCCAAAGAATAAAAGAAGAAACACGACCAGTAAAAAGCATTCTCCCTAAAGGAGAATCTTGACCTAAAACTTGTTCTTGTCCCACAACATCTTCCAATTTTCTGGGACGCAACCGATCTGCTAATGGTCTTTTTATACGACTAGAAAAAAGAGTTTCTTCCATTTTTTAACAACCAATATTAAAACTTTCTCATGCATAACACAAAAATTCTAAAAAAGCTATTTTTTTAAATATAAAAATACAAATTAAAAACATTCTGAAATTTTACACGCGAATGAACATAGCTCTTGACACAAGCATACAAAGTTATAGTATTCAAGAAATTAAATACGATAAATAGGAAAAAAATATGAGTTTTAAAGATTTAGGCTTAAGTGAAAAAACCATACACGCTATTGAAGATTTAGGATACAAAGAACCTACAACAGTCCAAAAAGATGTCATTCCCTCTATTTTAACAGGAAAAGATATATTTACGATAGCCCCTTCAGCTTGCGGAAAAACTTGCTCATATATTTTTCCGTTAATTGACATTATCTCAAAAAACGAAGGCCAAAACATCTTAGTTATTGCCGCAGACAACAAAGAAGCTGTCAGCATTTCAGATAAATTTGCGATTTTTAATAAATATCATGAAATAAATGAAGAGAATGAAAATTCCGAAGCGAATGTAATTATTGCATCTCCTGATTTACTACTAGAAAATATTAATGAAAACAATTTAGATTTATCAAATATCAATATTCTTGTTGTTGATGATATAAATTCAATAAAGAAAAAACGCCAATTAAACAATTTAGATAAGATATTAGCACTTTTACCAATCAATAAACAAAATATCGTATTTACAACAAGACGCTCTAAAGAAACACAAGATACATTAAATAAAATATTAAAGACGCCTGCAGAGATAAAAGTAGATAAGAAACAAGAAAATATAGCCTCTGTAGAACCAACGTTACCCAAAGAAACAAAAGATAACAAATACGAAGAAAAAAACACTAAAGAAGAAAGAGGAAATTATCCCAACACAAAACAAGATTTAAAACCTCCCTTATTAGATAAAAAAGCTTTAGATTTATCAAAACGTTATAAAGTCTTTGGAAAAAGAGCTCCAACATTTCTGTTAGCTAATACACAATTAGCAGAAGAAACAGACTAATAAAAAAAAGCTTGCACTATTTCTCATAAGATTTTATAGAAAAAACAACAATAAACATTAACTTTTATATATGGAGATGCTAAATGTCAGGACACTCCCAATTTAAGAACATCATGTACCGTAAAGGAGCACAAGATGCAAAAAAAGCAAGAGTATTTGCAAAACTTGCTAGAGAAATTACCGTTGCAGCTAAAAGTGGCTTACCAGAACCAGATAAAAACCCGCGTTTAAGATTAGCTATTCAAGCCGCAAGAGCAGAAAGTATGCCAAAAGACAACATTGAACGAGCTATTGCTAAAGCAACTCAAGTTGCCGGCGGAGCAGATTTTACAACAATGCGTTACGAAGGTTTTTCACCAAATAAAGTTGCCGTAATTGTTGAAGCATTAACAGATAACAAAAACCGCACAGCAAGCAACGTTCGCTCAATTTTCGGTAAACGTGGTGGTGCTATGGGTGAAACAGGTTCTGTATCTTTCAACTTTGAGCGTATCGGTTATATTGAATATCCGGCAAGCGTTGCAGATGCAGATAAAATGTTTGAAGAAGCATTGGAAGCAGGTGCAAACGATGTTGTATCCGATGAAGAAATCCATGCTATCGAAACATTACCAGAAGATTTATCTGCCGTAACAGACGCATTGGAAAAGAAATTCGGAACACCGTCAGCTTCTCGTTTGGATTGGAAACCAACTGTTAAGACAGAAATTACCGATTTGGAAACAGCTAAGAAATTCTTAGAATTTGTTGACGCTTTAGAAGATGATGAAGACGTTCAACACGTTTACCACAACGCAGAAATTGCAGAAGAAATTATGGCTCAATTGGAGGCTGAATAATGCGTGTTTTGGGTTTAGACCCGAGCATATCCTCTACCGGTTGGGGAATAATTGATATAAACGGAAACCGTCTGTCCTATGTGGCAGACGGTTTTATTCCGACTTCAGCAAAAGCAAATCTCTCTACAAGATTGCATACAATTTATACAGAGCTCCAAAAAGTAATAGAATTATACAAACCCGACGAAGCATCAATAGAAATAACATTTTTGAACACCAACCCGGAAACCTCTTTAAAATTAAGTATGGCGAGAGGTGTCGTTTTTTTAATGCCGGCACTTTATAATATTCCTTTGTTTGAATATGAACCAAACAAAATCAAAAAAGCGCTGACCGGAGTCGGAAAAGCAGATAAAAACCAAGTTGAAACAATGGTAAAAATTCTTCTCCCCGGTTGCCAACCTAAAAACAATGATTCTTCTGACGCTTTAGCGATTGCAATAACCCATTGCAATTTACGTAATTCATACAAAGACCAAGCGGTATAACAAAACATCTAAGCAAAAAAGCTCTCTCGATTAAGAGAAAGCCTATAAAAAATCATTAATTTCAATTCTATAAATCAGCAATAACCTGCATACTAATAATTTCATCTGGCTGGCTTACCATACCATTAAAGCCACCACCTTTTTTGATTTTATCTACAAATTCCATACCGGAAACGACTTTACCCCAAACCGTATACTGTCCATCCAAATGCGGACAATCATCATAACAAATAAAGAATTGACTATCAGCAGAATCAGGATGCATAGCACGAGCCATAGAAACAATACCTCTTGTATGCGGGATTGTATTAAATTCAGCCTTCAATTTTTTACCACTACCACCTGTTCCATTTCCTAGAGGGCAACCTGTCTGAGCCATAAAACCTTCAATAACGCGGTGAAATTTTAAACCATTATAAAATCCTTGTCGAACCAATTCTTTTATTCTGGCAACATGATTTGGAGCCGCATCTGGATACATTTCAATAACAACATCCCCATCTTTTAATTTTAAAACCAGAGCATTTTCAGGATCTGTTACATTATAAGAATATTTCATTTTCTTTCCTCTTGTTTCACTAACACCAATTTTTTTAGTATCATCAGCTGTTAGATTTTTGGTATCACTCTTATCCAAACTTTTTGTTTCACTTTTTCCTAAAATATTAGACATCTCTAGCTCCCTATATATTTCTATAATAAAACTTACCTCTGGCTAATATTTAGGAATTTATTTTTAATGATTCAAGACGTAATCAACTCTTTCTTCTGCTGATAAACCGGAAGGATAAGTCTCATCAATTTCTTGCAACCGACTCTTCAAACCTTTACCGTTCGCTATCTGGATAGCCAATCCCGGACGAGCATTAACTTCTAACATCATCGGACCACGATTCTCATCTAATACAATATCAGCCCCTAAATAACCGAGTCCAGTCATATCATAAGCCAAAGAACCTATAATCAAATGTTCCCTCCAAAAAGGAACTTTTAAATCCATTAAATTAGCATGTGTATCAGGATGTTGTAAAATTGGTTTATTATGCATAACTGCCTTCAAAGGACAACCTGTACTTACATCTAAACCAACACCAACTGCACCTTGGTGTAAGTTAGCACGACCGCCAGATTCTTTAGTAGCTAATCGCATCATAACCATTGCAGGAAATCCCTTATAAACGATGACACGCACATCTGGAACACCATGATAACTAAAATTTTTAAACACATCACTAAAATTAACCGCCTCTTCTATAAGAGCCACATCATATTTTCCACCTAAACTAAATAATCCGCTTAATGTGTTAGAAATATGTTGATAGACATCTTTAAAAGACAAAACATCACCGGAAGCACTATAAAAATGTTCCGCATCATATTTTTTAATAACCAGAACACCCTTACCACCGCTACCATGAGCAGGTTTAATAACAAATGTATCATACCCTTTAACGATATCTAAAAGATTTTTAACCTGATATTGAAATTCAATAATTCCAATCATTTTCGGAGTATTAATATTGATGCTATTAGCAAGTCTTTTCGTTTTAACTTTATCATCAACCAAAGTATAGAGAGAGCGTTTATTGTATTTCGCGATAACCGAATAGTTTCGGTCATTCATTCCTAAAACACCATTCTCACGTAATTTTTTTCCGTTAAAAAGCCACTCAAACATATCAGTTATCCTTATGAATAAGCGGAGCAAAACGCATTAATTCCGTCAAGCGATACCCAGTATAAGTCCCCAATAACATCACAATAAATAAAATAACCAAATTAAGCTCATTAAAAGCAAACATAACGTGACGAACATATTCATTACTAATAACAAAATAAGTAACTACAGCTGTTATAAATGTAAATAAAATTTCTTTCAATGTATTAACAGCTCCTTCTTCTTCCCAAGTAATGGAAGCACGTTCGATAATCCAAGCTGTAATAATAATTGGAAAGAAAATAGCCGAACTTACAATAGAATAATTAAATCTATAACCAACAACCGTTAAACATTGAATAAGCAAAATAACAAAAATAACAACAAATGAAATTCTAGGAACTAGCAACAGATTTAATTTTGCCACTACAGATCTCATTACTAACCCTAAAGCAATCATAACAGAGAAACAAATCAACCCAGGCCAAAATCCAGTTCTTACCAAAGACATAGCAAGTAACATCGGAGTAAACGTCCCCATAGTAGAAACACCTATAATATTACGCATAATAACAACCACTAGAATTGCCAGCGGAAAAATCATCAACCATTTCAATGTATTTTGTTCAAAAACCGGTAATGTATACATAGAGTAATTATAGCTCCAAAGTTTATCGTTAGCTTTAGCACGATGCTCAGCCATTTTTAACGGAGATGCAACAGATTTCAAAACAGAGAATACGACTATAGAATCTTCTCCTCCTTTAACATCCAAGAGAGAAACTCCTCCACGTTGAACAATAACCCAATTTTTAGGAAGACCTATTTTAGCCGATACCAAATCATATAATTTCCATCGCCCATCTAAATAAGCCTCTAACATAATATCAGGCTTTTCTGTTTTACGTCCTTCTTCAAGTTTAATAGTTCTGGCAATTCGAGCAGGAATTCTTTTATAAGCAAGAACTTGAATAACTTTTTCTGCAAACTCTTTAGTAGTATGAGTAATAGGCAAAATTAAGCTCATAGTTGGATTATTTACTTCTTGATTAACCGCCAAAATTGCTTTTTGAACTTTATCTCCTTTCTGATTTTGAGATAATTTCCAAATTTTACTCATCTGTAAACGCTCTTCATCAGATAAGATTGGTCTTTCGACTTTAGCTGGCACCAAAGAGTTAAGAGCCACATTTTGAGCATCATCATAAATACTTAAACGATAATATAAATTTTGTTTTCCTGTTTTAAGAGGAGCGGTCATAATAACACGACTATTTACTTTATCACGTGTAATTTCATAACCTTTTGCAACAACTTCTTCGCTAAGTATTTTAAAACCATCTTTATCATTAGGAACAGCCAAAGAAACTTTTACATTTTCCCCTAAGGCATTAAATGAAACTTTAGCATCAACGGTCCAAACATCAGTAACAGCTTTAGGAGACAAAGAAAATCCCCAATATTTAACTTTATAATAAATACTATATGCTGAATATACAATCGCACAAAGTAATAAAAAACTTAAAACTTTTCTTATTGTAAAAAATCTAGCCAAGTTCAATTTCATAATCATTCATCCTAGTTAGTTCAAAGTATAAGAAGTGGATGTATCAACCAAAAAACGTCCTGTTAAGATATTACGTCCAACAAGTCCTTGATAATCAAAATTTGACCGATCCGCAATAGAGAAGACAGCAGAAAAAACTTCCCCCCCCATTTTCACATCCATTTTCACAGCTTTACGACTTTCATCTTTTCCAGCACGTTTAACTTTAAAAGAGCGTTCAATTTTCTTTTCAAAAACATGTTCTTCACCTGTTTTACGATTCTTCAATTTAAAAGCCACCCATTTTTCACCATCACGCTCAAAATACTCAACATCCTGACAATCTAAAGAAGAAGTTGTCGCACCTGTATCAATTCTTGCAGCAAAAGGGGATTTCATTGGTAAGAAATAAATTGGTTCAACTTCACCAATAATTGGCAAATGAGCTTTTTCCACAACAACCTCCTGAGTTGTATTAACATTATGAACAACTGCCGGAACAATAACCTGCTTAGATTGACAAGCAGAAACAATCATCAATAAAAACAACAAATAAAGCTTTCGCATACTAGTATAAGACCTTTCTTCATTTCCAAATAAAAACAATTATTGTCTACATATTCTCTTTTTAAAGAAGAAACATCAATAAAATACCATTAATACACAGCGAAAAAAAATTTTTAGAATATAATTTTCCCTCAAAACATCATCATACAAGAAAATACATTGTATTTAAACAATGTATTTAAATAGGTTTTAAAGAACCAAATATATTATATAAATTTAGAAAAACACTGTTGCTCTTAAACTTGCAACAACCCCATAATCAGATTTTTGATTTAACGCAGGATTTATATATAACTGAACATCAGGAGTAATCGTCATTATATCCCCTATTCCCCAAGCCCAATAAGCTTCAATTATCTGTTCGGCCTTATGGGAGAGAGGTTCTCCGACAGTCGATTGATCAATTTTATTATACGCATAAGCTAATCCAATTTGATCTAAAGGGTTCCTATCTAAAGGATTATTATACACCCCACCCAAAACCCAAGACTGACTAATTTCCTCAACATTACCACTAACTTCATTTAATCGAGCAAAAACACTAAATTTATTACCTAAATTTTGAGAAAAGTTCAAAGACCAACCATGCGTTGATTGAGGCTGCTCACTAACAGCAGGTTGATTATACACCAATAACGAAATCTCAGTATCACCTATTCCTTCTATAGTAGGAGTATAAGAAACATAACCAAATGACGTATAATGATTTTCATCCAAATGACTAACTCTTATACTTGGAGCATCAACATTAGTAGCATCTTGCCCGCCAAATACAACAGTCCAATCATTATTTGGAGTGATTTGAACATAACCACCTACTCCTGCTGCCGAATATGTTGCTGATGCATTTTGCGCCAAAGCATCATTCAAGAAATTAACTTGTTGATTTGAATCATAATTCGTCCCATCAAAATTTCCCAAAGGAAACTGTCCAACAGCAAAAGATAACCAATTCCATTTGTCTGGCAATTGATATGTATAATAAAGCTCATTAAATTGACTAATTTTATTCTCTGAATCATTAATACCTGTCACATAACCAGAATTATTTGCTAAATCACTAGCATCATGATTTCCGTAACGAATAATTGTATATGCAAAATTTAAAGTTCCAATTCCATAACTGTTATCAAACATCGTCCACAAAAATTCCGGAGATAAATCAGCCTGAAAAACACTATTTTTACCATTAGGACTAGTTCTCTGCCCCAAAACAGAAACATCAAAACTATAATCAAAACCATATTTTTGATTAAATTCATTTTTAAAATGTTGATATTCTGATATTAAATTTTCAGCACTAATATTTTCAGAACACATGAAACATAATAAAGCTAAAGCAAGCACTATTTTATTTTTAACCTCTATTATCTAGCTGTATAAAACCAATAAAACGGATATAACTCTTAAAAGTTTGAATAAAAGGGGGTTACTCAAAAAAACACTTGAAGAGGAACAAAAACCCCCGTAAGGTAAAGAAAGATAAAGGAAAAAAGATGATAGCAAAATTAAAAGGAATAATAGATAATATCGGTGAAGACTGCTGCATTATTGACGTTAACGGAGTTGGCTACCTAGTCAATATGTCTTCTCGATCTCTAAGCAAGCTAAAACAAGGCGAATACGCTTCGTTACTGATAGAGACTGTAATAAAAGAAGATAGTATAACACTCTTTGGATTTCAAAATCCTTGGGAAAAAGAATGGTTTAACACACTCACTAAAATACAAGGAGTTGGAGGAAAAGTATGTTTAAGCATTTTAAGCGCACTATCTCCTGCACAATTATCACAAGCTGTTGCAGCTCAAGATAAAAGCTCATTTTTGAGAGCATCTGGAGTTGGCCCAAAATTAGCTACCCGTCTTGTAACAGAATTAAAAGATAAAATTGTAACCATTCCCGTCGAATATATTAATTCACCTGATTTAGATGACACTATAAAATCAGATACGGATAAAGAACCAACCAAAACAAATGAAAAAAACAAAACAAATTCTTACACACAAGAATCTGATAACAAAACTTATAATAATACAGAAGATGTCACCTCTGCATTAACTAATTTAGGATATCAAAAAATTGATGCATATCGTGTGGCTACGGAAATCTGTTTAAATAATCCAGATGCAGATTTAGGCACATTGATACGTTTAGCCCTAAAAGAATTTAATCAACTGGAGAAATAGTAATGATATCAGAAGAAAAAGAAAGAATAGTCAGTGCCCAAAAACTCTCCACAGATGAAAGTAATTCTCCTGCAGCAATAAATTTGCGCCCCACAACTTTAGATGAATTCGTTGGTCAAGAAAAAGTATGCCAAAATTTAAAAGTGTTTATTCAATCAGCTAAAAGCCGAGGAGAAGTCCTTGATCACGTTTTGCTATATGGACCTCCAGGACTAGGAAAAACAACGCTATCAAACATAATTTCAAAAGAATTAGGAGTAGGTTTTAAGGCTACATCTGCCCCAATGATAACAAAATCAGGAGATTTAGCGGCAATTCTTACCAATCTGGAAGCAAGAGATGTCCTTTTTATAGATGAAATACATCGTCTCAACCCTGCTATAGAAGAAGTCCTTTACTCTGCAATGGAAGATTTTCAATTAGATATCATTATCGGAGAAGGACCTTCAGCACGTTCCGTAAAAATAGATTTACAACCTTTCACCTTAGTAGGAGCAACCACCCGCTCAGGATTAGTTTCCACCCCATTAAGAGAACGTTTTGGAATTCCTCTGCGTATGGATTTTTATAATCACGAAGATTTACAGAAAATTGTCCTAAGAGGAGCACATTTATTAAATATGCCGATATCACAAGATGGAGCCATGGAAATAGCAAAACGCTCCAGAGGCACCCCTCGTATTGCGGGACGATTATTAAAACGAGTTCGAGATTTTGGAGCTGTTGCTGGAAATGTAGAAATAGATTCTGAAATAGCAGATAAAGCATTACGTCTACTAGATGTAGATGCCTACGGACTTGATGAATTTGATCGCAGATATCTAAATTGTATCGCCAAAAATTACGGTGGAGGTCCTGTTGGTGCCGATACTTTAGCAGCTGCTTTATCCGAAGAAAGAGATACAATAGAAGAAGTTATAGAACCGTATCTATTAAAACTAGGTTTTCTACAAAGAACCCCAAGAGGACGAGTTCTATCCGAACAAGGTTGCAAATATTTGGGAATTAGTAAATTCAAAAATAACAACAATCAATTTAGTTTTATGGATGATTTAGGGATTTAAGATAATGACATACGAAACCAATACAATTACCGGAAAATTATTTGAAGATAAAACCTTTTCATTTCCAATTCGTATTTATTACGAAGACACAGATGCAGGTGGTATTGTATACTATGCCAACTACTTAAGATATGCAGAACGAGCACGCACAGAATTTCTACGCCATTTAGGAATTAACCAAGAGGAAATGCTTAAACAGGAAGGAAAAGGCTTTGTAGTTAGAGATTGTCACATTAGCTATAAATCGCCAGCTAAATTAGATGATGCCCTAAATGTAACCTGTAAAGTAACAGAAATAAAAGGAGCATCATTAAAAATGGAACAAAAACTATACAGAGGCGATAGCATTCTTTGTGAAATTGAAATTACTCTGGTATTTTTAAGTTTACCAGCAATGCGTCCAAGTAAAATTTCCCCAGAAATTCTTTCTTTACTCCAATAATTTTTTACTCTTCTTTATGTAAATAAACAGAGATACTGATTGAAGCAACAACTATAGCCGGCGCCCAAACCGCAAACCAAGCCGGAATATATGAATTCACCCCAAAAGCAGAAATAACCTGAGATGTAAAATACACAGTAAATCCTGTTGCTATACCAGAAACAATCATAAGCAAAACCCCACCTTGACGTTGGCTCGCTTTTAAAGAAAAGATTCCAGCCACCAAAACCATAGCCATAAGAAAGAAAGGCAATGCGATTAAGCTCAAGTATCTCATTTTATATCTCTGCACAGAAAAGCCAGAAGTTTCATAAAATTCAATTGTATCAGGCAAATTCCAAAAAGATATGGCTTCAGGATCAACAAAATTATCTTTAATACGTTGAATATTCATTTCTGTCGGATATTTAAGGCTATTCAATATTTCCGCTTGTTGTCCTGATTTATAAATACGAACATCTCGCAAGTTCAAATCACCTTCTTCAAGCGTAGCAACAAAAGCCTCTATACGACGTTTCACCTGTGTTTTAGCATCAACCTCAATAACACTAACATCGCGAAGCCAAAGAACACCATCTTGTAAATTCAAGCTACCTGCATTAATAATAGCAATAGTATCTTCCCCTTTTCCTTCTCTTATCCATAATCCTTTATTTGAAAAAAGCATTGCATTCGGATTATCTGTAGAGAGTCTGTAGGACATGGTTTCTTTTAGTTCAAATAATTTCGCAGAAATCGGATTAAAAATAGCAATCCAAAAAACACCAATAGCAAAAACAGCTAATAAAACAGGAGATAATACTCCCCAAATAGAAACCCCTGTAGCTCGAATAATCACAAATTCATTAGTTTTGCTTAATCTCCAGAAAGCAATCATCGTAGAAACCATTACAATAAAAGGAACAACCTTATCAACTGTTTCAGGCAATTTAGCTATAACATATTGCAACAAGAACCCCACAGAAACATCATGGCGACCGGAAGTTCTACGCAAAATCTCAATCATATCAAACATCATAATGATTGCACAAATAACAGCCAAAACAAACAAAAAACTTACCACAGTCTGTTTAATAAGGTAAGAACCTAAAATAGAATTTGGTTTCATCATCTTAAAAAATCCTAAAAATAACCCGTAGACAAATAGCGTTCAACACTATCAGGAAGAACTACAATCAATCTTTTATTGAGAAATTCTTCTCTTTTAGCTAATTCGACAGCCGCAGCAACAGCCGCACCGCCCGAAATACCAATAGGAAGACCTTCCGTTTTTGCGACAATTTTAGCCATTTCAATCGCATCATCATCCGTAATCTTTAAAACTTCATCAACTAAAGATTTCTCATACAAAGGAGGTATAAAACCAGCACCTATTCCCTGAATTTTATGACTTCCACTTTGTTCTCCACTTAAAACAGCACTTCCGGCTGGTTCCACAGCCACAACAAATAAATCTTGATTATATGTTTTTAAGACCGAAGCTATCCCCGTTAAAGTTCCGGAAGTTCCAACAGAAATAACAACCGCATCAAAATTACCATCCGTATCTTCCAAAATTTCCATAGCTGTTCCCATTCTATGAGCATTAGGATTAGCATCATTTTCAAATTGGCTCAAAATAACAACATTAGGATTACGTTCTTTCAAGATTTCAGCTTTATGAATAGCACCAGCCATACCATCTTCCGCCTGAGTTAATATAACCTCAGCCCCTAGATGTCTCATCAAAGCAATTCTTTCCTGAGACATATTCTCAGGCATAACAATAATCAACTTATAATGTTTAGCTGCACACATAGCCGCCAAAGCTATTCCTGTATTACCAGAAGTAGCCTCTACAAAAACAGTATCATCAGTTACACCAATTTTTTCTTGTTTTTGCAACATAGATAGAGCAACTCTATCTTTAGCGGAAAAAAGAGGATTATACATTTCGCATTTAGCCAAAATTTCGGCATTTAATTTAAATTTTGTTGTTAAATTACCCAATCTTAAGAGAGGAGTATGTCCAACAAGTTCTGTAATAGAATTATAAATTTTAGCCATTTAAATTTCCTTCACAATATTATTTATAACACTATCAAGGTTGCATATATTCGCTTTTTCAACTCTTGCAGCCTTAATAATTGCCAGAGCTTCCTCCACAGCTTTATTCAAATCATCATTTATAATAACATAATCATAAAAAGCCGATTCTCTAATACGTTTTTCAGCCATATTCATTCTACGTTCTATAACATCAAGAGCATCTGTCCCTCTTCCAACAAGTCTCTCTTTTAGAACTTTCATGGATGGAGGCAATAAAGCAATAGCCTTAACTTTATCACCAGCCAAAGTCTTCAGACGTTGAACACCCAGAAAATCCAAATCTAAGATAACATCTTTCCCCTGATCTAAAAGTTTTTCAATAGGTGCTTTAGGTGTTCCATATTTAGGTCCAAAATCTGAATTCACATATTCATAAAGTTCATCACGTTTTACCAATCTAGCAAATTCCTCTTCAGAAATAAAATAATAATCTTTCCCTTCAATTTCACCTTCTCTAGGTTGACGAGTTGTAACAGAAACAGATAATTGAATTTCATCTAAATTTTTCAATATTTCTTTTATAACAGAGCTTTTTCCACCACCACTAGGAGCAGAAAAAATAAACATTGTTCCTTTTCTTTTTAACATTAGATTACTCTCACTCATCAAAAACTCCTTATAGATTAAAAGAAACTCTTGTCTTTTATAATTTATAAAAACTAATATTATAATAAAAGATTTAAATAAAGCTTTATTTAAAGGATTATACCATGATTATCAAAAATATACTTATAACAGGCGCTTCTTCAGGAATTGGCGAAGCTTTAGCTTTATATTATGCCCAACAAAAAGAAACAGAAAATTTATATCTTTGCGGACGCAACGCACAAAGACTAGAGCAAGTCAAAAAATCATGCGAAAAAGCAGGAAAATCAAAAGTTCACACACAAATAATTGATATTACGAACAAAGAAGAAGTTGCAACATGGATAAACAACTCAGAACAATCAACACCTTTAAATTTAGTTTTTGCTAATGCCGGAGTCGCAACGCTAGAAGAAACACCAGAAAACATATTTAATACTTTTAACACCAATGTTATGGGAGTAATAAACACAACAACTCCAACCATTGAAAACTACAAAAAAAGACAAGACAAAGATAAAATCATAGCAATAACTGCTTCTATAGCCGGATATCATGGATTACCCGCATGCCCATCATACAGTGCAACAAAAGCCTGTGTAAAAGCATATGGAGAAGCATTAAGATTAAATTTATTACCCTACAACATTCAGGTAAATACAATATGTCCAGGATTCGTTCGTTCCAGAATCACCGAAAAGAACACTTGTCCCATGCCATTTTTCATGGAAGCAGAGCCTGCTGCAAAAATCATTGCCGCGCGTATAAAAAAGAATGTTGGATTAATTTCATTTCCATGGCCAATGCGATTAGCAGTTTGGCTCGGAAGTATCTTACCAAATTCAGTAAGCGATTTTATATATAAACGGCTACCATATAAAGTATAAACGACTGAAAGATTAAATAGCTTTGTGCTAGAATTTCCTTGACTTTTTCGATATTTAAAGTTAAAAATCTGACAATTCTTGTATGTGGTGCAGCATACGGAAGCATTTTGAACATGCACAAGTCCGCCTCCAAAGAGGGTCTGGCATTTTTTGAAAATAAAAAAATAATGGCAAATACTGCAGAAATACAAATTCCAGAAATGACTGAAAATTTTGAAGAATTGTTGAATGAACAATTCGGCAACAAAGGTATTGTTGGCACAGTTATGAAAGGAACAATCATTCGCTTAACAGACGATTTCGCAACAGTAGATGTAGGCTTGAAATCAGAAGGAAGAATTCCACTTCGTGAATTTGGCAGAAATGATGAATTAAAAGTTGGCGATGTTGTAGAAGTTTTAGTAGATAGATACGAAGACAAAGATGGCAACATTGTATTATCACGTGAAAAGGCTCGTCGTGAAGAAGTATGGCAAGACCTTGAAAAGATGATGAACAACAACGAAAGAGTAAACGGTGTAATCTTTGGTCGTGTTAAAGGCGGCTTCACAGTTGATTTGAATGGAGCAATTGCATTCTTGCCTGGTTCACAAATTGACATCCGTCCGATTAAAGACATCACACCATTAATGGGAATTTCACAACCATTCCAAATTTTGAAAATGGATAAAGTTCGTGGCAACATTGTAGTTTCCCGTCGTGTTGTATTAGAAGAAACAAGAGCATCCGCACGTGCTGAATTGATTGACAACATCAAAGAAGGTTCCGTATTAGAAGGTATCGTTAAGAACTTAACAGATTACGGTGCATTCATTGATTTAGGTGGTGTAGACGGATTATTACACGTTACAGACATTTCTTGGAAGAGAATCAACCACCCAGCAGAAGTACTTTCATTAGGTCAAACAGTAAAAGTCCAAGTAATCAAATTCAATGAAGATACACAACGTATCAGCCTCGGCATGAAACAATTGGAAAATGATCCATGGCAAGCAGTTGCTGACAAATACAAAGTTGGTGAAATCTACAAAGGAAAAGTAACAAACATCACAGATTACGGTGCATTCATTGAACTTGAAGATGGTATTGAAGGCCTCGTTCATGTATCAGAAATGAGCTGGACACGTAAGAATGTTCACCCAGGCAAAATCGTTTCAACATCACAAGAAGTTGAAGTTAAAGTTTTGGAAGTTGATCCAGAAAAACGTCGTATCAGCTTGGGTATCAAACAATGCACACCAAATCCATGGGCTGCATACATTGAAGAACATCCATTAGGATCTGTTATCGAAGGCAAAATCAAGAACATTACAGAATTTGGTTTGTTCATTGGTTTGTCAGATGAAATCGATGGAATGATTCACTTATCTGATATTTCTTGGGAAAAATCTGGCGAAGAAGCTGTAAAAGATTATACCAAAGGTCAGACAATTGAAGCAAAAATCATCGACGTTGATGTAGAAAAAGAACGCATCAGCTTAGGCATTAAACAAATGTCTGAAAACAACGTTGCTATGACTCTTGAATCATTAAAGAAAGGTGACATTGTAAAAGCAGTTGTTACCGGTGCTGATGAAAAAGGCGTGCAAGTAACAGTTCAAGGCATTGCCGCAACAATTAAGAAAGCTGATTTATCTAAAGAAAACAACGATCCAATGAGCTACAATGAAGGTGACGTTTTGGAAGCAAAATTAACTTCTGTTGATCGCAAAAACGCAAAATTAGGCGTTTCTGTAAAAGCTTATGAGATTGAAGAAGAAAAGAAAGCAATTGAAGAATATTCTGCTACAAATTCTTCTGGTGCAACTTTAGGTGACGCTTTAGGCGAAGCTTTAAAGAACAAAGAATAATTTTCATTCTTTGAAAATCGAAAGCACCTTGCATCTTATTTGATGCGAGGTGTTTTTTTATACCTAAAAACAAAATATACAATCATCTCATAATAAAGACACATCGTATTTAAATAAATTCAGATAGTTAAAAAAGGAAAGAAAAAATACGCCATTAGTTTATAACGACGTATTTAAAGATGATTTAAACAATGTATTTAAAATAAGGAATTATTCTCCATCTTCTGTTTGTTGAATAAGAACATCTTCTTCTTCAACCATAACCGGCTGAGCAACAGAAGAATCAAGCGGAGCCACTTCAACACCAGGATCACCGGGCAATGGTTGCATATCATCTGCATTTTCCGGCATATTAGCATTATTGCCAGAAGCATTATTCGGCATAGCAACAGAAGAAGCAGAATAAGTTTCAATAATCATCACCCCACCATTATCTGCATTTGCATCCGCAGCAGCATTTGCCGCATTATTAGAATTAGCAGCCCCTGCAATAGCCTTTGTAACAATAAGCGCTAAAGCTGCAACAGCCAAAAGTCCCATAAACAATTTATTCATTGATAACTTCCTCCCAAATTAAAACAATACAAAGCAAATATAATCACTCCTTAAATTCTTTCAAGAAGACGCAAAAAAAGAATATTAGAGAAAATACATTAATTAAGCCGAAAGTAATATCTTTACAAAATAAAAAAGCGACAGGACATTTCCCATCGCTAAAAAAGTTCAAAATAATTAGAAATAAATTTTAATACCACCAGAGAACACTCCGCCCCAAGAATTTTCTCCCTGTCCATCAACTGGAATAGATTGATAGCGCGCCTCTCCAAAGAGAGAAATATTCGGAGTAAGATTAAGAGCCGCATTAATACCAGCTCCTATATAATACCGCCCCAAATATGTTGCATAATAGTCATAACAACAATCATGATACCAACCTTCTTGGAGAGCATAACCAGTATGCAGCATCAGCGCCAGATGACCATAGCTTGAATTTAAGAATTTCACCCCCAAATTAGCACCAACTGTCATTGTAGACAGAGTATTAGTCTCGGAAGAAACTCCATCATCATAAAGAGAATTAACAGAAAGATAACTCCCTTCAATTTCAGCAATAAACAAGCTAGCATCCATACCCAATCGAACATTAAATGCAGGAGAAGTCATATCATGCACTAAAGCTGCTCCGGCTCCAAATCCGACATAAAAGTCCAATCCTTCACCAAACAATCCTCCGTCATTACAACAACAATCATAGTCATAACGATAGAAACGCTGAGCAGATACATTACCCACAAAAACTGTGCAGATAACAACTATCGTTGCCATTACTGCTAAAAATCTCTTTTTCATATCTAAATAATTTTAGTTCTAGATAGAATCATATCATATTTTTCCCTCTAAAACAACCAGAAAAATTGATACTATATTTCTAAAAAAACTCAAAAACTCCCTCTTTTAGCCATAAAAAAAGCAGAGAAAGCGAGAGCATACGCTCTCATCTTTCCCTGCTTAATAGGCTCGCATCAGTATTTTTTATACAATGCCTTCACCTCTCTCTTGGAGATTCCTATTTTATTTCGAAAAACACCAAGATTAACAGCACCTCCAACCACAATACCGTTAAAACGGTCTAGGTTATCATTCTGAATTACTCCAGAAAGTAGGCGCCACTGAATAAAAACAACAAAGCTGTTTCCAGTAGCAAAGGCTCTATGTTCAAAACGAATACCTGCAGTCGGATACATAAAATTGCCCCAAGACTGCAACTGGTATTCATTACCGTCCTCTCCTAAGAAAGGTTTTGAATTGGTGTTATACCATTCAAAACCTAATCCGCCGAAGAGGAATAGACGGTTTTGATTACACCGATCGATGCGGAACGGTTGGAAGGCTGCCTGAGCCTCTGTCCGGAAGCTCCAATACTTCTCACCTGCATTAATTGCATTGTGAGTATATTTGGAGTGACCAGCTTCCGCATTCAGAATACCTGCCCACCAAGAGCGGGAGTATTCCAAGCCTGCTCCGACGATAGGGCTGTTTACATGTTCTGCAAACTGCCAACCGGCATAAAGGTTTACACCCCAGCCGTATTTATCAACAGAGCGATGAACAACCTTTCCGGCGTTTATATCTCCTTCTGAAACCCCCTTCACACCATTAAAATAAGTGTAATAAGTGTCTCTATCAGAATCACCGAACATTTTTTCGGCAAACTGAGTATTCACACTCTCTTTATAGAGTGCCGCCGCCTTCTCCTTATCTACCACCCAAATTGTATCAACTCTTAGGCGATATGTTAAAGAATCATAACGATCCATCAGCTTTTCGTCTGATAGATACACTTTTCGTCTCACGACGATAGAGTCTTGTCCGGCTTTGTATGTAGACACTACTGATGCGATAGTGTCTTTCTGATTTTTTACTAAGTAGTTCCAGCAAGCCTTCGCATCGCTTGTTGAAATACCGTTAACAACTCTCTGAGCACTGGCAGCTGTGCAAACCAATGCAAAAACAGCCACGAGGACTGTTCTAAAGAACATGTGTCTCATATAAAAAAAATTTAAATTTATTCAACATAAAAAAGGCATTTCAAATTCTTCCAGAGAAGTTATCAGTAAATAATCCCGAAAGACCACTTGCATAATAAACTCTAAAATAATTGAAACACCTAAATATAATTTTACATTCTAACTATATCATCTTTTCCCATTATTTTCAATATCTTTTTGTAGATTCCGTCGATTTGACTCCGTTTTTTTAAACAAATAGACTTTAAACCTCAAAGTTACCCTCTGCATCAACCTCAAAAAATTACCTTTTCCGCTTGATCTGCATAAAAAATCTTTTTAAAACAAAAAGAAACAGCAGAATCTAGGATATACCTAAAATCTGCTGTTTCATAAAGTGGTCTTTCTCGCTAGAAAGACATGTTCACTCCTATATTTACAAATGGTCCGCCATTCGTAAAATCCTGTTTTCCACCGCCGTGGAAAACCTGTGGAAGAACACGGTACCCCGCTTCTACCACAAGTTGGAATCTTTTCGCAAAACCCCATGCTCCCCGAAGAGATGCATCCAGCGTTAATCCAAAATTATCGCTGGTAACCTCTGCATCGGGCTTATCTGTTCTTTGATAAGCATATCCGGCAGAGCCAAATATCGCCAAATAAGAGCGATAATCTCGACTCTGCAAGAACTTCCAACCCACATTACCGGTGGCGATAAAAGTATCGTATTTACCGGATGTGGAGGCTGTGGAAGTATATGCCATAGTGGAATATGATCCCTCCACTTCAAACAAGAAGTGACAGGTTTCATATCCCAAACGCAGTGTTGCCACCGCGTTCAAAGAATTGTCAACGTAGTTCGCCCCACCAAGGACGCTTACGTTGGCATGATGAATCTTAGAACCATCTGCACGTTGGTGTTTTGGATGGTAAGCTCTCCGCTCACCACGAAGCACCGCTTCTTTATCTTCAAAAGCAACATCATTTGATGCTACCTCACGATAAGTAAGCGTGTCGCAGAGTGAATCTAATTTCTTACCTCTAATGAAATTGATGCGTCTCTCGACGTATCGAATTTCACCTTTTTTAGCTACTTCCGACAAAGCAATTATGACAGTGTCGGATGGGTTTTTTACCAGGTATTCAGCTACAGCTTTTTTGCTGAGTTCAATACCGTTAACAACTCTCTGAGCACTGGCAGCTGTGCAAACCAATGCAAAAACAGCCACGAGGACTGTTCTAAAGAACATGTGTCTCATATAAAAAAAATTTAAATTTATTCAACATAAAAAAGGCATTTCAAATTCTTCCAGAGAAGTTATCAGTAAATAATCCCGAAAGACCACCACACAATAAAACTCTAAAATAATTGAAACACCTAATAAATAATTTTACATTCTAACTATAGCATCTTTTCCCATTATTTTCAATATCTTTTTGTAGATTCCGTCGATTTGACTCCGCTTTTTTAAACAAATAGACTTTAAACCTCCAAATTACCCTCTGCATCAACCTCAAAAAATTACCTTTTTTTCACTTAAATCACTAATCCAAAACCATTTAAATTCTTTACTTTTAAATAAGCTCTTGTTACAATCCTCAACAGTTTGATTTTTATTGGAGTAAACGAAACAATGTCTTATAAAGAAGAACAAGGATTAGATAGTCAATTTAATGCCGAAGAAATAGAAAAACGTTGCGACGCATATTGGAGTGCCAACGAAATTTATAAATATGATGCAACACAAAGCCGTGATAACAGTTTTGTGATAGATACTCCACCGCCAACCGTCTCCGGCTCTTTGCATATTGGTCATATTTTCAGCTATACACAAACCGATATTATTGCCAGATATCAACGTATGCAGGGAAAATCCGTGTTCTATCCAATCG
This sequence comes from uncultured Alphaproteobacteria bacterium, assembly GCA_944392235.1. Lineage (GTDB taxonomy): Bacteria > Pseudomonadota > Alphaproteobacteria > RF32 > CAG-239 > CAG-267. Next base: position 33,109 of record CALXVZ010000010.1, read on the forward strand.
GTTGGGATGATAATGGCTTACCAACAGAACGTCGTGTTCAAAACTATTATAATATTGCTTGCAATCCCAAAGTTGCCTACGATCCAAACTTTAAACCGGTTCATATTGAAAATAGCAAAGATGAACGTAAAGAAATTTCTCGTAAAAACTTCATTGAAGCCTGCGAAACCTTAACCGCAGAAGATGAAAAAATATTTGAAAACGTTTTCCGTCGTATTGGACATTCTTATGATTGGAATTTAACTTATTCCACAATCAGTCCAACATCCATAAAAATCTCTCAAGCATCCTTCTTGGATTTATATAAAAAAGGTAAAGTTGTTGCTGTTGAAGCTCCGATAATGTGGGATGTTACATTCAAATCTGCTGTTTCTCAAGCCGAAGTAGAAGATAAAGAAATGGAAGGATATTTTCACGATATTCGCTTCAGCGTGAAAGATAGTGATGAAACATTTACAATCGCAACTACCCGTCCGGAATTTTTAGCAGCCTGCTTAGCAATCGTTGCACATCCAGACGATGAACGTTATAAACATTTATTCGGCAAAACAGCTATCGTTCCTTTATTTGATATTCCTGTTCCAATTGTTCCATCAGAACATGCTGAAAAAGACAAAGGAACTGGTATCATGATGGTCTGCACATTCGGTGACGCTGCCGACGTTGCTTGGTGGAAAAAATCAGGCCTACCAATTAAACAAATCATCGGTCTTGATGGCAAGATTATGAACATCACATACGGCGAAGGTGCATTTACAACCTTAAATAAAGAAAAAGCACAACAAAACTTTAATCAATTAATTGGTTTACCTGCAGCTGTTGCTAAAAAGAAAGTAGCCGAAATGCTAAAAGAACAAGGCTATCTAATCGGCGAACCAAGAAAAATCATGCACCCAGTAAAATTCTATGAAAAAGGGACATTACCACTTGAATTTGTTCCATCACGTCAATGGTTCATAAATTTGATGGATATGAAACAAGAAATGCTCTCTGCCGGACGTAAAATTGAATGGTTACCAGCATACATGCAACATCGCTATGAAACATGGACTGAAGGCTTAAATCAAGATTGGTGCATTAGCCGTCAACGCTACTTTGGTGTTCCATTCCCTGTTTGGTATAAAGTAGACGCCAATGGTAATATAGACTATAATAGCGTTATTCTACCAGAAAAAGATCAGCTTCCTATTGATCCAATGGCCGACACACCAAATGGATACACAGAAGCTCAAAGAAATCAGCCGAACGGATTCGCTGGTGATCCGGATGTTATGGATACATGGGCAACATCATCTTTAACTCCACAAATCGCTATGGCAATGGCAAAAGATAAATCTAACTTATCTATGCCTTTCGATATTCGTCCGCAAGCACACGACATTATTCGCACTTGGGCCTTTTACACAATTGCAAAAAGCTTAATGCATGAAAATACAATTCCTTGGCATAAAACACTTATTAGTGGTTTCATTTTGGATCCAGATCGCAAAAAGATGAGTAAGTCAAAAGGAAATGTCGTAACCCCTATGCACTTGATTGAAAATCACTCTGCAGACGCTGTTCGCTATTGGGCTGCAAAAGCAAAACTTGGAGCAGATACAGCTTTTGAAGAAAAAATGATGCAACAAGGTCGTAAATTGGTTGTAAAGATTTATAACGCAAGTAAATTTGTGTTCATGATTGTTGGCAATTCAACTTCTGCCGATTACCTAAATAATATAACTAATAATTTAGATAAATCATGGGTTAAAAAACTTGCCGATACAGTAAAATCCGCAAAACAGAGCTTTGAAAATTACGATTACTCATTAGCTTTAGAGGCAATTGAAACACGTTTCTGGGACTTCTGCGACAACTATGTTGAAATCGTAAAAAAACGTGCTTATTCCGAAGATAATTCTTCAGCAATTGCAACACTAAAGCTTTCTCTTGATACATTTATCAAATTATTAGCCCCGTTCTGCCCATTTATCACAGAAGAAGTATATCAAGCACGTCCATGGAAAAAAGCAACAGATATTTCTGTTCACAAAGAACTCTGGACATCATTAGATTGCTTAAATTCAATCAAAGCTGAAGATACTCTTCTATATAATACGACTTCTACTATTTCCACAGAAATTCGTAAACAGAAAACAATCGAGAATAAATCTCAAAAGAACCCTGTTTTAAGTCTGACAATAAAAGCCGATGACACGACTATCGCTTGCCTAAAATCAAATGACTCTGATTTATTAAACGTTGGAAATATCATTGAAAGTGGTATTACATACCAAGCATCAACAGAATTATCTGTTGAAAATATTATACTCGACCAAAACTTTGTTCCTGAAAAGAAAAAAGTTGGCTAAAATAAAAAATATCTAAAACACCCCCTCTTTTATAGAGGGGGTTATTTTTGTTATAAACCTATATAAAATTAATTATTCTTTCGCAAAAGAATATACAAAGCTCCTGCACCCCCTTTTGCTTCAGATGGATTTTTATAAGCTAAAATTAATGAACTAATTTCTGTATGAGATAACCAATTTGGAACAGATTTACGCAATACACCTTTTTCGCTAAATAATATATCATCATAGCCTTTTCCCGTAACAATAAGCACGCAGCGTTTGCCTTGACTATACGCGGATTGAATAAAATCACAAACCTCATCAAAAGCTACTTTTTCAGTCATTCCATGTAAATCAAGAACTGCTTCAATTTTAAACTCTTCACGTTTAAAACGTTTAGCCAAAGAACCATCCATTTGAGAGAAATCATCTTTTTCAACACTATGATATTTTTTCAAAGTATCAAAAGTAACTGTTGTCACTTTATCCTGACGTATAGGAACTTCTTTAACTTCAATCTCATCAACAAAACGATTAGTTTTAAGAGGTTTGATATCTTTAATAATCTCCTCCCAAGCATCATCTTCAGTCATTAACTTTAACCTCAGCATTGCGAGGAATTAAAATAAAATAACGCCCACGAGAATTCATTCTTCCAGCCGATTCGAGAGCTTTTTCTCCATGTCCCCAGAAATAATCTCCGCGAATACCTCCTTTAATTGCACTACCGACATCTTCAGCCATAACAAGTTTATTTATTGGTTCCCCATCAGGTCCCGTTGTTTCCAACCACATAATAGATCCTAACGGTATATAATGCTTATCAACCGCCAAACTTCTACCCGCAACAAGAGGAAGCCCCATAGCACCAATAGGTCCATCTGCCTTTACAATTTTATGGAAAATAAATCTATCATTAAGCAACATACTCTTCTTTGCTGTTTCTCCATTTTCACGAAGCCATTCGCGAATTTTAGGCATAGAAACATCACCAGATTTTATCAATCCTTTTTCCAGTAAAATTGAACCGATTCCTTTAAACTTATGTCCATTATTATCAGCATAAGCAACACGAACTTTTTTTCCGTCAGGTAACGTTGCAACACCTGCTCCTTGAATTTGCATAATATAGATATCAACCGGATCATCCCCCCATAAGATAACAGGAGCATCAAGTCTGCCGTCATCAATCTCTTTACGTGTATAATATTTAACTAATTTACCATCTTTAACACGTCCAATTAAACGCATATTTGGCAAGGATTGATCAAAATCTCTCAAATTAATCTCCACCAAATCTTTAGGTTTTCCATAAATTGGATATTGATAACGTCCACCACGTGTATAACTTGCATTTAGGGTTGCTTCATAATAAGAAGTAAATTGTCCTTCAGTCTTTCCATCAACAATTACAGCATATGGTTGAAAATTTTGTTCAATATAAGATTTTATATCACCATCATTCTGCAAATTTAAAATTTGCTGACAATGCTTCTGATAAGGAGCTAAAGAATAACTTATTTTCTCACTTTTTAAATAAACTGCAGATTGATACTTTAATTTAGTGCAAACATCTTTTATAGCTTTTCCAAAATATGCACCAGTATCATTATCCCAATTTTGTAATTGAGAAATTTCTAACTTTTGCAATTCAAATGGAGCTGTTAAAACATTCTCCTTTTCACCGCCAGAACAAGAAGCTAAAAAGCTAATAAAAAAACAAACAATACTTTTTTTTAACATTTTTTTGTAGAACATAACAACCAACTAGTAACTTTGGGATTCAAAGATTTTTCGAAAGTCCAAACATCTGAAATTTTTTGAACATAATTTTCATCCCCTTCAATAACCTCGCCATTTGAATCTTTTAATAAATTAACCTGTTCACTAACAAATTTAACAACCAAATTAACTTTATCATTTTCAACAAACTTAACGGATTCTACTTCTGTTTCCACAAAACCAATTAAATCTGTTTCAGATGTAATCCCTTGAGATTTACGAAATTGAATAACTTCCTCAAATTTCGCCAATAAATCGCCACTAACTAATTTAGAAAGAGTTTTTGCATCACCTTTACTAAAAGCTGACAAAATCATCTCAAAAGCCTTTTGAGCACCTTTAATAAAAACATTTTTATTAAAATTAGGAATTTTAACCAACTCACGATCCAACGGTGAAAGTTTGTCTAAATCAGCCTGCGTCATAGATTCGTTAAAAGCATTTTTCTTTAATTCCTGATAAACTTTCTCAAATTGTTCTTTGGGTATCATAATAACTTTTGCATCTTCCGCTCCTGTCCCTAGAACACTCTTTAATTTACTAAAAATTACAACAACTAAAATTAATAAAAAAATTATATCTAAATATCCTGACATTTTTTTACACCTCTGATTAAAGACAAATATAATATAGCGTTAAATATCTTTATTATCAACTATAATGTTTGACGTATAAAAATAAACATCTATATTAAGAGAAACAATTTATCATACGAAAGGCAAAAAAGATGAGTAACACGAAAGAAACTTCTGAAGTAAGCATCAATATGCAATATATAAGAGATATGTCATTAGAAATACCCCATGCTCCAGCAATTTTTTCCCAAATGACAACACAACCCAAAATAAACGTAGACCTAAATATAGATGTTAATAAGTTAAATGAAGAAAACTATGAAACGACATTAAATATTCGTATAAATGCAAACATTAACGAAGAAAGTTTATTCATTTTTGAACTATCATATGCAGCAGCATGCACAGTACATCTTCCTGAAGAAAAATTAGAGCCTGTTTTATTCATAGAAATTCCAAAACTATTATTCCCGTTTGCCCGACAAATAATAGCCTCAAATTTAGCAACAGCAGGCTTACCACCATTAATGCTAGCACCTGTTGACTTTGCAGCAATTTACAGAAGTAAAAAAGAACAAATAGTAAAGCCTAACTAAAATGAGATTAGCACTTTTTCAACCAGACATCCCCCAAAATACCGGAACATTATTACGTTTAGGAGCTTGTTTGGATTTACCCTTAGATATCATCGAACCATGCGGCTTTATTTTTAATGAAAAAGCAATGAAGCGTGCCGGAATGGACTACTTAAATATAGCCAACTACCGACGTCATAATTCATGGCAAGATTTCTTAAAATACAAAGAAGAACATACAGAAGAATATGGAAGAATAGTCTTATTGACGACACATGCAAGCGTTCCATACACATCATTTGAATTTAAACCAAATGATATAATTCTAATGGGAAGAGAAAGTGCTGGAGTCCCTGAGGCTGTTCATCAAATAGCAGATGCACGACTACTAATACCGATGAATGCTAATGCACGTTCGATAAATGTTGCTGTATCAGCGGTAATGGTTGTAGGAGAAGCTTTAAGACAAACCAATTTATTTCCTAAAAAATAAAAAAAATAATTTTTTTCATTTTAGGTATAGATTTGTTCTAAAAAATATGATATAGTCAAAACGTTTTCGTAATAACATTGAAAAAATTAGGAGGAAATCCAATATGAAAAAAAACTCTGTTGTTACCTTTAATTCAGGAGAATATGTTGTTTATCCAACTCATGGAGTAGGAAAAGTAACCAACATAGCCAAACAGACAATTGCCGGTAGTGAGTTAGAGCTATTGGTTGTAAATTTTGACAAAGATAAAATGACTTTACGTGTTCCTATGGCAAAACTGGATCAAGTTGGTTTACGCAAAATTTCAGATGAAACAACAATGAAAGAAGCATTAGCAACATTAAAAGGAAAACCACGCATCAAAAAAATAATGTGGTCGCGACGCGCACAGGAATATGAAAACAAAATAAATTCCGGCAACCCTATTGCTGTTGCAGAAGTAATCAGAGACTTGTATCGCAGTGAAAATTTAGCAGATCAATCATATAGTGAAAGACAAATATACGAGCACGCATTAGAAAGATTAGCTAGTGAAGTTGCTGTATACGACAACATTTCAATTGAAGAAGCTAATAAGAAACTTTTAGATACAATAGCCTCCAGATAAATAAAAGTTACCCATATACTTCATTAAAAACCCCGTAAAATACGGGGTTTTTAATATATATTAGAAAAAAGATACCCCCGCGTAAAACGCGGGGTTCTTCATATGCGGCTATAAGCCTTTACCACTGGCATCCCCTGAACG
>CALXVZ010000011.1 GCA_944392235.1 uncultured Alphaproteobacteria bacterium
GCATTTGCTGCGGCTGCTTTTGCTATAATACCTTTCTGCTTAGCCACTTGCTGAGCTGTTAATTTAACCGTATGCGTCCCCCCTTTTGCCGCTAACTTTTGCTCAAATTTATCCATAGACACAGAAGCCATTTCCTGAAACTGTGTTATTTTTTTCTCTGCATTTTGAGGTAGCGGAGGCAAATCAGATACAGTTTTTCCATCAACCAAAGGAGGTATTGGAGGAGGCATCTGCATAAAATTCGAAAAATCACGCTTAAAAGCATAAGTTGTCGGCACACGAACATCTATATTACCAAATACATCTGTCTGAAAATTCAATTGTTTTTTCAAAGCATCATCAGCATTAGCAAACCTTCGTTTCAAAGACTGCAATACTTCATTATTTAATTCACTATCATCAAAATTATATTTTAAATGGATACCATCAGCTTGATAACAAACCCCATTTGGCACCCCCAAGGTTGTAATCTGTCCATTTGCCGGATTAGTTACAGGAAAATTTTCTAAATTATTTACAACCAACACCGCTGAGCGTTCTGTTTTTCGACCACTAGCCTTACGAAAAGCTCTTTCCGCCTCAATTCCGTAAATTTCACTATACCTTTCCTTAGGTTGTTTATGATAAGCATTATATGCTTTTTTACCAATGCATCTAACTTCATTATAGCTAAAAAGATCATACAAATCTTTTGTCAGTATCCTTTGAGCCCGTTCTGGAGAAATATAATAATGATAATTCCATGCCATCAATTCATGAAAATCTTTTCCTAACTCAGGTTTTGCAATAACTCCATTAAGAAACGATCGATTTTGCATAGGAGAACTTGTCTGCAAATGAGCATGAGCAGATTCATGGAAAGCAACATGAATAATATCATCTTTTGCATTTTTCTGATTAATATTAATACGGCAATGCTGATCATCTATGACTATAGCCAAACCATTATAATTTGTAAAATCTTTATCAATTTCAATAACAGATCTCGGATACCTTGGATTATGTTGCAAATACTCCGTTTGCTTCAAAGTCAAATCATCAGCAGTTGAAGCCATATTCAAAATTGCATTATCACCATACTCTTTTATCGGCAAAGCAACTTTTGCTGCATCGACACCTGTTTCTGCCAATTTAGTCCCCACATCATGAGCCATTTCACGAATAATTTTTAATTGATCTGGTTCAAAGGAATAATTTCTGTTCAACTTGCACATCATATCTCCAAATTGGTCAAGTTCAACAAAAAGCCTTCTTTTTTGATTTATCTGTATATCCAATAACTGTTGTGCAGTCACATTTTTCATTTGCTCATCTGATAATTTCAGAAACAGCCCTTTATCAACCATTTCATCAAATTTTTGTTGATAAATTTTATGGAAATCCTCACTTGACACAACGTAGGCATCTAACTTGCGATAAAAGTTTACCCAATCTTTAGAAGTAAAAGTCTTTATTTCTTTTTCATCCAAATTTTTTGCCCAAGCGACAAAATCTTCACCACTTTTAAAATCTGGAATAAAAACAACACTCATCACGTACCCCGTTAATATCTCAATAATTACTCTAATAATACCATAAAATTAAGGGAATGTAAATAAAAATAGCAAAACCGATAGTTTTCTCTTTACCCAGAAATTCAAGCCGTATATAGTATCAAAAAATAACTCTGAGGATACATAAATGACAGAAACATTAGCTGAAAACACTAAAGAAAAAGTATGTTTAATAGATGGCTCCGGCTATATTTTCAGAGCATTTTTTGCTAGTCCAATGATGACAAATCCAGAGGGACTGCCAGTAAATGCGGTGTATGGCTTTTTAAATATGTTTCTGAGTTTAACAGCAAACATTAAGTGCGATTATTGTTTAGTATTATTTGATGCCAAACGTCAAAATTTCCGCAATGAATTCTTTGCAGATTACAAAGCCACACGACCGGAATTACCACCTGAATTAAAGCCACAATTTGCTCTAATTCACGAAGTTGTAGAAGCCTTAAATTTGCATTGGCTACAAATGGAAGGATATGAAGCCGATGATTTAATAGCGACCTATACAGATTTAGCATTAAAGGATAATAAAGAAGTAACAATCGTCTCTGCCGATAAAGATTTAATGCAATTAATTCGTCCCGGAGTAGAATTTTACGATGGTATGAAAAACAAGTTTTTTACTCCGGAAGATGTGAAAGAAAAGTTTGGCGTTTATCCGGAGCGAGTAACAGATGTCCAAGCCCTAGCAGGAGATTCAACAGATAATATTCCCGGTGTCCCCGGCATTGGTATAAAAACAGCGGCAGAATTAATCAACACATTCGGCTCACTGGAAGAGGTATTAGAACACGCCAAGGAAATAAAACAAAATAAACGCAGAGAATTAATATTAAGCCACAAAGAAGATGCTTTAATCTCCCAAAAACTTGTCACCTTAAAAGCAGATGTCCCAGTAGAAATAGCTCTAAAAGATTTACGCTGCACAGCGCCTCATGAAGATATTTTGCTAAATTTACTTGAAAGACATGCCTTCAAAAGTCTGAAAAACAAAGCTACAAATTGGTTAAAACAAAAGTGTTGTTCTTTACCTCAAGAAACGAAGTTGATACCAGTTTATAAACTTATCACAAATTCTAATGAGTTAAATGAATTACAAAAGTTTATATATCAAAACAACGCTTTTGCATTCAAGGTTAATCAAGCTGACAATAAGTTTTTAGGAATTTCCATAGGGTTAGATAAAGCACAAAGTTTTTATATTCCTATTCAACAAGAAGAAGAATTGCCAACAGATTTATTTGCACCAACATCTAAACAAACACAAGGGATAACACTTAAAGATTTACAAAAATTCTTACTTCCACTATTCAGTAGCGCTGCAGTCTTAAAAATATCCTTGAATATTAAAGAAAATCTACGTCAATTAGAAAAAGAACTAAAAATAGCTTTAAATGCTTTTCCGTATGATGATGTGGCAATCATAGCCTACGATATATATAGCTCATCAATTTCCCCTACTCTGTCAGGATTATGTTCAAATATACTCGATATTACACCAAAAACAGAAAACCCTGAATATAAAAAAACAGACTTCAAATCTCTACCTCAAGAAGAAGCTTTAAGTTTCTTTGCAGAAGAAGCTGATTTAATACATCGCTTACACAAACAACTACGAACCCAATTACTTCCAGAAAAGAAACTCTATGTATATGAACAAATAGATAGACCACTCTCCGCCATATTACACAGTATGGAAAGAGAAGGAGTTATGCTGGATACCTTAAAGCTAAAACAATTAGATGCACGCTTCGATAATAAAATGAATAAATTATCAGAAGAAATTTATGCTCTTGCCGGAGAAGAATTTAATTTAAGTTCCCCTAAACAAGTTGGAGAAATATTGTATACTAAATTAGGCCTAAAAGGAAAAAAACACACTTCAGGCTCGCTTAATACCAGTGCCGAAGTATTAGAGCAAATGGCAGAGGAGCATGAACTACCACGTAAAATTTTAGAGTGGCGACAATATCAAAAATTAAAATCGACCTATACGACAGCCCTTCTATCATTAACAGACAAACAAAATCGTGTCCACACAACATACAGTCAAGTATCTGTAAATACCGGACGCTTATCGTCATTAAACCCCAATCTGCAAAACATACCTATTCGCACACCTGTTGGGCGAGAAATCAGAGAATGCTTTATCGCAAAACCTGGATGTAAATTAATAGCCGCCGATTATTCGCAAGTAGAGCTACGATTACTAGCAACAATTGCCGATGTTAAATTTTTACAAGAATCATTTCTAGAAAACGTAGATATCCATAGAAAAACAGCAGCACAAGTATTTGGTATTCCTTATGAAGAAGTAGATGCCAGCCACCGTCGCAGAGCAAAAGCCATAAACTTTGGAATAGTCTACGGAATATCGGCATTTGGCCTGTCAAAAGAAATAGAGAGCACACCTGCAGAAGCTCAGAAATATATAGATGCATACTTTGCAAATATGCCGGAAGTTAAGACATATATGGAAGAGATAATAAATTTCGCTCGTCAAAATGGCTATGTTCTGACCCCATTTAATCGCAAAATCAGCATCTATGGAATTCAAGACAATAATAAGAGAATATCTTCATTTGCAGAAAGAGCTGCAATTAATGCCCCCATACAAGGAGGAGCAGCAGATATTATCAAATTAGCCATGCAGAGAATTTTTACCAAGCTTCAAGAAAAGAATTTGCAAACTAAAATGTTATTGCAAGTCCATGATGAGCTAGTTTTCGAAGCTCCTATCGAAGAAGTAGAACAAGCAAGCAAATTAATCAAACAAGAAATGGAAAACATTCAAGGCATAAGTCTAAAAGTTCCTCTAATTGCCGATGTAGGAATTGGTGACAATTGGGATGAAGCACACTAAAAAAAGGATAAAAGATGATAATTTTCGATTTAGATGGAACATTATTAAATACTGCAAAAGATTTAGAGATTGCATTAAATCATGCATTAAACACTCATAAATTACCTCTCAAAGATGAAAAAGAAACTCTCAAGCTACTTGGTAATGGGATAGACATGTTAGTTGCCGGAGCTATTCCGGAAGGTAAATCTAATCCTCAATTTCCTGAAATTTTTGCGACATTTAAAGATTATTATTCTCAACATTTAAATGATTATACCGCCCCTTATGAAGGAATAATTCCCCTATTAGAAACACTACATCACAAAGGAATAAAGATGGGAATTATCTCTAATAAATTTGATGATGGTGTAAAAGAGCTAGCAAAAAAATTCTTTAGCGGACTGATTGCTCACGCACAAGGAGTTACTGAAACAGTTAAAAAGAAACCTGCCCCAGATGCTGTATTTGCCCTAATAAAAGAGCAAAAAGCAGAACAAGAAAACAACATCTATGTCGGAGATTCGGAAGTAGATATAGCAACAGCCCAAAACGCCGGATTAAACTGCATTAGTGTTTCATGGGGATTTAGAACTAAAGAAACATTAAAAGAACTAGGCGCACAAACAATTATAGATAAACCGGAAGAATTACTAAAAATTATCACTTCTGCTATGTAACTACAATTAAAAGCACTTATATAACCAACTTATAAGTGCTTTTTCTATAACTTTAATTTTCTCATAAAAATGTTACTTTTTCATGGCTCTGCGATATAGAACAACATTTTTATTGTGTTCCGTCAAAGTTCTAGCAAACCTATGCCCTCCAGAAACACCATCGGCAACAAAATAAAGATACTTAGTCTTTTCAGGATGAGCTGCAGCATATAAAGCCTCTCTCCCCGGACTACAAATCGGTGCAGGAGGAAGTCCTGCATAAAGATAAGTATTATAAGGAGAATCAAAAGCCAAATCTTTACGATAAAGCGGTCTTTTCAAATTCATACTGCCATTAGTAACCGCATAAATAACCGTAGGATCTGTTTGTAATTTCATCCCCAAATTCAAGCGATTAACAAAAACAGAAGCCACTTTTCCTCGTTCAGAAGATATGCCTGTCTCTTTTTCAACAATACTAGCCAAAACAAGCAATTCTTTTTCAGAATGAATAGGAATATTAAGATCTCTATCTTTAAAAATTTTTTGCAATTCTATTTGCATCGCCTGCTTAGCCTTTCTAAGAATGCTGTTACGCGATTCTCCTCGAGAAAAGTGATAAGTCTCGGGTAAAACATCCCCTTCTTTTAGTCCAATAGAAATATCCCCTACCAAATATGGATTAGCATTTAATATCTGTTTAATTTCAGCAAGCGACTTACCTTCAGGAATAGTAATCGTGCGAACAATAACTTCGCCATCTGTTAATTTTTGAGCAACATCAATCAAACTCATCTCACCAGAAAAACTATATTCCCCAGCTTTTAAGTGAGAAGCAACACCATAAAGTCTGCCATAAAAAACAAAAAGCCGCGCATTTTGTATAATATTTTTTTCCTGTAAAAGATGAGCAACTTTATTTAAGCCAGCCCCTTTAGGAATAACAAGTTCAACAGGTTTTGCAATCAAGTGAGGCAAAGCAAACTGATGACTAATCCAAACACATAAAAAAGCTCCTAAAGTTATCATTAGAAATAACAACACTAGGAGCTTCCGAAATATTCTCATTACAAACCCAAAAGCCAGCAATTAGCCATTAAATTTTTTAAAGATAATAGATGAGTTTGTCCCGCCAAATCCAAAAGAGTTAGACATAGCAGCTTTAATTTCACGTTTTTTCGGCTTTAAAGGAACCAAATCAAAATCAGCCAATTCATCAGCTGGATTTTCCAAATTCAAAGTTGGAGGGCAAGTTTGTTCCTGAATAGCCATAATTGTATAAACAGCTTCCACAGCACCAGCAGCACCAAGTAAGTGACCAATAGCAGATTTTGTAGAAGACATAGAAACATTTTTAATCCCTTCATCGCCAAAGAGACGTTTAACAGCCATAGCTTCACCAACATCACCTGCTGGAGTTGAAGTCCCATGTGCATTGATATAACCAATATCAGAAAGTTCAACACCATTTTCTTTAGCATGATCTGTAGCCATTTTCATAGCTCTATAAGCACCATCACCAGAAGGAGCTGTAATATGATAAGCATCACCACTCATACCATAGCCAACAACTTCAGCATATATTTTAGCCCCTCTCTTCAAGGCATGTTCAAGTTCTTCAAGAACAACAGCACCACTACCTTCACCCATAACAAAACCGCTACGAGCTTTATCCCAAGGGCGAGAAGCCTTTTCAGGAGTATCATTAAAATCAGCTGTAATAGCTTTCATGCGAGCAAAACCGGCCAAACCTAAAACATTAACTGCAGATTCTGCACCACCAGCAACCATCATATCAGCATCACCGCGAGCAATCATAGCAGCTGCGTCACCAATAGCATGAGTCCCTGTAGAGCAAGCTGTTACGCAAGCATGGTTAGAACCTTTCAAGCCATGTTTAATAGAAACATTACCGGAAATCAAGTTAATCAAGACAGAAGGAATAAAGAAAGGAGAAATTTTCTTCATACCAAATTCATTAAAAGAAATAGAATTTTCGTAGATTCCCTGCAATCCACCGATACCAGCACCAATCATAACACCGGCACGACATTTTTCATCTTCTGAAGCCGTTTCAGAGTTCCAGCCAGCATCTTTAAGAGCATCATCAGCTGCGGCCATACCGAACATAATAAACTTATCATTTTTCTTTTGATCTTTAGGCGCGAACACTGTATCTGGATTAAAATCGGGTTCATTTTCACCAAAAGGCACCTGTCCTGCAATCATAACAGGAATATCTTTCAAATCGACACCTTCAATACGTTTAATACCGGATTTACCAGCCATTAAAGCATCCCAGTTATGTTTAACACCTCTACCAAGTGGAGAGACAACACCCAAACCTGTAACGACAACTCTTCTCATAAAAAAAACCTCTTCAATTTTACTCGCGGTTCGCCCAAGCAAAAGAGTTGAGCGAACACAACGAATAACCTAGTATGAAAAAACTCGCTTAAAACCTTTGAGCGAGTTCTAACTTATGACAAATCCAAAGACTTACGCAGCTTTAGAAAGATAGTCAATAGCATCTTTCACTGTAAGAATTTTTTCTGCTGCTTCATCAGGAATTTCGCAACCAAATTCTTCTTCAAATGCCATAACCAGCTCAACAGTATCCAAACTGTCAGCACCTAAATCGTCAATAAAGTTTGCGTTATCTGTTACTTTTGTTTCTTCAACACCTAAATGTTCAGCAACAATTTTCTTAACGCGATCAGCGGTATCAGTCATTAATTCAACCTCTAAAAATTATTAAAACAAATCTTAGACTAACGTCTGGAATAGACGCTACACAGAAAAACTTTATTTGACAAGTATTTTTTTAAACTTTTCAACCAATAAGAAGTGGATAAAAAATATAAGTATATGATTTATCGTAATTTAACATTAAAAAAAAGATATTAAAAACTTGTAAAAAAAAATACATTTCCCCCAAAAATAAGACTTTATTTCTAAAAAAAGACATACTATATATACCAATGAATTACAATTAAGCCTATAATCTATATTTAGAAAGAAGGAAAAAGACATGCAAATAGGAATTATCGGAACCGGAATGGTTGGAAGTGCAATAGCCTTTTCACTAGCAAGCGAAGGAAGTGCTGAAAAATTAATTTTGATTGATGCCAACAAAGAAAGAGCTATAGCAGAAGCTATGGATATTTCCCACTCAACACCTTTTACATTTGGAGCAAAAGTTGTTGCCGGTGATTACAAAGATTTAAAAGATGCCGGAATTATCATAATCACAGCCGGAGCAAATCAAAAACCAGGTGAAACCCGTTTAGACTTATTAGAAAAGAATGTAAGCATATTTAAGAGCATCATTCCAGAAGTTGTAAAATATGCACCAAATTCCATTTTAATTATTGCAGCCAACCCTGTTGATATAATGACCGAAGTAACCTTAAAGATGTCTGGTTTCCCGAAAAACCGTGTTTTCGGTACAGGAACAGTTCTCGATTCGGCACGTTTCCGTAGCATTTTAGGACGTCACCTTGGTATTTCTCCAAAATCTGTTCATGCCAATGTAATTGGAGAACATGGTGATAGTGAAGTTTTAGTATGGTCTAGTGCCGTTGCAGGAACTACCTGCGTTGAACGCCTTGCAAAACAAACAAATAAAGAACTAGATAGTGTCGTTAAAGGCTCCATTGATAATGAAGTTCGCAATGCCGCTTACACAATCATTAAAGGTAAAGGTTCAACATATTTCGGTATTGCATCTGCAACTCAATACATCTGCAATTCTATCATCAGTGACAAACATGCAATATTAACAGTAAGTTCACATCATGATAAAGGAATAAGTGGTTACGATAATATTTGTTATTCATTACCATCTATTGTCAGCAAGAATGGTGTTGAAACAGCGTTAATTCCTGAATTATGTGAAAGCGAACGCGAAGCATTAGAAAAGAGTGCTGCAACATTATCTGAATACACACAAAAAGCTCTATCTATGTTGTAATTACAACTAAGAATACTTCAATTTCTCCAAATATAGAAAGCACCCTCAACGGGTGCTTTTATTATGCAATAAGGAATAAAATTGTAAAAAAATAAAAGCCGGCAAAACAACCGGCTCAATAAAAGATTATGGAATTTGTTCCAATGGTGGTAAATCTTGATAATACTTATACCACAAACGTTGCAGCATATAGAAGAAGTCAGTTTTTTTCACCACAGTTCCCAAAGGTTTCGCTGAAGATGCAAAGTGCAGAATTGTTGCATTAGCAAAAACATCTTCTAAATTTTGCCAATTTTCATTATAATATTTAGCCATAGTTGGTAAATCAATATGCTCAAAAAAGAAGTTCATCGTATTATTTTTGAAAGGCAACAGAGCGACATCATTTCCAGCAACCACATTAAAAGCATCTTGATCCATATAAGTTCTAAAATTATTATTAGTATAATCCTCCAATTTTGCTAAAAGATTATCTTCTCTGATTTTCTGTAAATTTAAGAGCATAACACCGGCATTAAAATAAAATCCACGTTTTTCAAGATTAAGTTCCAAAACATGAGTATTTTCGAAAAACCAAGAAGGATCTTTAACTGCTGCCAAATATTTTCCATCAATATTCGTCTGATACAGTGCATTCAAGTCATGCAAAATTAACACATCAGAATCAACATATAAAACTTTATCAAGTTCAGATAAAGCTTGAGCAATATAATATTTAAGCAACGAAGCTTTAGAAACATGAGTATCACGAATATAAAACAGATCAACAGCTTTCTGAGGCAACACAGTTATTTTAACCTTATCTGTTTCCATTGCTTTAAGTGCTGATATATCGGAATCATATACATCCAAAGTCATCACATAAAAATTGTATTGACTATTAGGACATTTCGTTTGCTTAGCTGAATTAATCGCAACGCGAGTAAAATCCATATAATTTGCATCTGTAATCAACGCCACATTAACCGTTCCATCAACACCTTTACAATTTTGAGGAGTTAACTGCAAATCAAAATCATATGTTTTAACAACATTCTGTTGTTGCTGCACCTCTTTTTCAATATAAGAGGCCCAAAGCAACAAACCAACAATAACAACCGCCATAACATCCGCGATTATAACCCATTTCATTCCTTTATCTTTCATAATACCAACTGCTCCTAAAGATAACCACTATACTAACAAAGTAACGCAAGATAAATTAATATCAAGTAAAAAAAGGAGAAGCACAAGCTTCCCCTTTTTTTTCAAAAGCGATTAAAGAAATTAATTAAATTTCAAAATCGGTAACCCCTTCATAAGCCAATTCATAAAGCTTACGAATTTCCTTAATTAAAGGATAACGAGGGTTAGAACCTGTGCATTGGTCATCAAATGCAAGTGTCGGCAAAGTTTCCATAGCTTTTTTGAAATCTTCATCGGTATATTCACCTTTAATAGCGAACCATTCGCGAATAGATCCCGGAATACCGATTTTCTTCTTTAATTCTTGAATACCATTAATCAAAGCATCAACTTTTTCATCCTCAGTTTTACCTTTGAATCCCATAGCTGTAGCAAACTCGGCATAAGCAGCTTTTGCGTGTGGGAATTTATATTGAGGGAAAGCACATTGTTTAGTCGGTTTATCAGTTGCATTATAGCGAATAACCTGACAGAACAAGAGAGCATTAGCCACACCATGAGGAATATTAAATGCAGCACCTAATTTATGAGCCATAGAGTGGCAAACACCCAAGAAAGCATTAGCAAAAGCCATACCTGCAAGAGTAGAAGCTGCGTGCATTTTTTCGCGAGCATGTAAATCGCCGGTTGCATAGGATTGAGGTAAATAATCAAATACTAATTTACCAGCCTCCAAAGACAAACCGCGAGTATATTCTGTAGCCATAGAAGAAACGAAAGATTCCAAAGCATGCGTTAAAACATCAATACCAGAGGCTGCGCAAAGCCCCTTTGGCATAGTTTGAACCAAATCAGAATCAACAATAGCCATAGAAGGAGTTAATGCATAGTCAGCAACAGCATATTTAACACCTTCGCTATCATCAGTAATGATTGAGAACGGAGTAACTTCAGAACCTGTACCGGAAGTTGTAGGAATAGCTACCATCATAGCTTTTTCGCCCAACTGAGGGAATTCAAAAATACGTTTACGAATATCCATAAAGCGCATAGCTAAATCTTCAAACTTCAACTCAGGATGTTCATACATCATCCACATAATTTTTCCGGCATCAATTGGAGAACCACCGCCAAGAGCAATAATAACATCAGGTTCGAAAGAACGTAATGTTCCGATAGCCATATTAACTGTAGTCAAATCCGGATCTGGATGAACATCAGAAAAGATTTTATAAGCTACACCAATTTCATCAAGAACATCTGTAACTCTCTTAGTAAATCCCAAATCGAACAAAGGTTTATCTGTAACAATAAATGCACGTTTTTTACCTTTAAGTTCTTTCAAAGCGAAAGACAGAGAACCCGGTTTGAAATAGATTTTCGGAGGCACTCTAAACCACAACATATTTTCTTCACGTTTAGCAACATTTTTAATATTCATCAGATGTTTTACTCCCACATTTTCACTAACCGAGTTACCGCCCCAAGAACCACAACCTAAAGTCAAAGAAGGTTCCAACCTAAAGTTATAAATATCCCCAATAGCTCCTTGAGAAGTCGGACAGTTAATCATAACACGCCCTGTAATCATCAGATGACCAAAATATTTAATTCTGTCATCATTTTGCGGATTAGTATAAAGAACAGACGTATGACCACGACCACCATGAGAAACAAGTTCTTTAGCCAAATCTGCTCCAGACTTGAAATCATCAGCTTTATACATAGCCAAAACAGGAGAAAGTTTCTCAGCTGAGAAAGGTTCTTCTACACCTACTTTAGAACATTCAGCGATAAGCACTTTAGTTTCTTCCGGCACAGAGATTTTAGCCATTTCAGCAATTTTATAAGCAGGTTGTCCAACAATAGCTGAGTTAAGATGCCCATCAATCATAATAACTTTAGCCAATTTTTCTTTTTCTTTCGGAGACAAGATATAAGCACCGCGTTTAATGAACTCATCTTTAACAGCATCATAAACATCTTTAACAGCAGTAACAGATTGTTCAGAAGCACAGATCATACCATTATCAAAAGTTTTAGAAAGCAAGATAGAAGAAACCGCCATTTGAATATCAGCTGTTTCATCAATCAAAGCAGGCACATTACCAGCACCAACACCTAGAGCAGGTTTACCTGAACTATAAGCAGATTTAACCATTCCCGGACCACCTGTTGCCAAGATAATATCAACTTGCGGATGTTGCATTAAATACTGAGTTTGGAAGATAGATGGATTCTCAATCCAAGCGATAATATTTTCTGGTGCCCCAGCTTTAACAGCCTCCTCAAGAATAATACGAGCAGTTTCCACCGTACATTTTTTTGCTCTTGGGTGAGGAGAAAAGATAATACCATTACGAGTTTTCAAAGCAATCAAAGATTTAAAGATAGCAGTAGAAGTAGGGTTAGTAGTTGGAATAACCCCAGCAATAACCCCCAAAGGCTCAGCAATTTTAATTAAACCATTAGCCTTATCTTCTTCTAAGATTCCGCAAGTTTTAGTATTTTTAAATTTATTGTAAATATATTCAGAAGCAAAGTGATTTTTAATAACTTTATCTTCAACCACACCCATTCCTGTTTCTTCAACAGCCATTTTAGCCAAAGGAATTCTGAGTGAGCTAAGTTTCAAAGCAACTCTTCTAAAAATATAATCTACCTGTTCCTGAGAATATTCAGCATATTTTTTCTGAGCTTCTACAACCTTAGCAACAATTTCATCAACATGTTTTTTTTCAACTTCTTCATTAGTCTGAACTTGAGTTTCTTTTGCCATAGTATACATTTCTCCATAACAATTTAACACTATTGAAAAGATAATAGCGTATAAAAAATTAACAAGGCGTTTAAAACAATTATTAAGACACGAATTATTTCAGATTATTACGTATGCAAAACAAAAAAATCCCAACTAAACAGTTGGGATTTCAAAGTCACAAAATTGCAATTAGGCTTTAACAATATGTAAAACATTAGTGCTACCAACTCTACCAAACGGATAACCAGCGGTAACAACGATATATTCACCTTTCTTAGCCAATCCTGATAAATTAGCAAAAGCCCGAGAAACTGTTTCGATATTATCAAAGCTTTCAAAAACTTTAGTATCAACAAAAGTTTTAACACCCCAAACCAGATTAAGTCTTCGAGCAATTTCTTCTTGAGGATTAATAGAAATAATCGGCAAATTAGGACGTTCCTGAGCCATACCGAGCGTTGTAGCCCCACTAACAGAGAAAGTTGCAATACAAGCCACTTTATCTAAAGTTTTAACGACTTCACCAGCGGCATGAGTAATTGCATGTCCTTCATTATTACAATTATTTCCCTGACAGAAATGATGAACATTTTCCAAGTATTTAGGATCATTCTCAACTTGTTGAATAACACCATGCATAGTTTTAACAGTTTCAACAGGATAATTACCGGCAGCTGTTTCACCAGAGAGCATAACAACATCACATCCATCATAAACAGCATTAGCGATATCAGAAACCTCTGCACGTGTAGGCATAGGAGCATTCATCATCGATTCGAGCATTTGCGTAGCAACAATAACGGGTTTACCAAACACACGACATTTAGAAACGATTCGTTTTTGTAAAACAGGAACAGTCACAATAGGACATTCGACACCCAAATCACCACGAGCCACCATAACCATATCAGAAGCTTTAATAATATTATCTAAATCATCTAATACCTGAGGTTTTTCGAGTTTAGAAATAATCCAAGCTCTTTTACCGATAATTTTACGAGCCTCTTTAATATCTGAAACTCTTTGCACAAAAGACAAACAAATACAATCAACACCTAGTCCCAAAGCAAATTCCAAATCATTCAAATCTTTTGGTGTCAACGGAGAGATATTAAGAGAAGAATTAGGCAAATTAACCCCTTTATGCCCAGAGATAAAGCCACCGACTTCAACTTCTGTCAAAGCAGATTCTTTATTGCATTTCAGAACATTTAAGACGATATTACCATCATTAACGAGTAATTTATCCCCCACCTTTAAAGCTTCAAAAATTTCTTTATGAGGAAGAGTAACACGATTCTCATCACCTAATTCATTTTTCATATCCAGAGTAAATTTCTGTCCTTTATGAAGAAGAACCTTACCATCTTTAAACATACCGATTCTCAACTTAGGACCTTGCATATCCGCAACAACTGTTATTTGCAAACCTTTTTCCTGAGCTAATTTTCTAACCCGTTGATAAATATTTTTATGTTCTTCATGTGTTCCATGACTAAAATTCAATCTAAACCCATCTACACCAGCATCCATAAGGGCCGAAATTTTTTCCTCTGTATTAGAAGAAGGACCCAATGTAGCTAATATTTTTGTTCGAGTATCTTTTGGCATATTCATCCCCTAAAAAAATTAAGACTCATCACATATACGATAGATATATACTAAAAAAGTTTAATATCTCATTATTCTTCAACTTCTCCACAACAATTTAAATATACCTCCGAAGTCGATAATTTATTACTTGTCAAAAAAAAATATCTTTGTTAGAGTTCACAACCGAAAACATTAAATAAGATTCTTTAATAACCACAAAGGGAGAAAAGACATGGCAGAAAATGAAGTTGGAGGCATTGATAGCACAAGATTGAATTCCTTGATAGAACGTATCGAACGTTTGGAAGAAGAGAAAAAAGGAATTGCATCAGACATCAGAGATATATACGCTGAAGCTAAAGGCGTAGGCTTTGATGTAAAAATTATGAAAGCAATCATCAAGTTAAGAAAAATGAATCAAGCAGACAGAGATGAACAAGAATTTTTGCTTGAAACCTATCGTAAAGCATTAAATGTATAAGCGATAAAAAACAAAAAATAAAAGCACCTATCAAAAGGTGCTTTTATTGTATCTGAACAATAAAGAAAGCTATCTAACAAAATAGTTAAAAAAATTATAAATTAAGCCAAAGCTAAATCCAAATATTGTTGCGGTGTTAAATTTTCAGCGCGTAATGTAAGATCAATACCAAGTTTATCGGCTTTTTGTTGCAAATCGGGAATAGTCTTTAAGCTTTGACGCAACATTTTGCGACGTTGACCAAACGCTAATTCTGTTAATTTTTCAACTTTTCTCAAGACCTCCGCATCAAGAGCATTTTCTTTAGGTTTAAACAAAAGAACAGATGACCAAATTTTGGGAGCCGGAACAAAGCAAGTTGGAGGCAAATCAAACAATCTCACAATTTCACACTGTAATTGAGATATAACAGAAACACGCCCATAATCTTTAGTCCCGATATTTGCAATGATTCTATCAGCCACTTCTTTTTGAAACATCAGAGTTAAGCTTTTATAGTTCTGAATATTTTTAAGCCAACCGGTTAAAAGCACCACAGAAATATTATAAGGTAAATTACTAACAATATGAAATTTCCCCTCCTGAGCTGCTTTTAAGGAAAAATCAAATTTAAGCGCGTCACCTTCAATAATTTCAAGCTGAGGATAAAAAGTTTGAATTTCATGCAAAATATCCAAACATCTCGTATCCATTTCTATCACAGTCATTTTTAAAGGATTTTGCCGTAAAACTGCCTGGGTTAACCCCCCAGGCCCCGGTCCTATTTCCATAACACATTCTGTTTTTAAATCTGTTAATTTTTGAGCATTTAAGGAAAGGCGCATAATTTTATCGGTAATATTGGCATCCAACAAAAAATTCTGACCTAAAGACTTCTTAGCCATCAATTCATATTTTTCTACAAAAAATTTTGTTGTAGGCACATCAAGCATTATAAGCTATCCCTCAAATCAAAAAACTAAAATTTCTTTTCAACAACAGCATTATTGCGCAAATCACGAATATACTTATTAGCAATTTCATCGGTTTTACGTTTTTTAATAAAATCGCGAACTTCATCTTCTGTCGGCATTTTTTGCTTATCCTTAGCTGGATTATAAATTTTATCCATTTTAAAGATATAGAAGTCAGATCTATACGGAATAGCTTTTGAAACCTGTCCTTCTTTTAACTGACGCACTGCTTTATCGAGGGGCGCTGGAAGTTGTCCGACAGCAACCCAACCAAGTTTTCCTCCAGAAGGAGCGCTTGCACTCTGAGAGAATTGAGCTGCATATAATTCAAAACGAGGATCTTTCTGTAAAATTTCCACTAATTCATCAATATGTTCCCCATCTTTACGTTTAATAACGATTTCAGATACCATATATTTTGGCGTACTCATATCTTTTTTAATACGAGCAAATTCGTCTTGCACCTCACGTTCAGAAACATCAGAAGCTCTATTACCAACTTTATTAGCAACTAATTTATTCCACAACAAATTAGCTCTAATTTGAGCCATAAAGACCTCTTTACTAACTTTATATTCTTTAAGAACTTTAGCAAATTTACCAGCTGGAACTCCATTAGCCTTCTCAAAATTACGATATGCTTCACGAACTTCTTTATCAGAAACGCTAAGACCTAATTTTTGAGCTTCCTGTAATTTAATTTTCTCATCAATAGTATTTTGGAGCACTTTATCAGCAACCATTTTTTTGTTTTTAGCATTAACATTTAAGCCTGTTGTCAAAGAAAACAAATTAGCACGTTCCTGCAAATCTTTATTAGACAGCATTTCGCCATTAATAGTCGCAACAATTTTCCACCCCGAGCCAAACAAATTATAAGGGCGAAAGACAGCTTGCTCTTTTTTTAATTTAGCTTCTTGTTCAGCTTTTTTCCGAGCCATTTCTTCAGCTTCTTGCTGAGCACGTCTTTCCATTTCAGCCTGAGCCTCAGGACCTCTTTTAAACATAATTGAGTTAGAAGAAGAACTACGCACTGCTTTATCCAAATCAGACAAATCCATATCTGCAGCCAGAGCAACCGTTGACAATAAAGTTCCACACAAGATTGTAGCAAGTCCTTTTTTCAGCAACATCATAAAATACTCCTTTTACTTAGACCCCATTCCACCCAATGTCTTAAGGAAGAAATTAACACTCCACTCATAATCATCATCCAAAGTAGGATCATCATAATTATATTTTTTGGCGACAAAAGCCAATCTTAGGCATTCATCTTCATAAATAAGTTGTCCACCATGTTCAAGAGAGCCACCATTATCTGTCAAATCAATACGATCATAGATAGAAACGGACCAATCTTTAGTCAACTTAGAATTAAAAGACAAATAGAGTTCTTTACGTTCGCTAGCTTTATAATAAGAATTTTGATTAGGTTGTAAATAGATGTAAGAAGTATAAACATTAAATATATCAGAACCAACCTTAGCACCAAGTTCACTATATTTAAGATCAAAATCATCTCTATCCAAGCGATAACGATAGTTTAAATCAAGATATTTATTAGGAGACGCATAAACACGTCCGACATAATCCGAAAAACGACTATTATCAGCATCACCATTAATAACATCCATAAAAGAACTATTACTAGAGAACTGATAACTTTGAGCAATAAATGCAGAAGTTCTACCTAAAATATTTCCATAAGAACTCCAATTCAAACCATAACTAATGCGACTACCATCATCATTTCTATCATAACCGGCATATCTATCCAAACTTAAAATATTAGTATCATCAAATTCAACATCAGCACTATCTGCATTTGGAATTTTTTCAATATCATTATCATTTTCTGGAGCCAAAACCGCAACAACAACCGGTTCTAATATTTGTCTGGAAGTTTCAGTAGCACGCACAAAAGGCAATCTCCACTCAACACCCAATTGCGGAAAAACGCGAGCCAATGTTCCATCATAATCATCATTAGCGTTATACATATAATCATCAACATAATACAAATCCGACTTAACCGAAGCAACAAATTTATATTGTTCACCATAGTTACTGGTATAAGGCAACTCCCAAGAATTAATCATTGTAACCCTTTGAGATTCCTCATCTGTCTCACGATAAACAGAAGCCGAGCTGATATTCGTTTTAAAATAAGCCCCATACTCATTAGCATCACTAATATGTTCATATTCCATATAAGGAGCAACGGTAGGCAAATTTTTCATACGACTTTGATATTCTGCATTATTAGAAGCCCTTAAGCTATAACTTGTAAGTTTATAATAATAACCTTCGATTGTAGCATAATCACGTCCTTCAAAACGTTCAAAAGAAAGTTTTGAAGTAAGCCAAGGATCATCACGTCCGTCCAAATCCATATCTTTGAGATAAAAGACATCCGAAACATAATTCCAATCCAAATTAGCCAACCAATAATCATTTAATTCATATCGAGCACTTAAGAACAAATTACCTCTTTTTTCAGGTCTACTAAAGTTTTTATAATCTACATTTTCATAATCTTTACCATCATCTTCCAAATATGTCCCTCGAGCAGTAATTTCTCCATTATAGAAATATTGACGATACTGTCCCCCCCAAACAATCCCTCTATCTGTTGTAAAATAAGGAGAAAGAATAAGATCAGTCTGATCTGAAACATTCCAGAAATAAGTTGGTTGAATATATTGACCGGTATAAGAAGTGCTTCCCATAGAAGTCATAAGTAAGCCAGAGCGTCTTTTAACTTCCGGAGAAGGATGACTTAAAAACGGAGTATAAAAGACCGGTATATTTTTAACACGAAGAACAGCATCATTATAGTTAATATTTTGCCCTTCAGCATCATAATTAACTTTACGCGCATCGATTCTCCACAAAGGAGATTTTCCCTGACAAATATCGCAAGCCGTATAAGAAGCATTTCTCATTTGCTTATTATCGCTAACTTTTTTAACAAACGTATCAGCCCAAATACGAGATTCATCTCTCATAATAACTTTAACTTTATTAACATCGGCTCGTTTCATTCTTTCAGACAAAGTAATTTTATCAGTATAAAGCACACTACCATCAGCTTCTGTTAAAATAGCATTACCTTCAGCAACAATAACATCTCGTTTTTGATCATACCAAAGCTCATCACAAACAAGCTCCATAGAACCGCGAGTAACGACAACATTACCCCTAGCAATAATAATAGCATTCGCTTCATCTGTTTCCATTTCATCAGCAGAGAAAAATATTTCCTGTTCTTTAGGTTCTTTGGGAGCATCTAGAGAAGGCATAATATCCGTTAAATTTCCGGGTTTAAAATCCGCCTGCGGAGTAACATTTGTCTCTTTACGCACGATAGCCCCCGCCTGAGGCTCATTAGCAGCATGCAAAGGCAAAGCAACAACCATCAAAGCAATAGCAGATAAGCAAGATTTAAATTTCATAAGCAATCTCCTTTGAGCGTTTTTTACGCCATGATGGTGTTTTCCATAACAAGCCACCTGCAACAAACAGAGGCAAGAAGCAATTAAGATACATTAGAACGACAATCCACTCATATCTACGAGCCATATTAGCAAAGCACATATCCAAAGCTTGAACGACAATCATCGCCAAAATAGAAACAAGCATAACACGTCCTTGACCACGTCTATTAAAGTTTGAAATAAGCAATCCGACACAAGCCAACAGGGCAAAAATCAGATTAAACCAAGGCGCTAAAATACGGCGATGAGCTTCCGCTCTAAAAGCTCTGGCATCTTTATCAGAAACACCTTTTTTATTAGCCTCTTCAAACAATTCAGCAATACTTCTTTCGCGCACACTTTTATCTTTTTTACGGGAAACAGAAACATCACCAAAGTCAACAACATAATCATCAAAAGTCATCGAAGAGAACTGTCCGCTTTTTTTATTCATCACCTGACGGGTACCATTTCTAAGTAAGATTTTAGGCCCCACATCTGTATATTCAAGCATACCGCTTTCCGCAACTGTAACAACTTTTTCCTGAGGGTTCTTACCGTCGCTAACTAAGATTCCTTGCACAGTTCCGTCATCTAAAAACTTATCAATAAAAATGGTCATATTATTTTTGAAAGAAGTAAACGCCCCTTCTCTAAGCATCATTTTCGAAAAACTATTTTTAACTTCATATTCCAAATCACGAAATTTACTTTCCGCTGCAGGAATACCGACATTAAGCACAAAGACATTAAAGAGCGCCAAAATAAGTCCAATTCCGATTGCCGCTCTAGCAATAACAACCGAACTAATACCCACAGCTTTCATTACCACAAGTTCGCTATCCATCAGCAAGCGATTATAAACAAACATAACAGCCACAAAAAGGGCAATAGGAGAAAGGATAGTGAATACACGCGGCATAAGAAGGGATGTCATCTCAACAAAGAGATAGACTGGCAACCCTTTATCAGTAACCATTTCAACAAAGCGAAGTGACTGTGTCAGCCAAAGCATGGACATCAGTGAAAGGGCAACAAGCAAAAAACCGGTTATAATTTGCTTGGCAATATAGATATCTAATTTTTTCATAAGCCTTACGCTAAACCTTTAAATCTTATTTTTCAAACTTTATTTTTATAAACTCTACGTTTTAAAATCTTAAAAAAAAGTATTTAAATTAAAATATTTAAGCGTTTCTTCGCAATAAATAAGGAATAAAGAGAATTTATCAGTAAACATTTCATAACATAGTTTTGATTTAAAACAAAAAAAGCAGAATATGAAATTCTGCTTTTTTTTTGTGAAAAAGAAATCTTTGATCATCCGAAAGAGATTTCTGTCCTTTAAGACAATTATAAACCTCTTCTAACTCTGTTTTTTTTTTGCATTTTTTTCCATAATACATTAATTTTGACAAATCACAATTTTCTTTCGTGAGTGAGTAAATAGACAACATTGGATAAGTTCATTATCCTTTTTAAGAAGCAACAAATTTCGCTCTCTAATACTCAAAGCACTAGGTTCACAACGACTCAAGAAACTATTTAAGAGTTTTTTAGAGGCATACTTCAAGACATACTCTACCATCTGATGATTAAAAATCTGCAATTTTTCAAAACGCACCCAATCATCATCATTGATAATAGCTTTAAGTTCTGAAAAATCATTACCTGAATCAACGGCATCATCTTCATGTTTTTCTGGCAAAGAAGTTTTAACACTGCCAATTTTAGCATCATCATTGATAATAGCTTTAAGTTCTGAAAAATCATTACCTGAATCAACGGCATCATCTTCATGTTTCTCTGGCAAAGAAGCTTTAATACCAACAATTTTAGCATCATCCTTGAATGAACGCAGAACTTTAACAACCGACATTGTCTTATCCGCTTCAGAAAGAGGATTTTTAATCACTCTACCATCTGCCAGAAGGACAAATGGAAATCCGAGAGCTTTTCCTTGTTCATTCAAATATTTCAGAAACTTATCACCAGATGGCAATCCATCAGTAATATCTTTCACCGCCGAAGCAAAAGAAGATAACGAACCTTTATCTTTAGAAGGTTTTAAGACTTTTGCAACAGCATTGTGCTTCCCATCAGAAGAAACCAACCCTTTTCCGCATTCACCATTAGCAAATATCATAAAAGGATAACCAAGGCTACTTCCACATGTATCCAAATAACCCAAAAACTGTTCCGCTAAAACGGAAACATCGACATTATAATTTTCCATAAGACATAAATTTTAGTTAATAATAATTTTTAGTTAGAAAAAAATATAGCACGCTCATCTTTTTTGTCAATATTTTTAAATATATACAAAAGCGGCATCTTTACAGACACCGCTTTAAAATGAGAATAAAATCTAAAGACAACTATTTAGCAACAATAACCATAGCCTCACGCAAGATACGGTCATGAATTGTATAACCAGCTTGCAATTCCGCCAAAATAACACCACTTTTAGCTTTTTTATCTTCAATTTCCTGGACTACGCGTTCAAAATTAGGATCAAATTTTTCACCAATATGATTAAAGCGTCTAACTCCAAACTTTTCAAAAACTTTAGTTAACTCATTCTGAGTTAATTCAACACCTTTTAAAAGTTCGGCACAAGATTCAGCATTATCAGCCATAGCGGCAATAGCTCTTTCAAGATTATCAGCAACACCTAAGAGTTCTTTAGCAAAAGAGGATACGGCAAATTTAATCGTTTTCTCATTTTCCTGATGAGCTCTTTTCTTCATATTATCCATTTCGGCATACAAACGGATATAATCATCTTTAAGTTTTGCAAAATCCTTTTCTAATTTATCATGCCCAGCATCTTGAGCCGCATCATTTTCAGCATTTTGAGCTTTATCTTTAAGATTATCTTCTGCAGAAGTTTTCTCTTCTGAAGTTTCATTTTTTACATTTTCCTGAGATAAATCATCTTCATATGTTTCATTTTTTACATTTTCCTGAGATAAATCATCTTCATATGTTTCGTTTTTCAGATTTTCATTTTCGGCACTCATAATACCCTCTTAACCAAATAAAATTCACCTAAAATAGATTTAGGTCTTAAAAGTGAGTAAGTCAAGTCCAGACGGCAACTTACACCAAATAAAGAGAATAATAACTGCAAAATCACCAATAATCTAACAAATGATGTTTATGATACGGTCCCCAAATATCATAAGCGATTCGTCCCACCAAAGCTCCGCCCATAAAATAAATCAAGTTCTGCATAGGATTGGTTTCACAACAATACTTATTATTCTGAGCTTGTTTCCAAGCCACATATTTAGGATACATTGGGGTAACAACTGGGGAAGCCGTATTTTTAGGAATGATAACAGGTTCTTGTATAACTTGAGGAACAACTTGCACATAAGTCGGCTCTGGAGCCATATATGAACTTTCATCAACATAAGAAGACACGATATTAGTATTTTGAACAGGTGGCGTTGTAATCATTTCCAAATAACTATTTGCCCAAACCAACCGAGGTTGTATTACACACACCCCACATATAAGAATAGCTACCATTAAAATTTGTTTTTTATTATTAGTCACGAATACACCATTCTTTAGAAGTGACGCCATCCATGATGACGGTGATAGCGAGGATGATAAGGCTTAAAAGGACGATATAATCGTAGATGATGATAAACATAAGCAGGAGCATAAC
Organism: uncultured Alphaproteobacteria bacterium; assembly: GCA_944392235.1. Lineage (GTDB taxonomy): Bacteria > Pseudomonadota > Alphaproteobacteria > RF32 > CAG-239 > CAG-267. The sequence goes on from CALXVZ010000011.1 coordinate 23,093, forward strand.
AATCTCTACAGCTTGAATAGCAATCATTTGAGCAAGAATTTGTATAAACTCTCTGCACTGTAACCGGTTGAGTTTGAACCGTAGTTGTTACCTGCTTAGTTTCAAAAGTTTCGGGAATAGAAATAATTTGTTCAACAACATTACCATTTTCATCAATAAAAACCGTAGACGCACAACTAACTTTTGCATACATCATAAACAAAGAAGCAGCAACAAGAAGTAAATTAAATTTTTTAAGCATATAAACCTCGCAAATTAACTAAATATATCTACAAGTATGTATGTAACATACCCTAATTTAAACATTTTTTCAACATTTAAATATAACGAAATTTTGTTTTATTTGTTCATTATTTTTTTGAAAAAAATAGCATCAAAAACCCTGCTCGGTAATTTATTCCACCAACATAAATACTTACATATATTCATATAAATACTAAAAAAGACGAAGCATACTAGCCTCGTCTTCAAATTTCATTACATTAGATGTAAAATTAAGCTACTGTTTTATTATGATTTGCCATCAAAAGAGATAACACTCTATCAACAGTTTCTTTTAAGTTTTTACGCTCAACCACAATATCAACCATACCATGCTCTTTAAGATATTCTGCGGTTTGGAAGCCTTCCGGTAATTTTTCACGAATAGTTTGCTCAATAACACGTTTACCGGCAAAACCAATCATAGCACCTTTTTCAGCAATATGAACATCACCAATCATTGCAAAAGAAGCAGAAACACCGCCGGTTGTAGGATCTGTAAAGATAGAAATGTAAGGCAAACCTTTCTCCTTAACACGATTGATTGCCGCGGTTGTTCTAGCCATTTGCATCAAAGAGAGCATACCTTCTTGCATACGAGCACCGCCAGAAGCACTTGCGATAATAAGAGGACAATCATGAGTATAAGCATACTCAGCTGCTGCAACAATACCTTCCCCAACAGCCGTTCCCATGGATCCCCCCATAAAAGAGAAATCCATAGCAGCAACAACGGTATCAATTCCCGCCACTTTACCTGTTCCAACTTTTATTGCATCATTATTATTTGTTTTTTTACGATAGACTTTCAATCTATCTGTATACCGTTGAGTATCTTTAAACTTCAAAGGATCTTCTTTAACAGCAGGAAGAGGCAGTTCTGAATAAATTCCATCATCAAAGAGTTGTCTTAATCTTTTATCAACATAAAGTCTCAAATGATGACCGCATTTAGTGCAAACATACATAGACTGTTTAAGTTCTTTAGAAAACAACATCTGACCGCATTCAGGACATTTAACCCACAAATCATCAGAAATTTCCTTTGGTGTAATTTTTTTTATTTTCGGTCTTACGATATCTGTTAACCAATTCATAATTTACCTCACTCTGCTTCAGTAACTTTTATTTATCATTTTCAGAGGGTTTAGAAAACCAACCTTTAATTTTCCTATTAAGAGAAAAGCCGTTAGCCTTATCATTTTTCTCAGCCTCTTCCTGCAAAGAAGAAATTTGTTGATTTAATTTTTCATGTTCTTGATTAAGTTTTTGATGTTCTTTTGACAAGATTTTATTTTCTTTTTTCTGTTTTTTGAGCATAGCTCTTAAAGGAGCATAAGCAGACCATGCGGATAAGCGCCCACAAAGATAGCCCAAACAAAACAGAGCAAGATAAACAACACTAACTCCAACCATCAAAGACGACTCAGGAATAGGCCAAACGCTGACCAAATCACTATTATTCTGGACCAAGAATATCAAGAAAAGTGCCATAAGTAAAATTTTAATCAGCCACATAACAACTCCTCTCCAGGCAAGAATTAATTTTCATTCATTTTTTCATGTAATTCTTTACCTACACGAAAATGAACAATATTTCTATTACCTATTTTAACTTTTTCGCCGGTTCTAGGATTTTGAGCGATTCTAGGAGAACGTTTATGAATAGAGAAGACACCAAACCCTCTGAATTCAACACGATCACCTTTAGCCAAAGCATTCGTCATATTCGAAAAAATAACATTAACAATTTTCTCGATTTCAGAAACCAACAAATTAGGATTTTTCTTAGCAATACTTTCAATTAATTCAGATCTAGTCACGGTAAACCTCTTTCACAAATTATAAACAATTTCCAATCATTGAATTTAGTCTCTAACACTAAATTTACAACATATCCATATTTTTTTATTTATTTTACACAAGTGTCAGCCCCTCTTATATACAGAGGTTTTGGAAAATCAAGCATTTTCTGCAAATATTTTTGATAAGCACAACAAAAAAGAGCATCAATATCCATCATATCAGTAATTTCTACTTGTTTAATCTGCAATCCGAGAGGAACAGATAGAAGACGTTCAACTCCATCTCCAACAAAACTAACTTGATGACCTTTTAATTTCTGAGCAATATCCTCACGCGACAAAGCCAAAGGCTGAGTAAGTTTGACCAAATTTTCATCAAACAATTGGAAGTAAAAATCTTCTCTTTTAGTTTCAATCACAACCGCGTTATAAAAAGCTCTATCTTTATCCCTAAGCATATTAGCATAAACATCAAAAGCAGAAACGCCAGCCAATTTAAGCGATGGGCAAGCCACTCCTAGAGCCCTTGCAAACGCCAATCCTGAACGCACACCTGTAAAAGATCCCGGACCCACACAAACCCCCAACAATTCAACATTATCCATTTGCAAATTAGTTTCATTAATAATTTGCTTCAACCCCATAGCCAATTGCTCAGCTTGTCCAAACTCTTCATATTTTTCTATTTTTTTTACACAATTAGTATCATTATAAAGAGCTAAAGCCAGTCCATGACCTGTAGTATCAAAAACCACTGTATACATATTGTTTACTCTTTCAATTTTTAATTTGCTATCCAACAACAAATAATTTAAAACTAAATATAAATTAAAAGAAAAAAACAAACAACCATTATTTTAAATTCGCTATATTTTTTGAAGAGTTTACAAAATATAAGAAAAGCATCTATAACAAGAGACAAGCATGACGATTGAAACAATAACATCTCTACTATATATCTGGATAAGCATAAGCTTAGTATTTCCGCTTATTGCCGTCATATTAATACGCAACAACCGCAAATTACGCAAAGAATTATCCCAGCAAGATCTCGCAACAAGACACTATGAGGAAATGCTATATGCATCAAAAGACGGCTATATCACATATACAACCTATAAGAACAAAGAATATCAATTTTGCTCACGCCGATTAGCAACCCTATTAAATCTCCCCCATGGAGAACAAAGCACGCTTGATGAAATACTAACTTTTTTCAACAAAATAGATTCTGAGAACTTAAACAGTTTATTTCAACGTTTAAAAGAAAAAGGAATTAGTTTCGAAATAATCGTTCAAAGCATAAGCAAAAAGACTTTTGTTATAACAGGAACCAGGATAGATTCTTCCGATTCCCAAATAAGAAGTAATTGCCTATGGTTCAGAGACATCACAAAAGAAACAAACTACATAGATAGAGCAACCGAAGAAGCCATAAACAGCCATAAAGAAGTAGAGAATTTTAGAATACTAGTAGACAATCTCCCTTATCCTGTATGGTTACGAGATCAGAACCTAAAGATATGCTTACTGAATCGTCAATACTTATCTTTATTAGGGCTCAAAGATTTTAAGGACATCAATGAGAAGAACGCAACTTTGCATGACTTAGGCAATACAACAAATCTGCAAACCCTAGCACAAACAGCAAAAGAGTCCAACACACAACAAAAGAAACAAATAAATATTTTAAACAATGGAGAATTAAAGAAATACGAAATTACCGAAACCCCTTATTATGATTCTTCATTAAAAACATCACATATAATCGGTTCATTAATAGACATCAGTGGAATTGATGAAATAAAAAGAAATTATCAAGTTCACTTAGATACCCACTTAGATATACTAAGTTCGTTAGATACAGCTTTTTGCATTATTAACACAAAACATGAATTTACATTTGGGAATGCCGCATTTTTAAAACTTTGGGATTTGCCCACCAACTTCATAGACAACACACCACACTATAACACATTCTTAGAAAAAATACGAGAACAAAAGACATTACCGGAAGTTTCAGATTTTAAAGTTTATAAAGAAGAAGAGAATAAAGCGTTTGATGCTCTAACAGAACAAAAAGAAGATTTACTCTATATACCAGATGGACGAACATTTAGACGTATCAGAGCACCCCATCCAGACGGCACAATTATAGCCTACGAAGACATTACAGATAAATTAGCAGCGGCCCGCCATCTTAGTGATTTACTAGCTGTTCAGCGAGACATATTAGATAATATCGACGATTCCGTTATAATCTTCACCCCCAATTTAAAACTAAAGACTTATAACAGTTCCTTTTTAAGTCTTTGGGGAATAGCAGAAACAGAAATTCAAGCCCAACCCTATATGCGAGACATTTTAAATAAACAAAAAAAGAAATTACCAGAAGTAGAAGATTGGGATACATTTAGAGAAGATATGCTAAAACATATCACATCTTGCACATCTTTCACATTAAAAATGAAAAACAAACAAAAATTAAAAGTAACCCCTATTATCTTAGCAGATAGCAACCTAATGATTGCATACCATAAAGAGTAAACCCCTAAAGGATCACAATGACAGAAGAGTTAACACCAAATAAAAAAAAGAAGATTAACTGGAAAGAAAAAAGTGCTTCAGATGCATCAAGAATAAGCAAGCGTTTAGAAGGAAGAGAACTTCTAACAGAAGAAGCCACAACCACAAATTCAGTAACTTCAAAAAAAGCAGCAGCCCCAACTTCACCATCATTGGAGGCACGCAATCGTCTACGCAAAAAGATTAAAGAAGTATATGACGATGAAGAAGATGATGAAAATGAAACAGTATTTTTTGATATTAATTTACTTGATAGCGAAGAAGACTTAAACCAATCATCCAATTCATTCCTCAAAGAAAAAGAAACTTTACGTATCATAAAAGAACAACAAATGGCCGGAAAATTAAATACCATAATGAGCGCCAACCTAGCTGCCAAAGATTTAAATTTACCATCAAGTTTAACTAAAGAAGACCGACGCATTTTAAATTCGGCAGAGTATGACATTGCAGAAACCCGTCGTCAAACCTTAAGAAGTAAAATAAGCAAACCACTAGGCATACAAGGCGACCTTCCAGAAAAAGAACTACAAAAGACCATAAAAGATATTAAAACAATCCAAACAGAAGTATCTTTGGAAGATCTCGCCCCCATAAAAACAAAAAACATCAAAGAAACCGCCGATATCATAGAAGAAAAAGAAGAAAATGAGATGGCAAAATTAATATTAGAAAAAACAGGACGGCAACTTCCTAGCATTTCATCCCCTTTAAAACGCAAATTAGAAAAACGTGTTGCTGAAGAGTATGAAAAACGCAAAGAAAAAGGCAATGACTAAATAAACATAATTGACACTTATAAAAAAATATGATAGTCTTTGAAACGTTGATGATTTAAACTTAAGTAAGAGCCGTGAAATGGAAAACCAATATTATACACTTATAGAAAAGCAAGACTTTTTTGAAATAATCGAAAACAAGTTCGGCGAATTAGCCATTTTTATTGATGCGCGCAAAGATGAACCAGCCAATCCCATTTTAGAATATGATGGAAAAAACACTGCTTTATTAAAAAGAGATGGTAAGATTGCCGTAAAATTAGAAGGCATCAATGAAGAAACAGGATTAGTATTAGCTGAATCAGAATTTGTAATGATTGTTGAAATCAATGGAGATGTCGTAGAACGCACCTATGGAGTTCCTGTTGAAACAGTTGAAGAATTTTCATTCAGAGGTCGTCAAACACGAGCAGATGAACTAGAGCGCATAAAGAGCAAACAAGAAATTATAAATGCTTTCGGTGCTGTAAGAATTTGGAAAAGTGGAGCAAAATAGATGATAGGAATAGTATTGGTAACACATGGCCGTCTGGCAGATGAATTCAAATCCGCCATGCAACATATCGTTGGTCCTCAAGAACAACTAGAAACAGCATGTATTGGTCCAAATGATGATATGAATGAACGCCGCAACGATATCTTAAATAAAGTTCAAGCCGTAGATAGTGGCGAAGGCGTTATCGTGCTAACAGACATGTTTGGAGGCACTCCCTCAAATTTAGCGATATCGATTATGGACAGAGCAAAAGTTGAAGTTATCGCGGGGATAAATCTTCCCATGTTGGTAAAATTAAACACCCTAAGAAAAGAAAAGGATTTAAAATCGGCCATACATGGAGCAAAAGAAGCAGGGATTAAATATATAACAATAGCATCAGAATTACTTGGAAAATAAGATGAGTGATACAATATCAGTAGAATTAAATATAATAAACGAAAGAGGTTTACATGCCAGAGCTGCGGCAAACTTTGTAAAAGCAATCGATGGATTAAATGCGGAAGTAGAAGTGGAAAGACTAGGACAAACTGTAGATGGCAATTCCATCATGGGCTTAATGATGTTAGCAGCATCAAAAGGCACCTCAATAAAAATAACAGCAAGTGGCACAGATGCCAAGCAAGCAATAACCAATTTAACCGAACTCATCAATAACAAGTTTGGCGAGAACCAATGAATAAGACCCCGGCCCCACGCAATAAAACAATAGTTTTAAGCGATTCGGAAATAGAAGAATACTCATCCAGAGCAATAACACTGACTAAGAAAGCAAAAGTCAGTGAAATTTTAAACAAAACAATCTGGCAAGACACATTTGAAGCACTAAAATTTCTGCCAGCCAATTTTGCAGATTTGGTCGTTGTAGATCCTCCATACAACTTAACAAAAAAATTTGGCACAAAAGAATTTAAGTCCATGGACTGGAACGACTATAAAAGATGGATGGATAAATGGTTAGCAGAAGTGTTTATCTCACTAAAGCCCAACGGAAGTTTATATATTTGCTCAGACTGGAATACGTCAATAGCCATTCCTGAAATAGCAGGAAAATACTTCCTACTAAAAAATCGTATAACATGGGAAAGAGAAAAAGGTAGAAGCTCTGGCAACAATTGGAAAAATTGCATTGAAGACATTTGGTTTTTTACAAAATCCAGTGAATATACTTTTAATTTAGATGCCGTTAAGCTAAAACGCCCTGTTTTAGCCCCATATAAAGATGATAACGGCATTCCTAAAGATTGGCAAGAAGATGAAGAAGAAGAGGGAAAAAAATATAGACTTACCGCACCCTCAAATTTATGGACGGATATATCAATTCCCTTCTGGTCCATGCCCGAAAACACCTCACATCCGACCCAAAAACCAGAAAAATTAATAGCAAAATTAATCTTAGCATCAAGCAATGAAGGAGATGTTGTTTTTGATCCATTTTTAGGTTCTGGAACAACCTCTGTAACAGCAGCAAAATTAGGCAGAAAATTTGTTGGAATAGAACGAGAAAAAGAGTATGTTGCCTTAGCCGAAAAACGCCTTGAAAAAGCTCAAACAGATAAAAGTATTCAAGGATACGAAAATGGTGTATTCAAGCTTCGCCACGCCTAATTTAAATAACCTAAAAATTTTCTAATCACCATTTATCTCTTGAAAAACATTATAAAAAAAGATATAATATCCATTGAAAACAAGGAAGTTTTACAATGGATACCAACATAATATACGCAAACTTCATAAAAAAACATAATACCTATCCCCAACAATTAGCGACTTTAATTGCATCAATAAGATCAACTTTGCCCATCAATCAAGAACATCCAAATTACAATCTGGGCACAATGGAAAAAGATGCCGACATCGGATTATCTACTAATATAGGCATTGCATCAGCACTGGAATTTGAAAAAAATTTCAAAAGCTACAAGCAAAGCACTCCTTGGATGTCTGATATAGAAGCCCAAGCTCGCACCATCTTTGATTTTCTCCACCAACACAACATCAATTTGACATACGAAAAAAACAAAGAAGATATCCTATTTAACAATATAAATAGAGAACAATTTTATGCATCCGAAATATATCAGAATGCGTTATCTAACACCAATTTTTTTGATAGACACATTGGAAACATGCAAATCTTATGTTTAGAAATAAAAAAAGACACCGATTTTCCACGCAACATTCAAGGCCTACCTCAAGAAAAGATTGATGAATTTAAGAGTATACCTACGGAAGAACGATTAGACATCCTTTACAAACGAGGTTTTTACCATGAAAGTATTCATGTATCACTAGGCACAACCGACGAGAGAAAATGCGATGCTTTCGCTCTTTTAAAAGTCATGAAAGAATACCCTAAACACGCTCAAATTATATATGATATATACAATATTCAACGGTCGAAAATAGGACATACTATAAAAAACATGTATGGCAAAAAAGAACAGAGCAACGAATATCAACGAGCTATAAAAATTGGCACAATGACATACCTTATGCCCAATACATATCAAAAAATAGCAAAATACGCACAACAACCAGAAACCATTCCTAATAATGATGATGAATTAATAAAATTAACCTGCGAATTGACACAAGCACCTGAATTTACCAAAGAAGAATTAGAGGATTTCGCTAAACTAATCAACAAACCCGCCCTATGTCGTGCCGATTTAATTCAAAATTTGATTATTCAAAGATGTATGGAACAAGGAAACTTCAAGTCATTAAGCGATTATATAAACAGTGACAACACGTTAAAAGATTTCATGGATAAACAGGATGCAAAACAAAGAAAGAATAATCTAACTAAAATCACTCAATTAAAACAAAGCCAATACAACGATACTTTTTCTCTAACAAAGTCAACCTCTGAGCAAATTTTAAGCAATACAATAATAACCGTTTCAATGCAACGCAATAAGAAGCAAAAATCTTAAATAGTCCTATCTAAACAAAATTACATCAATATGTTTTTTACACTTTCAAATTTAAAAAAACAAAAAAACTATTGCAAAAACATATAACCTAATATATATTGCAAAAAAATTTGATACAAATATCGAATATGGGACTTCAGAATTCCCAAAGCAATAGATATAAATATACCATGTTTGGACGGATGTCGACGAATAAGATTAGATCAAATAAGTCGAGCCGTCGATTGCTTACGGTTTCTGAACATCCGCCCGCCTTATGTGGGCTTTTTTTATACATACCGGAATTGTATTTTCGTTACCCCCAATATATATCAAAATAAAAAATAGCTATTGAGTTTTACAACAGTTCACTCTATATAATATAGTTGAAAACAAATTCTTCATTCAGAAGAAAGAACAAGAGGGAAATAAAGACAAATGAAACCTATGAAAAGTATGATATTTTGGCTTGTTGCCTTTATTCTGCTAAGCGTATTTATGAATAATTTCACACCGACTGCACGTCAAAATGCGGCAGCACCGATAGCCTTTTCAGAATTTATGGATAAAGCAGAAAATAATCAAGTTGAATCAGTAACCATCATTGGAAACGACATCTATGGCAACTACAATAATGGCACAAAGTTCAAGACATATGCTCCATTTGATCCGAGCATGGTTGAGACTTTACGCAAACTTGGCGTAAAAATAGAAGCGCGCCCAATAGATACATCTGAAAGCACATTTTGGGGAATAGTCATTTCATGGTTTCCGATGTTATTGTTAATCGGCGTTTGGATATTTTTCATGCGTCAAGCCAATTCCGGAAACAATAAAGCGATGAGTTTCGGTAAATCCAGAGCAAAACTGATAGAAAACACCAAGAAAGTGACTTTCGCAGATGTTGCCGGAGCAGATGAAAGCAAACAAGAGTTAGAAGAAATCATTGAATTTTTAAAAGACCCACAAAAATTTCAACGCTTAGGCGGAAAAATTCCAAGAGGTGTATTACTTGTAGGCCCTCCGGGAACTGGTAAAACCCTATTAGCCAAAGCTGTCGCTGGAGAAGCTAATGTTCCATTCTTTTCCATATCAGGCTCAGACTTCGTAGAAATGTTCGTAGGCGTTGGAGCATCACGAGTAAGAGACATGTTCGCTCAAGCAAAAAAGAATGCCCCATGTTTGTTATTCATTGATGAAATCGACGCGGTTGGTCGCCATCGTGGAGCGGGCTTAGGTGGCGGCAATGACGAAAGAGAACAAACCTTAAACCAATTATTGGTTGAGATGGATGGTTTTGATGCGAATGAAAACGTCATATTGATAGCCGCTACTAACCGCCCGGATGTATTAGACCCTGCATTATTACGTCCCGGACGTTTCGATAGACAAGTAACCGTAAATAATCCGGATGTAAAAGGTCGTGAAGAAATTTTGAAAGTTCACACCCGTAAAGTTCCATTAGCCAAGGATGTAAACTTAAGCGTTGTTGCACGCGGCACACCTGGATTTTCGGGAGCAGATTTAGCAAACTTAGTCAATGAAGCCGCATTATTAGCCGCTCGTAAGAACAAATTAAAAGTAAGTTCTGCAGACTTTGATGCAGCCAAAGACAAAGTTCTAATGGGCAACGAACGTAAATCCATGGCAATGGATGAAAAAGAAAAGACATTGACAGCTTATCATGAAGCCGGTCACGCAATTTGTTCATTAAACGTAAAAGATACAGATCCAATTCATAAAGCAACAATTATTCCGAGAGGACGAGCTTTAGGTATGGTTCAGCAATTACCGGAAAAGGACAAATACTCATATACCCGCGCCCAAATGCTATCACGCTTAGCAATATTAATGGGAGGACGCGTCGCAGAAGAATTAAAATTCGGCTATGACGCAGTAACCTCGGGCGCCTCATCAGATATCAACGCAGCAACCAATCTAGCAAGAGCAATGGTAACCGAATGGGGAATGAGCGATATTTTAGGACCGATTCGTTATTCAGAAAACTCCAATGAAGTTTTCTTAGGACGTTCCGTTACTCAAAATCAGAATATGAGTGAAGAAACAGCTCGCTTAGTAGATGCAGAAATCAAAAGACTAGTAACCGATGGTTACGAGGAAGCCAAAAAGATTTTGCAAAAACACAAGCAAGATTGGGAAACTTTAGCTCAAGCATTAATGGAATACGAAACTTTAACCGGCGATGAAATCAAAGATGTTCTAGCAGGAAAAGTTATTGATAAAACCAAAGATGCACCTGTTCCGGAAGAGAAACGCACAAAAGCATCTGTGCCGGAATTATAGAAGTTATAAAAACTCAAAAAAAGCCTGCTTAAAAGCAGGCTTTTCTTATATCCCAATCTGAATATAAAAGAAAAACGCCCCTCTTTAAGGGACGTTTTTGATTGTTTTGTTGAGCTGTTTAGCTTCTTGCTAAGCCTTCAAGATATGCATAATATCTTTGGACTTTTTGGAACATCTCAACAGCATTCGGTTCTTTGTTTCTATCCGGATGATACTTTTGCACCAAGCGTCTGTAGGCTTGTTTCAAGCTTTCTACTGTCAAGGTTTCTGACGTTAAGCCGAATAACCTAAAGGCTTCATTGTTTTCTTCCTTTGCCACATATGGCTGAATATCGCGAACTTCCTTGAAACTTGCAAACTCTGGTCTTGTTTCTGCTAACTTGCGACATAACTCCAGCACTTGAGCTCTCGATAAGTTTCTGGTTTTAGAGTATTTGCTCAATATTTGATACTGTATCGGTGTTACGAATACACCATTGAAATCTATCAGTAAGTCACCGAAATCTGTCTTTTCTTTTGAATATTTTTGACGCTGTTTTCGTGACGGACGTTGATATGCTTTCGCTTTTCTCTCAGCATCGGCATAGAAATCTTTTCGCCAATTTTTGTAGCCACTCTTTTCAAGCTTCAATTTTAAACGAGCTAATAAAACATTTGTTTCTTCAGGACTATCAAAGAAATCTTGCAAGAATTCATTCACATACTTTTCACAGTTATGTATAATCTCTTGCTGTTTTAAAGCTTCTTGACGAAGTCTTTCTTCTTCAATCTTGGCTCGTTGTCTATTAAAATGTTTTTGCTTAGCATACAGGAAGATATAAATTGCCCATGCGGCACAAACTATATATTTTAGCACCTTTTGTTGAAAGGACGTCCTTTCTTTAACATATTGCATAGTCGCCTCAATGATGTTTTTACTTTTGTTAAAACTTGGATAGAGTACATACCCATAACAGCTTTTAATAATTCCACCTTCTTTAGTCGATCCGTCACGCACGCGATCTGCTAACTCATAAAATTGCTTATCTCCATCTTCATTCATTATAACGCATGCTCCCGCATCATATTGAATTATTCGCCCATAGTCGACTAACTCTCGTTGAGGATCTAATACTCTAAATATAACAAAAATAATAGATACAACTATGGCAAATCCTAAAGATAGAATTCGTGGATTGACTGCTTTACGTTCACTTAAGTCAATAACATATAGAAAAAAGAACACTGAAAAAAGTAATACCCAGACAAATTTAAGAAAACTCATAATAGCTATTGCCATAGATTTATCTACTTGACTTAAAGTGTTATTATCATAAATAAATACTCCTTGCCCTTTTGCTGACAGAGGTTGTTTTAAGTATCTATCCATGGTATCTTTTAACTTCAAAGTTACTTCTTGAGGAGAACCGTTTTCCATATAGATTCGCACTGTCGCATAGTTTCCTTCCAGTTTTTCCAACTTTCCATAAGCTGTATGCCCATAACTTAGGCTGACTATCATTAGACAGCTCAAAATAAATAATAATCTTTTCATAATCTTTAAATTTTTAGTTCATAATAATTTTTAATTGGCTTTATCTTATTCGTTTTACTTCTTTTGTCAAGTTTTTTGTGTATTATTTTGACGATTCTATATAAAAGAAAAACGCCCCATAATGTAGGGACGTTTTTGATTGTTTCGTTGAGATTAGCATCTAGCCAAGCCTTCGAGATAGGCGTGGTATCTCTGGACTTTTTGAAACATTTCTGCCGCATTAGGCTCTTTGTTTCTATCCGGATGATACTTACGTACCAATCGTCTGTAGGCTTGTTTCAGGCTTTCAATCGTTAAGTTTTCAGCCGTTAAGCCAAACAATTTCAAAGCTTCGTTGGTTTCTTCCTGTTTCACATAAGGTTGAATACCTCGCTCTTCCTTAAAACTTGCAAACTCCGCCATTGTTTCAGCTAGCTTTCGACACAACTCCAACACTTGAACTCTTGATAAAGTTCTGGTTTTAGAGTATTGGCTCAATATTTGATATTGAACTGGTGTTACGAACACTCCATTGAAATCTATCAATAAATCGCCAAAGTTACCGAAATCTATTTCAATCTTAACTCGACGTTTCTGAAATTTTTGTTCTTGTCGAAATATTTCTTCTTCAAGCTTAGCTTGGCGTTTCTGCTTTACTATATCCTTAAACATAGAAAAAAATATATTGTAACAAATAGCTACTCCAAAGAACACTACTGCGAAACCTAGGAAGAAGATTAAAACCAAAAATAAAATCATAATAATATCACTCACAATCTCAATCATAATCTGTAATTTTTTAGTTCATAATAATTTTTAATTGACTTTATACTATTCCCTTCTTAATTTTTGTCAAGTTTTTTGTGTGTTATTTTGGCGATTCTATATAAAAGAAAAACGCCCCTTTTATAAGGGACGTTTTTAACTTGTTTAGTTTTGCTTCTCAGCATCTTATCATACCTTCGAGATATGCATAATATCTTTGGACTTTTTGAAACATCACAACCGCATTGGGCTCTCTGTTTCTATCCGGATGATACTTCTGCACCAAGCGTCTGTATGCTTGTCTTAAGCTTTCTGCAGTCAAGGTTTCCGCTGTTAAACCAAATAACCTAAAGGCTTCATTAGTTTCTTCTGCTCTCACATATGGTTGAATATCACGAACTTCCTTGAAACTTGCAAACTCTGGGTTTGTTTTAGCTAACTTGCGACATAACTTCAGCACTTGAGCTCTTGATAAGTTTCTGGCTTTGGAAATTTTGCTCAATATCTGATACTGAGCCGGTGTTACAAACACTCCTCTGAAATCTATCAATAAATCGCCAAAGTTGTCGAAATCTGTCTCTTCTGCTGAAGAATTTTGACGTTGTTCTTGTAACGAACGTTGATACTTATTTGCTTTTTTCTTAACATTTGCATAGAAATCTCTTCGCCATTTTTTGTAGCCACTCTTCTCAAGCTTCAATCTCAAACGGGCTAATAAAACACTCGTTTCTTCAGAACTATCCATAAAATCTCGCCAGAACTCATTCACATACTTTTCACAGTTTTTGAATAATTCTTGCTGTTTTAGTGCTTCTTGACGAAGTCTTTCTTCTTCAATCTTGGCTCGTTGTTTTTGCATCTTAATGTCTTTAAGCTTACACCTAACTTTTATCGCTGTAAACATCAATAACATCAATATTGAAGCTATCATTATATACATAGCAATATTTCGCTGATAACCTGTTTTTTTATTGATGTATTTCATTGTGGCTTCTACAATGTTTCTACCTTTATCAAAACTTTGATACAGAATGTAGCCACCTCTTACCCGATAAATAAGAGTTTCTTTTGTTCGAATAGTTAATAGCTTGTAGTAAAAACCTTCTAATGGATCGGCATTATATATTAATTGATAAACAGCATCTCGGAATTTGTAATATTCTTGTTTGCCATCTTCGCTTTCTATAACACAAGATCTTGTATCCAGATTTATTTGTGATATTTTACCATAAGTTACCACTTCTCGGTGAGGATCACAACTTATTAATAATCCCCATGTTAAAAAAGACCCGACAGATAATACTTCAAAAAATCTTATCCATTTAGATATCTTTATCGGTTTATTCTTTTTTAGTTTCTCTATGATACTAGGTACCATATCTACTAAAATAAAATATCCGGCAAAAATGATGATAATACTTATAAATACCCATTTAGCCATACTTACGATATGACCTACAGCTTCTTGGTCAACCTCACTTAAGCCATCCTTGTATATTACAACTTCTCGTCCATCTGCCACAAGTGGTGTTTTGAGATAACAATCTAAGGTATCTTTTAACTCTATTGTTACTAATTTGGACTCTTGAAAATCAGAATGTACATTGACTATTGCTTGGTTACCCTCTAGCTTTTCCAACCTTCCAAAACTATGTTGGGATGGTGCAAAAAAACAAGAACTGAACATAAAGATACAGCTCAGCATTAATAATAATTTTCTCATAATCTTTAATTTTTAAGTTCATAATAATTTTTAATTGACTTTATACTATTCTTGTTTTTACTTTTGTCAAGTTTTTTGTGTATTGTTTTGGCAATTCCATATAAAAGAAAAACGCCCCTCTTTAAGGACGTTTTTACTTGTTTTGTTGAGCTGTTTAGCTTCTTGCTAAGCCTTCAAGATATGCATAATATCTTTGAACCTTTTGGAACATCTCAACAGCATTCGGTTCTTTGTTTCTATCCGGATGATACTTTTGCACCAAGCGTCTGTAGGCTTGTTTCAAGCTTTCTACTGTCAAGGTTTCTGACGTTAAGCCGAATAACCTAAAGGCTTCATT
>CALXVZ010000012.1 GCA_944392235.1 uncultured Alphaproteobacteria bacterium
TTGCTCCGTTTTGCTTGCGTTATTCTGAATGTAACCTATTTGCATATCCAATCCGTGATATTCAAAAATCACCATTTATTTTTAATAGTAAGTGTGGGTATAATATCAAGTATTTTTATATTTTCAAGATAAATCTTTCATGTTTGCAACATAAGAAAAATAAGCGTTTTTTTTGATTTTATAGTTAGTTAGCAAAATCAATCTGCAAAAATGGTGGTTTTTGAACGCTGTTTATTTTTAGAAGACTTACTTCTTTGACTATCTATTATCTTAGGGAGTTTAAGCGTAACGCTATCTGTATTAACTTGTTTACCCGAGGTATCAATTATGCAATATTTGTTGTTTACAGCTACCATTGCTTGGCCATTATAAAATTGTCCGACCTTATCAAAAATTATAGGCACAAAGATCTTTCCGGTATTATCCATTGATTTTTCCCATTGTAACCAAAATTCAACGGTATTTTTAAATGCTCTAAATATCCAAAGATTGTCTATATGATGGTAACTAAAACTGAATATATAATTGCTCAATAGCGTAAACCAACTGTGCCGATTATATTGTGTATTTGTTGTTTTCTGTATTTTTTTAAACATGTTTCTCATGTAAATATCCTCTGTAATTTATGATTTATATTTAATATAGCAGTAATCTGTGCCAAAATATGACGCACTCTAACTCATATTATTTCAATTATTTTTTTTATGAGCTTCGCTATTTTCCAGATACGTTTGATAATCCACTTGCTTCTATCTTTTTTAAATAGATTTTAACTTTTTGCTGATATCTTTGCTTATATTTTATATTAAGGAATAGCCATGATACAAAAAAGTGATGTCAGAGAAGATTTTCTAAAATTTATTCAGTCTATTATGCAACATAATAATGTTGATTCTCTTAATCTCACTTTGCTTGATTTATGTGATTTTGACAATCTTGATTTAGATGTGTTTATTGTTGATACGCCCTCTCCTATCTTGAAATATAATAAGCTTATTCTACTTATAATCGAAAAAGCAAAAAATTCCAGTATAAAAAAGGATGTTCTTGATTATATTCGCTCTTTTCTTTTTACAACTATCGATAAAAATTTGTCTGCTGATCTTTTGAAAATTGTTAAAAATTGGATTATTTCAGCTATTCCTTTGGATGATTTAAATGTTTATAAATCTCATTGTGCCAATTCTTATATTACTAAGCTTCTTAATTTTCTTAAAATAGAGGATATTCCTTCCATAGAAGAAACTTTGCAGAAAATATATGAAGAACTCTCTAAAATTGAAAATAAACCAGCTTTTAGTCGTTTCTATGCTGAATATGCTCTTTTTATCTTACGTTCTTGTGATATTAAACATAAAGATTTAGATCCTTCTTTTTTTGATTTAATTCAAAAGTCGCTTACCCTCAAACCTGAAAATAATACAGCAGCTTTTTTATACTTGGGATATGCTTATAAGAATTTCCCTCTGCAACTTTCTTCTTCTGTCAATGATAGCTATAATTTAGCAGTGCAATACCTCGAAAAAAGTTCTGCCGCTGGTTCTACTGTGGCTGAAAAATATTTGAAAAAAGTGCAGGAAAAATTATTTCCTCAAAATTGGTTGTCTTTGATGAATACAGATGTCAACTTACAAGACTTTTTGGAACAATTGAAGAATAAATCTAAAGTCTCCTTTTCTCTTCTCCTCTCAGGACCATATGGATGTGGACAAGAAGAATTCGCTAGACAATTCTTAAACCAACTTAATATTAGCTTTGAGGAATTTTCTATTGCCGATTATCCTATTGCCGGTGATAATAATATTTATCAGAAATTAGCTAAGTTAGATACTATTAATAAAGCTTATATTATTAAATATGTTGAATCTGTTTTTGATATTTCTAAATCTTCAGGTCTTCTTCCTATCAGAATGACTTATTTGATGCAAAATAAATTAAAAGAAAATAGAAAACCTATCATCTTTATTGTTGAAGACCTTAATAAATTAAATTTTAATCTTCAGATGAGCTTTATGTTCAGAATTGCGTTTACTTATATGGATCAACCACAAAAAGATGCTGCTTATAATCTATTCTTTCATAAAAATCCACCTATTGAACTAGATTGCTTGAATTGTGTTACTCTTGATGACTTTATCAGAGCTAAAAGAAAAGTTATGCTCTTTAATCTTATGAATGATCATAATAAAATTCTGGAAATATTAACTGATGAGGTTGGATTGAAAAGTAATGATGGTGCATATTCGGCTATTATTGATAATTTTAGCACGGAGCTGATTAATTCTAATATTAATCTATGGAATTTAACAGATAAACTTATCTCTCTTAAACAATCTCGTTTTACAATGCTCATTTATGGTCCTCCGGGAACCGGTAAAAGCTATTATTTAAGATATTTAGCTCATAAATTAGGCATAAATACTCTTGAGAAAACTGCTGCAGACCTCTTCTCCCCCTATCAAGGTGAACCCGCTCGTAAAGTTGCTGCAATGTTTGCCGAAGCTGAACAGAAAAAAGCTATGATCATCTTAGATGAAGCTGATGAAATCTTAAAAAAACGTTCCGATGCTGAAAGAAATGAACATTGGAAAGTTGATATGATTAATGCTTTCCTCACTCAGCTTGATAAAGCTAAATATCCTCTTGTCTGCACGACTAACTTTTTTGAAAAAATTGATCCGGCTATTTTGAGACGTTTCGTTTTTAAACTTAAATTTAATTATTTGACACCAGAACAATGTCAAATTGCTTATCATAATTTTTTCAAAAGAAATGCTCCTAAGGAATTATCCAATATCAATAATTTAACCAACGGAGATTTTGCTACAGTCAAAAGTCAGAGCATCTTACTTGATTTTTCTAATGATGATGAACAAATTCTCAAAGCTCTGCGAAATGAAATTTCTGCTAAAAGCGGTGTTTCTTATATAGCTACTTCAGAGTTTGATAAAAACGCTGTTAATACTGATTTTGATCAATTAAATTTAATTGAAAATAAATTTAAAGAATTTGATAATATGAAAATTGTTATCGGTGGACCTTTTGGTAGTGGCAGAATGAGTTTTGCTCAGCATTTGGCTCTGTCCGTTAAAAGAAATTATATTATTGTTAATGATGAAGATATTGAGTGTAAAAATACTATTGATAAAGATAAGGTTGATGAGTTTTTTCTTAAAGCTACCGATCTTAATGCAGTTATCATTTTTAATAATCTTAAACTGTTTGCGCCTAAATATAAAACTAATGTCTTTTCTATAAAGCAAACTCTTGAAAAAGTTAGTGGTGAAGCTGCTAATTTTGATGCTTATTTTATTCAAAAAATAAAAAATTATCAATATTCCGTTATTGTTATTACGGAAAAATCGCATCTCCTTTTGCAAAATGATAATACTAGGTATTCGTTCAATTTTTTCATTGATTTTAAATATCTTAATATTAAACAAGTGAGATATCTCTACAAGAAAAGCTTTGGCTTTAATTTGCCATTCTACTTTGGTTCCGGATCCTGTAAATATATTACTCCGCAATTATTCCAAAATATTGATGCTAATATTAATGCTTTGGGCTTTAGTAATAATCAAAAACAAGTTTATAGATACTTTATTGACGCATTATCTATCAATAAATCTATCTACTTAAGACGTTATTTGGCTAAATTCTGCTTATTTGTCCTAAGCTTGGCTGGGTTGATTTATATGATTAGAAACTTGATGTTCCTATTGAATAATTAACACCTGATACTTTTTTTATGGTATGAATTGAAAACTTATGCTATGCAAAGTATATCTTCAAAGCTATTAAAATGAAAAAAGATATGATGTTTGGCCTTAGGAATTACTCTTAACTTCTCTTCGTAAAAATCTTTTTGGGAGGCTAATTTGAATAAAACATCATCTTCCGCCATTATGGCTTTATCAAATTCTGGATTTATCTTCTCTTTATGCTCATAATACAATTTTTCTAGACTTGTCAGTTCACTCTGACAGCTTTCCAAACTTCTTAAAGATTGGAGTGCATTATACTTTTCATACTCTTCATCGTTAGATACCATATATTCACGACGAAACGCTAAATAGTTATCCAACGTTATAGTCTTAAAAAGATTTAATGTTCTTGCCGATAATCCTAATTTTTCATCCAATAAATATGGATTTCCACATAATGCTACTTTCTTATTAACATGCGGAATTTTATCTCCAACTATTGATGCGATAAATACACCGGCTGAATAGGCTATTATATCTATCTTTGTATAGTGCGAAAAATCAAAATCTAATGTTAAATCTTGATAATCGTATACAATCAATATGTCTTTTCTATCTTGCAAATTGGTAAACTGATTTTCATCACATCCCCAACCTGCAAAAAATACTATTAACTCTTTGGATTGATTGTTTTGATAAAAATAACGCATCGTTTTTCCCTTTCTGCGGTCCCCGATAGCATATCATTTACTAATTTTTAGTAAATATCTTTTTATCTTTTGCTTGCTTTCTTATATTTCTTTTGTATCCTATATATATGAAAATACTTATCATTGGTCCTTTAGGGGCGGGAAAATCTTCTTTGGCTTATGCCATCAATAAAAAATTCAATTTACCGAGATTGAATTTAGATGAAGTTTGCCGAAATCCTCAAGATGGTTCTTATTATTCTCAAGATGAACAATTTCATAAACTCCAATTTTTTATTGAAAATCATACTTCTTGGGTTGCCGAAGGTTGTCAACGTTATCTTTATGAAACGATGAAACCTGATTTGATTATTGATATGCGTGTTAATCGTCTTGTGGCTATGTGGCGGTTTACTACTCGCTTTATTAAAGCAAAAAAACTTATTGGTAAAACAATTGATAAAGATTTACCAGTGCAGCCTTATCATTATCGCAAAATCACTCTTGCCAAAATTCGTGATTATGATAGTGTTGGACAACAGATTAATGCAGAAATTGAAGATTTTCTCGCAAATAGTTATTTTAAAGTCATAAAATGCAAAAGTTTTAGAGACTATCCTTATGTCTTTGCTGAAATTCAACATAATTTTACTCACTCTTTAATGGATAATGATCTATGATTCAAACCTATTCATCGGATATGACACCCCTCTCGCTTGAAGATAAAAAAATTGTTCATCAAAAAGGTTTATGGCATAAAGTTTTTACAGGTATTTTATTTAATCCTGATACTAATAAGATTTTTTTACAAACTATCTTTCCTAAAAATTCATATCTTTTTGAGCGTCCTGATTTTGTTGATTTTAGTGTCGGGGGGCATGTCGAAAATAATGAAAGTATTTTACAAACAGCTATAAGAGAAACTGCTGAAGAACTTGGATTGAATATTACTGCTCAACAACTCTCATTCCTTGGTATCAGAATTTGCCGAGCTAATCCCTCTCCTTCTTATATTATCCGCGAATTTCAATACTTTTTTGCTATCATTACTACTAAAACTTTAGATACTTTGTGTCTCTGCCCTCTTGAAAAAGAAGTTAAATCTCTTATCGAAGTTGATTTAAATGATTTTATAGCACTCATTCTTCAAAAAACTCAAACTATTCAGGCGCGGGAAAAAATATTAAAAAATATGCAAATCACACCTATTCATCTAAATTCTGATAGAATCATTCCCGATTACTTTCTTGATAAAAGTATTGTTGAGCAATTACTCTCTTTATCCTATCTTTTCTCTTTAAGCTCAAAAAAACACTTATAGCATCTCTGCTATAAGTGTTTCCCTTTTATCTCTCCTTTATCTTTTTTTGAAAAGGTTTATCAGGGAGATAAAATAGTGTTCCTCTCTCTTGCTAAAAGGATGACGAGGATCTTCATCCTTCTTTCTTTTCTCATACATTTTCTCAAGAGGCAGAACCAGCATTCCTCCCATACCTCGTTCTATTAACTCTTCCGCGTGTAAGTGCAATATCATAAAGGTATTATCACTTATCCAGTCGCCCTTGAGCATGTAATCGAACATTAATGGGTGAGGAATTATTCCTTTGTCAAATGCTTCATCAATCTTGCCGAACATAAAATGGCGGACTTCTCGGTAATATTCATCCTTTCCATTTTTATCGTAGGTGTTCAGCATGATTAGTGCCATCTTTCCTAGAAGTTCATAATTCTTCTCCTCATCTTCTTTTTTCTCACTGAAGACGCTGTAGTCGAACATCACTTCATAATAGGATAACGGAACATGCATTTTATATTTCTGCATTTTGGAAATTGTTTTTTCCATTTGCAGGACGGTTTCTCGTTTTAATTCGATTACCTCTCGTTCATGCAATTTCTCTTTGACGAGCTTTTGAACTCGAGAAAGAGAATAATTTTTCATCAGAGCCGCATACGCACGCTTGCGTAAATCCTTATCCAAGGAGTTCAGATAAGCACCCTCTTCGAAGGTTAACTTTCTTGATGGCACAATCTTCTCTCGCTTAGGATGGCGAAGCCCTGAAATGTGTCTGTATACTTCCTCAAAACTCTCGCCATTTGCCAGCATATTGCATGCGATATGATGAAATTCTGGTTCTAATCCTTGCAGATATAAATCTAATGCTTCCATAATTATTTAAATTTAGGCATTTTCCCCGTTCTTTCTATACTTGCCTAAGGCATAGATGGGATTTTATAATAATTTATATAATTTTTACTCTTGAACTCTTAGTATATCATTTCTTGTGACTTTTTTCAAGATATTTTATATCTTTTCTTATCTGCTCAGCTTCTTTTTAACTATTTCACGCATTGTTTCATTTGTAAATTTTCCTTGACGAGGCTTTGTTTCTTCAGACTCTCTCTTACTTATAATAACTTTTTCACCTTTTTCTATTTCTGATGTGATGTCTATATTTTCTTGAGAGATTTGTTCTCGTGATTTACTGTATTTTTCTTGAGAAACATCTCCTCTAAATGCTAAATCCAATGGAGCTTGTTGCACTTCGTTTCTATCCGGAGCCATTTCGCCATACTCTTTCATATCTTCCGCTCCGGTTTCTTTTTTTAGCTTCCTTTCTAATAAATTGCGAATTTTGCGAACCTGACGTTTTACTTTTCGCTCACTTAATTCTTTTGTTTTTACTTCACCATTATCTTCTTCACTTACATAACCTTTGTATTTTCCATTTATATATGATAGTTCCGTATATTTGCCATCTTTTTCTTTGGTATAACTTTCAATTTCTGAATTATAACTTCCCGTATACTGGATATCCTGCCCGCCTTTTTTATTATATTTTGTATAACTTATATCCGTGTTTTCTTCTCCTTCTTGCTTTGAGTGATAAACTTCAAAAACATTTTCTATACCTGATAAGTCTTCTTGGTATATATCCTTTCCTTTTCGTCCCTCTATTACGATATCTTTCATCACTACGGAGCTGCCATAAAATCCACTATGCTCTCTATTTTTTGTGGTATTCCCTTTTTTGTCATATTCATCACGATTATAATTAAATGTGCCGTTTGAAAAATCATTTGTATAATCGAAAGTTCTTTCCAATGGTCCGGCTTTTCTATAATCTGACTGAAGTTTTAGTTCTTCTTTTAGACGTAATCTATCTCTTTTATCATACTCCTCTCGTTGCATTTCCGTTGAGGCACTTTCTTGGCGATTTATATTATATTCTCGATATTTTTCATCTATTTGTGATAATCTTACTCTTGATTTTTCATCACTGTTGGGATTTGTTATTTCTATTTCTCGTATTGCAGCTCGTTGGTCTCTGCTATCTTTATTGGGTATAATATACTCCGTCCTTTCAACATGTTCATCTTGCCTTGTATTTATTTGCTCCATTGCGGCTGCTTTTTGAACATTTAATGATGATATAACCAACATTGCCGTTGTGGCTGCAGTTTTTAATTCTTGTTTTAATTCTTCTCTTGTCATGATAATTCTCCCTTTTACAATTTTATATTATTTTAGTGATACTGTCAATCTATTCTTTTACGCTTGACTTTCTAATTTCTTCCTTCTATTTTTCATCATAATTATATCAGGGTGGTTTTCATAATGGTTAAAATTTCTAAACTTTTACAGGGATATCAATCTTTTTATAAACAGTATTTTGTTGAAGAACCTAATGTTTATCAAACTTTGGTGCGTGATGGACAGGCTCCTAAAACTTTGATTATCGCTTGTAGTGATTCAAGAGTTGATCCGTCTATCTTACTTAATACTAATCCTGGTGATATTTTTGTTGTCCGTAATGTTGCTAATCTCGTTCCTGCTTTTGATTCTGATATGAGCCATTGTCATGGAACATCTGCTGCCATTGAATACGCTGTTAAACATCTGAAAGTTGAAAATATTGTTATTCTTGGTCATAGTCATTGTGGCGGAATTAACACCCTTGTTTCTACTCATAAACATAACCATACTTTTATCGATACTTGGCTTGATATTGCTGATACTCCGGAAATTCGTGATATTTGTGATACTCACTCTCATGATGTAGCGTGTAAATTGTGTGAAAAAGAAGCTATTCGCGTTTCTATCGGAAATTTAATGACTTTTCCTTTTGTTAAGGATGCTGTCTTGAATAAAAGTCTTGATTTGCATGGTTGGTATTTCAACCTCGAAACCGGTGCGTTGGAAATTATAGCTCTGGATAACTAACTGCCTACACCAAAACTTTTCAACTTTCTTACTGATTATTTTCTATCTCTTTTCTGCTTTATATATTATTTAGCAGACGGCCAATCGCTTGTGATAAATCTTTGATATATGTGTTATCACTGACAGGAGCTTTCTTGCCGACACTCCTACTTTGGTATTTTTTCAATATCGGCATCTCTACCGGCGTAAATAAACGATATAAATTCTCAGCAGCCTCTTCATTTGCTTTATTTTCAGCAAAACTTGAGCGCAATTTATAAAACTTTACAGGAAATCCGTCTTTCTGCGAGAATTTACGAATGATATCACCTTCGCCCGCAGCATAGAAAAAACCTTTGAAACTTTCGGGATTGCTTTGCCAATAAGCTCGGCATACTTCCAATAAATTTGCAGTTCCGTCACCCATTATCGCTTGGCGGCCTTTTTTTACCGCTGCCAAGTGTAACACGAATTCTATCTCTATTCCACTCTTTGACGCGGTATTAAATATTGATGCCAAAAAGGAAATATCCGCAACATCTCCAAAACAAAATTGGACATTATGTTCCTTAAAGGCTTCGGCTCTTATTGGTAACGCAGATGTCGCTTTTATCATTTTATTATTTGCTAACAGAGGACTAAATGCATCTTCTGAATCTCCCAAGGCGAGGACTTTACGCCCAGATTGCACTAATTCATTCAGAATTTCTTGACCGACAAAACTGGTTGCTCCGGTGATTAAACATACTTTTTGTGTCATTCTGTCCTCTCCTTTCCTTTTTGTCTTTTCTATTATTGTGAATTTTTTTTCTTCTCTTGTCAACTGTGTTTTATGGTAATTTGCTTTTATCTTTCTTTTTTTAGTAATTTTTCAGCTTAAACTCTATCGCTTCAAAATAACATCCTGCTTCTTATTACACACAAAAAAAAGATGTTCCCTTTTTGAAAACATCCTTTTTTAATCTTAGTGAAAATTTTGTTGTCTTACTTCATCCTGTAATATTCTCAATTCTTTGAGAAATTCATTTAAACGATAATCGTTAAATTCCTCTTCTACCGCAGCTTCCCTTTTTATATCCTGCTTTTGTCAAGTTATTTATTTTTTCTGACAAAATACTTGACACTTTTCATTTTTTTTGCTAATCTTCTTTTTGATAAGTTATAACTATGTTTAATTTTAAAATAAACTATTATGGAAAAACAGTATTGTTTAGCAGAGATGCAAACTCTTTACTTCTCTGCGGTGTTTCAAATGTTAAACCAAAATGCACACCAATCTTGCACAGCCGTAGTTAAATCTGAATGCACTTCGCCGGCTTTGGTCAAAGACTTGAGAAATCGGGTAGCTAAGCTCCCTATCAAACCTCAAAATCAGAAATATTTAATCAAATATTCCGGTGTTCCTGAGACTTATGTCGCTTCGGCAAAGGGGGTTAAGGTTTATTCTGAACGTGTTTGGGGATTGAAAATCGGGCAGAATGTTATGTTCGATACCGAAAAGTATTCTCTCCAGGATTTGATGACCATGGCTCTCAATGTTCCTATGGCGAAAATCTATTCGGATTATTCCGTTAACTATTATAGTAATGGTAAACGCGAATATTGCCGCGAACAACCTGTTACATTGGTCAATCAATTCCGCCGGCCTCCTTTGACTGGTTGGTCTCAGATTTCTTACGAGAGAGCATATGAACTCTTTCCTAAGATTATTCAGAGCTATTCTAAGGAATTGAAAAATTACGGAAAGTGTTTCTTGGTGGATCCGGAAATCAAAAACTTGGTTCTTGCAGTTGACGAAGATTCTGATATCTTCCTGCCTTTCAACTGCATCTTGCAGGGAAATGTTATCGAAAGTCAGCATTCTTTTACCTTAACCGGTAATATGAAGTCTGTCTTTGCCGCGTTTTCTAAGGTGCTTGAAAACGGTCAGTATGATGTTTTGGCTCAAGCGGAAGATTACTTCACTGTTGAGGAAGTTACTTATGTCGCCCAAAATCCTTCTGTCAAAAAAATCAAACTGATGGTTGGTTTTGCTGATTTACCTTGCGACAGTGCTCGGAAACTTGTCTCTAGCGAAGATTTACCTCTTTTCGAACAGCAAGTTCGTAATGGTATTAGAAGATTCTCTCTTACCTCTCAAGGTAAATTGCTTGATTCTTCAAAAGTCAGAACCAGCGTCTTTTTCAAAGATAGAGGTAATGAACAGATTATTCTGGCTCCGCAAGAGGTATTCAGACGTTGGGGTAATTCATTCCCCGCTGAGTTTACGGCTAAACTTCAGCAAACTAAGAAAAATTGCTTCAATGCCGGACATAAGTTTTTAACCAATATCGCAGGTTCCTCTCAGACCGTTTCAGCTGAGGATAAGGCTTTGCAAAGGTTGTTAGCTATGCCGGCTGCCGGTTTCAAAAACATCGGAGGCGTGGATATTGCCGAAATTGGTGCGGATATTCTGAGCGGAAAATATTCTATGGTTGAGATCTGCCACAAATACAATCAAATCGCAGAACTCATTGAAGATTTTAAAATCAGTACGTATTCTACTGATTACGGTGCTCACTACTCATCACCTGTACGGCATCAACGTGTTACCGGAGCCTATTCTGGACGTGTTTATGAAGATAGAGTTATCAACTAAACTTGTCTTAACACTTAAAAGCTGTTCCCAAAAGGAACAGCTTTTTTTTATTATTTCTTCACATAAAATAAAAACGCCCCTCTCTAAGGGACGTTTTTACTTGTTTTGTTGAGCTGTTTAGCTTCTCGCCAAGCCTTCGAGATATGCATAGTATCTTTGGACTTTTTGAAACATCACAACCGCATTCGGCTCTCTGTTTCTATCCGGATGATACTTCTGCACCAAGCGTCTGTATGCTTGTTTCAAGCTTTCTGCATTAAGAGTTTCCTTAGTTAAGCCGAATAATCTAAAGGCTTCATTGGTTTCTCCCTTTGCCACATATGGCTGGATACCTCTTTCTTCCTTGAAACTTGCAAACTCTGGTCTGGTTTTAGCTAACTTGCGACATAACTCCAGCACTTGAGCTCTCGATAAGTTTCTGGCTTTGGAATTTTTGCTCAATATTTGATATTGAACCGGTGTTACGAACACTCCATTGAAGTCTATCAATAAATCGCCAAAGTTACTAAAATCTCCATCTTGGCTTGACGCTTTTTGACGTTGTTCTTGTGACGGACGTTGATATGCTTTCGCTTTTTTCTCAACATCGGCATAGAAATCTTTTTGCCAATTTTCGTAGCCACTCTTCTCAAGCTTCAACTTCAAGCGTGCTAACAGAACATTTGTGCTTTCACTGCTATCCAAGAAATCTTGCCAGAACTCATTCACATACATCTCACAGTTTCGTAAATATTCAAGATGCTGGAACTCTTCTTGTCGAAGTATTTCTTCTTCAAGCTTAGCTCGCTTTTTCTCAATTCTATCCATTTGTTCTGCCTGAGCTTTTATGAGTTTTTTAGCTTTCATCCTTCCAAAAAATCTATATATATAGAAAATCATTGCTATCGCAAAGTGGATATACATTAAATTTCGTAACAGATTTTGCATAGATACATATTTCTCATTACTGTATTTTAAGGTTGCTTCAAGTATTCCTTTACTCTGCCCCTGATTTGAATATAGTCCGTATCCATCTCTCGTTTTATAGATAAGTCCTTCTGCTCCCTTCATTTTATCATCAGGTAGGCTAAACTTCAAACTTGATATTTGATAATATTCTTGTTCATTGTCTTCCTTTTCGATAACAATTTCCTGAATATTAGAGTTTGGAACTTTATCTATACTGATTACCTTACCATAAGATACTATTTCAAATGATGGTGTCGTATATTTATGCAGAAGAAAAGCTCCTACATAAAATATATTAATACATATGATTAATATCTGTGACGGATCTACAACGCAAAATATACAGAAAATTAACCCTGCTATAAATAGCATTACAAGAAAATGAAATACGTTGTGAAGATATTGCTGATATATGACTTTTTGATCAACCTGACTTATGTAGTTAGAATTATATAAAATAACTCTTTGTCCTTCTGCCTTCAGAGGCGTTTTTGAATAACAGTCCAATGTATCTGCAAGTTTTACCTTCACAACTTTAGATGAATCTTTCAGATTTAACATTGCGTTATACTCGTCCAATTCTTCCAATGTTGCTACATGGCTTGTTTTGTAAGACTGTTTGCACGAGCTTAAGCTTAAACTTAATAGACAGCTCAACATTAATAATAATCTTCTCATAATCTTTAAATTTTTAGTTCATAATAATTGTTAATTGACTTTATATTATTCGTTATATTTATTTTGTCAAGTTTTTTGTGTGTTATTTTGGCGATTCTATATAAAAAAAAAAACGTCCCTCTCTAAGGGACGTTTTTTTTACACTTTTTGTTATTGTGGCTGCTGATATTCACTACAGAATTTCTCATATTCCTCCAGCCAATCTCCTTCATCTGCTCCGTTTATCTCCATAAGATACTTTACTTCCGCAAAATCTTCATGCGTCAATTTCCCCTGACGTTTTGCTTTTTGGCGAAAGCGTTCCAATATCTTCTCTCGTTCTTGATGATAGAACTCTGACCTCTGCCGGCAATATTCATTCAGACTTTCTTGCTTTTTGGCTTCTTCTTTCTTATTCATGTATCTTTTGGCTATCATTACTATAATACAAAAAAATACAATACTCCACAGAATATACCAAATACTCACTACCGGATAACTTCCTAGCACACAGCTTGACAATAACACTACATTAATACTTATTCCCATAATTATATCTATTTAATATTAAACTGTTTTATAGTCTATACCTTTTTTTTATTTTTTGTCAACCTTCTTAACGAATAAAATTTGTTCGTTCTCCTCTTTCCGGTGCCGGAGTTTTTATATCCAATTTTTTACCCTCTTCTATCAACTTTAATGCCCAAGCCATGTTTTTTCCTAAGTTTCGCATAGTCTGTAAACCTTCTTTATCCTGTTTTACTTCATCGGGCGTATTCCCATGAACCTCATTCCAATAAGTTGACGATATTACCGGCATGTTGTTTATCGTAAAATATTTATTTATCACATCTATTGATGCTATTGTTCCGGCTCTTCTGGCTGAGGCTATTGCTGCTCCAGGTTTATATGCAAACGCAGCTCCGCCTGAATAAAATGCTCTGTTTAATACACTCAACAATCTTCCCGATGGATGGGCGTAATATACTGGTGTCCCAAATATAAATCCATCTGCACTCTTGGCTTTCTCTACCAGCTCATTGACTATATCATTCGTAAATACACAATGTCCAAGTTTCCTACACCCTCCGCAGCCTACGCAATCTCTATACGCATCTGCTCCTAACTGAATAATCTCGCTCTCTATCCCCTCTTCTTTTAATGATTTGGCTATTTCATTCAATGCGGTATATGTGCATCCATCCTCATGTGAACTACCATTTACCATCAATACTTTCATCTTTGCTTCTCCTTTCTTTACCCTCACTTGTTTCTCTTCTTTACATGCCGACAACAATGTCGTTCCGCCCAATGTCATCAGCGAATTGATTATAAATTCACGCCGATTCATCTTTGTTCCTTTGGTTTTAATTTTCTGACATTTTCTCCTCATTTCTTCGAATTCAGCAATATTTCTCTTTACTTATCCCCTTTTTTGTGGGTAATTCGGTTTTATTGAAGACTTTTTTGCCTTTTTCTGACTATATTATTCTCTGGTTAAAACTTATTTCTATTTTGGGAGGTCTTATGAATAAATTTGTGCTTGCAGCTATGATGTTGCTCTCTGCTTCTTCCTCTTTTGCTGCTGATATTAAATTACCTGAACCCTCTACTTCCGGTGGAATGCCGTTGATGGAAGCTATTGCAACTCGTCGTTCAGGGAGGGCTTTTGATACGAAAATGCTCTCCGACAAGCATTTGTCTGACTTACTTTGGGCTACTTGGGGTATATCTTCCGAAGATGGTAAACGCGTTGTCCCTACTGCCAGAAATCGTCAGGATATTGATTTATATGTTCTTCTTCCTTCCGGCTCTTATCGTTATGATGCTAAGGCTAATTTATTAAAGCAACTTGGTGACAAAGATTTAAGATATATCTTGGCTAAAGATCAAAAATTTGCTTTAGATGCGCCTGTTCATCTCTTATTCGTTACTAAAGATAAGAAATATGGAGAAATGCATGCTGGTTCTATGTATCAAAATGCCAGCCTCTACTGTGCTTCCGAAAACTTAAAATGCGTTGTTCGGGGGCTTTATGATCGTGCTGAAATTAAACAGGCTCTTAATCTTGATGCCGATACAGAAGTTGTTATGACTGAAGCTGTTGCTTATCCTAAAGCTCAATAAAACTTTTCTCTATAGATATCCCTCTGTAAACTCGGGGGTTTCTGTATGGCAACTAATAAAAAAACACCCGCTTACTCTGTTAGCGGGTGCTTTTTTTGTCTTCCGATTATCTTAATTCAAATAATTCTTTGCCGACACCACATAATGGGCATACCCAATCTTCCGGTAACTCTTCAAATGGAACATCGCCTTCATATACATATCCGCATACGGTGCAAACCCATTTCTTTTCCGCATTTTCTGCCTTAGGTGTGGCTTTTTCTTCTTTGTTTTGTGTTGCTTTGAATTCTGTCATCACTTTCTCCTTAAATCCATTTCTATAATCACGATACGTTAATGGCTCTCCCCCTTGTTGATATTCAAAAGCATCTTCTACTTCAGCTATAAACAAAGTATTATTTGGGAAAACCTTCTTGTCAATCACACGAGCGCGTATCTTCGCCAATGCGTCCTTTAAATATGGTAAATCATCCTTGATTTCTTTTACCACATTGTCCCATTTATTCACATTACGACTGCTTTGATAGCCAAAATTTGCTATCACTATCGGAGCGACTTTCTTTGATAATATACTCAATGAAAATATACCGCTCTTCTCTATTGTCTCTTTCGTATAACTTGTATTCATACATGATAATATGATGATATTCGGCCCTATGGCGACTTGCGAAACTGCATCAACCAGCGAACCTACATATCTATCACTCTCTTTGGCTCCTAATACATACAAGCCATTACTTATCGCATATAAAGCTTCTTCTTCCATTTTTTTTACCTTTTCTCTTAAATATTATGTATTTTCTTGTTTTCAAGAGCTTTTTTTAATTAATGTTCATGCATTTTTATCAGATTCTCATCAAAATCTTTAGCTGCTTTGCCTGACCAACCCATAAAGTGAGTATCACCCATGCATACTACCGGAACAACGATTGTCTTAAACTTAAACTTCTTGGCACATTGCTTTAATAAGGCTCTACCCTCCTCTGTTTCTATATTTACTTTTACGATATCCGGTCTGGTTAAATATTTGTCATTGATATATTCTAATGCTTGCTTACATATCGGACAACCTTCCGCATAAATTACATATGCTTTATTTTCCTCTAAAACCGGCTCTTTCTTCTTGCGGGCTTCAGCTGGAAATGAAAACATTACCACGGCTAAAATTATACTTAAAATTCTTAACATGTTACTTTCCCTTCCTTTGTTAACTGCTTTATTTTAAAATCTTTATTTATTTTGTCAATCTGTTTTCTTCTTATGTCATTAACTCTATTTTAAAGTGTTTGTAATATATTTCCGCCGTTTTAGAGAGGTGTATTATGGCTAGGAAAAATATTTTGGATATTACAACAAGAAAATTCGTGGCAAAAAAATTAACTTTGAGACGTTTATTGCTTCGTAAATTAGCTCAAAGGCGTCTTGAAGCTAGAAAAGTTGCTTCTATGACTGCTATTTTACTGTTGCTTTCGGCTTGTCATGTCGGACAGTTGACTACGCTCTACTCAAACGATACTTCCTTTGTTGAAAATGATATTCGGTATGACGCTCAGCATAAACCTATTACAGGTGTTTACCAAAACTATACCGATAAAATGCAACTGATTGAAGAAATTCATTATGTTGATGGTAAAATTAGCGGAACTTATAAAGCATTTGATGATAAGGGTAATCTTATTCTTGAAACTTCATATAAAAATGCTCTGCTAGACGGTAAATCCGTTGCTTACTATACATCTGGTGCCGAGGCTGAAGTGGCTTATTATCGTAAAGGAAAACTTACCGGCGGAAAAATTGCTTACTACCCTAATGGCGACCTTAAAAGTAAGGGAAGTTATATAAAAGGACTTAAAAATGGTGTGTTTGAAGAATACTATCCTAATGGTGCTGTTCAATCTTCTATTACCTATAAAAAAGGCAAATTACATGGTCCTTCCAGATTATACACCCCAGGAAATCATCTCTTAGCTTATACCGAATATGTTAATGGAAAGCGTGAAGGTCCGGCTTTTTCTTATTATAAAAATGAAAAACCTAAAATTTTAGCTTATCGAAAAAATGATCTTCTTGACGGCGCAGCTAAAGAGTTTGATAGTAACGGTAATCTGCTTAAAGTTGTTGTTTATGATAAAGGAAATATTGTTAAGGTCTTTAATTTTTAATCACATTGGCTTATCTTTTTTACTTTTGGCTTGATTATTCTTGAATTTTAGTTTATTTCTTGTTTATTCTTTTAGCATTTGCTACATGGAGAGGTCTGAACTATGAATGGTATTGATAATGAATTAAACGAAATTGATGTTTCTTTTGTTATGACTGTCTATAATAAAGAATTCTATCTTCCGGCTGTTCTTAAGGCTCTCCTCAATCAAACCGGGCTTAAAAATCCTCAGTTTATCTTTGTTGATGATCTCTCTAAAGATCGTTCCGTGCAAATTATCGAAGAAATGACGAAAGATATTAAAAATGTTGTTATTCTTAAAAAAGATAAAAACGAAGGTATCTCAATCTCAATTAATAAAGGAATTGCTCTTGCTCAAGGAAAATGGGTCAGAATGCTTGATTCCGATGATATTTTCCCGCTTAATTCTACCCAGAAAATGATTGAATTAGCGGATAAACATCAGGCAGATATGGTTTATGGAACTTTTACTAAAACAGGTAAAGAACCTATGGATATTGCTGCTGAATATATGCCCGAGACTTTTGATTATAAATATAATCCTGATGCTTTGAGAACTGTCCTTTCCGGTCATTTTACCCGTATGGGACAACTTATCCGTCGTTCTGTTTTGCAGGATGCCGGTGGGGCTGATACGCGTGTTTTCATTCAAGATGAAAGCATCCCTCTCAGAGCTGCCAGATTGGCTCAAGGCGCAATCAAAATGCAGGCTAACGTCGTTCTTGTTCCTAAGGAAACTAATAATCTTAGCAAAAATACTCACCAACTTGATAACGATCGCTTTTTTGCTCATTATTATTTCTTGAAAGATTATCAAAAAAATCTCCCTGCTGATGTTGTTTCCAAACTTTATGCCAAGGCTCTTTCTGATAATTGGAAATATGTGAAGAAAAATCTTCCGCATCCTTATTTTTCTAGAGATTTTTATTTATATATCTTATCCAAAACAGTTTCCCTTAAACCTGATTTTATACTTCTGGATAAAATGGCTGAACGTTTTCTTGCACTTTCTGATGTTTTGCGTTCAAAGCCTTAAAATTTTCTTTAATATCTTAAAATTTAAGCTCAAGTATTTCTAATAATTTACTTGAGCTTTCTTTATCAATTATTTGTTTTTAAATCTATTTATTTACAATCGAATTAAGCAGCTTTTCCCATTCATCCATTAAAATTTCCGGTGCATACGCTGCCATATCTTGATGGGCATTGGCACCGAATTTAATGCGTAATTCTTTGTCTTGCATCAATATTTTTAATTTCTTTGCAAAATCATCTACATCCTCGGCTAAGAAACCATTATGACCTTCGACTATTATCTCATTTACAGAATGCGCATCCTTAAAGCCAATATGCGGTAAGCCTATTGACATAGCATCAGCTATTGCCAAACTAAAACCTTCGCAACAACTTGGAAATGCATGAATATCCGCGCTTCTATATAACCCTTCTACATCTGTGCTATATCCCATTAGAGCAACTTGACCTTCCAGATTGTTTTGGGCTATCGTTGATTTTATTTCTCTTTCATATGCAGGATATTTGCTCATTCCCCATATTTCAACCTTCCAATCAGGAAATTCATTGGCAATCTTTGCGAAAGCTTCTACCAATAAATGTGGACGTTTAATATGTTTTTCTATTCTTGCAACATATATAATACGTTTCTTTTCTTTATTCAAATCAACCATTTCCCCTTCCGCGTATTGTTTAACGGGGTTGGCTATTCTTACAATATTTTTAGCTTCAAAAAACGGATCTACATGATCCTTAAATGAATCCATCAGCACCTGATAAGTATTGATTTGATCAAAACTCTTTTTACACCACATTCTTGATAATTTATTTTTCTTCAAGACTTTATCTAAAATTATCGGTGGATAGTTGTGTATCATCTGAACAATCGGTATATTGTGGTGCTGAAAGCGTGTCACATTATATAAATCTTTCGGAAAATAGCAAATCATCACATCCGGTTTTTCTTTTTTTATTAATTTATCAAATAAAAACCATGATGGAAAAGGACTTCTGATTTTGTGCCAAAAATTTACTAATGCACTATCGGTCTTACCATTTACATTGGCTATCTTTACTGCTGGATTTAGTTCATAACCTGGCGCTGATACACCTAATTTTTTGTATGTATCGCAAGCTATAACGACTTCGTGGCCTCTTTCATAAAACAAATTTGCCAAATACGACAGCCAGTTATTGTTCAATATATTTCTATCTCTTACCAGCATTATCTTCATGATTTTTTCCTTTTAATTAAAAGTTTCATAAATTCAAATGATTTTGGAACTGCCCAAAACGATACATTTACTTCTTCAACACCTAAACTTTTACATATCCCTATTCTATGATGTCCTTGTAAAATTTGATCTTTTACACCAAGCTTGCGATTAAGCATTATTAACATCGGGCTTTTTCTATCATAACCGTTGGCTTTGATTGAATCATATAAGTCATGATAGCGTTTTTGTGCTTCTTCACGACTTATTTGCCATTTCTTATTCGTCCACTGATATGCATTGGCTTCATTTCTCTCACCTCGCGTAATATTATTTGCCAGCAAGCATGTCAATGTGGTTGTATAGATGCTTGGAAATACTCTGTAAAATTTACGTTTTATCGGCTTGATTAAATTAATCAAAAAGGATTGGAACGGATTATATGACTTATAGGCCATTCTTACCGGAAGAAAGTCTTTTTCTGCTTGCTCTACCTTCTCTTGGCCTGATATTATTTTATCCTCTCCTTTTTCATCCAGCAAAAGAATAACCTCTTCCCCTTTTATATCTGTGCTTATCTCTCGGGGTAAGTTTTTCAATTCATCTGCCTTTATTTGGTATATCTCAGATGATAACGCTATCTTACTCATCGTCTTTCAATAATCCTTTAGCCTTTTCTTCAGATGATTGGAGTATAGCTGCTTTTCAGACTTTCTCAACAGCATTTTCCAGCTATCAACATTTATTTTGTTTTGATTTCTCCGAGTTTTTCGCCGACTTTTACTGCTTTTCCAGCTTTTATATCTTTTGAAAATGATATTTTACCTTTAGGGAATATGCATATTGTTGTGCTTCCTAATAAAAAGCGACCTAACTCACTGCCTTTCTCTAAAACAATGTTGTCTTCACTGTAGTTATAAACCGTTACTTCTTTTCCTTTTGATGGAGATAATAGGCCGGCAAATACTGTCGATACGCTTGAAACAATCGTCGCACCAACCATTACGACGGCAAAACGACCGATTTCCTCATTTTCAAAAAAGCATACGGCTCTTTCATTTCTCGCAAATAAATTATCGACATTACGTGCGGTCAACGGATTTACCGAAAATAACTCACCGGGGATAAATAGCATTTTTTCTAATTTTCCCTTTAATGGCATATGGACGCGGTGATAATTTTTCGGTGAGAGATATGTCGTTACAAAACTTCCGTTTTCAAAATATTTTGCTTCTTTTTCATCCCCTCCCAACAGAGCTTCCAGACTATAATAATGTCCTTTAGCCTGCAAAACAGCATCTTTATATATTTCTCCCAACTCACTTATCATTCCGTCGGCCGGTTCGGAGATGGTTTTTTCTTCTGCAACAATCGGACGAGCTCCTTTTTTGAGTTCACGTGTAAAAAAGTCATTAAATGTCTTGAATTTGCTGATATCTTGGATTTTTGATTCTTTCATATCAACGTCATAATACTTTATGAAGTTTTTTATCATAAACTCCGTTGCCTTACCCATTTCTGCGGAGGCTAATTTGCCTATTGCCTGTGATAATAGTCTCTTTGGCATTATGTATTGACTTTTTACTTTGATTTCATCCGAAATATTTTGCATTTTCATTCTCCCTTTTGTATTTTCTTCAACATATCATCTCTTTTATATATGTCAACTTTTATACTCCTTTTTTCAGGCATAAAAAAATCGGAGAAAATTTCCCCGATTTCTTTTGTTACTACTGTTGTTTTAGTTTCTCATCTTGGCTTGAGGATTGAGTTCTTCCTCAAATTCGAGCATTTTACTTTCTATGTCATAGACATATTGTATAAAAAGCTTACGAAAACTTGCTTCCTCGACAAAACCAGTATTCCATGCATGTTGAGACATCAAAAATATTTTTGCTTTTTCTGTCTGCGGTCTTTTGGTTTGAAGCCAGCCGAAGATGTTGAAGCTATTAACAGCTAATAATTCTTTATCTGCCCTGTCTCCTAATTTCGTATACATCATGTCAAACAGATATCCATTCTCGTCCTCTTTGAAATCAAAGATGAATTGCATATTAAGGAAGAGAACACCTAATATCTCTCTATCCATGTACTCAATACATTTTTTTGTTAAGTAGGGAAAGGCATATATTCCCTCTGGCAGATAGTGACTTATAACTTCCATGTAGTTCGCTATTATCTCGACATCTTCCAATGCAAAGAATTTTTCTGCAATATCTGTTGATGGAACTTTTGCTTCGGTGGGTATAAATGTATGCACCTCATTTTCCGCTATTCCAGCATATTGTGATACTGTCATTGATTTATTCTTTAGCCGTAAGAAATCATGATACGCTTTCGGTGAGCTTATCCAAAGTCTTAAAATCTCTTCTGCCTGTTGATACGAGAGTTCTTTTGCCTGCAAAAGAATGTCTCTACTTTCTTTATAATTCATATTCTAATAATTTTTAGTTCGTGCTTATATTATACTTTTTAGCTTATTTGTCAATACCTTTTAGACAAAAACTATATATTTATATTCTTAACCTTAGCATCATTTCCGCTAATCTCTCTTTATCTTGCCAAAAGTAACACAAAAAATGCTTGATTTTTTGTTTATATTATGTTATACCCTTCTTATTGTTATAGCAATTTTAATGAATTGAGGTTGTTTTATGCCATCTTTTTCAAAAAATAAAACTCAGTTCGATAAAGAACATGTTACTGAAATTATTCAGAAATGCTCTTTTCTCGGCATATCCTTAACTGAAAAGGAATTTCTTAAAAATCCTCAGCATTTTTCTCATATCGTTGATGTTTATGACAGCAGAATTAATCAATATATCTCGCAAAATAATTCTCAACTCTTAAAATTACAAACTCAATTTTCCTTAGATGGTTCGCTTACTCCAGTTGAAGCTCTGGTTAAAGCTAGACAGACTTTGATTACTGAAGCTCAACAAATTATGATTGCGGAATTTGCAGCTTTCTTAAGCGTTGATAAAAATAATAAAAATGAAAGCTTTGCTTTTGATAATCCTCAATTAATGGCCGCTGCTCAAGCTGTTGCTCAAAATGCTCCCTCTCCTACTTCTGCTGAAAATATTGTTGAGCAAATTAAATCTCAACCTCTTTTTCTGTCTTCTTTTAGAAAATTTACTGAGGAATATAATTCCCAAAATACTCCTTCTTTAGAGAAATCTTCAACTGCTCAAACTTCTTCCGTAAACAATATCGACAGTCTTGTTCTGGAATTCGAAAAATATAAAGATTCTACTTCTGGTAAACCTTTGTTAGATATTGATGCCAAAAACCTAAAAAAGAAAGATAATTTAGTTTACTTAAATAAAATCTTAAATGCTTACAACTTAAAAGGTGATGAGGCTAACTCTTTTAGAGCTTCTTTGTCTCGTCATCACGGAAATCTCCGTGATTTTTTGTTAAAATATCAAGCTTTACAAACTCAACAAGCTGATTTTTCTCATAACAGCGTATTTGAAATTTCTGATAATAAAACTACAGAAACTATTCAATATTCTTTGACGCAACAAAAACAACAAGTCGAAGAATTGAAAAGACAGCAAGCTCTTGAAAAACAACAAGCTAAAGAATTGAAAAGGCAGCAAGCTCTTGAAAAACAAGCTCGCTTAGCTCTGCAAAAACAACAAGCTAAAGAATTGAAAAGACAGCAAGCTCTTGAAAAACAAGCTCGCTTAGCTCTGCAAAAACAACAAGCTAAAGAATTGAAAAGGCAGCAAGCTCTTGAAAAACAAGCTCGCTTAGCTCTGCAAAAACAACAAGCTAAAGAATTGAAAAGACAGCAAGCTCTTGAAAAACAAGCTCGCTTAGCTCTGCAAAAACAACAAGCTAAAGAATTGAAAAGGCAGCAAGCTCTTGAAAAACAAGCTCGCTTAGCTCTACAAAAAAAATTGCAAGCTCAGAAAAAAATTCAAAAATCCAGACATAGAAAAGCTTTAAAGTTATCTCTGCTTAGACGTTTGAAAAATTGGAGTATTGCTCAAAGAAAGGCTCTTACAACCTCTATTACATCTATTGCTAAGTTGCCTAAAAACTTTGCTCATAAATTTATAACTTCTCGCAAGAAACCAAAACTTCAAATTGTAAAGCCTGCTCAGAAAAATATATTTTCTCGTCTGCTTGATAAAATGCTTTATTCAAGAAAGAATGCTGTTATCAAAAAAATATCCTTGAATATTCAAAATTATAAAAACGCTCTTTCTCAGCAAAAAAAGGCTAAAATTGTTCAATTTAAACAATCTGTTCGTAGCAAAACTAAGAAAACTTTGAAATATGCCGCAATCACTCTTCCTATTGCTGGTCTTAGCTATACTGGATTTAATGCGATGAAAAACGCAAGTCCTGCTTTTAAATTTGATCATATCTCCTTGACTTTTGATAATTTTCATATTTCTCCGGATGTTATGACTAAGGCTTCTAATATGTATACAAGTTTCACGGAAAATTTTGATAATCTTCATATTTCACCTGGTGTTGTGACTAAAGCTTCTAATATGTATGCGAGTTTGACTGAAACTTTGGATAATTCTACACCTAATATTGATAAATTTTCCACTTCTTTGGCTTGGATACAACAAGATAAAAATGTTGAAAGTGATATTCCTATTAATGAGGCTGACTACGATATTCAGGCTCCGCTTATTAAAAATGATATTCTCCATAACGTCCCTAATACAGACTTCTTTAATCTGTGCTTTGATAAAGTTAATGTGGATGGCAATAATCATACTAAATACGGAATTCCTAGAAAACTTTATAATGATTTTATGAGAGAAAATAAAGCTATGGCTAATTTCTTTGGTATCGGAAATTATAGCTCTCTCTCTTTTGACGATGCTCGTATTATTGCTAAAACGCAAATCTATGATAAATATGGTATTGGATATATGCAAAATAAAAGTATCGCCGCTTATCTCTATTATACTTTAGTTAAAAATCATGAACAAAATTCTTCTGTGGCTTCTCTTGCCTCCTCTGTTATTGATTTTTGCTCTGTGAATGGTGTCGATTTATCCGATAAACAAATATCTTCCCTAAATGATATGGCTGCAGGAAAAAATTTCTCAGCGTCTGATTGGCATGCGTTAGTCGCTGCGGTTAATTCTTGCGCTATTAATCAAACTCTGGAAAAACAATTATTTACATCTATACAACAAAGCCAATTCTTGGCTGATGTCCCTTTTAACGGAGGTTCTCACTCTGAAGAATTTGCTAAACAAGCTCAGATTAATGCTGATTTTGCTTATCAGCCTACTTTCGATTTTGAACAAATTAGTTCTAATACTCGAGATGAGGCTCTCTTTGCTGATGCGCCGATTTTGCCGGAATTATCTGAACAGTTTCTTGATGAAAATTTTGAAAAACAACTCTTAAATAAACAAAAAGAAAAAGAAATCGAAACTTTCTCGCGTGTCTACGCACAATGTTGCTATAATAATGTTATCAGACTTTCTTATGGTGATAAACGAAAAGCTTTTGATGATGCTAATAAAACTCTGGCTAGACATGGTATTCGTGGAAAAATAGATCGCAGACTTTATTGTGCCGGTATGAGTGCCGCTAGTTTCTGTCAAGCTTATGATATCTTTGTGCAAGAAAATCCTAACAGCTTTGTTGCTGAAGCGGTTAAAGATATTATCGGAAAATATAAAAATTGCGCTCACAGCTCTGTCGGTATGCGTAATACATTCAAAAAACACTCTAAGCATTTGGTTAATTCTAAAAACTTGGAAAAAGATATTAAAAACTATATGAATAAACATAATTATGCTATTCTGCAAGGTGGTTTCCAGAGAAATTCTGCGGGTAATCAACATTATAACGGATTTTTCCCTACTATGAATTTAGCTTCTAAAGATGCTTATACATATTGTGCTTACAATAATAATCATTGGGGAAATGAAAAAACTTTCTCCAGCGTCTTACGTGACAGACGAAGAGCACGTTTTGGTAAAAGCGGTTGGTATGTTGATGTTTCAGCTTGGATTGATGATTTGGCTCAAGCGAAAATTAATCAAGAGCTGAAAGTTAGAAAAACTTATAGACAAGATACTTTTGAGGAAAAATCGCTTATTGACAATACTCAGAAATATTTGGATAGCTTGACTAATATTCTTTATCAGAGAATTGTCGGAAGGTAAGCTTTTTGTAAGTTTTATAAATAAAATCAATCCATATAAGTCTCTGATTAACCTCAGAGGCTTTTTTTACTTTTCACTGTCTGTTTCTTTAACGACTAAATACTCTATTCTTTATTTTTTGAAACAAATTTTGCTCTTTCTTTTGTTCTTGTTGTTTTTTTCTGTCTGTCTCTTGCCGAATATGTTTTGCTCGTTCTGTTCTGAATGTCTCAAGAAACTTAGCACATTCCTCAGGGCTCTTAAACGGCAATTTGGCTATCTTCGGAGGGCGGGCGACCGAAATCGTTTGTAGGTATGTGCTATTGTAAAATTCATCAGTTCCGGATATCTGATGATCTTTATCTGCACAGAATACTAATATCCTTTCATATATATCTCCGGCATATTGCTCTTCTTGCCGTTTTTGTAATTCATTATATTTATCAACTAAGCCTATTAATGTGGCTACGAATAAATTAAGCAGTTTCTTGTCTTTTAAGGATTTATCCTCTTCACAAGACTTATTCACAATACTCATATTAATATCTACCGTCTGCAGAAATTTTTCTGTTTCTTCTTTTACCGTATTATCTTGATTATATTTATACGGTTTTGAAATATCTTCTAGAGCTAGCTCCGGAAATCTTTCTATTATTTCTTCTTCATCACTATGAACCCTAAACCCCTTTAAAAAACAATACATCCCTTTGGCTGTTTTTATTTGAGGTAGATATTCCAACGGGCTTTTTTCTATCTGAAATACGTTAACATGCATCTTATTTATCAATACATCATCTAATATTCCTTTTTTCAGTGCATACGGATATGTCAGAGCAATTAAATCATCTTGGATTAAGTTGGAACTTTGCTCTTTATATGTCTCTGAAAAATCTATTTGTTGCATTTCTCTCCCACATTGGCTTTCTAACAAAACCGCTAGTGCGGGATTTTTTTCTTCATCCAGCGATTGTTTATCTCGATTATATATATGCAATAAACGTGAAAATATTCTTGAAAATTCTCTCTCTATCCCATCATTCATCATCTGTTGGCGATTGACCGATCCGCTTGCTAAAAATACTGATGTCTTGGATAATGCTTTATAGCATAGTTCGGGATTTTGCAGATACGGAAAGTCTTTAGGATATGCCTCTAATAAATCCACAATTTCCATCACTCTTTTT
Organism: uncultured Alphaproteobacteria bacterium; assembly: GCA_944392235.1. Taxonomy (GTDB): domain Bacteria; phylum Pseudomonadota; class Alphaproteobacteria; order RF32; family CAG-239; genus CAG-267. Next base: position 26,696 of record CALXVZ010000012.1, read on the forward strand.
CTTTTTTCCTCTGCAAAACCTCTTGTTATTATTTGATAGTCTATTTCTGTTAAAAGAGATAACGGATATTTTTTCCTTATATCTGATGAAATATCTGCTATTTCATGATACTCTCTGTCTGTAATATCTTTATCTTTTTTTAATCCTAAAGCGCAATAGTTCCACTCTTCTCCATATCTTTTATCAAACTCTAGCTTATTTTGTTCTGACAGTATTTTTTGAATTTCATATAAATATGTTGTATCCTTGATTGCTTGGGGGATTATTTCCATTGCCAAATTACTATATGCTCCCTGCTCTACTTTATTTAGCAATACTTCTCTTTCTATATCTTTCTTTTCTTCTGTTGTTAATGGTAGCATTTTGGCTTGTTTTTGAAGTATTTTCTCTTTTATTTCCTCCGGCAAATCAGATGTTTTTGTCAGTAAATTTACTAAGGCTATTGTATCACGGTTACTTGTATCTTCCGATACTACTTCGGTGACAAACTTTGCTAATAAATCCATATTTCTTTTATTTTTTATACTTCGATACCATATATTTTCCAAAACTTCCGTATATGCATCTATATCTTGGGGATTGTTATTTAGATGAGTTTCTATTAAATGAAGAAGTTTATATATCACACTGGAGTTATCGGATTTCTCCAAGATACTATCACAAAATTCAACGGTTAAACGTTGTCTTGAGTTACGAAAGCGCATAACCTCCGTTGCCACGACTATCGGACTCTGGTTGTTATGCGCTCGCTTTCTGACTATTGTCATTTTTATATTTTTTAGTCTTTAACCTCAAATGAACAATATATGTTCTTGGTTAGAGAACTTCTTTCTAAGACATTTTGCAGTCCTTTACTCGTTACTGAGGCAAATTTCCCTATAAATATGTCACTTACTTCGGGAGAATTTACCGCCTCTTCCAATTCATGTAGGCTTGTTATCTCTTTTGTGCCTTTCATATTCTTAATAACGGTTTCTTCGCCTATTGCTTCTATTTTGTAAACGCGATTACCTCCAAATTCTTTATATGGGCGAGCCATTATTGTTTGCAGAATGATTGTTTCTATCTGATCTTTATTATAATGCTTTTCACTCATGATTATCTCCCTCTCATTTTGTCTTTTAGAGCCACGTTTACTGGAACATCTCGATTATATTCAACGTTTGTTAATTGTATTGCGTCTATATTTTCTTTATCCCATTCGCTCATATTTTGTAAATATTGGCACAATTCTTGCGCATTGTCATCGCCACTACCTCCGCTGGCAAGCTCGGGATCAACCCTTAGCATTAGTGATGAAACAATGTGTGAGTTGGTTATTCCTTCAACCGGTGCCGTTTGACGACTTAAATAGTTGCCGATTATGCTATAATCGCCTTTACTATTTACCTCATTCAAATTGACATAGAATACACCATTTTTTGACATTTTTTGTTTGTCGTCTTCGCTAACATTGAAATCTGCCAAAATCATTGTGTTCTGATTACTCTTGTTATAGACTATCGCCGCTATACCTATTTTTTCATTTTCTCTATCATTTACAAATACGCAGGTAGTTATGAAGTTCTTATTTTTAGAACGTGCCATATCTCTACTAATTTCATCTCCACATTCGCTGTCTTTGTCTAAATGCGCCGGTTCTTTTGCGTATTTCTTCATATTGTGACTACGCATACTCTTAATAATCATACTATCCGCAAATTGGTTGGTATTAATTAAGCTTTCTCTGTCTATCTTCATACCTCCGCCTTGAACCGGGGCTACATAAACCTCCTTCAATGGTTTATCGTATGTTGTTTCTATATCATAGTTTGGCACAAAGATACGCTGATATTCATCCTCTTTTGCCAGCATTTGAGTGGCTTCAAGCAATGTTGTATCATCAAAGATATCCCCGGCTGTCAATTGTTGACCTTTCAAGTCTTCCTTATATTCTTCTTTAATTGATGATATCAGGACTTCCTTAATCTCATCCAACTCAACATTTGGCATATCTTCAGGACGTGCATTAAACAATTTTGCCACAGAATCTTCTCCAACATAGCCGGCAAACTCAAAGTTTAATCCTTTGGCTGTTTGAACTATTGATTTCCATAGTCCTTCTATTTTTGTATCGTCTTCTACTTTATTTTCAGAATCTTTTAAAATACTGTTTAGACTTCCCGGACGTATTAATTCGTAAAGTTTTACAACCAATTCATTTTCAAGTTTTGTCCCTCTTACCAAGAGTTTATTTTTTTCTCGCTTAGCTATGCGTTTATTCATTTCCCATGCGACTTCTTCAGGACTTTGCTCTTTTGTTGCTTTTCCAAGATTTTTAAAAGTTGAAGCTCCGGTTTTTCCTTTTGGTGTATTTATTTCTGAGTGCTGATAAAGCTTAAAGACATACCGCAAATCTACAACAGCTTGATTTGCCAGATATGCTGTGTATCTTTCTGGTAGAGTTTCATCTTTTGATGCTTGCAAAATAATATTTTCTGTTTCTGCCAAAAGTGAACCATAATTTCTTGCCACTTTAATAATTCTATCAATATGACGAATATTGAATAACTCATCTTGTGGTATTTTTTTCTTTTCTTCCGGTGTTAAGCCGACTGTTCTCATATACATCAGGGTATCTGATAACATTTCCGGATTTTTATCAAATACTTCAGGATCCATCATATATACATGGTATGCAGGAACACCTGTTAAATGTTTTAAAGTTCTTGATAAGTAATCGGCCTTTTCAGCATCCGCAATTTGGCGAATATCAATTCCCATACCTTGACGAGAGATCATCGGTTTAGTCATTTCTTTCGCACTCAAACCCATATCTTCTGTAGCGTGGTTGGCTGTTCCTAAAAACATAAAAGTCGGCGGAATCTGTGAGTATTTTATTGTGATATCTTTATCATCTTTACCCGATAGTGATAATGAACCTGTTCCCGGTTCTGAAAAAAAGGCTTCAATTCTTAGCCATGCGTCTATTTTTGGGGCTCTATTTACCTCATCTCTAATAACAATTCGGCCATAATCTGGTGAATCAGGATCTGCCAATGACTGCAATAACATACCATTTGAAACCTTAAAACCTAATGTGTTATTATCTTTTTCATATGGAATTTTTTCCATCTCCATAACTTTATCTAACACACTTTCTATATAGTCTGGATCATGCTCAATGCCATCCCAATCTATTGCGGTAATTCGTTTGCCTTCTCTTACTTCTTGGGTTACGATATCATTACCAAACATTTTTTTCATATAGGCAATAGCATTTTGGGATAAAGATTGCTCTTCATCTACATTGCCCATTTTTATTTGTGCATCAATTCTACGTTGCTTTTGAGCTTGATTGACACTTAATTCTGTTTTTTGGTGTAATTTTTTACTTTCTTCTTCATTTAACCCATTACAATCAAGTATAAATGCTCCTCGTGGATGAACAAGTTCTCCTATTGCCTTCATCAAATATGTTTTACCATTACCAGGTGCGCCCATTGCTGTGTAACTATAACTTTTGCTTTTTTTAGGTGTTCTTGTTTCATCCATTCTTATCAAGATTTCTGTCATATCTTGCATTAATGTCGGATCGGTCACTACTTCTCTTATTAAGCGTCCATATATTCTTTCTTTACTTTCATCTCGCATTGTTGGAATATATATTGCATCTTCTTCTGAAGCCAACCATCTTATTTCTTTTGATATTGAATCTATTATTGGAATTGGAAATTCTTCTGTTCCCAATTTATGCCAATGCACCGTACTCATTTTTCTCTCCTTATATCTTCATTTCCTATGTTTACATTTTAGCATATTTTTTATATTGTTGCAATCAGTAATTCTTACTTTATCTCGTTTTCATGGATTTTAATGTTTCTTTTATTAATTTCCCCTTAACATCGTTGGTCATTACTTCTTGTATTGTGCTATTTCTTAATCTTTTCTTTAGCATCTCCATTATTTTTTCCTGAATTTGTTCTCCGTTTTCTATCCCATCAACATAGTCAATACGCATACAACCTTCTTTTTGCATTTCATATATCAATGGTTTGGTGTATCTTCCACCTCCTTCTGTGTCTCCATTTCCTATAAAGAAGCTATCAAAAGTTATTTGCTCATTTTTCTCTAACATGAGACGTAAACAATCGTTTACCATATTTCCATTCCCTTTGAAATAATCATCGTTATCACCATCCGTAACTGAGAAAATATGGGTAAAGCCACTTTTTACATGCGGATGTTGTGCCATGTCTTTTGATACATCTTGCAAAAATTGTTGAATTGCTGGTAGCAAAAAGTCATTACATCCGCCTTGTCCATCACGAACACTCTCTATATTCTTTCCGATTTCTTTTGTCTTGTTTTCCGGAGTAGCAACTGTTAACGGATATGGTTCTCCCATCATGTAAATATAAACATTTATTTCTTTGAAGCTACGAGCAGCCTCATATAAAATGCATGATATAGCTAACGCACTTTCAAATGGCCTTCCGGTCATAGAACCTGATCCATCTATCAGTATTCCGAAATTGGATTGTGGTAAATGGACATCTTTGATAATTTCATCTTCTGAATATGAACGTTGTGTATCAAAACGTTCAAAATCTCTCATACTTATATTAGGATCTCGGTTTTGTAATTTCTTTTGCAACGTCATATGTCTTGCTTTATTTAACGAGGATATTCCCTGCGTTGGTATTAATGACCTTGTTTTTTTTCTGTGTTCTTTGCCTCGTTTGATACTATCAAACTTGTTTTGCTGGATAATCTCTTTGATTATCTTTTTGGCTACGGCTATTTCATTTTTATATTGTGCCACATAACGCTGATATTCATCCCAATTTCCTTCACGATAGAAACGAGCTGCTTGCATATTATCCGGTGTTAATTTTTTCATATCGTTAATATCAAGTATTGTTGATTGATCATTTTGCGGGAGATAATTTTCCAGACTATTGTTATTATTATCTCCGTGACCGTCTTGATGATTAGATTTTATTTTTTGTGGTTCTTTACCAAACTCTTTATCTTTTTCGTGTTTAGGCAAATCATTTACTTTAATACCGTTTTCTTCGGCTTTTCTCTTTAATTCCCTAATACTTTCGGCCTTTTCCGATAGCTCTTTAGCTTGTTCTTCACTCATTTGAGGTTTATAGATGTCTGTATTAGGAAGTTCAAATTGTTTTGTATCCGGAAAATTGCCATTCCGATCTTTGCCGTCTTGATCTTGTCCATTGCCGGATTTACCATTCTGGTCTTTGCCGTCTTGGTCTTGTCCATTGCCGGATTTACCATTCTGGTCTTTGCCGTCTTGGTCTTGTCC
>CALXVZ010000013.1 GCA_944392235.1 uncultured Alphaproteobacteria bacterium
TTATGGTAAAATACAAGGATATAACATCTGAATAATCACGTTAAAAATGAAGCGTCATCAATGTCAAAAACTTTTCGTTAAGCTAAAAAGTATCCCAACAACCTAACGAGATGATAATTTAACTAACACATTGAAAAAACAAATAAACAAGATTAAAAAGTTCGGACAAATTGAAAAAATGACTATTAAAGAAAATGAAACATCCGAACTTGCTGAAAGCCTTGGTTTACATAACAAAACAGCGCCCTAAAAAGAGCGCTACTTGTATTGGTGATCCCAACGGGATTCGAACCCGTGTTGCAGCCTTGAGAGGGCCGCGTCCTAGGCCTCTAGACGATGGGACCATTAAAAACAGTTCTTTGATAATACAAATAAATTCAGATTGCAAGCATTTTCTGTTTTAATCAAAAAATATCAGCATACTTCAAATTATTTATAATCATTGCCAGATGTTAGCATAAAATCAGAAGAAATTTTTGAATAAAGGGAATAAATATCGCACCCTAATTTGTAATCAAAATATTCCTTTAATTTTAATAAATCTTCTGATAAACGCATTGGCACAGGCAGATTATTTCTCATTGCAAATTCATCAGCCCTTTGTTGTAGAGTAACAAACCCATTACAATTGACTAAACAATCACACAATTGTATTAATTTATCATATTCAGATACATCTGCACTCATAAAAAGATTCTGAGCAAACTCATAATCTTCTCTCTTCCCAAAAAACATTTTTTCGACTTTTTCATATTCCGGAAGTTTATTAAAATAAAAAGAATGAGATAAATTAATTTTAGCAATATCAATATCTTTATCCATAAATAATTCATAACCGACTATACCATGAAATCTCTGCTGAAAAGGTTCATACATTTTACCGGCATCATGCATAACACCGAAAACCCAAGCTTTTTCTGGATCAAGATTACCTAACATTTCAGCAATTTTCTGTGCCAAATACCCCACACCATACACATGATTATGATATTTATACCAAGTTCCCGGCTGACGACCATGAGCTAAATCAAATCTCAACAATTCAACAATATAATTATTTACTTCCGACCTAGAAAACACGTATAAAACTCCTAAAATAAGGGAGCAATATCTCTATTGCCCCTATTTTTTGATATTATTCAGCAGTCTTTCGACGCTCAACAATTGATTGAATTAAAATATACAACAATGGAATAACAATTAAACCAAAGATTGTACCAACAAGCATTCCTGAAAATACCGGCACACCAACGGCAACACGAGAACCAGAGCAAGCACCTGTTGCCCATACCATCGGAGCCACACCAAGAATAAAGGTTAAGGCAGTCATCAACACTGCACGAAATCTCTCTTTTGTCCCCACAACAGCCGCATCAACAATTGATGCACCTTTTTCATGCTCTTCTTTAGCAAATTCAACAATCAAAATAGCGTTTTTAGCAGCCAAACCAACCAAAAGCACCAATCCCAATTGAGCATAAATACTTAAGGATAATCCTGTTACAAACATACCAATGAAAGCGCCCAACATAGCAGTCATCACAGAAAGAATAACGGATAGTGGAATAGTCCAGCTTTCATATTGAGCAACCAAGAAGAGATATGCGAACAAAATAGCCAACGCAACCAAATAACCAATTTGACCTTGGTTACGTCTTTCTTGCAAGCTCATGCCTGACCACTCATACGCATATTTATTAGAAAGAACTTCATCTGCTAATTTTTCAACAGCTTGCATAGCTGCACCAGAACTTGAATTTTCTGCTGCCATAATATTAATTGTCGCAGCTGCATATTGATTATATCTATCAACGGAACGCGGCAAAGTAACACGACGAATATCAATCAAGCTTCCCAAAGGAACCATTTGACCGGAATTACTTTGAACATATAAGTTCTTAATACTATCAAGATTCTTACGATACTTCCAATCCGCCATAACCATAACTTTATTAGCTTGAGTACCAATATTAACATCGTTAACATACATAGAACCTAAATATGTCTGTAATGTTGTATAAATATTACCAATAGACACATCCATCAACTCAGCTTTTTCACGATCAATATCCAAATAAGCGTGAGGTGTCTGAGAAGTAAATGTAGAATAAGCCATTGCGACTTCTGGAAGTTGGTTTAATTTAACCAAAAATTCATTCAATGTTTTCTCTAATTGGTTCATATCAGAATTTTCAATAGATTGTAATCTTAAATCCATACTATTACTACTACCTAACCCTGGAATAGCCGGCATTTCGAAAAGCATAATATTAGCTTCTGTAATACCTTGCAAAGCAGCATTTAAGCGAGCTCTGATATTAGAAGATTTATCTAAAATATCTTCACGTTCAGCCCAAGGTTTCAAAGCAATAACATTAAAACCAACGTTTTCACCTTGACCAGCAAGAATACTGAATCCTCGCAAATTCATAACTGATTTAATTTTATCTTCAGTTTTTACAATATCACGAGTTTTATCAATAACATCCAAGGTTCGACGACCTGAAGCACCTTCAGGAAGTTGAATATTAGCCATAATCATACCTTGATCTTCATCAGGCAAGAAAGACGATTTAACATTTAGCACAGAAAATATATTTAAAATCGCTAACATTAAAACAATCAAAATAATAAAAGCCAATTTACGCCCCAGCCATGCCACAACTTGGGTATATTTATTTTTTGTAGAATTAATCATCTGTTCAAATCTAAATAAGAAACCAGATGTTCTTGGAGTAATAGGTTTCAACAAAGTAGCACTGAGAGCAGGACTCAAAGTCAAAGCATTAACCCCAGAGAAAAGCACCGCAAAAGAAATAGCAATAGCAAACTGCTGATAAATTCTACCAGTAACACCACCCATGAAAGCAATAGGCACAAAGATAGCCAATAGCACAAGAGTTGTTGCAACAACAGCTGAAGAAACCTGCTCCATAGCTTTAATAGAAGCTTCTTTAGGAGTAAGATTTTCTGTCTGCATCAAATATAAAACACGTTCTACCACCACAATAGCATCATCAACCACCAAACCGATTGCCAAAATCAAGCCAAATAAGGTCAAAATATTAAGATTATACCCCAAAGCAAGCATGACCGCAAAAGTTGCCAAAATTGAAACAGGAATAGCAATTGAAGGAATAAGAGTAGCTCTCCAGTCTTGCAAGAAGATATAGCAAACAAGTACCACTAACAAGAAGGTTAAAACTAAGGTAAAGACAACTTCTTCAATAGAAACACGAATAAATTCGGTAGCATCAAAGAAAACCTGCACATCAAAATCTTCAGGATAATACTTAGACAAACGAGCCAATTCAGCATTAACTGCATCCATAGCCTGCAAAGCATTAGCACCAGAAAGTTTATTCAGCATCAAAGCAACGTTCGGTTGTCCATCCACATCAGAAACTGTCAAATAACTTTCTGAACCGATTTCAACTCTTGCAATATCTTTTAAGCGAACAAGACCACCCTCTGCTTCCGTTCTAACAATAATATTCTCAAAATCTTTTGCTTCATTCAAACGACCTTTTGTTTCCAAAGAAAATACGATTTCACTAGAACCATCATTAGGCTCAGCGCCTACAGATCCTAGAGATGGCTGATAGTTCTGACTAGTAATAGCTTGTTGCACAGTACTAATTGGCAAATTTAATGCAGCCATTTTATCAGCATCTAACCAAACTCTCATACTAAGGTCTGACCCCATAACACGAACATCACCTACCCCGTATTGACGAGCCAAGTTATTTTTAATATTGTTAGTAACATAGTTATTTAAGAAATTACGGTCATGAGTTCCATTCGGAGAAACAGCTTGTAAAAAAGCCAAAATTTCAGAAGAACGTTTAATAACATTCACACCACGAGTTTGCACTTCATCAGGCAAGCTATTGATAGCTTTTTGAACACGGTTTTGCACTTTTACCTGAGCCAAATCAGGATCTGTTCCAATTTCAAAGCTAATATCCAACTGATAGTTACCAGAGTTATAAGAAGAAGAGCTCATATAAAGCATATTATCAACACCATTAACTTCCTTTTCAATAGGAATAGCAACAGTATTAGCCACCGTTTCCGCACTTGCCCCAGTGTAATCAGCAGAAACTGTAACAGTAGGTGGAGTAATTTCCGGATACATTGCAATTGGCAAAGAAAAAATAGCAATTATACCAGCCAAACTCATAACAATAGCAATTACGACCGCAAAGCGAGGCCTTTCAATAAAGAATTTAGAAAACATTCTCCAACCCTCTCAAATTATTTTGCATTAACAATATTAACAGTAGCACCAGAACGCATCATTCTGTTTTGCATACCACTTGCTATAACTTTATCACCAGCTTTCAAACCTGCTGTAATGATTTGTTTTCCATCAAAAGCCTCTCCTAGTTCGACTTTACGAAGCGTTGCAACATTATCAGCCCCAACCACATAAACTTGAGAAGTTTCTTCATTTTGAATAATAGCTGTTTCAGGAACAGTCAGAGCTTTTTTAGGATTAGATGAAGTAATAAACATCTTCACATAAGCACCTGGTTTCAAGAGACCTTTATCATTTTTTATATCTGCATATACAGCGATTGTTGCTGTTCCTTGATTAACTTCATTATTAGCAAAAACTCTCTCTAATTTTTCGCTAAATATTTCACCACTAGCCAATTCTATATTTATAACAAAATTATCTAAAGGCTTATCAGAACCTGCATTAAGCTCTAAAAATTCTTTATCAGTAAGAGAGAAAGCGATTCGAATAGGATTAATTTGGACAACTCTAGCTAAAGGTTCTGCAGAAGCATTTACATAATTACCCTCAGTAACTTTTGTTTTACCAATATACCCATCGATATAAGCTTTAACTTCTGTATTATCCAAATCAATTTTAGCTAATTGGAGCTGGGCTTCTGCCTGAGAAACAGCAGCTTTTGCCTGCAAATAAGCACTTTCAGCGCTATCATAAGTTGCCTTTGAAGCAATATTTTTTGCACTCAATTGTTTCTGACGATTATAATCACGTTCAGTTTTAGTTAAATTAGCTTTAGCACTCTCCAATTGAGCCTTAGCCAAGTTATAATTAGCCTGATAAGTATCTTTATCAATAATAAAGAGAGGATCATCTTTTTTTACAAAACCACCTTCAACAAAATTAACTTTATCCAGACTTCCACTAACTTTAGCAACAACATCAACACTATTAATAGCTTCAACCAAAGCAACGTAAGTTTTAGGATTATTAACTTCTTCTTCTGCAACTTCAGCTACAGTTACATTTACTGCCGGCAAATTCATACTATCGGCTTTTCTTCCATAAAAATGGCAACCAGCAATAACAGCCAAAAGAGCAACAATACCTGTAAACAAATAGCTTTTCTTCATAATTTTCAACCCCTCTTTTTTATTAAGTTTTATAATCTCAGCCAATTTAACTTTATACATTTCAACCTTCCTACTTTCTAATACCGTCAAACAGAGCACTCAATCCGGAACGCACCATTGCAACCATTCCAAAATCTACTCTTTTGCTCAATACTGCAAATACAATTCCGATATATGTAGAAAGGATAACATGTTTCATAACATCAATATCAACGTCATCACGTAAGACACCTTTACCCTTACATTCTACCAGAACAGCATTAATTTTTTCTAAATGATAATTTTTTGTCAAAGCCAGAGCCTTATCAACTCTATTAATTACAGCTTCAGACCACTCCATTTGGCAAACAACAAACCTATTAAATCTAGCAAACTGAGGATCTTTCTCATTAGTTTCGGCCCACAAAATAAAGTACTTTAACAAATCATCTAAAGTATTTCCTTCTGGTGTAACAGGAGCCAATTCTGCTCTTTTTCTATCAACATATTCAATAATCAAAGCCGCAACCAAATCAGCTTTATTTCTAAAATACCAATAGACAGCACCTTTTGTAAAACCTGCCCTTGCAGCAATTTCATCAAATGTAGCTTTAGCAAACCCTTTTTCTGAAAAAACATCCAATGCAGATTCCAAAACTGCAGTTCTGGTCTTCTCTGCATCTTCCTTGCATTTTCTAGCCATTAAACCTCCTGAGATATAGATACATACTAAAATGTATGTTACAAACAAGATTAAAGAACACCAAATTTATCAACTTGTCAAGTGATTTTTTCCACTAAGAAAAACAAATATTCACATATAGAAAAAAGAGCTTTATAAAAAGCCCCATTAATTTAAATTCAAATCAGATAGTTCCGCAAAAAAACAACCATCATCTGGATGAGCAATATAAGCACCAACTTTAACATCTTCGTAACTTTGCATGAAGAATGTTCTCACCTTAACAAAATTTATATTATCTAGAGAATAATAAAGCGTGTAATCATCTTCAACTCGTTCTAATCTAAACCAAATTTCTTTGACATCTTCTTGTAAATCAGATCCCGCCCAATCCGAATGTCCCTGATTGGTCAAAGATGTCATCAAAATATTGTGTTGAGAATGTTTTTGCATAACAGAGGCTTTAAACCAATTGCGTTCATCTATTCTTAACATAATACCGCACTGAGAAGAAGGATTCTTCATCTCAAAATTCCATTTTAAGGTTAAGCAAAAATCCCCATCTTTTCTACAAAAGAAAAAATGAGCATCATCTTTTTTAAATCCTCTATGAATACTTTGCCAAAAATCCGTATTTGAGCGAGCATAAATAACCATCCCATCAGACTCAAAACGAACATTTTCCGGATCATTATACCACTCAAAATTCCCTAAAGCTTCAAAGTTCATTAAAAACTCCTCAACTGTTCATCTGGCAAACTATCAAGAGCAGTTTCTAAGTCCGTATTTTTAATTTTAGGAGCCATGATAATTAAATTAACAATTTCATCTCCTAAATTATCTTTAGTTTTGATACCTTTACCTTTCAAACGCAATTTTTCACCACTTGAAGAGTATGGTGGGATTTTGACACTAACCTTGCCATAAAGTGTTGGCACAATAACTTTTGCACCTAAAATAGCCTCTTTCATAGAAATAGGCAAATCAATTAAAATATCTTTACCTTCTGCTTTAAAATAAGGATGAGAGCCAACCATCAAAGTAATCAATGCATCACCGGCATTCCCACCGTTAATACCTGGCATACCTTGTCCTTTCAAACGCAAAGTTTGTCCGGTCACAGTGCCTGCAGGAATTTTCACACTTAATCTTTTTCCATTAACAGAAATATATTTTTCAGTTCCCTTAGCGGCATCAAGAAAATCCACATCCAAAGAATAAGAAACATCTTGACCTTTTTGAGCACGTCTAGGATTAAAGCCTGCACCAGCTCCAAACCCTGCATTACCTGCATTACTGAATTGACTAAATATATCTTCACCAAACAATGACGAAAAATCAAATCCGGCAGAACCTCCAAATCCCTGAGTGCCGTTAAAACCATTCGTTGAATAAGTTCTATATGTTCCACCACCTGGATTAAACCCACCAGCACCAAAGCCAGTAGGTTTTCCCTCAGCATCAATTTCATTATTATCGTATTTCCGACGCTTTTCTTTATCGCCTAAAATATCATATGCTGCAGAAACCTCTTTAAACTTTTCAGCAGCAGATTTATCATCTTTATTTAAATCCGGATGATATTTACGAGCCAACTTACGATATTGAGACTTAATTTCAGCCTCACTCGCAGATTTAGCTACCCCAAGTACATCATAAAGATTTTTTACCATAACAAACTATCCCCTTCCTATAAGATATAGGAAATAAGAGTCTAGATTGCAAGACTAACACAATCAAAAGTAGCTCTCATAAAACCATTGTGATAGAGAGTAACTTCACGCAAATAAGGAGAACCACCAAAAGCAACATCAGCACAATACAATGAAGCTAAAGGAGAAATTTCATCCACTCTCACATTTTTATACTGATAAGTAACGAAATCTTCACCCTCACCAACAACAAAAACATCATTAGCCGTAATTTCATGCTGAGAAGAAACAAAAGTTTGCATATTAGAACTTGGCATTTCGTCAGAATGAATATTCTGCATTTGATGAGTATACTCGCCTTCTAGAACCGGATTATTGCTTTCATCCATCAAAACATACTCTGTGCTACAAGCATTCAAAATCAAAAAACTTAAAAACAAAAACTTCTTCATGACACCATACCTCATAGACCTACTTTAACTCATTGTATATTTCTTTACCAGCTCTTTCCAAAATGCGCTTAATTTTTAAATTTTTAGCAGAATTAGGACGATTATTATCTAATTTAGCCAACATTCCTTTCAAATCCTTTAAGAAACGCTCATTTTCACGCAATTGATCAATATCGCCCACTAAATCAGCATCTTTCATTTTATGGTCTGTCACCACTTTTAAGGTTGTAATATACTTAGCCTCATTTAACGCAGCAACCTGAGCATTAGCCCCCCCAACAAAAGAGACCAGAAAAAGAAACAATAAACCAACGTTTTTCCACATCATCGAAACCTTCAAAATTATCTTGCAATCTATAAATAACACAATATACTTTAAAAAATTATTACTTTAATCTATATAAAGAGGGAAAAATGACAAAAAGTATTTGGGTACTCGTTGATAATAGAATAGGAAGCAAACACCAAGCAGAAGGAATAGCTAACTATTTAGATACTAAAGAATTCGAAATAACCCAAATTCCCCTAGAATATACAAAATTAGCAGGATTGCCAAACTTTATTCGAGGCAAAAGCTTATTAGGTGTAAGCACAACTTCACGCAAAAAAATAAGCGCACCATATCCTGACATTGTATTATCTTCATCGCGAAGAACAGCTCCTGTTGCCCGTTATATAAAAAAATGTAACCCAAACACACAACTAATCCAATTAGGGCACATTGGAAGAACAGGATTAAAAGAATTTACCTACATTTTCACTCCTGAACACGATAAAAATAAGATGCACGCTCCTAATATTCATTATACAATCGGCTGTGCACATTTTGTAACAAAAGAAAAACTCGCTGAAGCAAAAGAAAAATGGACTGCAAAATTTTCCCAATATCCTCATCCAATTACATCTGTAATTATAGGCGGTTCTATAAAAGGAAAACCTTTTACGATTGAAAATGCAACAGCTTTAGCAGAAGGAGTTTGCAAATTAAAAGAAAAAGAAGGAGGGTCTCTTTTAATAACAACTTCAAGAAGAACTGGCACAAAAGCCGAAGAAGCAATTATGAAATATCTGAATAGATATCCTAATTACGCTTATTTATGGGGTTCAAAAGATGAAAATCCCTACTTAGGTTTTTTAGCATGTGCAGATGATCTTATTGTTACTGGCGATTCTGTATCCATGTGTAGTGAAGCAACTGCAACAGAAAAAAAACTAAGGATTTTCACAGGAAAGAATTGGTTAACCCCAAAACATTTACGCTTTGTTGAATCATTATACAATAGTGGTTACGCACAAGATTTACTATCTGAACAAGAAATTAAACAAACAAATAAACCATTAAATACCGCTCTAGATATAGCAAAAGTTATTGAAAAAATGTAATTTCAATAAACAAATGCGCCATATCTATAAATAAGCACATAATATCTCATTAATACTTCTTTGATATCAAAAGAGAGGTGTTTTGTATCATTATTTTTCAAAAAATCTAAAATTTCTTGAAAAAGATTTATACAATACTTCATATTATCGGCATAATTCATATTTTCATTCACAAACAAATCACCGTTCATCCATATATTCGCATTAAAATTTGGCTCTAACAATAACTCTCCAAAAGAGAAACATCCGTTCAAATCGGCATTATCAGAAAAAGCATATCCTTTTTTAACAGCCAAATTAATAAGAGAAGTTTCATTACTACAAGAATCTTGCTCTCCGATATTCATTTTTTTTAAAAATCCAACATTTTCCCAAAAAGCATTTTTCCTTTCATTATAAGCATTCATTTGTGCATCAAATAAAAACTTACAAATACAATAAATATTTTCATAAATTTCCGTATTTTGATTTTTTCCATTTACAAACAACAAAGAGACACAAATATCACGAATTTCTAAAAACAAACGTCTAAAATATAATATATTCTTTTCTTGCTTCATAAATCACCTCTCTTATTTTAATAAGAAATATACCACGCAATCAAAAATATCAATCATAAAAAGAAAATAAAAACAAATTATATTTTTAATCATAATAGAACAAAAACAACATAAAAAAATAACATTATAAAAAATATCTAACAAAAATAACAAATAAGAGTTGCATAAATAAAAAGAAGAATATATTAGATATACAAGAGAATAATATTAAGGAGACAACAATATGGCATCATTATCCAACAGAGTTGTTACCATATATAACAGAAAAACCAGTATGAGATTAGCTCCCGCCGAATGGAAGGCTATTGAAACAATATGTGAAAGAGAAAATATAAAAAGAAAAAATTTACTAGAACTAATAGATGCAAACAGAGATGAGAAAATGGGATTAACATCATCAGTTAGATTATTTTCATTAATCTATTATATAAAATCAACACAACTAAAATATTATAACACAGATAAGAATAACAGTTCTCCTATTATTGAAGCCATAAAAGGAATAATATAACCAAACGAAATAATACAAGGAGGAAAAAATGACCCAATTAAGTAATAAAGTAATTTTCATAAACAAGCACAAAACAAGCATGCGCCTTGCTAATGCTGAGTGGGAAGCCATTGATAGTATATGCAAAAGAGAAAATATAAAAAGAAATAATCTGCTAGAAATGATAAATGCCCGCAAAGATTCTAAAATGGGACTAACGTGCTCTGTAAGACTATTCTCACTAATATATTACTATCACCTCTCAACAGAGAACACTAAAGATAATAATTTCACATCACCAATATTCAATGCAATAAAAGGAATAATTTAACAGTATCAAACAAACTATTTGTGTCCAAAAACTCTTTCTCTTTCTTTTGCCAACCATTTATTTCTAGTATAAATATTATCCGAACCATGCTTAACGGCATCATCATAATACGCAATTTTAAAATTTATTTTTTCCATATATTGATTTAAAATTACCATCTGTTCTTCAATTTTGACCTTTTGTTTTTTAAACATCTCCAAACGTGTTTGCAAAGTTTGATCACCTTGCTGACAGAGCTGAATATATTTTTTTATTTCTTTCAGAGGCATCCCCGTTCCTTTTAAGCATTCAACAATAAGAAGCCAATCAACATCTTCATCCAAAAAGACGCGAGCCCCCGAGGATCCTTTTCTAACAAAAGGCAACAATCCTTCCTTATCATAATAACGAATAGTATGAGTAGTTAACCCTAATTTTTTAGCAACCTGACCAATTGAATATCTCATCATAAACTCCCTTTGTTTCAAACAAAATACAACAAAGAAATACAAAGTCAACTTTAGAAAATATTAGAGTAAGCTCTAAGTGTATATTTCAAAAAAAACATCTTGACTTAGAGTAATCTCTAACAAATATCCTAATAAAAAAATAGAGTCGCAAATAAATATCTGGAGACTAAAATAAATGAGACTTACATATTTAATTATAATTTTATTAAGTATAACAACTTCAATCGCAGGAGCAAAAGAAATGTCAAAAGCACCCATTGATACAATCTTTGAACAAGGAGAAAAAAATCCCTATGGAGACTTTTTTACCGGACAAACATATTTAAAAATGTTAAATGAAAAGGAAGAAATTTTTAATACTCCAATAGGAAACGTTACATTTGAACCTGGAGCCCGCACAAATTGGCATAAACACAGTGGTGGACAAATACTGCTCGTTCTAAATGGAGAAGGACGATACCAAGAAAAAGGAAAAGACATTCAAGTTTTAGAAAAAGGAGACATTGTAAAAATAGCTCCCAATATTGAGCACTGGCATGGAGCAGCACCTAAATCTTGGTTTACCCATATCTCCATAGAAACCAATGTCCCCAACAATACAACCACATGGTTATCACCCGTAACAGAAGAGGAGTATAAATAATGAGTAAAAACATACTAATATTATCAGGAAGTTTTCGCAAAGGAGGAAACTCAGACACACTATGTGACGAATTTATAAGAGGAGCAAAAGAAGCGGGACATTCCATCGAAAAAATAAACATTAATGACTATCACATAAATTTCTGCCGAGGCTGTGGCGTATGCAACACAACTCATAAATGTGTTCAAAAAGATGATATGGAAAAAATATTACACAAAATGGTAGACGCAGATATTATTGTAATGGCGACACCTGTTTATTTTTACAACATGAATGGTCAAATGAAAACTTTAATAGATAGAACTGTTCCGCTATATGAATCAATAAGTAATAAAGATTTCTATTTTATCCTCGCCGCTGCAGACAGCAGTAAAAGTAATATGCACAGAGTCCTTGAAAGTTTTCGAGGTTTCACCGAAGACTGCCTCGTTGGTGCAAAAGAAAAAGGAGTAATCTATGGAACCGGAGCTTGGCAAATCGGAGACATAAAATCCTCTCCTGCCATGCTCGAAGCATATAATATGGGGAAAAACCTTTAAGCTAAAGAAAAAGCAGGAGATTTTCTCCTGCTTTTTTAAATAAAAGATGATAAAATTGAAATTTTCTTGAAAAATCTCTCCGCTAGAATAATGTAAACAGAGAATTACTTGGAATAATACGATGTTAAAAGCTAAGACACTTCAGAAAATAAGAATTTTCACAGCACTACTTATCGCTCTACTTTGTATTGGTGGCATTTTAGGCTTTTTTTATCCTATAAAAATTTTTGACCTCAATATCATCCCTCTAATTCAATCCGCAACAACCTCTTTTACGATTTTTACAATAATCGCTCTGATAACTATATTAATAATAACACTACTTTTCGGAAGAATTTATTGTTCCACAATATGCCCACTTGGCTTATTACAAGAACTATTCTTAATAATATTCCACCGCAAAAAACTCCCTCTCCAAAAAAACAGAGCCTATAAATATTTTATTGCAGCAATTTCATTTGGAACATTACTGGGAGGAACAGCATTTATAATGCACTTAATAGATCCATATTCTATTTTTGGAGCAGGGATTAGTGGAGCAACATACGGATTAATTATTTTCGTCCTAATAGCCATAATGACTGGACTAAAAGGACGTTATTTCTGCACAAATATATGTCCCGCAGGAACAATATTAGGACTAATATCTAAAGGTTCCATATACAAAATAAGAATAAACAAGGATTCCTGTGTTGCCTGCGGATTATGCACACAAAAATGCCCTTCCGGATGTATAGACGTGAAAAATAAAACAGTTGACAATGAAACATGTATTAAGTGCTTTAAGTGCCTAACCTTATGCCACAACAATGGAATATCTTATAAAAGAGTATCATCTCCCAAAACAAAAACTCCTTTCAATATAAGTAGACGTCGTTTTATCATAGGAGCAAGTGCATTAAGTATATTAGCTATAGCTTATAAAGGTGGAATTAAATTAGGCTCCAATATCGTCCAAAAAGTAAAAACAATTTTATTACCTCCAGGAGCTAGAAGCATAAAAGAATTCACCAACAAATGCCTAAATTGTAATTTATGCGTAACAAATTGCCCGATGAAAATAATCCAAAAAGCAGATGAAGAGCATCCAACAGTCCATATAAAATACCAAAAAAGCTTTTGTGACTACAATTGTCACAAATGTTCAGAAGTTTGCCCAAGTGGAGCTATAAAAAAATTAACACTAAAAGAAAAAAGAAAAACCCAAATAGGACAAGCTTCAGTAAATATAGATACATGCATACAATGCGGACTATGTGTAATGGAGTGTCCTCGATCAGCAATAACAAAAAAACGAGGAGATTTCCCGCTTATCGATACAAATAAATGCATTGGTTGCGGAGCTTGTCAAGCTGTATGTCCAGTATCTGCGATCAAAGTAAAAGCCAATGAAAATCAAATTATACTAGAAGAATAAAAGGAGAAAAGAAATGTCAATAGGCTTAAGCGAACTCATACTCATACTGATAGTTGTATTATTACTATTCGGAGGAAAACGTATCCCTGAATTAGCCAAAGCATTGGGAAAAGCCTCTTATGAATATAAAAAAGCAAAAGAAGCCCTTCAAAATGAAGCCAGCGAACTAAAAGAAACAATCGAAAAAGTAGCTCAAACAGAAGAAAAACAAAATAAAAAAGATTAAATGGATAATAACGAAGAAAATCAGACAAATGAAGAAACACTCATTTCGCATCTTGAAGCATTGCGAAGCACATTATTACGTTGTTTAATCTCTTTAGGTGTTATACTTCCAATAACACTATTTCTCGCTCCACATTTTTTAGATTGGTTAATACAATTCTTAATTAGAGATACAAACACAATCTTAAATTTCTTTTCTCCTGCTGAAGTTTTTATTCTACAAATAAAAATAGCTCTTATCCTTGATTTACTACTCTGTTTTCCATATATAGCAAAACAATTATGGAATTTTATTCTCCCCGCTTTATATGAAAATGAAAGATATTTTATTAAACGAATAGTTTTAAGTTCTAGTATTTTATTCATTCTAGGTATAATCTTTTGTATAAGTTTTATTCTACCATTAATCATAAAATTCGGAGCCAGTTTTGCCACAAATGACTTAAAAGCCACTTTAGGAATTTCCAATGTTATAGGATTAAGCTTATGGCTTTCTGTGATTTTCGGATTAATGTTCCAATTTCCATTAATTACATACTCTATTATCAAAACAGGAATAAGCTCATATAGCTCTATAAAATCTAAACGCCCCTACATATTCACCTTTATTTTAATAATATCTGCAATTTTAACCCCACCAGATATATTAAGTCAGCTTATGCTTACTATTCCAACTTACGCACTATTTGAAATAGGACTTTACTTCTCTCCCAAAGATAAAAATAAAATATACACTCCACATAAAAACTCTTGACTTAGAGTATACTCTAAAAAATATACTACATCAGGAAACTATAAAAAGGAGAAAACATATGAGAGTTAGCTTATTGAATTTAATAAAAAAATCATTATATATTTTAACTACCATTGTCTTTACAACAAACAACAGTCTAGCCCAAACAAATAAGGAGATAAAAATGGAAAACCCTCCAAAAATACTTATCGCCTACTATTCATGGTCTGGCAATACAAAAGAAGTAGCAGAAGCAATACAAAAAGAAGTAGGAGGAGATTTATTTCGCATTGAAACAGAACAAACTTATCCTGAAGAATATAAAGCCACTACAGCACAAGCCAAAAGAGAAATTAATGAAGGCTTTCTCCCAACTCTAAAAGGAAAAGTAAATAATATAGCTCAATATGAGATAATTTTTATCGGTTCACCAAATTGGTGGGGTACCATAGCTCCTGCAGTAAGCAGTTTCTTAGCTGAAAATAATCTCAAAGGCAAAAAAGTTATACCATTCATCACCCATGGTGGTGGCGGAGAACAAAATACAATAACAGACTTAGCTCTACAATGTATTGACTGTAATGTTAGTAAAGAAGGCTGGGTTGGTTATGGTAGCAGAACCTTCGGAATTTCAGGATGGATCAAAGATCTAGAACTAAAGTAGATATAAGAAAAAGCTTTATCCGAAAGGATAAAGTTTTTTTCTTGTATCTTAATAAAACTATACTAGGATAACATACATAAATTCAACAGCATAAAGGATCACATCATGAAAAAGATAATTTCATCAATTTTTCTAGGTTTGGGACTAATTTTAGGCGGTTTTTTCCCCGGCTACTACTACTATAAAGCCAAACTAGATAATAACTCTGTAACAGTAAAAGGTCTCTCAGAAATGAATGTAAAAGCAGACCTAGCAATATGGAAATTAAAATTCGTAACAACAGGACAAGAATTAGTCAGTTCCCAGAAAAAAATAACCACTCAAGCCAATGATATAAATACCTTTTTAAAGGAACAAGGTTTTAAGGATGAAGAAATAAAAATGGGGCGCATTGAAACAAATGATTTAATGGCCAATCCATATCGCAACAACGAAAACAACGATATTCGCTTTATTTTATCACAAACAATCACTGTTAGAAGCTCAAAGGTAGATTTAGTCGAAAAATCCCTAACACAAACAGATAATTTAATTTCCAAGGGAATAATTTTTGACAGTTCGTCATATGAATATCCTGTATCATATATTTTTACAAAACTGAACGAAATAAAACCACAAATGTTAAAAGAAGCAACTGAAAATGCGAAAGAAGCCGCATATGAATTTGCCAAAAGTTCAGGGAGTAAAGTCGGAAAAATTCGTAGAGCCAACCAAGGTGTTTTCTCAATACTTCCAAGAGAACAAACAAATGGCAGTTATGAATCTCAACAAATAGAAAAAACGATTCGAGTTGTATCCACTATTGAGTATTGGTTAGAGTAAAAGAAAGCCACAATATGTGGCTTTTTAATTTATTAGAACCAAGAAAAATATTATTAGTAGAATTTCTCTTGAAACTTGTTAAAACCCTCATATAATAAAAAAACAATACATATTTTTATTTCTATAATTAAACTGAGGGACAGGATGTATTAAAGGAATACCCCCTCTAAAAATAAACCTGAAAAACAAATGAAAGAAAAATATTCTTTTTTTATGCGCATTGAGCATGTTTTCTACCAGTATGGAATATTTGTAATAGGTAGAGTAGAAAAAGGAAATATCAAATTAGGAGATAAGGTCACAATTTTAGGCAACAATACTGAAGAACAAAATCTTTGTATATCGCTAAAATTATATCCTCCACAATCCCATGGAATATTTCGCAAACACCTCTCAACAGAACAAATATCCATTAAAGAAGCTCATAAAGATGACTATATTTGTATTGGATTATTACAAGGATCTATATTACAAATACGCCCACAGATGATATTAATAAGTCAAAACTAACTATAAAAATAACCATCAGTTTTATCTGATGGTTATTTTTATACAGCAAACACCTACAATTATCTAACGCAATCACAAAACTATCTATAACACAGCAGATTAACTTCATTCTACGACACAATCAAAGACAATTTTTGCTTTTTTACAAAACTGACGATACACATCTTGCTTACCACAAGCAGTAACACCTACTGTTAAGAGTTTATCCCCTCAAACAAATATAAAAAAAGCCTACTCAACGCAGGCCACTTTTCTATCTGGTCGGGACGAGAGGATTCGAACCTCCGACTTCTTGCACCCCATGCAAGCGCTCTACCAGGCTGAACTACGTCCCGACAACACTGATATCTATATATCTCACCACATTAAAAAGCAAGAAAAATTTCTTATTAATGCCAAAAAGAGACTCTTCACAATTTAAGTAGAAAAAAAGGCTACACAAATGTAGCCCTAACTATATAGAATAAAAAGAAGCATTATTATGCTGAAACTTTATCAGCAACAACCTTTTTAATTTTTTTAGCTTCAGCAGTCAACTTACCATCAGGAGTAGCCATCAAATAAGCATCAAGACCACCTTTATGTTCAATAGAACGAAGAGTTTTAGTACAAATTCTCAATTTATAAACTTTACCAAGAGCTTCACTCAAAAGAGAAACAACTTGAAGATTAGGCAAAAAGCGACGACGGGTTCTATTGTTAGCGTGACTTACATTATTACCGCTCATAACGCCAGTGCCTGAAATTTCACATTTCTTAGCCATTTTAATATCCTTTACTCAAAAACTTTTGCTCATACATACAAAGATAATCGTTAGAAGTCAAGTAAAATCTTCTCAAAAAATGCAAAAAATACTGGAATAATAAAAAAATCGGATATATAAAGCGAAGTAAACGCGAAAATTAGTACCCGTAGCTCAATTGGATAGAGTGTTGGCCTCCGACGCCAAAGGTTGCGAGTTCGAACCTCGCCGGGTGCACCATTTTCCTACAAAGCCACCCTAAAAAAATATTTACAAAAGCAAAAAAGCCACACGAAAGTGGCTTTTTTTTTCAATTAACAGTCAAAGAAAACTGTTTAGTATCCGTATCATACTGCAAATGCAAGACACAGCAATTTGCAAACTGACGATGCAGGATGTTTTTATCTGCCGGTTTCTTCTCTAAACCCAAACCACATTTAAGCACGCTTAAAAGCCCTGCATGACAAACTATACCAATATTTTCATCGTCATTATAAGAAAGAATATAGTTCAAACACCCCAGCAACCTATTAAACATTTCATGCTTACTCTCTCCTTTCGGAAAGCGTAAATCCCAATTTTGTAATGTCGGATAACAAATATCCTCAACAAAATCAGTACCAAACGTTTCACAGACTTTATCAGATTTCCAGCCTTCAACAATGCCAAAATTCCCTTCACGTAAATCTTGCAGAATTACAATAGGAAGAGATTTTTCATATTTTTGAGCAATTGCATTTGCTGTTTGCACAGCTCTAATAAGAGGTGAACTATATAAAATAGTAAGACCAAGCTTACAAACTTTACCAGCTAACTCTTGAGCTTGTTCAAGACCTATTTCATTCAATTGGGCATCTAAACCACATCCCTGCCAACGACACTCCAGATTATATACTGTCTGACCATGTCTAAAAAAATAGATATTTTTTTTCATATAAATATAAACTGATAATTTTAATAATAATAAAAGTATTTACGTATAAAATAGCGAAAATTTATTTTTTGTCAACATCGAATAAAAAGTAGCTCTACCAACAAAGATAGAGCTACAATATTCTCAAATAAATTCAGAACTATTCGCTTAACAGTTCATCAGCTAAAGCCTTCAATTGAGCTATATCTGCATCTTTCATAGCAGATTTAATGGAAACTGTATTATTCAAGAAAGTTAAATTTTTAAGATTTTCCATTTCTGCTTTCATCTTCTTAGCAGCTACTGGTGCCCAAGAACCATTTTCAATAAAAGCGATTCTACGGTTCTGATAATTTTTACTTTTAAGATGAGCAATAAAGTTTTCCATACAAGGAAACAGTCCACCATCATATGTAACAGAAGCCAAAACCAATCTATCATACCGAAAAGCATCTTCAATAGCTTCTGCCATATCATCACGAGCCAAATCTGCAATAGCAACTTTAGGAGCACCTTTAGCTTCAAGAAGTTCTTTTAATTTTTCTGCTACTTTTTTGGTATTACCATAAACAGAAGCATAAGCGATAAAGATACCTTTATCTTCTGGACGATAACTACTCCAGATATCATATTTATTAATATAATACCCCAAATTCTCTGTTAACATTGGACCATGTAAAGGAAAGATTTTTTGAATATCTAAAGAAGCTGCTTTTTTAAGTAAAGTCTGAACCTGAGCACCATATTTTCCAACAATATTGATATAATAGCGACGAGCTTCGCAATCCCATTCATCATCAACATCTAAAGCACCGAATTTACCAAAAGCATCTGCAGAAAAGAGAATTTTTTCTTTTTTCTCATAAGCAACCATAACTTCTGGCCAATGCACCATAGGAGCCATAACAAAAGTCAAAGAGTGCTGTCCCAAAACAAGTTCATCACCTTCATTAACAATAACTTTACGTCCCTCTAAATCTAGATGTTCAAAAAACTGAGGGATCATATTAAATGTTTTTGGATTCGCAACAATTTTTGCATTTTTATATTTATTTAAGAAGCTTTCAATATTAGCAGCATGATCAGGTTCCATATGCAAAACAACCAAATAATCTGGTTCTTTACCAGAAAGCACCTGCTCCAAATTTTTAAACCATTCATCAGTAGCTCTTCTATCGACAGTATCCATCACTGCGATTTTTTCATCCATAATAACATAGGAATTATAAGAAATTCCTTCTGGAACAACATATTGTCCTTCAAACAAATCAATTGTTTTATCATCTGCACCGACATAATAAACAGCATCAGTTAGTTTTACATTTTGCATAAATTTAACTCCTTTTTACAGAAAATACTCTTTTTAGATTATTTAAGCTTTTCCTCAATAAATGCAACAGCTTTTTGAAAGACCTCATCAATACTCATAGCAGATGTATCCAATAAAATAGCATCTTCAGCTGGAATCATAGGAGCATCTTTACGATTAGCATCACGTTCATCACGAGCTATCACATCTTTCAGCACCTCCTGAAAAGACATATCCCCCCCCCTTTGAAGAAATTCATCATATCTTCTCTGCGCCCTAACTTCAGGAGATGCAGTTATAAAAAACTTCACATCTGCATGAGGACAAACAACAGTTCCCGTATCTCTCCCATCATAAATAACCCCAGAAGCAGGTTTTCCATCTGCAAACAAAGGATTCTTCGCAAAATTACGTTGCATATCCAAAAGACGAGCACGCACTCCAGAATAGCTAGAAACAACAGAAGCAGCTTTACCACCAACAGCTGAACGAAAATCTTTATCTTTGGACAGCTCCAACATTTTAGAAAAAGAAAGTTGAGCTGCCATATTTTCTGCAGAAGCCACATCATTTAGGTCAAATGAATTCTGCAACATCATAAGGCCCACCGCTCTATAAATCATACCAGTATCAAAATAAGCTAAATTATATTTATCCGCTAATTTCTGAGAAAGAGTTCCCTTACCTGCAGCAGCTGGTCCATCTACCGTAATAATCATTTCAACAAACCTTATAAAGTTAAAAATTTTATCTATTCTTTAACACATATTTACTAATATCATAGCATAAAATAACTTTATACAAAGAATAAGAAGATGGCACAAACTATTCGTTTATACATAAAAGAAGATTTAGCTCCTGAAAAAACAATCATATTGGATGAAAATCAAACTCACTATTTAAGAGATGTTGTAAGAGCTGATAAAAATACTAAGATACAATGTTTTGATAACAAGAATGGTGAATTTTCCAGTGAGCTAATCAGTCTTGAAAAAAAACAAGGAAAATTAAAAATAATACAAAAGATAAAAGAACATACACAAAGCCCAGATATATGGTTATTATTTGCACCGCTTAAGAAAGATCAAACAGACTTTGTTATAGAAAAAGCCACCGAATTAGGATGTCGAAAAATTCAACCAATCATAACCCAATATACCATCACAAAGAACATACGCCTAGAACGTTATATTGCACAAAGTATAGAAGCAAGTGAACAGTGTCGAAGAACAGACATTCCGGAAATTTCAGAAGCACAATCATTAAAAGACATATTAAGAGGTTGGGATAATACAAGAACTTTATATTTTATGGATGAAAGCTTAAACAGTCCAAATTTTTTAACCGCATTAAAAAACATACAAACAAAAAAAGCAGCCATACTAATTGGTCCGGAAGGAGGTTTTTCCGAAGAAGAGCAAAAAATATTACGCGACCAAAAATTCACTCAAGGAGCAACTTTAGGTCCACGCATATTACGTGCAGAAACCGCAGCATTAGCTGCATTATCATGTTGGCAGTTAATTTCGGGAGATTGGAGTCATTAAATGAAAATATTAATAGCAGACGATCATGAATTATTTTTAAAAGGATTAGAGTTTATTTTAAAAGAAAATTTATCGAGTCCACAAATAAAGACTGCACAAAACTATACTAAAATTTTCAACATTTTGGAAACAAATGAAGACTTTGATTTAATTATAACAGATTTAGCGATGCCAGGAGCAAACTGGTTACAAGCTCTTACCAAGATACACTCATTAAAATCAGAAACCCCTATAATCATTATTTCAGCTGTATTTGATAAAGAGATTTTACAACAAACACTAGATATCGGTGTATCAGGCTATATTCCAAAGACAGCATCTAATAACCTTATCATCAGTGCCATAAATTTAGTATTAGCCGGAGGAGTTTACATTCCACATGAGCTTTTATATACAGCTCCAAGCAACACACCAGATAACAAAACTGTCCAAAAAGAATATATAGCACCATTAAAAGTATTGGAAAAATTTGCAGAAAGCTCCTCTGATGCACCACAAAAAGGACTCACCGAAAGACAAATTGAAATCGTCCAGTGCATAGCCGAAGGACTTTCAAATAAACAAATTGCCTATAAATTAAATTTAACAGAAGGCACCATAAAAGTTCACATAACCGTTATACTAAAGGTATTAAACGTAAAAAATCGCACCTCTGCTGTAATCGAAGCCGTTAAAAGAGGATACATAACAGATAAACCTAATAATTAATAAAGGAAGCACATGACAAAAGTCGAAAAAAAACTTTTACCCCCCTACATAACAAACATATACGGCTGGCTTTATTTAAATCCCAAGTTGTATAATTTTCTAGATAATGCCTTTGTCTTAAATTTCCTGACATTAGGTTATCATTACATACTAACAGAAGAAGTAAAAAAAGAGATATACCCTCACTCACATATTTTACAGATAGGAGCAACATTAGGCGGACAAATCGAAAAGACCTATTCAGGACTAGGTATGTTAGGCTCTTATGCAATCGTAGATATTATACCTGAAATTTTAGAAAACTGCCGAGAAAAGCATTTAGAACAAAAAATTGAATTTATACAAGGAAATGCAGCAAAAAGCATTAAAGGAGAATATGATATTATTATAAGCTACATGTTATTACACGAATTACCACCCTATACACGCACAAGAATGATTGACAACATTCTAAAAGCCTTAAAGCCAGGAGGAAAAGCCATTTTCATTGACTACCATCTTCCTTCATCATACCATCCACTAAAATATATAATTCGAGCTGTAAATAGATTATACCAACCATTTGCAGAAAGTTTATGGAAAAACTCAATAAAAGGAATGGCAACACAAGCCGAAACTTGCCGTTGGTCACAACAGACATATTTTGGAGGTGTTTACCAAAAAGTTGTTGCCACAAAAAACAACTAACAAATTTAAAAAAGAGGGAGAAATCCCTCTTTTTTTATTTAGACAATTCAGCAATCAATTTCTGTGGATTGATGATAACACCGATTCCTTTTCGATAATCTCCGGTATCAAAAGCCGTTTTAAAAAATTCTTCTGAAGTCAAATTTTCTTTAACACTTTTACCAAGTGCATACAAACCAGCCAACCAAAAAGTTCTCAAGCAAGAAGTAGCATTAAACAAATAAGAACCTATCGTATATTGACAAGCAACAGTCTGTCCATACCCAAGCAAACACAATGATTTTTCATCCGATATACGATTATTATGAACCACATAATCGTCAGGATTATCAACATCACCATACATACAACATTCCACATCAGTTAGATGAGTCGCATGAGGAAATTCAAACAACAGATTCGTTTTATGTTTCAGTTCCTGAGCACGCTGTTCTTCAGAATATGCGTAACTAAGCATGCATACAAAGATTCCGAGACTTCTGGCACGTTGCAACGCTCCCGCTAAATCACCTTTACTATATAAATTATTGAGCACGACAACATCAATACCATTTTGCCCTGAAGATTTAAGTTTTTGATGTAAATCACAAACTTCATCAAGGGCTCTTTTATATTGAGAATAATCATTATTAACAAAGTCAACAGCAAAATAGTATAGCTTAGCTTTTGGTGCAACACCACATGTTTTACCCACTATAACAGAAACGCCCCTTTCACCGTTAGCTTGTGCACGCGATAAATCTCCCTCTTTCAGGTTAATATAGTCGGCTAAACTCTCCCGATATTCCAAATGAGGTCTTAACACACTCGCATCAATAATGGCAACATGACGTCCTCTGCCATCAATACCTCTTTTATGAAGTTGACGGATACCTAGCCCGGGATTTTTTCGTTTCTCCATAAATTCCTGAGGATTAAAGTCTTTTGGCATCTGAGGTCTATCTTGAGGCCAAATTGTAAAATCATCAAACGTCGCTTTAGACACATCCAAACCAGACAAATCTGCAGCAGAAACATCGTAATTATTAATATGAATATAAGGGGAAACACCATAAGAATGAACTTCTTTATAATTAACCAAGTCTAAATTTTCTCTAACAGCAGGACCTTTAATACCAAATCTTTCCGGTGTGCTGTAATTATATTCATCATTACCATACCATATTTTCAAAGGAGAGGACAGATGTTTATTTTGCTTATCATTCAATGCTCCTGCCAAATCCCATTTTTCAGCAGAAATCAAATCATCCCAGCTGTTAAAACCATATTCTTTTGCAATAATATGTTGAGCTTGCATAAGAGACAAATCAGGTTTACCACTAAAATATTTAGCAGCTAAATCTACTTCTTTCTGATGCTTTTTACGAAAATCTTTTAAGAAACACTTTGCTTCTAACTTAAAAACGTCAATATAATCAAACATTTAAAATTCCTTCCCTGACGACCTACTATTCTAGCCTGCCCGATAAGCATAAATAAGTCATCTCAAAAGAAATCTATGTAAAAAAAACAACAGCAATGTATCACTTTAGCGGACATACCAGGCGCTTGCTCCACCTTATTTAATAAGTTTACCCAATATAAAAAGGATGTCAAGATTTAAAAAACAAAAAACGCCCCTCTCTAAGGGACGTTTTTACTTGTTTTGTTGAGCTGTTTAGCTTCTCACCAAGCCTTCAAGATACGCATAGTATCTTTGGACTTTCTGAAACATCACAACCGCATTCGGCTCTCTGTTTCTATCCGGATGATACTTCTGCACCAAGCGTCTGTATGCTTGTTTCAAGCTTTCTGCATTAAGAGTTTCCTTAGTTAAGCCGAATAATCTAAAGGCTTCATTGGTTTCTCCCTTTGCCACATATGGCTGGATACCTCTTTCTTCCTTGAAACTTGCAAACTCTGGTCTGGTTTTAGCTAACTTGCGACATAACTCCAGCACTTGAGCTCTCGATAAGTTTCTGGCTTTGGAATTTTTGCTCAATATTTGATATTGAACCGGTGTTACGAACACTCCATTGAAGTCTATCAATAAATCGCCAAAGTTACTAAAATCGCCATCTTGGCTTGACGCTTTTTGACGTTGTTCTTGTGACGGACGTTGATATGCTTTCGCTTTTTTCTCAACATCTGCATAGAAATCTTTTTGCCAATTTTCGTAGCCACTCTTCTCAAGCTTCAATTTCAAACGGGCTAATAGAACATTTGTGCTTTCACTGCTATCCAAGAAATCTTGCCAGAAATCATTCACATACTTTTCACAGTTATGTATAATTTCTTGCTGTTTTAAAGCTTCTTGACGACGTCTTTCTTGTTCAATCTTGGCTCGTTGTTCCCGCAATTCTTGTTCTTGACGCAATCTTTCTTGCTCAATCTTGGCTCGTTGTTTCTCAATTCTATCCATTTGTTCTGCCTGAGCTTTTATGAGTTTTTTAGCTTTCATCCTTCCAAAAAATCTATATATATAGAAAATCATTGCTATCGCAAAGTGGATATACATTAAATTTCGTAACAGATTTTGCATAGATACATATTTCTCATTACTGTATTTTAAGGTTGCTTCAAGTATACTTTTACTCTGCCCCTGATTTGGATATAATCCGTATCCGTCTCTCGTTTTATAGATAAGTCCTTCTGTTCCCTTCATCTTATCTTCAGGTATGCTAAACCTGTAACTTGAGATTTGATAATATTCTTGTTCATTGTCTTCTGTTTCGATAACAATTTCTGGAATATTAGAGTTAGAAACTTCAGCTATACTAATTACCTTACCATAAGATACTATTTCAAATAATGGTGTCGAATATTTATGCAGAAGAAAAGCTCCTACATAAAATATATTAATACATATGATTAATATCTCTGGCAAATCAATTACTTCAGTTTCTGCCGCTACACTGCCCAATATCAAGAAAACTAGTACTACTATAAATAGCACTACAATAAAAAGAGCCATGTCATCATGATTTTGCATAGATATGACTTCTTGCTCAACCTGACTTATGTAGTTAGAATTATATAAAATAACTCTTTGTCCTTCTGCCTTCAGAGGCGTTTTTGAATAACA
>CALXVZ010000014.1 GCA_944392235.1 uncultured Alphaproteobacteria bacterium
TCGTGTAACAAAGATTATTGAATAATCTTAAGATAAGCAAACTAAATGAAAAGGTCGGTCTTAGTGCCGGCCTTTTTTGTATGTCGTGTTTTTTCTTACCTATTATCTCTTATTTTTAATTTATGTGTTTGTTAAATTTCTAAAATGGTTTAGAGCTTAATAGTAAAACGAAGTGTGAAATAGTTTAGCAGATGTGTGATAAGTTAGAATGAGAGATTATTAAAAGATATGGAGATTTATGAAAGATATAATGAATTCTATTTTTAAGTAAATAAAAAACGGCTATCTTTTTGTAGAATAGCCGTCTTAAATTTTTGAAAATGTTTTACTTTAGCCAGCCTTTTGGGAGAAGCTGTTGTGCAACTTGTTTACAAAGTTTTCCATGATTATTTATGTATGCTTTCATGATTGTTTGAGCATAATTTTGAGTTGTGCTTTGTCACATAATTCAAAGTTATGTTTAATATGTTCTAATAAAATTTGGGGGGCAAATGAATAATCACAAAGTTTTATTTGAGCTTCAGGAAATAATCTCCATCCATTTTGAGTATGCTTTAGCAAAATTTCTTCAGCTAGAGCAAAATCAAAAATTTTGACTTGATTTTCACTGAAAATACACCAGCGATGATTTACTAATTCGAGCATGATCTTTTCCGCATTTTGTATTCTATTTAATACTAATGTTTGAAAGGTTCGATTAAAAAAATTTCACATTTTTACATACTCTAACAGAATTTTATCGGCATTTGGCGAATTTACTATTTTTATTAAAGTTGAATTTTCCAGGAAACCTCCACCCTTTATATATTTAATAAAAATATCTTGGAAGTTTGGTTGTTCAAAAATTTTAAGTTGAGCTTCTTCGCAGAGGTCTTTTTCGTTTGCAAAGTATGCGAATAAAATTTCTTGCACATCGTGCAAATCAAAAAGCTTGATTTGCGCCCACTCGGGAAGATATTGATTTTGGGCAATATAATTCAGGATTATCTCTTTGGCTTTGGGTAAAGTAAACGTATTTTTTGTAATTTTTAGTTTTTCTATAATGATGTATTTTTAATTAGTTAGACATGATAGTTTTTTTGCGGTTTGATTCTATTATTCTTTCCTAATATTGCAAGAGGAATTTAATTTTAAAATCTTTGCTTATTTTATTTGCTCAATTTCCTTTTTTATGGTATTCTTTTAGCATGTTAGTTTAGTGGGAGAGAGCAAATGTTTGTTGATATTGAAAATCCTAAATCTCCTCTTGCAATCGAAAACCTCTTAATTCCCTATAAAAGAGGACGGCTTGCAGCTGATAAGAAATCTTATCTTCCTAAAGAACCGATTACTCCTCAAGTTTGTTGGAAAGTGCTTAAATCGACTAACTGTCCTCGTAATATTAAAGATATGCTTCAATGTATTACTGAACTTTCTCCTTCCGAACAAGCTCAATTTAAAGATATTGTATTGTCTGTTTTTGAATGTCGTGAACAACCTGATACTATTGTTGAAATCGGAAGATGTTTAGCTCAACAAAATGGTTATGTTAATAAATTTAACTTTGCGTGCAAAATTAAAGATAAATCTTTTTTGCTTTCTGCTTCATCTAAATCATATGGTTATTTAACTCGTGCTGAAGATGTTGAATATGTGTTTGCGGAAGATGCTGAAAAAGTTTGTTGTCTTTCGAGTAATCCTATATTGTTAGGTTCTTTGTTGGCAGAAGACAATGAATATGAAAAGAAACTTCCTGCTGTTTTAGATTTTCCTAATACTTCTGAACTCAATTTAGATAATAGAAATTTAGATGGTGTGCGGAAGATTAATTTGAAAGAGGGGGCTACTCTTAGTTTATTAGGGGTGAAAAATCTCTCTCCTTCATTGGATTTATCTCATTGTGGTAAAATCATTGTTAATGATGTTTCAATTTTAGGCGGACTTCATTATAATCCTGAAACAGTGATGTTTGTTGCAGACGGAACTTCTTTTAACGAAAATCTTTCTGCTTTTAGTGAATTGAAATTAACTGATGCTTATATGGAGAATGTTTCTTCTATTAAATTAAAAGATGGTGTGAAAATTCATTTTGAGGAAAGATCTTCAATTATAAAAGGAATAGATTTTTCACAATGTTCTGAATTGGATATGGAAGGATGTCATTTAAATAAGCTATCCGATTTACCCCTTAGAAAAGGTGTAAAGATTAATTTAAAATCGGCTCTTGATTTACCAAAAAATATTGATTTCTCCCAGTGTAATGAAGTGAATCTTGCTCGATGTTATCTTGAAAAACAATCTCGGTTGCGTTTTAAAAATGGTGCTAAAGTTAATTTGAGCGATGCAGTTCATTTACCTGATGATATTGATTTTTCTCAATGTTCTGAAATTGATTTAAGTTCTGTAAATTTGGAAAATCAACCTCATTTATGCTTTAAAAATGGTGCCAAAGTTAATTTGAGCATGGCTTCTAATTTTCCTGCTAATGTTGA
The DNA here is from genome assembly GCA_944392235.1 of uncultured Alphaproteobacteria bacterium. Classification (GTDB taxonomy): domain Bacteria; phylum Pseudomonadota; class Alphaproteobacteria; order RF32; family CAG-239; genus CAG-267. The sequence continues at coordinate 2,472 of CALXVZ010000014.1, forward strand.
TTTTTCTGTATGCGATGAACTTCGTTTTGAATGTTGTGATTTGAAAGATATGCGAGGTTTGCACTTTAAAGATGGTGCTAAAGTTTATTTAAAACAAATAGAGAATTTACCTGATTATGTTGATTTTTCTCATTGTTCTGAGGTGGAAATAAATTTTTGTGATTTTAAAGGTATTCATAATTTGCATTTCAGACCTGGTGCTAAAGTTAAATTGTTTGATGTAGCTCATTTGCCAGATAATATCGATTTTTCTCAATGTTCAGAAGTTAAATTAAATTTTTGTGATTTGAAAAATCAGCAAGATTTACGTTTTAAATCCGGTGCTGTCGTGGATTTATCTAATGCTAAAAATCTTCCCCTAAATCTCGATTTTTCTGGTTGCGACAGTGTTTATCTAATGAGTTGCTCCTTAAAAAAAGGAACAACAATTTCTATTGAGGGTGTTAAATCTGTATATTTTGCTTATTCTGAAAATTTGCCGGCTACTCTTGATTTTTCTAATTGCGATAATATTGATTTGAGTAATTGTGACCTTTCAAACCGTAATGATTTGCATTTTAAGAAAGGTTCTTGGGTTGATCTTAACCAAACAGTTATTACGCAGCCTTTTTTAGATTTGTCTGATTGTGAAACGATTAAATTAGATGCGTCAAATAAAATATATTCTCCAGAAGTTTTATTTAGAGATTATTTGCAACGTGATACGGCGTGTCATACGTGGATTGGTTCAAATAAACTTTTTTATACCTCTAATATGGATGATGAAGAAGCTTTAGAATTTAAACAAAAAGGTGCAGAGAAAAATAAATCTTTTTCCAATAATCTTAAACAACAGTTTTCTCAATTCCTATATAAGGCTCTTAAGGGAAATAATAAGTAGCTTTGTTATTGGGATAAATAAAAAAAGCGGGGATTATTCCTCGCTTTGCTTTTTTAGTTTTTTGATTATCATATTGCGTTTTAAGCGACTAATGCGGTCAATATATAATATGCCATCTAAGTGATCTGTTTCATGTTGAATGATGACGGCCAGATATTCTTCCGCATCTAAAACTTGCTCTTTGCCATTATAATCTAAGTAACGAACAGTTACCGCACGATGGCGTTCTACTTCGGCACATTGTCCGGGAACAGATAAACAACCCTCGTTAAACCATATCATATCCTCTGATTTTTTGATAATCTCCGGATTTACTAAAAAGCGAGGATTGGGGCCAGGGGTGCCGTCTTCACTGACTTTATCGTCTATCACGATTATTCTTTTACTCACACCTACTTGGGGTGCAGCTAACCCTACGCCTTTATCCGCATACATCGTTTCTAACATGTCATCCATGAGCTTTCTTGTCTCATCGGTTACTTCTGCTACTGCTTCGCATTTTTGGCTTAGAATCTTATCGGGATAAGTGTAGAGTTTTAATATTGCCATTATCTTTCCTTTTTCTTAAATTCTTACTTGTTTAGAGATTTGGTCAAGTAACGCATTTATCATTTTAGGTTCATTCTTCATAAAGAATGCATAGGCCAGGTCAACATATTCTTGGATGATTACTTTTGTATCAACATCTGTTGTGTATGCTAACTCATACATCGCACAGAGCAATAAAGCTTGCATTGTCGCATTCATATGATCATAGGCAGATCCATCTTTTAAGTATGAACGTAATGATTTTTCTAAATCTTCTTTTTTATTTTGAACGCCTCTGACGATTTTTTCAAAATATGGTTTATCCATTTCTTCTAATTCAACAACATGCTCTCCGCTCATCATATCTTCTTCGATAGCGTAACGGCCTATTTCTCCTTTTTGAAAGTCTTCAACAACTTCATCCACGCTTAATCCTGAAAAGGCTGCCATGTATGTTGCTTGAACGGCGGCTAGGCGCGCACCGGATTTCATTCTTATTTTTTCAGAAACGAATTTTGACATCTATCTTACTTTCCTCGTTTTTTATGAGTTAATCTTGCTAACAAATTCTTCAAAGTCTTTGACTTCCTTAAAATCTTTATACACTGATGCAAAGCGTATATAGGCGACTTTGTTAATTTTTATCAATTTATCCATCACTTTTTCTCCGATGTTTTTAGAGCTAATTTCAGCGATACCCGAATTCTCTAACTCTCGGCGAATTTCCTCTACCAGACGCTCTACCTCAAAACTTGATATCCCACATTTGCTGACGGCTAAACTTATGGAGCGTAAAAGTTTTTCTCTATCAAACGGAACTCTTTCGCCGTTCTTTTTGATAACCATTAAATCTTGTAATTGAACGTGTTCGTAGGTGGTAAATCTACCTCCGCAATCTGGGCATTCTCTTCTTCTGCGAATCGCAGTTTCATCAATGGTGTCTCGTGAGTCTTTAACTTGTGTGTTTGTGCCGCCACAAAATGGACATTTCATTTGTTTGGGGTTCCTTTCTGTTTACTAAGACTTGTTTTATACGCCGTTTTCATTGAAAAATCAAGTTATTTTATCATTACTTTTGTTGTTTCTCTCTCTGCTAACCCGATATTAACTTTTCCGTTTCACAATATCTTAAAATTTTTGTTCCTGTTTAACTGAAAGTGGATGAAATGATTGCCTTACATGCCTCGAAAGTTGCTGAAATCTTGAATTTTAATGGTCAAATTCAGGAGTGTCTTATTGAAGAAGTTTCAACGGATAGTCGCAAAGTGGATAATAAGACTTTGTTTGTGGCTCTTAAAGGTGAAAAATTTGACGGTCATGATTTTATTAAAGATGTGCTTGATAAAGGTGTTCCTTTAGTGGTGGCTGAACGCTTAGTTGAGGGTGTTAATCCTAACCGTGTTATTTTAGTTGATGATACCCTTAAAGCTTTTGGTAAACTTGGACAATATAATCGTCGACAATTTAAAGGGACTTTAATCGCTCTTACCGGCAGTTCTGGCAAAACCACAACTAAGGAAGAGTTAAAAGAAATGCTTTCTGTATTTGCTCCTACATGTGCGACATCGGGTAATTTTAATAATTTCATCGGCGTTCCTCGTTCTCTTCTTGATTTGGATATGAATGCAAAATTTGCAGTGATAGAAATGGGAATGTCTGCTCGAGGAGAGATTGAATATTTGACTTCTCTGGCTGAACCTGATGTGGCGGTGGTTACTAATGTTTATCCTATGCATATTGAGTTTTTGGGTTCTTTAGAAAATATTGCTCGAGCAAAGGCTGAAATCTTTTCCGGATTGCGTCAGCATGGAATTGCTCTCTATAATGAAGATACCGCTTATGCTAATATCTTACGAGATGAGGCATCTTCTTTTACAGATAAAGTATTTTCTTATGGTAAAGATAATCATCCTCAAGTCGCTCTGCATTTGCAAGATGAAGCTGAACATTGTTTTTATAATGCTTGGTGTGTGCTTAAAGTGGCTGAAATCTTAGGGCTTGATGTGCAAAAAGCATCTCTTGCGGTTAATCAGTTTTCGGCTCCCGAAGGAAGAGGTAAAAAGCATAAGTTGAATATTAATGGTAAGCATATTGTCTTAATTGATGATAGTTATTCAGGACAGCCGGAAGCTATGAAATTAGCTATTCGGGCATTGGCTCAAATGAAAGTTTCCGGTAAACGTGTTGCTCTTTTAGGTAAAATGGCTGAGCTTGGTGATTATTCAAAACAGGCTCATATTGAGGTTGGACAAGAACTTGCTAAAGCTCATATTGATGTTGTTATTGGAGTTTGTGAAGAAACTAAAGATATGTTGGCTCAACTACCTTCAGAAATTCGACAATTCTATTTCCCAAATATTGAAGGGATAGCTGATTTTCTGAAAGACGAAATTTTAGATGAGGGGGACGCTCTTTTAATTAAAGGGGCTCATTATTCTTCTCAGGTATTTAAAGTTGCACAAGAATTGTTGCAGTATCATAAGTAAATTGCTGTGCTTTTTTTAGGTCCTTTTTTTGAGTTAGGTGTCAATAGTTTTTTTGAGGGGTATATGGTACTTTTTTTAGCATAAAAAAAAAGGTACCATAATTTTTAGCAAATGTTTGAGTTAAAACTATGTTGACATAAAACCTCGAAAGGTCTATAATGGTTCTTAGCAAATGTTTGAGTTTGTGAATTAAAATTATAGTATGTTAAAAGAATAGAGGAGAAAAAATATGACTGATAATTTAGAAAAAAAAGATAATTCAATTGATTTAAGCGATAAAAATTCTGATGAAATTTCCGGAAAATTGGATTTGTCTAAGTATGATTTTGTGGATATGAATCATAGCGATTTGCGTAATGTTGATGAGTTTATCTTTAAAGAGGGTGCTCATGTCGATATGAGCTATACTGATATTCAATCTAAAAAATTAGATGTTTCTAAGTGTGATAAGGTTAGATTTATTTATGCTGATTTAAGCGGTGTGGAAGAACTTGTTTTCAGAGATGCGGAGCAAATGAAACGTAGTCATATTGATACAGCTAAAACAGACGGTGTTAATATCAAAGCCCGGAACGGTGATAGCTTGGATATTAGTCAAATAACTCGCCAAGAACATTCTGAAGTGAAAGAACCTAATGATAGACTTAGTGATGATGGTATTTTTTATCGTTATGCAAAAGAAAATGTTATTGATTTAAGCGATAAAAATTCTGATGAAATTTCCGGAAAATTGGATTTGTCTAAGTATGATTTTGTGGATATGAATCATAGCGATTTGCGTAATGTTGATGAGTTTATCTTTAAAGAGGGTGCTCGTGTCGATATGAGCTATACTGATATTCAATCTAAAAAATTAGATGTTTCTAAATGTCAAGATGTTCTATTTGCTTATACTGATTTGAGCGGTGTGGAAGAACTTGTTTTCAAAGATGCCGAACAAAAAAAGCGTAGTCGTATTGAAACAGCCCAAACTGATGGTGTTAAAATCAAAATAGCCAATAGACAAGTTGATGTAGCTGCTTTGGCTATGGCCAAGGCTAAAGCAAGAGGCGGTAAATAATCTGCTGTTGTTATGTAAAAAAATCCCTCGTTTGATTTGAACGGGGGATTTTCTTTTATGGGTATGTCTTTCGCTTATTTTATGTAGCTCTTAATGAAACGTGGATTTTTTCCTAAATTCGAAATTAGTTCATAGGCAATTATTCCGGCATCTCTTGCGACATCATCGACGGTGTAGTCATCATTGATGAAATATCCGAAATCTCCTACTTTAACCTCTTTTAATGAACTAATATCGCAGATTACGTTATCCATAGATACTCGGCCTAATATCTGGCAGAAATTTGGCCTGCCGTTTTCATAAAATATAACTTTGCCACGGTTTGATAATGATCTTGGTAAACCGTCGCCGTATCCTATTGAAACTATCGCCGTTTTCATATCTACAGGCGCTCGAAATGTCGCTGAATAGCCAACGAACTCTCCTTTTGCTAAATGTTTTACTTGTAATACCGGTGCTTTTAATTCCAAGATGTTCTGCATTTGATTTTCTCTATATGGAGCAGTGTTTATTCCATACATTGCAGCTCCTAATCTGGTCATATCAAAATGAAAGTTATGACCTAAAAATACTCCGTCAGATGCGGATAATGTCGCAGGAGTTTTTGGGAAAAATCTGGTTCGAATTATCTTGAAATTACTTAATTGGCGATTATTCATAAAGTGGGCTTGTTCATCTGCACATGCTAAATGTGACAATACATATGAAAAGCTTTCTATTGTTTCCGGTGATAATTTTCCTAATTCCGCAATACTAAAACCTAATCTGTTTAGTCCTGTTTCTACTTGTATTGCCGGTCTTATACCCTCTATTTTGTGCTTTTCCCAGAATTCTAACATCTCAGGTGAGCATATTACAGGTGTTAGTCTGGCACTCTTGAAACTTGGATATGAATCTTCGCCTATTCCTTGTAAAACGAAAATTTCTGCTTCGGGAACTGTTGGACGAATGCGCATTCCTTCTATACCATGTGCAACATAAAAGTGTCTGCATCCGGCATTGTAGAGGGCTTCTGCTATTTTTATGGCGCCTAATCCATATGCGTCGTCTTTGATTACGGCTGAAGGTATTGCCGGTGAGCATAGCTCTTTTAGTAAATTGTAGTTTTCTGTCAGCTTTTTTAGGTTGATATTCAAAACAGGTGTGGTATATATAGGCATCGTTGTTGTTCCTAGTTTTTTAATGTTGAATTTGTGAAAGCGTTATACTATGCAGTTTATTGATACACATATTCATTTGCAAGATTTTAAATCCAATTTTGCACCAATGGTATTGAATAATTCTGATGCTCAAAAGTTAGTGTTGGTTTCGGCTACGTCTGATGATTTTGCTAAAATTGCTCAATTCTTGAGAAAATTTCCTGATAAATTTGTTGGAGCTTTCGGCATCCATCCATGGTATTATCGCCAGAAACCTCCGCTTGATGAAATGCGGAAAATGTTGCGCTTGTTTCCTAATGCGTTGGTTGGTGAAATAGGTGTTGATGAACTTAAAGAACCTGTTTGTGATAAACAGCATGAATTATTCACAATGCAACTTGAAGTCGCTAGAGAATTTTCACGTCCGGTTATTGTTCATGCGGCTAAGGCTTTTTCTGCTTTGGTTGAACATGAAAGCAAACTTAAACAAATTAAATTTTCTCACCATGGTTTTGTTAAAAATACGGAACTTATTAAATTTATCAATAAATGCGGTGGTTATATTGGACTGGGTGCTCTTTTCTTGAAACAGGAAAAAGCTCGCGAAATGTGGAAAATGATGCCTTTGGATAAAATCTTGTTCGAAACAGATGCGCCGTTTCGTGTTAATGAAGAAAATTATAATCAAATTGTGCAGGATAATCTCTTACGTTTAGCTGATATTGCAGAACTTGATCCGGATGTTTTAGCTCAACAATTACTGAAAAATGCACAAGAGTTTTTGAAAGTCGAAAATTAAAATGATACCTTCTTATGATGAACGTTTGGCCAGAACTATTGCTTTGTTAGGAAAAGAACAATCTCAACGGATTTTTAAAACCTCCGTCATGATTATTGGATGCGGTGCGGTTGGTGGATATGCTCTCGAAATGATCGCAAGATTGGGATTTGGGAAAATTTTTGTGGTCGATTTTGATACTTTTGAAGCTAGTAATCTCAATCGGCAGATTTTAGCTACTGTTTCATCTATGGCTAAGAAAAAATGTGTGGTTGCAAAAGAGCGTTGCTTATCTATCAATCCTGATGCTTCTGTTATTGATTATGATTTGAAAATAACTCCTGATAATCTGGATTTTATCCTAAGTGAACGTCCGGATTTTGTTATTGATGCAATTGATGATGTGCCTGCAAAAACGGCTCTTTTAGCTTTTTTGGCAGAACATAATATTAAAGTCTTTTCAGCAATGGGGGCTGCTCTTAAAACTAAATCGGAATTGCTTAAAGCTTCCACTCTTGATAAAACTCAAGGCTGCCATTTGGCTAAGAAATTGCGTGAAGCTTTAAGAACTAAAGGTATTGATTTGAGAAAAATTAATTGTGTTTATTCATCTGAACCTGTTAAAATTTGTAAAGATGAGCAGGGGCATAATATCTTAGGCTCTCTTCCTATGGTGCCGGCTGTTATGGGAACTATGCTGGCTTCCTTAGTTTTGGAAAGCTCTTTGATTGATTGAGCATCGCTTGTCTTTGGATTATTGCCAATTATTTAATACTCTTTCTCTGGTCTTCTTTTGAACGGCTGCATCAAAATACTGATTGTTGCGGAGTATATCGTATGCATTGTGTCCTTCTCTATCGCGAATTTGCGGATTTGCTCCTTTATTTAATAGCATCTTAACAAATTGTGGCGGATAGTTGTTCTTTAAGGCATATAGTAAAGGTGTGTCTCCATGTTCATTTTTTATATCAATATCTTTTTGATTAGCAATAATGGTTGCAACTAAAGTTTCTGAGCCGCCTTTATTGATTATATACCACAGTGGAATGTCTCCTGCCGCATTTGCTATGTCTGTGCTTGCTCCTCCATGGAGTAATGTTTTTACCAATGCATCACTGCCATTGGTGCGGAGTAGATACCATAATGGTGTTTCTCCTTGCTTGTCTGTTTGATTGACATCTGCTCCATATTCAATAAGCAATTTTAATACATCAGGTGTTGATTTTTGGCGAATTGCTGTCCATAATGCAGTCTCTCCGAGTTGACTGGTTGTATTTACTGATGCTCCATTTTCTAAAAGCATACGTATGTATTTTATGTCGGCTTGATTGGCTATTGCATACATTAATGCCGTATTTCCATTGTCATCTTGGTGATTTATATCGATGCCTTTTTCTAGTAAAAATTTTGCTTTTTCTATTTGTAAAGCCGGAATATGGCTGCTGTCTGCTTGGGCTGATATAAACATTAAAGCGTTTTTATTATCTAAGCAAGTTGCATTAATTTTTGCTTTGCCTTCAATTAATTCCTCAAGTACTTTTTTAGATCGATTGTATATAGCAGCATTAACAAATGTTGTGCAACCGTTTTTATCTAAAATATCTACGTCTGCTAAATTTGCCAGAGCATCGGCTACGGCTTTTTCTGAATCTTTTTCATGGATACTGTCTTGTAAAGCTTGATTGAAACGATGATGATTTTCTGTGATGAACTTAAATTCATCATTTAATCTTTCTGATGGGGTTGCTATACTACTGGCTTCAAAACCTAATGTGTCTAAGTATTTTCTTTTATTGTAATAATCTAATACGCTTAGTCCATTGTTATCTTTTGCATTAAAGTTTGCACCTCTTTTTATTAAATATTGCATGACCTCGTCATTTCCTTTGACTGCGGCTGCCATTAATGCGGTGCGTCCTTCTTTGTCTCTTGACTGTAAATCTGAACCGTTGTTAATTAATGTTTCTAATATATTTATATCGGTATTTTCGTATGCTGCCATTGTTAAACTATCAAAGCCATAATTGTTTTTTGCATCTATTTTTAGCCCATATTCTAATAATACCTGTATTACTTCCGGACTCTTATTATAGGTTGCTGATAATATTAATGCGGTATTTCCTTCATAATCTTTTTCTATGATATTTGCTCCGTTATTTATTAATGTTTCAATGACAGCTCCAGACGGATTGTTGGTGGCGGCAATAAACAATGCTTCATAACGCGGAGTGCAGTGAGTTTGAACATCAGCTCCATAGTCAATTAATAACTGTAATGCTTCTGTATTTGTGGAATATGATATGAGATATAATAGCATTGTTTTTCCATTTTCTAAGCACATATTTAAGTCGGCTGTTTGTGATATCCAGGCTTCTATTTCTGTAGTGCTTACTTTACGCTTATTTCTTACTTTTGTCAGAACATCTGAAGATTTAATGTCGAGTGGCTTCTTTATAACGGGTCTTGTTTGTATAGCTTGTTCCGGTTTTACGTTATTATTGTCTACTTGATAGGCTTCTGTCGGAGTTTTTTTCTGTTCCGTGGCGGGAGCTTCTGTATCTTTTTGATTTTCTTCTATGGTGTTTTGCTCTTCGGTAGGTGTTTCTTCTTCTAAAGTTATTTCTTGATCTTCAAGCAGATAATCGTCTTGAGTATTATCATCGGCTGGGGGATTTGATGATTGATTGTCATCCAACTCTAAGCCTAAATCTAAAGCCAGCTCGTCATCTATACTATAACCTGTTGTCGGATAGACTGTTATGAGGTTTAGAAAACAGAAAATAAAGCAGACGGTCTTAATTGTCTTTTTGTTCATAATATACTCCTCTCAATAGCTATCCTTATATCTCTTTATTATATAAACAGTTCTTCTTTCTTCAACATCTCTTGTGGGCAATCCACATGAATTTCTTATAATTTCAATCGGTAATGTCTGGTATTCTCATATTTGTCGGGTATTTCTTCTAGATATGGAGGGATGTTTTCTCTTTTTATCAGTCGATAATATAATTTGTTTTTATTTTTTTCTGACATGTCATAATATTTAGGGTCGTATTTATTAAATAATAGAATCTGTGTTACTTGATGCTTCAAAAGTAATGGAATAATGTCAGAATCTTTTGTTCCATGGAGTATTTTATGATTATCAACTAATCCTTCTCTGTTACGGTGATATGGCGTGCCTACGCTATTTACATCGCATTCCCATATATATTTTGGACTAAGAAAATTATCTGTAACAATAGTTCCTCCAATGTCCTTTATAGTGTGACATAATTGGGAGTGGTATGTGTGGGTTTTTTTAGATGATTTTAATGAGTATATTGTATAAGGGATAAATATCAGTTGTTGACATATCATTATGGTTAAACAGATACCTCCTATATACATCGGAAATTCATTTGTGTGGTATTTATAAAATTCGCTTTTTTTATATATCAAATCTATTAAACAAAGATAGGGTAGTATTGTATATAATGGTTGATAATTGGTGAATCTTAATGCACTGATATTTAATATATATAAAGGAATTCCTAAACATAGGTTTAATAGTAGGATGCGTTGGTATTGTTTGTTTTTTATTAGATAAAGATTTAATAATATGGCAAATCCTGATAAACTGTAGATTGCTAAATTTAATTCCCATGTTTGTTTCCAGAAAGGCTTCATTTCGGAAATTCTATTACTCCAAACTTGCTGTATTTCCAAATCAAGCGGGAAATGGTAAACTTCTTTGCCGAATGTTAGTAATAAAACTAAAAAAATACTGATTGATGCCAAAAAAAGACTGCATATTTTTATCGTTCTTGTGTGTAAATGGATGCGTTTTAATATGATTAGTGATAAATAGATGAGGAATGATACTGTAATATATAAAATTGATAGACGTCCGTTATCAATGTAAAACCATCCTTCATAAGGGGGATTTGTAATCCAAAATATAGTTGAGAATAGGGCATAATATTTTGCAATTGTTACACTTGGCTTTAGAGAAATATTTTTGAATACATATAAAATTATATGGAAGCCTAAAAATAATATGTAAAGTATAAAACCTTCTATGGCTGTATATGTTGATAGACTTAAGGAGAGACCGAGTAATTTTAGATATCTGTCGTGTCTCTTTTTTAACCAGCATAAATTGAGTGAAAAACTATATGTCCCTAATAGTAACATTAGCGAATGATGATCTGGTCTTCCTATTGAAAAGTAGTTTTGTATGCAGGGATCTGATAAAAATATCATTGTCCCAAATATGGTTAGATATATGTTGAATTGACGTCTTAATCCATATACTAATGATAAGCAGGATATTATAAATATCCATGGAGATAAAAATGTGCCTCCAAGAAATATTAAGTCCTTTAGATTGTTTACATTTTGATTGAGGTAGGGGATAATGTTTATTAGCCATAATATATCCAAAGGTCTAGTCCAATGATTAATTTCTCCAAAGGGATAATTACTTTCAGTTATACGTTGTTCCCAAAATTCTGGATTTGTTAGCCAATGATATATTCGTATTGCTCGCATATAGCCATCTGCATCGGTATATGTGTAGTTCCAATAATTTATATCTAAGCTTATTAATGTAATGACAGTGCAGCAAGCGATTATTAAATAACTCCACTTTTCAAGAAATTTGGTGAGCTTTTTTAAGGCTTGTCGATATCTTAAGTCTTCTTTGGGGGATAAGTCTTGTGATGGAATGCTCATCTTATTTCTCCGTAAATCTCATATTTCTTTTTTTATACTTCTTAAATAGTAAAGGCTTATTTAAGTTTTTTTAATTTTTTATGGATTTGTCTCTTGTTTAATACCTTTTTTTATGGTATACTTTTTCTATTATTAATCTTATGGAGGTTAACATGGCTACGCTTACTATCAAAGAAAGTCGCGAATTTGTTATCTTTCAGGCGTTTGCTAAAAATGATACTTTTCGTGGTGCATTGAGTGCTATTGAGGAATATGATAAAGCTAATCCCGATAGGAGAATTTTTGCGGCTCCTGATGAAAAAAAAGCAATGAGGGATAGTTTTAAACTTTTTAAAGATGCTGAAAAAGTTATTGCAAGAAATGGAACGGCTTTGGATTATGATGATCCGCTTATTGTAGATCGTTTGAATACTATCTTATCTCAAAATCTTCCTGTGTTTTCTAAAAAAACGATGAAAGACGATACTTCTAGTATTTCAATAAAAAAAGCTAATATTGGTAGAATGATGGCTGTCCATGCTCATAATGTTAAAACTTTAGGTAATCGTTTGATGAAGGAAAATAAAGAACGTCAGCATGAAGCGGCTATGGTCGCTAAACATGGTATTACAGGGCATAGTCCTTATGAAAAAGTTATTTCAAATGAAAGAACGTATAAGAGTAATACCGATATTTTAGTTGAAAGATTATTAAAAGAACAACGTCTTGCTGAGAAATAATTTTTTATCTATAAACTCTATGTCCTAATGGTAGAGTATAGAATTATTGATAAATAATAAAAAATAAAAACCGGATTTCTTTATCCGGTTTTCTATTGGTAGGGGTGATGAGACTTGAACTCATACTTCCAGAGGAAACAAGATTTTGAGTCTAGCGCGTCTACCAATTCCGCCACACCCCCATCGGTGTTAGCTTATTTAATATATATTTTTTTTTAAGTCAATACTTTTTTTTTATTTTTTGGGGATAAATTTATAATAAATTCGTGGCGTATTCTCTTTTTTGTGTTATATATATCTTAATTGGGGATTTGTTGCCTATATGAGGTGATTAATTTGAATGAATTAGAACAAAATGCGTTAGATTTTTTGAAAAGTAATGAATATGAAAAAGCTGCAAAACTATATTTGCAGTTGGCTGTGGCTTCTCCCGAAAATGAAAATTACTTGGTTGCGGCGGCTAATTGCTATGATGCTTTGGGTGATAAAAAAATTGCACTCAATCTATATAAAAAAGCGTTAGGGATTAACCCTCTTTCTTTGACCGCTCTTCTTAATGCTTCAACACTCTATTATGAACTTAAAAAATTTGATAAGGCTGAAATCTTGGCTAAAAAGGTTTTGGAGGTAAAAAACGATAACTTTGCGGCTTTGATGAATTTGGGGAATGTGTGTTATGCGCGCTCAGAGTATCCTGAGGCGTTGACGTTTTATGAGAAATTGTATCAACTTAATCCTAATTCTTATAACGCTATTGTTAATATCGCTAATACTTGCTATAATATGAGCCACTTTGTCAGAGCTATCGAATTTGCTAAAATGGCTATGGAAAAACGTCCCAATAGTGTTGAACCTTATATTATTGCCGGTAATGCTTATATCGAACTCTTTAAAAATGATGATGCAAGTGATTTATTGAAAAAAGCAGCTGCTATTGCTCCTAATTCGGATTGGTTGTGTAATTCTATTGCAAATCTGTTTCAGAAAATGGGGAATTGGAAACAGTGTTTGCATTATGCTTGGAGAACTTTTGCTCTTAAAAATAATCGTATTACGGCGGATGATCATATTAATTTTGGTTATCTTCTCTATGAAGCTCATGATGAAAAACAAACGGAAATTGTTGAAAAATATTTAACTCGTTGGGAAGAGGCTTTTCCTGATAATCCTATTGTTAGGCATATTAGCTGTGCGTTGCGTAATATTCAAGAGATGCCTACTTCTGATTTGACTTATGTTAAGAGCTTGTTTGATGGGTTTGCTCCCTCATTTGATGAAATTCTTCGTGAGTTGGACTATGTTGTTCCTTCTCTTATTGCGGAATTTGTTAAAACCTCCCTTAAATCTAAATTGTTTCAGAAAAGACAGATCTTGGATTTAGGGTGCGGAACTGGACTTTGTGCTAGTGAGCTTAAAAAGTATTTTCCTAATGAGGAATTTTATGGGGTTGATGTTTCTGAAAAAATGCTTGACTTTGCTGGTAAGAAAAATATTTATAAAGAACTCTATTTAGATGATGTGGTCGGATTTTTAGAAGATACTCAGAAAATTTATGATGTCGTTATTGCCGGTGATGTCTTGACTTATTTGGGAGAGTTGAAAACTTTGTTCCGCTTTTTGGTTAAAACGGTGCGTGCTAAAGGGCTTTTCTGTTTCTCAATTTCTAAAAATACATATAATCAAAGTGATTATTTCTTAACTCCTTCTGGACGTTTTGTGCATTCAATCGTTTATGTTCGTAGACTTCTTAAATATTATGGTTTTGAAGTGCTTAAACAAGAAGAACATGTGTTACGTCGTGAGGGGGTAAAAAATGTTAATGGATATATCATTCTGGCTCAAAAGGAAATAGAGGTCGTTTTTGAATAGAATTTCTTGAAATAATTCTTTTTACTATCGGTTTTCTTTTAAATATAAAAAAATCCCCTTGTTTAAGGGGGATTTTTTATATGTGTTTATGTTAGAATCTGCCTTTGAGGTCTCTAACTCTTTCAGCAATGTCAAGTCCGGTATGAACTGCATTGATAGCAACACTGACACCAGTGAGTACTTTATTTAAGGCATCATTGTTGGTAGTAATTACACCTGTTCCGTAACAGTGAGTTACTTTTTTACACGGATCATATACTAAGTCTCGGTGATTGGAGTGGTCGTATACACCTGTGTTATGTGATTGTGCTTCTCTTGCAGAGGCTACATTAGCGAAAGTATATGATTTGTCATGTAAGGGGTCATTGGCTAAGATGATAACCGATCCATCTCTTGGATCTATAAAAGCTCCAGCATAACCGCTATGACTTACTCCGCCATCTCCAATATTGTTTATTCCGTTTGATAAAATTGGGTCATAGATTAAACCTCGTCTTTCAGCATCTAAGAATGGATCATACTGAGTATATATGTCTGTTTGTTGATTCTGTTCATGGTAAATTACTTCCGTCTGTTGAACAGGTTGTTGGGGAACTTCCGGTTGAGGTTTAGGATCCTGTTGTATTGGTTCAAAGTGGAAGCCGGAACCTTTGTCATTAGTTGTGGCATAGTTATCATTTAGTAAATCTGTTAATTTGTTTCCTGATGGTGGCATATTTTTGTGACGGAAACCACTATCTGCATCGTTATAAACGGTTGTTACTTTTAAAGTGCGTTCACTTGAGGTGTTCGTTTGCTCTTGAACAGGTGAATGATTAACATTTTGTGCAGTTTGGGAAGCATCTTGTTCTGCTGATGTTTGATGGGATGATGCCGGTGCGTTTTGTTCCGTAGAAACAGCATGATATGTTGATGTATAATCAGCAAAATTTTCTGCCTTAAAGTGGGCTCCTTCAAAGTTTTGTTCAATGAAGTTGTTTAATGCGGTTTGTTGTTCTGCACTTAAATCATGTGTTGATAAATATTGAATCATATTGTGGGTCGTTGGATTATTGTCCGGTAATCCATCTATTCTTAAAACGTCTTGCAAAGCGTGGGGAGCCATCTTGCAGGCAATTGTTGCTAAGTTTGCGTCTTTACCAATATGTTCCGATAATCCTTCTGCTACAGCATTTGTATCGCTGAAACGGCTGTCTTCCAATGATTCCAAATGTTGTAAAGTGTGGGCAAATGAGCTTTTTCCTTCTATTTTACTTGAATTTTCTGCTTTAGCTGCTTCAAGATTTTCTTCGTGTGCTTTTACTCCATTGATTTCATCTGGTTCTACGCTTTCACGATATGAAACTTGAGTTTCTGTTTGTGTTGTTTCTGGTTGCGATGCTAAGTTGCTCAAATCTGAATTCTCATCTTGCCATGGGTTTATTCCATGTTCTGTTGCTGCTGTTTTTACAGTATTTATTGCTGAATTAGCTTCTTCTTGAACAAAAGAACTGATATATGGCATTAATAGTTGACTTGCTCCCATACCGGCAACTACAGAGCTACCTTTTAATAGGAGCTCTTTATTGTTGTTTTGCATTTTTACTTCAAGTGCTTTTTGTTGCTCGATGAGTTCGGCTAATTTTGTCGCATCGGTTGTTTTTTTGATTTTGCGATTTAACATTGCTGATTGAAGCTTAAATTTGGCACTATCTACGAGATTTGGTAGTGTTGTCGCAACGGTACTTACTCCCAGTCGTCCATATGTCCCGAGCTGTCCCATAAAACTTGTTGCGGAATTTAACATTCCTGGTGATACCATATTAACTGCTTCCATAGCTGTTCCTATGCTTGATGCAATACCCAAACCAGATAATGTTGTTGTTGCGGCTGCTCCGGCTATGATTGCACATTTTTTGGCTATTGATGCATTTGGATCTTTTAGTTGTTTTTTGACATTCTTCCAATTTTTTGCAATGTTATAACCAATGACAACGGCAGTTCCGCCCGGAACTAAACCGGCAACACCATATATTGCGGCTGTTTTGGCGACTGATCCGCTGATTTTTCCTACGAATTTTAGTGCTTGCTTTGCATATATGTATTTTTTACCATAGCGATCTTCTAATTCTTTATCAATTTTTTCAACGTTGTTAGTTATTTTCTTTACAAATGGATTGTTTTGGAATTTTTGTTTGCAACGATCTTTGAATGTTTCGGTCTTCAAATATTGGTTGGCAATTGTTGATGCTAAGGTGTCTACATTGACTTGAGGCTTTCCTCCAATCCCGTATCTCGGAGAAGATCCTGCTATAATCTCAACAGTTGCTTCTTTTATTGCTGTATTTAATTCTTCGGGGGTATAGTCGCCTTTTTTAGATAGACGTTGTGCAGCCATTTCTTTAGCTAATGCAGAGATGGCTTTTTCTTGTTTCTTACTCTCTTTTTCACTAAGTGGTTTTCCGGCGGCATCCGTAAATTCAATGTTGCTTATATCTATGCCGTCAATTGCTGCATTATACTTTAATGCAAAAGGATCAATGTCCTTTAAATCTTTTTGTATTTTATCGTAATTTTGGGCTAAGGCTTCCTCATTAGGGCGGAATGCTCCAAAATTTTCTTCATCATACTTTATCATTGCATCGGCGATGATATTAAGTGCATATTTTTTTAAGTATTCATTATTGCATTGCATACATAAAGCATAGTAACTTGATGCATTGGATGGAGTAATATCTTCCGGTTTTAAATTTATCAGGCGATTTATTACAATAGATGATACCGTATATGATTTTTCTTCATCATCTTTCGTTTTGTAATAAGCATTGGCTGCTATTAAATCATCAACATTTATCAAAGCATCAGATGGAGAATCGCTTTTCATTGCAGCTTCTATTGCTGTTGGTGATATGCTGCCCTTGCTATACGTCCATGGATTTTTAACTTGTTCTGTAAAAATACTTTCTAATGCTTCTTTTCTTTTTTCTTTAAGTTCTTTCATTTCATCGTCCTCATCTTCATATTCGAGGATTACTTGTTCTTCATCATTAGAAGAGGAGGTGTTTTCTTCATTCTCATTTTCAACTTCTAGGATTGTTTGTTCTTCATCATTAGAAGCGATGGTATTTTCTTCATTACTTTCGGCTTGTTTGGTTTCTAAAATTGTCGTTTCATCATTCGTCTCAGGGTTTACATTTTCATTTTCTGCAGAGGAAACATTTTGTTGGGATGCGTTTGCTAGTGCTTCTGCAAATGCTAATTGTTGTTCCCTTGATAATGCAGCAATAGCTTCTGTTACATCTTCTTTATATGAAGCATATGATCTGCGAATTATTTGTGTCTCATTTTGATTTAATTGATAGCCGTTTTGGAGTTTGCTGGCAAGTGTGGTGAAAGCTCTTTTAACTTCTTTCTTATCAGTATTGGTAATTTCTTTTTTGTGTAACTTGTCGCGTAATATATGAAATATTTTCTCTACTTCTTTCTTATCAGCCATTGGTATTCTCCTCTTAATGTGGCTTAATATACCTTTATTCTACCATAAAAAAACGCCTTGTGCAAGCGTAAATTTTTAAGACATTTTAAACTTCTATTTCTTAAAATATTATAAAGTTTTTTTGTTTCTAACTTACGGATTTTAAAAGATAATGAATGTTGATATGAAGAAAAAATTAGCGTATGACGGAAAAGTTCTGGAATTTTGGAGAAAACGCTATTTGTTTCAGGCTGTATTTGTAACAGCCCTTGCTCTTGTTGCTCTTTATTTTCTTATTATGTCTAGCTTGGATAAGGGAATTCTGTTTTTGATTTGCTTGGTAATTGTCTTTCTCGCCGTTTTGATGCTTAGAGAATTAAGAGAAAGTTTGCAAACGCGAGGAGAGGGGATTATTCTTGCTAATAAAAATTTGATTTTTGGTAATCTTGATTTTGATTATGGAATGCCTATTGAGGAAGAAAATATTTTGCCGGATCATTGGGAATATAATCGAAAAGAGAGCTTCTCTTCTATTCGGGGAAAAAACTTTAGATTGCAGGAAGTTATGCTTTTTAATTTGATTTCTTCAAAATTTATTGAATTGAAATCTGTTACTTTTCAAGGTGTTTTTTTGGTGATTTCTTGCTCAAATGCTGAACTAAAAATTACTGATGTTAATATTACTGCTGAACTGAATGAATTGAAAAGATTACTTAAAGCTGATAGTTATCAAGTTTTTTCTGCGGAAAATAAGATTTGTTTTTGTTTTAAAACGAAATTTCCGCTCTTTTATCAGTTTACTTTACTAAAAATTAATGCTGTCAGTGTTTTTATTAATCATATCGAAAAACTTCAATTATCTGCAGAAAATGTAGCTGAGAAGTTATCTGGCAATTAATGTTGTTTGATGGGAGATTATTTTATGAATTTTACTAAAATTTTTACTTCTATGTTAGCGTTGACGGTGGTTTCTTTACCTACTGTCGGGCAGGCTCTTGTTGCTGATATGCCTAATACTGAAATTACTATCTATAATCAAAATTTGGCTTTGATTAAGAAAAGTCAAACTCTCTCTCTTAAAAAAGGAGTAAATCAGATTGTTTTTGATGAAGTTGCTCGCCAAATGAGACCGGAATCTGCTTTTATTTTTGGTAAAGATGTTAAAATTTTAGAGCAAAATTATGATTATGCCGGCGTTAATTATATGAATATGCTTAATGCCTATGTTGGTAAAAATGTTAAAACTGTGAGAGTTAATGAAAAAACTGGTGAAAATGTTTTTGAAACGGCTAAATTGATTGCTGTTGATGGCGCAACTCCTGTTTTGCAATTTGATTATGGTATTGAAACGAATTTTCCTGGGAGAGTCCTTTTTGATAAGGTGCCTTTAGGATTAAATAGTACTCCTGTTCTTAAGGCTAAGGCCGAAGTCGATACTCAAGGTGATAAAAATTTATATTTGGCTTATCTGACTTCAGGCTTCTCTTGGGAGGCTAATTATGTCGCTAAGGTTAATGATGATAAAACTTTGGAGCTTTTGGGGCGAGTGTCCTTAAATAATAATTCAGGTAGCTCCTACGATAATGTTAATGTTAATCTAATTGCCGGGGATGTTAATACCGTTAATCGGGTTGTTATGCCTAGAATGGCTATGATGAAATCTGCAAATTTTACTGCTGCAGATAGTGTGGCTGAAGCGGCTGTTATTTCTTCTCCTGAAACTTTGGGAGGATATTATATGTATCAAATCCCTCAACCAACATCTCTTAAAGATGGACAAATTAAACAGGTCTCTTTTGTTAATGCTCCTAAAGTCAGATATTCAAGAGAAGGTAAAATAGTTTCTTTATTGTCTTTTGGTGAGGATAAAACTTCTTTTGAAGATGTAAATCCTAATTTTGTTTGTTCTTTTGATAATTTGAAAGAAGATGGTCTGGGAATCCCTTTACCTAATGGTAAAATTAGTTTCTATGATTATGATAGAAATAATGCATTGCAATTTATTGGGGAAAATTCTTTGGCTAATAAAGCCGAAGGGCAGAAAATTGAACTCAATTTAGGTAAGTTTTTTGATATTTATGCTTCTGGCGAAGTTACTAATATTCAAAAAATTAATGAACGTAAGTATAAGAAAAATGCTTCTGATACCTGTATTACAGTAGAGCAAACATCTTTGTTTGATGTTGTTTATAAAGTCGCTAATAAAGGTAAATATGCAACAAATATTGTTTTGAAACAACCTTTGTCTTCTCAGGCTAAAGTTATTCAAGAAAGTATTAAAGGACAGATGGAAAAAGGTAATATGTATGTTTGGAAGTTTTCTGTAGATGCCGGTAAAACCGTTGAACTGAAGGTTAATTTGCAAAATACTTTCGATAAGAGAGATTGCACTTTGATTACTTTGGAATAATTTGTGATTGTCTTTTATCCTTTTTTAAGACGCTGATTGTTTTTTTATCAGTGTCTTTTTTTTGTATCTATATGAAAATAGGTGCTTTTATTTAACTATAGAAAATTGTGAAAAATATTAAAAAAAATACTTGACGTTTCTGAAAAAGTATCTTATTGTTCTTTCGTTGTCTGGTTGTTACATTCTTGTTGGAGATGTGGCAGAGCTGGTTTAATGCACCTGACTTGAAATCAGACGAGGGCGCAAGTCCTCCTGGGGTTCGAATCCCTACATCTCCGCCAGTTTAGTCCCTCGCTTTCTAGTGGGGGATTTTTTGTGTCTGGAAATTGTTTATTGCTCTTTTATTCGACTTTTTGCTTTGTTGTGATTGTTTTTTTATCTTTACTTTAGTGCTGCTTTTATTCTTTTGCTTAATATAAATTTAACTCAAAATCTTTATATTCTTGTTATATTTTATGTTGAGGTCTTAAATGGTTAGAAAATTTATTTGCATATTGATGAGTTTTGTGGGAATTGATTCTTCTTATGCTCAGTCATTGGATTTGTTCCAGAACCTTATCTCTGAAACATCTCAGAGAATTTATTGTACTCAAGAAAAAAATGCTATTAGTTGTGTTGATACTAAATTTGTTCCTTATTCAGGTATCTTACATTCTACTTATCCTAATGGGGCGTTGGCTGCGATGATTCCTGTGAAAAATGGAAAGCCCGACGGCGTTTGTAAATGGTTTTATGAAAATGGTTCTATTAAGTCTGAACTCAATTTTATTGATGGGCAAAAACAGGGAAAGGCTAAATCGTATTTTGAAAATGGAAAACTTAAAGCAGATGCTAATTTAGTCAATGGGGCTGGACAAATTAAAGTATATAATCAAAATGGTCATTTGGAAGAATTGCTAAATTATAAAAATGGTAGACAGGAAGGGCTTACAAAAACTTTCTATCCTGATGGAAGCTTAAAATCTGTTACAAATTGGAAAAATGGTGTGCAAGAAGGTATTGCTAAAGAATATTATTCTAATGGAAATTTAAAGGCAGATGCTCTATTTAAAAAAGGTAAACAAAATGGAAAAATGAAATCTTATTTTTCTAATGGGAAATTACAGAGTGTTGTAGAGTTCAATAATGGTATTCAAGATGGTTTATCTCTGGAATATTTTGAGAACGGACAGATGAAATCAGAAGTTAATTGGAAAAATGATTTACAAGATGGAGTTACTAAATTGTTTTCTCCTCGAGGAATTTTAATTGCGGAAATTAATTTTTTAAACGGAAGCCAAGATGGCGCTACTAAAGAATTCTATGAAAATGGGCATGTTAAAGTTGTTACTCATTTTAAACAAGGAAAACAACATGGTAAACGGCAAGAATATGATAATATGGGAAATTTGACGGCAGAGGCTATTTTTAAAAATGGAAAACAGGTTGCTGTAATTAAAACTATTAAAAAAAATGGTAAAATTCAGAAAAAAACTATTTGGCTAGATAGAGTTAAAAAGTAAAATTTTATTATGATGAACTTTTTTAGGTGTGTCACAATGTCAATTTATTAGGAGGTTTGGTGATGGTTAGTTTAAAAAAATTACTTTGTTTTATAGTTCTTTCTTTTGTGGTGGCTTTTTCTCTACATGCTCAGGTTTTAGATGATGAAACTTCTTTCGAAGGTGATGTTTCATTTGCTCCAGCCGAACCTTATTCTGAAGAGCAACTAAAAGAACCTTCTCAGCCAGATTTGACAAAGTTTGATAATTTACAAAATACAGGGCAAGTGGCTTCTGATGCTGAAAAAAAATTGGTCATTTATAATCAGTCAGATGTTCGAACAAATGATAATGGAATCTTAGTAGATGTTAATAATAATCCTGTAACGGGTGAGGTTCGTGATTATTATCCAAATAATGGACGAGTATTGACTAAAACTATTTATGAAAATGGGGTGAAAAATGGATATCATCGTATCTATTTTCAAGATGGAACATATATGAGCGAAACTAATTATGTGAATGGTAAAGAGGAAGGTGTTGCAAGTGTGTTTTATCCTAATGGTGAAGATAGATTATCCATTACGTTTAAACAAGGGGAGGCAATTAGTGGTTATTGCGTCAATTCTCAGGGGAAACGTATTGATATGACTACTGCTGAATTAAGAAAATTTTTGGATGAATACGTAACTCCTTGTGAAAAATTTTAATAATACTTGATTTTTTGTCTATACTGCCTTATGTTATAAGATATTTATTATTACTTAAAAATTTTTTTGTATGGCAAGTTATAGAATTGATACAACACAAGGAATGTTGTATGCATGGGCAATATTATTAATTGTGGTGGCTTTACTTTTGGCTGCTTTAGACTTTTACGATTATGGACGCTGGGCTCTTTGGCTTGCTCTGGGGTGTTTTATTGGTTCTAAATTTTTTAGAATTGTAGAAGTTTGCTTTTTTAGTCATGGTATGAGCTTTATTTCTAAAATTTATCTTGTAGTTGTTAATACGGCTCTTCTTGGTGGAGCTGCTTATATCTTGATTGATTTGCTTTCTAAGCATCTGGGAATTTAATTTCCAGATGCTTTTTTGTATTCCGAAAACCACGCGTTAGACGCGTGGTTCAGTAAAGCTTATAGCGGTGAGAATGACAAAACGCTC
>CALXVZ010000015.1 GCA_944392235.1 uncultured Alphaproteobacteria bacterium
AGCTTGGAGCTATATCAGAGCATCCTCCTTTATAACTTTGAACCATATGCTCTACAAATGCATCGCTGTATTTACCGAATAATGTATGATGATACTTGCCGTTTTGGCTGTAATATAATGTTATATCCTCGTTTCCATAATATCCACTATACGACTTAACACTTTCATTGCACGCTGTTGGGTAGTATAATTTCAATTCATATTGATTAATACCGCAGGTGTAGCTGCCGCCCCATACGTAGTAACGCCTCTCACCTACCTCTGTTTCATCATATTGAAGGAAACAGTTGTCACCTTTCACTGGACGTTCTGTCAAACATTCTGAGCCACCACATGTTGATGTTGTTGATGTATATTTGAATACTTGACGGTCACTATATACTGCTTTACAACTGTCTGTAACTTCACCCCTTACGCATGATGTTGTCTTGTAACATGATACACTTTCGTATCTGTTATTCGCGTAGCATGTTGCTAAAGAGCTTGATTTGAAGTAACTCGTGTTCTCTGGACTGCTGCATCCTTCTTTGCATTTTGGTTTTCCATAGCAGGTCTTATTTATACCGTTAGGATCCCATGTTTCAGATGATTGTGAGAAGAATGAAGAGTTACATAAATCATATACGCATGCATTTGGTCCTGCGGCATAACATGTTACACTATTTCCACAACCGGATGTCGATGTTGTATTGTATTGCCCTGGAACAAAATAACTTGGTTTATTATTGGGATATGGAGACGATGTATATCCTTGACTTGTATTACATCCTATTGGCTTGTATGCCGTTATTGTTTCACAATCTTCCGTTACATCTGTTGATGAACTTGCATACGTAAATGTATTCGTATCTGTTGCTGAACACTTTGCACTAGTTGCGTATTGACAGGACATAGAGAATGATGTCATTGATGATGTGTAGAAGTATTGTGTATTTATACTCGATAATCTATCCTTACATCCATTCGGTATATAACATGTCTGCCCTGCTTCTGTCCAACCACTTGTTGTGAAAACGCATCTGTTTGGATTTGCTTTACAACCGTCTCTTCTGTAGCATGTTATACCACTCGCTTGAGATGATGCTATATTAAAGTATGTCGTGTTGACAATGTTTGGATCAGTAAATGCTCCCGCACTTGTGTTGCAACCTGTGCCCCTGTAACATGTGTTGCCACAGCTGGAACTGCTTACTGTTGTGAAGAAGCTTGTATTTATCCAAGATGCATACGCTCCTTTTGATGTTGCACAACTATCCCCTCTATAACAAGTATAGCCAGATGCTTTTGATGATGTTATATTAAAGAATGAGCTGTTTAATTCTACTGATGTTGCACAACTTCCACAACCATTTGCTCTATAACATGTATACCCTGATGCCGATGACCTTATTGTGCTAAAGAAATTAGTGTTCAATGTATTTTCATATGCACCTTCTTTCGTATTGCAGCCAGTTCCTCTGTAACATGTTGTGCATTGTGATTTGCTTGCTGTGTTGAAGAATTGTGTATTTGGACGCGCTGCATACGCACCATTTGCTATCGCACAGCTGTCTCCTCTATAACAAGTAATTCCTGATGCTGCTGAGCGCCTACTTACAAAATATGAACTATCTACTGCACTTGCTGTTGCACATCCACTACAACCATTTGCTCTATAACATGTTAAACCAGAGGCCTTAGAACTTGTTGTGCCAAAGAAAGCTGTATTCGGAACTGAACTATATGCTCCAACTTCTGTATTACATCCTATTCCTCTATAACATGTTGTATTACAATTTGATTTACTTGATGTTTTAAAGTATTGTGTATTTGGACGTGCAACATATGCTCCATTGCTTATTGCACAGCTGTCTCCTCTATAACAAGTAATTCCCGATGATACTGATACTCTATTGGCGAAATAAGATGTGTCTGCAGGT
This sequence comes from uncultured Alphaproteobacteria bacterium, assembly GCA_944392235.1. GTDB lineage: Bacteria > Pseudomonadota > Alphaproteobacteria > RF32 > CAG-239 > CAG-267. Next base: position 1,920 of record CALXVZ010000015.1, read on the forward strand.
GTTGCTGTAGAACAATTTCCACATCCATCCGCTCTGTAACATGTTTCTCCTGTTGCTGTTGATTTTACTGTGTTAAAGAATTCTGAATTCGGTGCTGTAGTATATGCTCCGGCTTTCGTATTACAGCCGGCTCCTCTGTAGCACGCTAATCCGCTTGCTGATGACATGCTTGTCTTAAAGAAACTTGTATTTGGTGTAGAATTATATGATCCTAGTGCTAAATTACAATTTATTCCTCTATAACATGTCGATCCGCAATTTGAACTACTTGCGGTAATGAAATATGTTGTATTAGGTGCACTTGTATATGCTCCGCGCGTTGTTGCACATCCTTCGCCTCTATAACATGTTATTTCAGATGCACTAGATGATATTATATTGAAAAATGATGAGTTTGCTGGTGTTGTTGATGCACATGCTCGACATCCTTCTCCTCTATAGCATACCGAGCCACTTGCTACAGAACTAGATACTTCAAAGAAACTTGTATTCGGTATCGAACTATATGCTCCACGTGTCGTTGCACAGCTTCCTCCTCTGTAACAGGTAGAATCTTTTTGCGCTAACGAAGATGATAAAATGTTAAAGAACGAACTGTTTGGTGCTGAGGTGTATACACCTATTGATGTGTTACAGCCTGAAGATCTGTAGCAAGTCGATCCACTTGCTATAGATTTTGTTGTTAAGAAGAACTCGTCATTAGGTGTTACTGATGAAGTAATTGCACATTTTGCGCCTCTGTAACATACCGAACCTGATGCAGATGATGTATGAACTTCAAAGTATGTTGTGCTTGGCTTTGATGTATAGGCTCCAGCTTCTTTATTCACACTCTCGCCTCTGTAAGAAATGGATCCTGAGGCTGATGAATTTATCGTGATAAAGAAACTTGTGTTCGGTGTTGAACTATATGCTCCAGCTACAATATGTGACTCTTGCGCGCGATATGAGGTTGAACCTGATGCTTGAGAACTAATTACATAGAAGAAACTTGTATTTGGTGCAGAGCTATATGCGCCTACCTCTTTGTGAGCTCGATCTGCTCGATATGATGTTAAACCTGATGAGACAGATTTAATTACATGGAAGAAGCTTGTATTTGGAGATACATTGTATGCTCCAGCTTCTTCATTTGCTCCCGTTGCTCGATACGATGTTGATCCTGAAGCAAGAGACATTCCTGTATAGAAGAAACTTGTATTTGGTGCAGATGTATAAGCTCCGATTGTTGCACTCTCTCCTCTATAAGAAATAGATCCTGATGCTTGTGAGCTAATTACCACAAAGAACATTGTATTTGGGCTTGAGCTATATGCTCCGGCTGCAATATGTGACTCTTGGCCTCTATAGGAAATAGAACCTGATGCTTGTGATTTAATTACATAGAAGAAACTTGTATTTGGTGCAGAGCTGTATGCGCCTGCTGCAATATGAGATTCTTGGCCTCTATATGATGTTGAGCCTGATGCTTGTGAGCTAATCACATAGAAGAAGCTTGTGTTCGGCGTTGAACTATATGCGCCGGCTGCAATGTGAGATTCTTGACCTCTATAGGAGGTTGAACCTGATGCTTGTGATTTAATCACATAGAAGAAACTTGTATTTGGTGCAGAGCTGTATGCGCCGGCTGCAATATGTGAACTTTCTCCTCTATAGGAGGTTGAACCTGATGCTTGTGATTTAATCACATAGAAGAAACTTGTATTTGGTGCAGAGCTATATGCGCCGGCTGCAATATGTGAACTTTCTCCTCTATAGGAGGTTGAACCCGATGCTTGTGACTTAATTACATAGAAGAAACTTGTATTTGGTGCAGAGCTATATGCGCCGGCTGCAATATGTGAACTTTCTCCTCTATAGGAGGTTGAACCTGTTGCAGATGAACTTATGGTTACAAAGAACGATGTATTTGGGCTTGAGCTATATGCTCCGGCTTCTATATTACAGCTTGACCCTCTGTAGCATCCAGATCCTGATGCAAAGGAGCTAATCGTATAGAAGAAACTTGTATTCGGTGATGAACTATATGCGCCATTATCCAAATCTTTACATCCACTTCCTCTATAGCATGTAGAACCTGATGCAGAAGAGCTATCAACAAAGAAGAAAAATGTATTAGGCGATGAACTATACGCACCTCCTACCTCGTTACAATTTTGACCTCGGTAACAAATAGATCCTGTAGCTAATGAACTTACTGTTGCAAAAAATGATGTATTAGGTGTTGAACTGTATGATCCACTTTCAATGTTACATTCTTGTCCTCTGTAGCAAGTTAACCCTGTTGCTGTTGAACTTATTGTTATAAAAAATGATGTATTTGGCGATGAGCTGTATGATCCCACACTCGCTTCACACGATGTTGCTTTATAGCATCTTGTCGAATCATTACATAATGCTCTAACTTCACCAAACCATGGGAACCAATCATTTTCTAAATCTTCATGATCTCTTACATCTTCAAATGAGGCTTCGCATCCTATTTTTCTATAACATCCTGAAGCATCATTACATTCATTTATTTCATATAAACAAGCTGGATATATTTCTTTATCACTTAATCCCGTATAGAACTCGTCCCAATATGGAGAGTTTAATGAGCTAAGGTAAAGTTCCGGTTTACCTGTCTTACTATCAATATTTGCCGCATTTATAAATGAGCTATAAAATCTATTCTCTTCGCTACATGATATCTTTTTCCAACATTGATGCTGTGCATCATTTTGATGGCAGTTAGTAGTAATATATGTGCAACCATTATTTGCACTAGTTATGCGACACCCTATTCCTTTAATACATGAAGATTGATTAACCGCATCGATATCATTTCCCGATTTTGTATACGTTCCATATCCTGGATTTATCTCTGCATAAAAGGCATCATGGTATGGATTATTTTTTACATAATCTGCATTATAATTGTATCCCTCTTGATTTTCAACGATGTTCATCCATTTAAGATAAGCTTCTTCTGAGTCATAAATAACCCCTTCATTCACATGATTATTATACCATTTACGAATCGTATTACATCCCGTCCATAAATAACAGTAGTTTGGAACAGATCCACAATTTAAGCCTGTTCCTTTATCATCTCCTGTTCCATCTGATTGAGCATATGAACAAACTATTTTATTTGTAAGATTATAGTCCTCTGTTGTCAGACCCATTCCTGTGGCATTTAATTCTCTGATTAATTTTACAGTTCCGTTTATATCTCTTTCGTTTGATAATTGGTCTTCTGTCATATAAGGAATAAAGTTATTTACACCAGTTGACAGTTCTTCACTATCATTTCTATAGTATTCTTTTCCGGTATTTAGCTCATCATGATTACAATCATAAACCTGCACACAACCAAAACCACCACATCTTGTTGCTTCTCTATATTTGCAATAATTTTCATTTCCGCCAAGGAAGAATCTTCTTTCCGTATTGCATTGCGCGAATCGGCACTTTCCACCAAAAATTTCCCCACTCCAGCCGCATCTAGCCTCGTAAGGAACAGGGTTTCCATCAACATTTATTATCTCATTATTCAATTCATCGTATAGAATGTCTGTTTTAGCTGTATTTGACTCATCAACTTCCACAAATCCGTATGAGCAGCCGCAATATTGCCAGTATGTGATGTTATCTGCTGCACCTTTACAAGATTTACCATATCCTACGAGAGCTTCATCTATTGAGCAATTTTGATACCCCTCATTAGCAACAAGCCAAGAGCAACAATCATTATCTTTATACTTTGTTTCACCTTCTTCAAAGCAATATGTCGCCCCTAATCGTGGGTTATCACATGTTTTAAAAGAGGCATCACAGCCTCCACTATCTATACCATAATAACCATTTGTATCACAACTTGTATCTCCAAGACGACACACCTTAGCCATTGACGTCCCAGAACTCAGTAAACTCAATAATGTTACTGCTATAATTACAAATCTCTTACTCATCACATACCTACTCTAGAATAGAATAATATCTTTGTTAAGATACCATTATTTTCGACAAATGTCAACCTTTTTTAATATGCGAATCGTAAAAAAATACTTAATATTCTATTCTTTATTCACCTTTATTCGTAAATTTTTTAACAACCCCTCTATTCCGTCCGGAGATTTTGCTATATATGATGTATACTCATTTCTTGCCGTTTGAGCCAGACTAACATTTTCAATAATTATATCTATAATCTTTAATTCGCCTTTTTTATTATTTACACGCCACTTTACATCTATTGGTTTTCCTCCGTTATCTACAGGGACTTCTGTAATTACAAACACTTGATTGGGATTATTTGCAGAATTCACCCCTTTAAATACAAACTCTTTTCCCTTAAATTCGTCAAACCGCTTTGACCATGTTTGAACATTAAATTCTTTATATAAATTAATAAATTCTTTTTGCTGAGCCACCGTTGCGCTTCGCCAATATCTCCCAAGCACATACTTCCCAATAAAGTCTAAATCAAGATTTTCTGTAAACAATTGTTTAAAAACCTTATTCTTTTCTTCTTGTGATGATGTTGAATTTATAATTTTTTCAATCCCTTCTTGTGTCAAATTTTCTACCATTTTAATTGCTTTATCATTATTAATATCCGCCAAAGCAATTTGCGCAAAACTCAAACACATTGCAATAAAATATAATGCTATTTTCATAATCGTCCCTTTTCTATCTTTAATAATCTTCCATATCATTCATATCAAAATCATAATTAGGAGTGTTCTCTCCATGAACTCCACATTTATTTATTTTACTCCTATTCTGCAGATACATTGATTTAACCGCCTCATAATAGTCTACCGACCCATCTTCTAGACTCTCCAATAATGACATATTTTCAGCATACAAATTCAAATATTTTAATCCACTTACTGCATAGTATACTTTCCACGCGTCTTCCCCATCGCTCTCTTGGGCGACCCAATACATTGGTGATGTATACCCATCAACAACAAATCCCGTTGCTGCTCGAGGAGTGCTAGGCCCCATTATAGGCAAAATAACATAAGGGCCGTCTGGAACACACCAAGTTGCCAAGGTCTCGTCAAATCCTGTCTTATTCTTTTCTAACCCCATTGTTGATGCAACATCATATAACCCAGCAACTCCCAATGTCGTATTAACAACAAAACGTCCTAAGTTATTACCAGAATTATAGAATTCTCCTTGCAAAACGTGATTTACTGCAGATATCGGCTCATCTATATTACTAAAGAAATTACTTACTCTTTGACGTATATAGTCATTTGTTACAGCTTTATATCCTTTAGCTACTGGACGTAACACATACTTATCTACTTTTGTATTGAAAGTGAACATAGCTCTGTTGTAACTTTCCAATGTCGAAGTTTCTTGAATATCTGTATTTTCTTTACTCATAGTTCCTGCACAACCACTAAGACCTAAAGCAGCCAAGAACAATATATATTTAAATGTCTTCAATGTTTCCTCTTCTTATAAAATATTTTCGTTTAATATATCGTTTTTATCAGATAAATCAACTATTAATTTTTTCTATCAGAATGTAATCCTAATTTATGTTACAATTTCGAAATGTTTTGTGTTTTGCTTTTTTTTTTATTCTTGTTAGTATGCCTTCATGTTTTAATTTTAATGAGGTTACTAAAAATGATTAACACTTATAGCAAAAAAATTAATCTTTTTGATTGTGCAACAGCTCAACAAGTTATCGGACAAGATAAATTTTTAAATGCTTTTAAGACTATTTTAGATCATGGCGCTTATTGCCAAGGTCCTGAAACAAAAGAATTAGATGAAAAATTGGCTCAATATTCCAATGTTAATTACTGTGCTACTTGCGCATCAGGAACTGATGCTTTAACATTAGCTTTAATGGCTTGGGATGTTAAACCCGGTGATGCCGTATTTGTTTCTTCATTTACATTTGTTTCTTCTGCTGAATGTGCTACTTTACTTGGTGCGACACCTATTTTTGTTGATTCAAAACCAGATACATTTAATATGGATCCTGCAGATTTAAAAAAAGCTATTGATATCGTTAAAAAAGAAGGAAAATTAAATCTTAAGGCTGTTATTGCTGTTGATATTTTTGGTTCTCCTTGCGAATATGATGAAATCATCAAAATTGCTCACGAAAACGGCATGAAGGTATTAAGCGATGCTGCCCAATCTTATGGTTCTACTTATAAAGGAAAAAGAGCCGGCTCTATTGCAGATATGACTGCTACATCTTTCTATCCTACAAAGCCTCTTGCATGTTATGGCGATGGGGGGGCTACTTTTACTAATTCAGCTGAAGAAAATGAATTGTTAAAATCTTGCCGCGTTCATGGTATGAGCTCAACAGATCACTATGATAATATTCGTTTAGGTGTTACAGGTCGTATGGATTCATTCCAAGGTGCTGTTTTATTGCAAAAATTAAAGATTTTTGATGATGAATTGGTTAAACGTGCTCAAATAGCTAAGAATTATGATGAAAAATTAAGTTCTTATTTTGGCAAACAACGTATTTTGGATGAAGCTACTTCTGCTTATGCTTTATACACCATTTACTGCGAAGATAGAGATGAATTAATGGCATTCTTGAGAGAAAACAACATTCCTTGCGGTGCTTATTATCCTCGTCCAGTTAATACTCAGACTGCATATATTAAGTGGAATACTCGTAGCTTACCTGTTTGTGAAAAACTTTCAAAAACAGTTTTAAGTATTCCAATGCATCCATATTTGGAACCTGAAGCTCAAGATTACATCATTGCTAAAATGAATGAATTTGCTGAAAAACATGCTAAAAAAGCTGCTTAATTAATATATTGAGCTTATTTATTTGAAGAGCCTCTGAATTGAGGCTCTTCTTTTTATATCTTCATATTTATTTCTTTTTTTTTATTTCAACTTGCTTTTTTCTATATTTTTTATATACTTCCATTATGTTATATTTTATTTGGTGAGATTTGATATGATTATTAAAAATATATTTTGGGATGTTGATGGTGTTTTAGCTAACTTAAATTGGGCTTATTATAATTTTTTAACAAAACATCCTAAGTATGCTCCTGTTTATGGAAATATCAAATGGGAAGACTTACCGAAGGTTCTACCAATTAATCCTAAATATGGTGCACTTGAACTTAAAACACATCCTGAAAGAGGTGTTGAATTGGATTATGATTTTTGTCATACACCAGAGTTCTTTACGAATAGACCTCTCTATCCTCATGTTATAGACACATTAAAATATTTTCATCAAAAAGGATATAAGCAGTTTACTCTCTCTGCTACTTTTGATGTTGAAACAAAAAAACGTTTTCTAAACAATCTCTTAAAAGATGTTACAGATTTTTTAACTATCGAATGTGTTCAACATGGTAAGTTTATGCATGATTCAGCGAAAGAAGATATGCTTAAGGATTGTTTTAAACGTTACGATTTAAACCCTGATGAAACTATTTTAGTTGATGATAGAATCTATAACCAATATGCTACTATTAACGCAGGGGCTCATCCTATTCGTTATCGTTGCGAATTTACTACAGATTTACCTGAAGATTTAAAGTGGATACCAGAAGTGCATAGTCTTGAAGAGTTGAAAGATTGGCTTAATCATAATACTTCTTTTTAATCTTTAATTTTCCACTAAATATATATGGTGCCTCATGTCTTTTTTTCAAATACTAGTTGGTCTTCTTATTTTTGTATCTATGGTTGCTCGACCTTTTTTATATAAGCCTTGTGTTAAATATTTTCCGGCAGAATTATCTGCCGCATTTACGAGTATTTGGCTAGTTTTAGGATTAATTATTACTTTTCCATTTTTTTACCCACTATTATCTGATAATTTTTCAAACATTATTTTTTCCCCGTATTTGCTTCTTAGTATTGCTAAAGGTGTTTTACTTTGGTGGATGATAAAACTACAACAAGATATCAATAAATATAGCACATCTTCTTCTGTTTTTTGGGGATTTATCGCTTTGGCTTTAGGCTCGTTAATAAATAATCTATTTTTTAACGAAGGACTTCCTTTACTTCAATTACTCTGTATTTGTGGCTTGGGGATTATGGGTTTTTTATTTATGTTTTTAGGAGATGCTAAACGCTTATCTTTTTATGGAAAATTTTATTTTATACTCATTACTTTAATAGGTGCTTCTTTTAGCGTTTTTGATCATCTTGTTATTTCTCATATTGGTTGGTATCCTCACTTACTATTCTCTTCTGTATGTATGTTTATAACCTGCCTTTTCTTTGGAATTTCAAAACATGATTATTACAATATCTTTACTAATAAAGATGTTGTAATTGCCGGTGTTGTCTATGTATTATCTGAATTTTTAATTATTTATGCTTCTGTTAATTTGTTACCTGTATCTTTAGTAGCTGTTTTTATGCGTATTGCTGCTCCGGTTGTTATGATATTTTCTGCTCTAAAATACAAGGAGCAATCATTAAGAAATCAATTAGTTTTTGGTTGTATTGCTATTTTATTTGTTCTTCCTTTAATTCTAGCTAAAAATTAATATTTATTTTCATTTAAATTCATAAAAGAAAGAGGCTTTTCTGCCCCTTTCTCTTGTATTGTATTATAAATTCTACTAAGCTATTAGCTTTAATGCTTCTTCATACTCTTCTTGAGTATTGATATCTGCAGGTGCATCTTGTATTAATTTGATATTATCTACAATCTTTGCACGTATAGTCATACCGTTCTCTAGCGCTCTTAATTGCTCCAAAGCTTCTCTTTGCTCTAAAACGCCTACTGGCAAACTTACAAATTTCTTTAATGCAGAAGCTTTATATACATATATTCCAATATGATGATAAAAATCATGATTTTCACACTTATTAAAATCACGAATAAATGGGGCTGCAGCACGTGTAAAATATAAACAACGTCCTTCATTTTGTCCTTTTTCTAATCCCATGATGATTTTTACCATGCTTGGATCATTTATTTCTTTCTCATTTTTGAAAATCATTCCGCAAGTTGCTATATCACAATCCGTTTTTTCTACCATCTCAATTAATGAAAGATTTACTTCCGGATTAACATTTAATCCATCTCCTTGAAAGTTTACAACAATATCATATTTTGTTCCCTCTGGATCTATTTCTTTTAATGCTGCTGCAATTCTATCTGTACCGCTTGGTAGCTTCGGATCTGTTAATATTGCTTTGGCTCCAAATTTTTGAGCTTCATCTACTAATACTTGATCTCCTGCTGCAATTACGATATCTCCAGGTATACATTTTTTTACATTTTCATAAACTCTTTGTAAAACAGTTTTTCCATTAACGTCTAACAAAGGTTTATTTGGAAGTCTTGTTGATGCCATTCTTACTGGTATCATGGTAATAACTCTAGACATTTTTTCCCTTTCTTATATCTGTTTGCATTTACTCCGTTCTCTTCTATAGCACATTTTTTTTTAAATTCAAGCTTTTTGTCAATTTATTTTTTGTCAATTTATTTTTTCATGTAACACTTTGTAACTTTTAATGATTTGCTTGTTTCTAAAACTCCTTCATAATTTTCTTATAATAAATGTATTAACGGAGGATTTTTATGATTTCAGGAAAAAATTTTACTCTTGGTGAATATGTTATCATCAAAAAACCAGATTTAGTATCTGTTGGAAATAATGTTAGAATTGCAGATTTCTGCAGAATATCTGCTGCTTGTGAAATAGGTTCTGATTGTGAGATTGCACCGGGAACTTATATTTCTGGCGGTGATGGTAAATATAAATTTACAATGGGCGATTATTCAAGTTTGGCTTCAGGGGTAAGAATTTGGCTATCCAGCAATGACTATGTTAATGAATTAATTACTCACTCTGTCCCTGATGTTAAGGAAATTCAAGGAAATGTTACTATGGAAAAATATACAGGCATTGGAACTAATTCTGTTGTTATGCCTAATAATCATATTCCTGAAGGTGTTAGTATCGGGGCTTTAAGTTTTGTCCCTTCAAATTATAAATTTGAACCTTGGACTGTATATGCTGGGCGTCCTATCAGACCTATAAAAAAACGTAACAAAGAAAATGTTTTGCGCGTCTTGAAAGACTTAAATCTCATTTAATCAATTAGGGAGAATTTTACTATGTGTGGAATTATTGGATATATTGGAAATAATGCTGTTGAGGATATTTTACTTTCTGGATTAAAATCTTTGGAATACCGAGGATATGACTCTGCTGGAATTGCTCTAAATGATAATCAAGGAATCGATGTCTTTCGTGCAAAAGGAAAGCTTGTAAATCTAAAAAATGTCTTAAATACTCAAAATCTTAAAAATAAGCATTTTTCACAAGGAATCGGACATATTCGGTGGGCAACTCACGGGGAAGCTACTATTGAGAATGCTCATCCTCACACATCCAATGATGGTAATCTTGTTCTTGTTCATAATGGAATCATAGAAAATTATCAATCTCTTCGTGAGGAATTAACTCAACAGGGTTTTCATTTCTTCTCCCAAACAGATACAGAGGCTGTTGTTCATCTTATTGATAGAGAGTATAAAAAAACTTTATCTCTCGAAAGTGCTGTTATCAATGCAATTGCATTGCTTAAAGGTGCTTTTGCTCTTTGTATTATGCATCATAATGAACCTGATAAAATTATTGCTGTCCGTAAAAATGCCCCTTTAATTCTTGGTTTGGGTTGTAATGAGAATTTTATTGCAAGTGATATTCCGGCTCTTATTGGTAAAACTCAAAATATTATCTATCTTGATGATAATGAATTAGCTATTGTCGAAAAAGATGCTGTTGTTATTAAAGATTTTAAAGGAAATATCCTTCATAAAAATATTGAAAAAATCAATCTCGCTCAAGATGATATTTCAAAACAAGGATATAAACATTTTATGCTTAAAGAAATACACGAACAGCCTCGTATTATTAGAAGTATGATTACTGCAAATATGAGCACTCCTTTCGAACCTATACACTTTAACGGAATCAATGTAGAAGATTTAGTTCAAAATGTTGATAAGATAGAAATTATCGCATGTGGCACTTCTCTTCATGCCGCTATGATCGCTAAAAATATTTTTGAAGAGCTTTGTAAAATTCCTGTTATTATTGATGCTGCAAGTGAGTATATTTATAAATCTCATCTTACTGATGCTAAAACGCTTTCAATCGGTATTTCTCAATCTGGTGAAACGGCTGATACAATTACTGCATTAAAACAAGCTAGAACTCATCAAGCTAAAATTCTTGCTATTACAAATCGTATTGATTCTACTATTGTTCGTTGTGCTGATTTTGTATTCCCTCTTAACGCAGGTATTGAGGTTAGTGTTGCTGCTACTAAATCTTATTCTGCACAACTGGCTGCCTTATATCTTTTAGCTCTTGCTGTTGCTGAAAGACAAAAATGTGCTGATATTATTAAGCTTACAAAAATAAAGCAGGAATTATTTTCTATCCCTAATAAAATGGAAGAAATCTTCTATTCTTGTAATCATATAAAACAATGTGCTCAAAAATATAGTAAATATCATTCTTTTATTTATATTGCCAGAGGTATTAATTCTGCTTCCGCTTTTGAAGGAGCCTTAAAACTAAAAGAAATAAGCTATATTAATGCTAATGCTTATTTAGCAGGAGAACTTAAACACGGTCCAATTGCTCTTCTTGATAGTCAGCTCCCTGTTTTTGCTATTTTATCACCTGATGGTAAAATATATGACAAAATCATTTCCAATTGCGAGGAAGTTAAAGCTAGATGCGCACCTCTTATTGCTTTAACTACATCTGATAGTTTCTACAAAAAAGATCTTTTTGATGATGTTTTAACTATTCCTTCTGTATCAGAGCTTTTATCTCCGCTTTTATTTACGCTTCCATTGCAATTATTTGCTTACTATTTTGCTGATTGCTTAAATATGGAAATTGACCAACCTCGTAATCTAGCGAAGTCTGTTACAGTTGAGTAATTCTTATGCAGAAATTCATTATTTTTCCTTTATAATGAATTTCTGCTCTATTTTTTCTACTTTATGTGCCTCTGGAATATCGCTTATTCCTCCAAATGGCATTTGTGCCACTAACTCCCATTCCTTAGAAATATCAAACGCTTCCATTATATCTTCATCAATTAACGGATTATAATGCTGTAAATTTGCTCCAATTCCAGCGTTTGCCATAGATGTCCATATCATAAACTGTAATATCGCGTTTGCTTGGTAACTCCAATTATCGAAATTATGTGCATAAAGCGGATATTTCAGTTTTAAATCATCTATAACTTTCTTGTCCATATAGTATAAAATACTACCATGTGCTTGGCTAAATTTGGCGATTTTTTCTTTTATACTATCATGTCTCTCTTTGGGTGATATTGATATTAATTTTGCTTTTGTTATATCCCATAATTTTTCATGTGCATCGCCAAACAATAACACTATTCGTGAACTCTGGGAATTAAATGGACTTGGATATAGCTCTAAATTTTCTTTTATAATTGTTTCTATTTCTTTCTTTTCTAATGGTATCTCTTTATTTAATTCATAAAAACTATGACGTGCTGCAAATTGTTTTGTAATATTCTGCATTCATTTTCTCCTCTTAATAAAAAAACAAGCCGGTAAAAAACCGGCTTTTCTTTTATTTATCTTCTGTCTCCCAATAATCTTAATAGAGCCATAAACATATTTATGAAATCCAAATAAAGGGAAAGAGCTCCAACTATTGCACCTTTGGCAGAAGCTTCGCCTCCCATTCCATTGGCATAATATAAAGATTTCATGTTTTGTGTATCATAAACAGTCAATCCTGCAAAGATGAATACTGTTAAATATGATAAAGCGTAATCTAATCCAGAACTCTTCAAAAAGATGTTTACTATTGATGCAATTATGATACCAAAGACTCCCATCATTAAGAAACTTCCCCAACCGCTTAAATCTTTTTTGGTTGTATATCCATATAAGCTAAGAGCACCAAATGTTGCGGAGGTTATTAAAAAGACTCTTGCGATACTTGCTCCTGTGTATATAAGAAATATTGGCGCTAATGATACTCCCATTAAAACAGAATATCCCCAAAACATTGCTTGAACTTGTTGTAATGTTCCTCGTTGAACAACCCAGCCAAATGCAAAAACTAAGATAAGTGGGGCTAATAAAGCTAACCAACCTAATCCTGTGTATCCGTTTTCATTAAAAAATAGACGGAGCATTGTTGTGTTGTTAGCAATGAAATATGCCGCTGCAGCTGTTGCCAAAAGACCTCCAGCCATATAATTATAAATTTTTAGCATAAAGTTTCTTAAACCTTCATCTATGACTTGACCATTGCTATATGCTGTAAACTCTTTACTTTCTAACATAATTTTTAATCCCCTTCTTCTAAAATTATTATGCTACCATTATTATATAAGTTAATTTATATAAAAAATCAACAAATCTCACTTTTTATCTGAATAAAATTGCTCCTTATTTATTTTTTATTCTTCTTTTGCTTGGTTTTTCCTAAAATTTATGATATGCTTATCCTATAATTTGAGTGGTGCGTAAATATGAAAAAAAAGGCTATTCATAAGATAGGACTATATACAAGCTTTATATTGTGTGGAACCTCTACTTTTGCTCTCCTTAGAGGTATTGCTCAAAAAAATGCTCAAGAATTTAATCAAACTCAAGTTATTGTCGAAAACGATACTATTTCAATGCAACAATTTTATCATAACTTAAATTATACTTCTAAACAATGGTATTATCAAACTCCGGGCGGAAAATCTTTAAATGTTGACAGTTTATGTGATTTTCGACACAAAAGTGATGCTTCATACGCTTTTTTAAAAAATATAAAATTAAAAGAATCCACTGATACTGTTTATGTTTTTTATAAAGATAGCATACAACAAGAACGAATTCTTTTTAAACTAGGTTCAGCCGATAGTCTAACAAATATGCCCTCTTTAGGATATTATAATTATGATGTTTTAAAAATTCGACAATTTATCGCTGAAAATGCTTCTCTCGAAAAATATGCCGAAAATCTTAATAATACATATAATTGCACTTATACGCATGAAATTCAGCATTTCCTTAATGCTCAACATGGCATCAGATCTTGGAATAGTTATCCTATAAAATTTGTTGAAGGTTGTTTTGATGAAATTTCTGCTAATATTGCTCAATGTTTGGCTCAACGGAAAAATTATTTAGATAATTCTAAAAATTTAAATTTTATTACCGATCGTTTTCATCTATACAAACAAGCTATTCAAGATAAAAAAATCCAACCAGATAGCTACTTACTCTCTGAAAAAGAAGTAGAACTTATTGCAAATACTGTTTTTGATTCTTGGATGAGTGAAAAGTTCAATTTATATATAAAACAAGTTAATTCTCGTATGAAATATTTCCTTAAATCTGCCACATATCCTTCTCTTCAAGATAATTATGTTGCTCACAATGAAATAATGAAAAAGTTTTTTCTTATTAAAGGCTATGATTTTTGGAAATATCTATCAAAGCGAGAAAATGAAATTTTTAATAAAATTCCCGATAATTTAAAAAAAGAATGGAATTGTATTAAGAAAAAAAAAGAACATCAAATGTCTTATCTTGAAAAATTAGAATATCAAAAAATATCAGAAGGTTATTCTCGATATCAAAAAACTCTTAAACACAATAAAATAAAGGCTAAATTAATTTCATTATTTGGTTATGAACGTTGATTGCAATGATTTTTCTGTTTGGATTTGATATATTAATTGAAAATTAATTTTTTTTATAAAAAGATTAAACAGTTTTACTTATAACTTTTTCATAATTTTTATAACATAGAGAGGATTATATGAAAAAATATTGTTTATTTTTAGGACTTATTTGCCTGTTAAATGCTTGTGCTCAACTTGATCAATATGTAAATGTTGGTGCAAACGCCACACCGCAGGAAAAATTTCGAGCTTGTGCTCTAAATGAAGCTCAGAGCAGACTACAGAGTGGCACTCTTTTCTCACAAAATCTAACTACTACCAAAAATGATATTGTGAATACATGCATTAGAAAAATGGCTCTTGAAGCAGCTGGTATCGATTCAGAAGCTCAGACCATAACTTCTAATATCATTAATAGCTTACGTGCTGTGCAATAAATTTAACTCATTATTTTATTTAAGTTTTATCTAAAAATTATACAGAAAAGCGAAAATGGTTTTATTTTCCGAGATTTTCTTGTATAATTTTTTTGCAATCTTCAAGGACTGTCTTTTTATTAAAGACTAATCCTCGGATACCTAATTTCTGTGCAGATTGAACATTCTGTTCTTTGTCATCAATAAATATCATTTCTTCAAAATAACAATTTAGATTTTGGCGAACTTTTTCATAAATTTCTGGAGTTGGTTTTAATAGTTTTAAATTAAAAGAGCAAAAACTATATTCTGTTTTCACTAATTCCGAAGCAGTATCCGCCAGCATAGGAAGAGCATTTGATAAAATGCAATTTTTGATACCTTGTTCAGATAAATATTCCATAGTTTTTAATGTTTCTGTAAAAAATTTTCCCACCCCATTATGTAAAGCTTCTTTAATTTCGATTAAATATTTTTGTTCAAAGGGAATTTCATATTCATCACAGATATTTCTACAAAATATCTTATCATCTATTGTTCCTAGCATGTATGGTTTGTAATTAAAGGATTTGACACCACCTTTTTTTGTAACTGTATTTTTATTTGTTGTTTTAGAATATACCCACTCTTCAAGATAATCTAACGAAAATGGATAAATAACTTGTCCTACATCCCATATACAATATTTTATACTCATACTATTTCTCCTTTTTATTTAATGTATAATTTAGGGAAGACTTTATACTTTTTAACTCTCCATCTAACATAATCAATTTATCTTTCTTATAAAGAAAATTCATTGTATCTTCTTTGTTATTAAAAGGAACGAGTTGTAACACTGTTGCATTTTTATCATCAAAGCTTCCTCTCACTGTATATACAATTCCTGCAAGCTCCACTATTTCATCTTTACCATTTAGTGCCTCTATATAGGTTAATCTCGCTTTAAATACACCGTTTCCGCTGTTTTTATAATTGTATAATGTTATGTTGTATTCAATTCCTGGATTTGATGCTGCAGGTAAAATTCCTTTGTAAATATTTGTTTGCAACCCACTGCATCCTTCAAATTTTTGTAATAAATTAGGTAAATTATCCATATCTGTTATATCTGGAATTTCTTCTGTGCGATAATAATTGATGCGATATTTATCAAATTTCCCTAAAGTCATTTTGTATGGTGTAATTTCAATAACATCTAAAGTATCTGTAAAGTTTATAGTTTGTCCGTTACCAATACTTTTCCCTTCTAAAATTATTTGATTGTCTTTTAATGTCCATTTTTCATATTTTAATGTTTCCATTCCGATTGAAGAAGCAGTTCCATCAGCATTCAAGTTTATACCTTGTATATTTTGTTTATTTATTGGCATTATTTCAACCCAATGACCGACATATGAATTTTCTTGCTTAAACGTATTACAAGCAGAAATAAGGCTCATTAATAGCAATAAATATATTTTTTTCATTAGATATCTCCCTTCATCCTTTGTATTTTGTTCTCTAATTTTTTATTTTCAATCTTTTGCTGAAATTGCCCCAAACAACTTTTATCATATCGATAATTCCAAGATATCAATTTAAAAAAATCTATTAAATTTTCTTTATGCGAAGAATGTTCTGCTCCAAATTTTCTCATAAAAAAACGTTTAGCACATCGATAACATCTAAGCCATTTTGACGGATTTAATATTATTATTTTATCTGCTTGTTCAATAATCGGATTAATCCACTCTTTGAAGTAAACTCCCTCAATTACCCAATCTGCGTGACTTTGTAAAAGCTTTTCTAGCATCATGGAGCGTTCTTTTTTATCACGTCTTATCCCATAAAATTTACCATTATTAATCCAATTTATTTCATCTAAATCAAAATGTGGAATATTATATTGTCTGGAGAGTTTTTGAGCCATAGTTGTTTTTCCACTTCCAGGACCACCGATAATAAAAATTTTCATTTTATTTCTCTCCTCTTTATTGATACTTAAACATTAGTCAAATATATAAATCCTGATAAACCTTTATTCATCCATTAATATTTTCAAGGATTTTTCTGATAATAGCGGTCTATATTCATCACCTTTATTACAACATATGTCTTCAGATATCATTCTTAAGTCTTTTATCGATTGTTCAAACTTATATACTAATAACTTAAGACATTCATCCTCTTTATTGCAGAAAGTATTAACTTGTATAACATATATGTAATTGTCATTTTTAAATAAATAATTATGATTTCCACCGCTTCCGTAGAAATGTCTTACACCATCATGGATTATAATATCCGCCTCATCTAATGTCTTTTTATTTTTATTCCAAGAGGTGTATCTATAATTTCCTCGCTCTATTTCATCTACTCTTATAATGAAATTATCGGTTCTAAAGGATAATATCGGGCGTCCAAAATCTTTTATAGATGGATGTAGAGCTTTTTTACTTTCCTCTAGCACTCTTTGTTTATACTCTTTTTCTTTATCTGACAGGTAGTTAACTGCTTTTAACTTGTAATTATCTGGGGCTAACCAAATTATACCCCCATTTAGCATATATCCTCGCCACCCTATGCGTTCCCAGTCTTTTTCAATATCTGACTTTATAATCAGCTCTTTTAAATTATCGTCAAAAAGCATCTCATATTTTTCTATAAATTCTGCTTCATTATTTATATTAGGTACTGGATTAAATCTATTAAGCGGATAATCTACATGTGGGGCAATTTTCTTCGAATTATTTTCTTTTATGAGATTAATAAAATTTTGAATATGTCGTTTTTCTTCAGATTCTAATATTTCTGAAGCTTGAACTCGGCACATTGGAGATAATATCATAAATAAAATAAGTACTACCTTTAACAAGCTTTTCATACATTTATCCTTTAGAATACTTTATTGAAGCTGTTTTAGTTTATTTTATTTGCTAAAATTTGCAATATTATATTTTAACTTGAGTAACGGTCGATAAGTTTACAAAAATCGCCAAATTAAAAATTCTCAAAATCGGACTCTTTCAAAGTCTTGGAACACATACAAAAAATGCACTCCAAAGAGTGCATTATCAAAAATGGTGGGCAATTAAAGTTTTTATAATGACTTTTTTAGTAAAAAAAGCATTATTTAAAAAAAAATTGATAAAATTTAAATAACTTTTCAGAAGAAGGTATTTTATGCAAAATTTAAATATTTCTGATATATTATACGGATCATTTGAAATTGACGAACCTGTTATTCTTGAAATTATTTCTTCTTCCGAATTTCAACGATTAAAATATATTTCGAGTGGAGGATATTATCCCGCATGGTCTGTTTTAATGCGGGAACAATTTAATCGATATTATCATTCTCTAGGTGTGTTTTTATTATTACGTCGCTTCAATGCTTCTCTAGAAGAGCAAATCGCTGGTTTAATCCATGATGTTTCACATTCAGCTTTTTCTCACACGATAGATTATATAAAATCAGAAATTAATTCTGAAAAGAAACAAGACTTTCAAGACCATATCCATAATTCATTTGTAAAAAATTCAAGTATCAATCATATTTTAAAAAAATATGGATTTAATGTTGATTATATTTTAGATGATACTCATTTTCATCTTAAAGAAAACTCTTTGCCGGATATTTGCGCTGACAGAATTGATTATTGTTTGAGACAAGCATTTGACCTTAAACTTATTACAAATAGTGAAAAGCAATTTATTCTAAATTCATTGTGCATTCATAAAGGTAGTTTTGTTTTTAACAATTCAAAGGCTGCCATATTTTTTGCTGATTTATTTTATAAAATGGACAATCTGCAATGGAGCGGTCTATCTAGTGCAGTTATGTTCTCTCTTTCATCAAAATTATTTAAACGGGCTCTGGGATTAGGAATCATTGTTTTTGATGATTTTTATTATTTGACGGACAATGAAATTATTCAAAAAATTGAATCTAACTTACAAGATGATGAATTAAAATATTTTTATACACTGTTACAAAAAGATGTATCTTATTTCAAAAACAATCCCAATAATTATATTGATAGAGTTTTTTGTAAAGTTCGCAGAATAAATCCTTTTTTTGTTTCAAATAATAAATTATATCGTGCCAGTGAAAAAGATGAGCACCTCGCTAAAAAACTGGCAGACAATCTAAAGTACCGAGAATATTTTATTGAAGTAGCATCATAAATTTATAAAAAAGCTGAAGAGTTTATGAAGTGGACTGAATAAGTTATTGTTAAAAAATAAAAAATTCGCCAATTTAGCGAAAATATCAAAAATGGTGCGAGATACTATGCAATTATCGGACTAATTTCTATGATGAGTTTGTAAATTTAGGTCTTAAAATAAAAGCATTTACTAAAAATATACGAATTAACCAATAACATAAATGCTTAATATGGAGACCAATATGAAAAAACATTTTTATTTTTTTAGACATGGACAAAGCGTCGGTAATAAGCTAGGTATTGCAGGAAGAAAGCCTAGTGCCAATTTGACAACTATAGGGAAAAAACAAGCTCAAAAATTGTCTGATTTTCTGTCAGATAAATCTTTAGAAATCATTTATTCAAGCCCATTAAAACGAGCTGTAGATACAGCTCATATTGTTGCTAAAAAACATAATAGTATAGATGTGATTACAGCTGATGCTTTGCGCGAAGCTGCTTTCGGCTTTTGGTATAATGACACTTCTGAAACGCAAAAACGTATCGATGAGACCTTTAAAAGAGTCAAATTTTTTCTTGAGAGTATAGTTGAATCCTCTACTTTTAATAATATTGCTATAGCCTCACATGGAGGAATTACTCGAGCATTATGTTGGTGTGCCGGATATAAAGTAGAAGGGATAAAAAATTGTCAATGCTTTCATTTTATATTGGAGAATGGTCGTTGGGAGTTTATTGAAAGCTTTGAGACAGGAATAGAAGTCCAAAATAAATCAGATGTACCATACAATTTGAAATAGTTAAAAATAAAAAGTCCGATAATTCATCAAAAATCACTAATTTCAAAATCTATAAAATCGGACTCATTCAAAGCCTTGGAATATATACAAAAAAAAGCACCTCAAAAGGTGCATTATCAAAAATGGTGCGAGATACTATGCAATTATCGGACTAATTTCTATGATGAATTTAAGCTTTTGAGTAGAAATTTAAAAATTATAGAACTATTTTAACATCTAATTTCCTCTTTAATTGCAATATATCTCCATTATATTAGTTCTTAGTGGTTTATAGAGCCTTTAGAATTTAATATCTGGAATTGCCCCATATTGACCATTAATATAGGCTTCCATAAATACTTTATTTTTCCTGGGCTCATTAAAACTTCTCAATGATTTTAATGTTGTTGCACAACCATTTTCTTTATTAACTAACCATATTTGATCCCGTGTTAAAGTCTTTCCATCCATTAAATAAAAAGCGTGAGAAGTAAATATTAATTGTGCATTCTTTTTATTAAAATTAGCATCGTTAAATAATGACACAATACGCTTGACAAATAATGGATGAAGTGATGCATCTAACTCATCAATAAATAGCACGTTTCCATTTTTTAAGGCATTTATAATAGGACCAATCAAAGATAAAAATTTTTTACTTCCTTCGGATTCTTTATCAAGGCTTAATCCTGTAATATTACCATCTTCAGTTCGGTGCAGAACTTTAATATCTAATATCTCTGAATTTCCTGATAAAATCCTTTTTAGCATAAACTCTGTGAATTCATCTTTATCTTTTTCATTCTTTAACTTTTCCAAAATATCTTCTGCAGGTATCTTTTTGATATTTATATCAATAAAATCTAAACCTACTTTTTTTATATAATCCAAAACTAAATTTTTATCATTGCTCTGTAACATATCTAATGTAAAATCTAAAGATGTTTTGCTTCTATTTGTATGTATTTTATTTAAGATATAGTCATATACATCTAAAAATTCTTGTATTTGACAGTTGCGATTATTTATAATTTCAGATAAAAAGACACGATTATCAGCTAATTCATCAATCCATGCTTGAGGTATGCCTTTAGCTTTAATACCTAAAAATTTATCTCTAACAAATAATTTATTTTCACGGGCAGAGCCTTCATCTGAAATATCTGCATATGTTAAAAATTCATTTAAAATTTCTCTTTGTGTATATTTTAGACCATATTTATAAAGTCTCTCCTTATATATAAAAGAAATTTCAAAAGATGTCGGTTTCTCTAAGGTTTCACTACTGAATAAATATTTTTCACAGGGTAGATTTTGACTTATTTCATTTTTAAAACTTTTTTTTATTAAATATTTAAAAAGAGCTAAGGCTAAAATTAAATTTGATTTTCCGGAAGCATTAGCCCCAAACACTCCTGTTGAACGGTAAAGTTGTGGAATTTTTTTGAGGTGTGTTTCAATAGCATTGATATTCTTTCCGCTTTGTGTTGATGGCTCCAAAGTAAAATAAGCTTCATCCTTAAAACTTCTAAAGTTTTCAAATTTAAATTCCACTAACATTTTACAGGTCTTTCGCAATTTATTTTAATCAAAAATTCATATAAATAACAAAAATCTATATAAGAGGGAGCAACATTAGTTACCCCCCCTCTTTTTTTATCCCCAATATATCGGTATTGCTACCTTACCGCAAGGAGCTACATCATTTAAAATAGGCGAGACTTCTCTATATATAAACAGTTCTATCCCATTCCTATCTTCTTTATCGGGGACTTGTATCCAAAAAAATTTTCCTTCTTTTTGTTGAACAAAGTTCCTTAGAGCTGTGTTCTTCTCACTTTCATATAGATGTTCACAAAAACGCCTTTGCAAATCATTTGCTTGCCCCACATAACGAATCTTTCCATCCATTTCAGTAATTACGTAAACCCCAGCGTAGCTTGGTACTTTTTGTTCATTTTGGAGAGTACAAGAAACCCCTCCTTGCCATACTATTTTTTTCATTTTATACTCCATTAATGTCAATATTCGAACAAAAATATTGACTTAGTTAAAATAAGGAGCTACACTTTAATTCTAGTGAAAAAGGAGTAAGTGTATGTTCGGCTCCGTAGCCACCGTTCATGGTGGCTATTTTTGTATTCAAATGAACACATTCATTTTGTACTACAACCTCCATAAAAAGTCAAGCATTTTTTTTATTTTCGTGTCATTTTTTGTGTTTTTTTTGCACAAAATCGTCTTATTTATTTTTTTTATTCTGTTTTCGTGTATTTTTTTGCTTAGTAGTGGAATGGTAAGTAGGAAGCAATACCGCATAGCCATATCCATACCGGAATATCGCGGTAGTCATACCCATTATGGGACGAGCTATATGGCGGATATATACGGTATCCCATGCCGGTATATTCTATATTTTAGTTTAAGCCGTATATAGGCGGGTAAAAAATCCCTTACGCGTAGTGAATTTTTAGAAGTGTCTTTTTCAGTAACATTTTAACTTTTGCAAATTTTTACAAAAGTTGACTAACTGACATTAATGACACTTAGTTGATTTTAACCTTTGACATTCAGATGGTAAAAGTTTGTGACGTTAATGACAATAACTTTTTTGCAACCTCATTCCAAACGGGAATTAGGTTAAATCATTATTTTATATATGTAATGTCATGAAAAATAAAAATGTAAAACCAAAAAATTTTT
>CALXVZ010000016.1 GCA_944392235.1 uncultured Alphaproteobacteria bacterium
GTCTCATCGTCAGGCTGCGGAGAATAAAACTCATAATTCAAGTCATACATATCAATTTTCCAGAAGATTTGTTGTCCTTGATATTCAAAACAGCCGAAGTCGTGTTCTCCATACGGATCGTTATCTTCGGTAAAATTATTGAAGGTTCTGACTTTTTGCATAATCTCTTGTTGTTGCATCAGTGGCAGAGATGAAATACCGCAAGTCAACAGCACCTTACCACCGCAGAAAGTTTTACGAAACTTGTCGTTTTGTTCTGCAATTTTTTTCACATCAATTTTATTTTCCATATCAAAGCTCCTTATTCAATATCAAACCAAGTCATAGCTGTGGCTAATAAATGATTGTAGTCACCGGACATAGCTTCTTTCATGAATCGGTCGATTTCTTCTTGCTGGAGATGAGCTCTTTCCATAGCTCTTTTGCATAAGCCTAAAATCATAAATGCATTACCATCTTGTCCTGAAAGTTGAACAGTAATTTCTGGATGTTTGATTTTTGTCATTGTTTTACTCCTTTAAAATAAAAAAAAGAGCCTCAACACTGGGTTGAAGCTCTATAAACGTTAAAATTTAGGTGGACGATATGTCCTATAACAAACTTATTTCCGCATTTGTAGGTTATGAACATATCGCCCTCACTTTCATACAATAAAAGTCCTTTCTGCATTAGCTATGGTGCAGACTAAACCTCTATCGAATTGTTAGTGAAATATAATAAAAACGAACGACGATAAAACGAATCGGTTCAATTTTTATTATATGTAATTATAACATATTTTGATATAAATTGCAAGTTAAAAATTAAGGAAAATCAATAAATTAAACAACGATTTCGAGATGTAAATCAAGTTTATTTTAGGAGATATTATTTGTATATAGTTTTGCATATATTGAAATTTTAGATATCATTAGTAAATGTCTGTAATATTATTAAGTACATTAACCACAAGCAACCATTGCATTTTGATTAAGTTTATCAATAGCCTGAACTATTTGTTGCTGTCTATCTTTATTAAACAATTTTATAAATGGTGTAGGCCTATCGAATGGTGCTTTAATTAATTCAGCTGTTTCCATATAACCGTTTTGTGCGATGTAATCTATAATTTTATTAACGAATACTATTTGTTGCTGTGTCAACGATTGGTCATTAATAAATTTAGAAAATACTTCCATTGCTGCAGAACGCTCCATCTTCGCAATTTTTCGTACTAATATTCCCAAAGGGGTATCACCAAATTCTCGTTGGTAATCTTCTTTATTTCCTAAATCATTTGTTAAAATACTTTCTAATATTGCAAACTCGTCTTTTGTTAAGGGCTTGTTATTTCTTAATTTATAAATAGCTAGATAATCTGTATGTTTTAGAATATATTGGTTCACTTTGTCTTTATAATTTTGAAAATCATCTTCCCAAACTAAACCTTCGCCTAGTTTTCGTTCTATTTCTGCATCTCTTATATTAGTTATAATAATTTTTTGTTTTTTACCAGTTAAAAACTTTACCAAATCTCTTAATTCTTGACGTATCCTCTCTAGATCTAAAATATTAGCTTTCATTACAAAATCTATATCTTCAATAGATTTGATAAAATCAAGCTTCTGAGCAATTTGAGGAATCGTTGCTTTTTTTGTTAAAGATGTGGCCAAACTTATTAATTTTTTACAATATATTTGTAATTTCTTGCTTTTTTCAAGTTGCGCAATCATCATTGCATATATGAAATTATCAAACTGCAACGCATTTTCGTCTCTATCATAATTAGATACTAGAGGTGCAATATATTTTATTAAATCGGAACACTCATCTTCACTAAGTGCAATAAATTTACTTTTATCTGAAAATGTATCTACATACCTTCTTTGTTGGCGCACAGAAAACAGCTCATTATTTAAATTACCGATTGCAGATAATGTATCTTCTACTAAATCATTTCTAAATTTTTGATAATTTTCATTAGCAAATACAGCCTCTTGTAAGTTATATATTAATTTTACTCTTTTACTAAAAATAGATTCTGTTAAAGATATAACTTCACTGCCTTCTATTCCATTTTTATTGGTTCTAAAAAATTCAAAATTACTTAAATAATCAAAAATATAAAAATATTTTTTATCCTGATATTCCCCATTTTGACCATCAGAACAATAAAGCTTCTCACATAATCTAGTTCCACGTCCTATCATTTGCCAGAACTTGGCTTTAGAACGCACTTTCTTAAAGAAAACTAAATTAACAATCTCTGGAACATCAATCCCAGTATCTAACATATCTACTGAAACAACTATTTGCGGAAAATCATCGGCATTTTTAAATTCATTTATGATTGTTTGGGCATAAGCATCATCACAAATCACACGTTTAGCTAATTTTCCATGATATTGGGGATATAATTTTTCAAAACGTTCAATTATATATTGAGCATGCTCTTTTCTTTGTGCAAATATTATTGTTTTTCCAATCAAATCACCGCCACGCACTTTAATTCCATTGGTCATAAGATCTTGTAATACTTTATCAACAGTGTCTTGATTAAAAATAAATTTATTAAGTTTTTCTGAGGATATAAAATCAGGTATTTTCCCATCTTCTTCAAAATCCTCTTCATATCTTTCTTTATCACTATCTGACAATTCATCATATACAATACCATCGGTCAAAAATTTTGTTTTAACTTCTATATTATAATATGGAACTAATACCTTATCAGTATATACTGCTGTTTCATAATCATAAGCATAAGTTGGAACATTTTGTTCCATTTCAAAGAAGTCATAAGTATTTCTATCAACTTCTGTTTTTGGAGTAGCTGTTAATCCAATAACTATCGCATCAAAATAATCAAAAATCGCTTTATATTTCTTAAAAATGCTTCTATGAGCTTCATCAACAATAATTAAATCAAAATGTGCTGGAGTAAATAAAATTTGTCCATCTTTCGTTTTAGCTCTATCAATTGAATTCAGAATTGTTGGATACGTTGAAAAAACAGCCCTCGCATTTTTGTTATCCTTATTTGATAGTAGATTACACAACGACAAGTTTGGCAAATGTTGTTTAAATGCTTCTTTAGCTTGTTCAACCAAAGCTGTTCTGTCCGCTAAAAATAAGATATTTGTTGCATAATTTCCTCTAGTAAGCACATCAACTAAACTTATAGCTGTTCTTGTTTTTCCTGTACCGGTTGCCATCACTAACAATGCTTTACGATACCCTGTTTCAATATGTTCACACACAGCTTTTATCGCTTCTTTTTGATAGTAGCGATTTGTAATATTATCTTTTATAGGAATTTCCAGTAATTTCCTGCGTTCAGTTCGTCTAGATACCAATTTTTGTAAATCATCTTGACTAAATACTGAAAACACTGGGCGTTGTGGTGAGGAACAATCATCCCAAAAATAAGTTTCAAACCCATTTGTTGTAAACATTATTGGACGTCTACCAAATTTCTGTTCTAAACAATCTGCATACAGTTTTGCTTGTTGTTTACCAATATTAGGGTCTTTACTTGTTCTCTTTGCTTCAATCAGTGCTAGCGGTATTCCATCTTTACCAAACAATACATAATCGACATAACCATTTTGACCAGATATACCAGCCATATTATCAACTTCATATTCTTCGGCAACATTTTGTGAAAAATTCCACCCCATTAACTTCAAATCAAGGTCGATATAACGTTTTCTGGTCTCCCATTCCGAAATTTGTAAAGGTTCAAAAACTCGACTTTCTTGATTTTTAACTTTTTGAGCCGATAGCTCTGTTTGATAAGAAGCTAATTCTTTTTGATATTTTTCAATTTCAGCCTGTTTTTCAGCCAATAAACTTTCTTGTTCTTTTACTTTTTTTACATCGACAATTATTTGTGCTGTTGGAAGAGCTTTATTATCAAAATTTCTGACATGATAATCTTTACCATAGCTATAATCAATCCATTGAACAAATTCAAACAAACTACGTAAAGCCTCTTCTGCCTCAGAAGCTGAGATTGTTTTATCTGTATGAACAGCTAAGTTTCCAAGTTTTACTATATATGGTAATTTACTCCATGTACGTGGATTTATTGCATATCTAAAACTTGTTTCATGAATTAGCGCTTGAAGATTATCTTTATAAGGAGTTTGCAATGTATTATCAACTGTATACACCCATTTTACAGCTAATTCCAAAGCCTTGCGACAACCAATTGCACACATTGCTGGAGATGAATGTAGTATTTTTTCTGCTTCCAAGCAAGCTGGAGCAAACATAATATACTCTTTTTGTGATACTAAAAATGAAAAATTTGCCATTTATCTCTCGCAATAGTTTATATTATTTTGTATTTTACACCTTAATTTATTAATTTTTCAATTATTTTTTAAAACAATATATTAACCACTCATAAAATTCTGGTCTAATTTTACATTTACGGTCTTTTTTAGTATTCTCTATTTTTTCTAAAAACAATTCTCTAATTTCTTTATGTTTACATAGTTCATTTAAAATGGATAATTGGGTATTATCTGTAGGAACAGAAATTACTTCCAACATAGCATTCGTAACTTTTTCACAAGTTGTGGCATCAATGTTATATCTTTGTTGCATCATTTTTTCTATTTTTTCAAAATCTTTCTGCTCTATTGCTTCATCTAATAACTTATTTTTTATTCTTTTCAGCTTCTGTAACGCATATTGTGTTAATATTTGTTCAAATTGCTGCAATTTTTCATAATATTTATTTATAAATTCGCAATCTGTTCGTTCCTTAATCTCTTTTATCTCTGGAATTGATTGTTCATTTAAGTCTTCTAATTGATCTATCATCCTTTTTAAAACTTTTTCATCGTCAAATTCGTTATTAGATAAAACTTCTAATTGAGCTAATGTTTTCAAAAATATACTAATCTCATCTTTTAATATGGTATCGGTATTTTTGCTAATAAAATCCACTATATCTTTTCTTTTAGATAAGAGCTCGGCTTGGTTCATATAAAAAGCAGTTACCCAAAAATCATGTGAAAAAATGTCAGGAATTTTTTTCAAAATTTTTGATGTTTTATATTTAGTTGCTTCTTGTAAAACATATAGTTCATCTAAATATCCTTCTTTAAAATAAAGATAAGCACTTTCCTTTTTAAGAAACATATCACCCACTCTGGCACATACAATTTCTTCAAAGGTGACTGTGTCATTATTCAGATATTCTAAACCAAAATACGCTAGAACGTGTTCATATTCTGAAAAATCTTTCAATTTATGAGAAGAATTAGCTAATAAACCAAAAAAGAAAAAAGAACTAACCCAATATTCAATAGCATGTTCATATATATCAAAAATATTATGTTGCTTTAGTAGATTTTCCAATCTTTTTATGCCATTTGAAATTTTTTCTAAAATTCTTATATTGGTAAAAATATCGTTTGACATATCATATACATCTTTTTCTTCAGAAGATAACTTCCCTAAATGCATATCTTTATAATTAAAAATGCGTGTTAAAGATTTTTTATAACTTTCCTTAAAAGTTTCAGAAAATTTATATTTATCCAAAATAATTTTTAAAACATCTTCAGAACTTTTATATAACGTAAAAAATCTAGTAAAACTCTTT
Organism: uncultured Alphaproteobacteria bacterium; assembly: GCA_944392235.1. Lineage (GTDB taxonomy): Bacteria > Pseudomonadota > Alphaproteobacteria > RF32 > CAG-239 > CAG-267. The sequence goes on from CALXVZ010000016.1 coordinate 5,600, forward strand.
TCTTTGTATGCAGTAAAATTTTCATCAGAAATTTTTGCCATATTTCCTATAGAAATTAAAAAAATTTTTTTATTTCTTTTTAACAAATCTAAAATCCCTAAAAATTCAGGTAACAATCCTTGTGAAGCCACTCTTTCACAATCATCAAAGCAAATCACAAGATTTTTATTTAAAAAATTATCTAAATTTTCTCCATAGATATCTAATATGTTAGAAAGATCCATATTAAGTATAGCATTTTTTAACTTAGAAAGATTGGTTAATAAATCATTCGAAGAGTTTTTAAAGCTGCTGTAAAATTTCTTTAATAATTTTTTAGTGTTATTACTTTTATCATTTAACATTCTTTCGACTATTTTTGTTAAAAAAGCATTTCTTATGGAATCTATATCTTTTTTTCCAAACAAAGAAATATAAATGATTTCATAATCATTTTTTTCAAATAAATCCTTTAGGTCGTTATTGAAAAAATAAGTTTTTCCAATTCCCCAAGAACCATCTATAAAAATATTTTTTTCTTGTGAAGCAAAATCTTCACTGGTTACCATATATTTAATTTCATTTAATATATTTTTATCATTACTTTTCATTTTAATCTCTTTTCGTATTAGGGGTTATTTTTTCAAAAGCACAAAAGACGCTTTCATCAATTTCTTTTGCGACTTGTTCTAATGTTTTTCTTGTTTTATAAATCTTATTGATAAAAATACATAAAATTTCTCGAGTTATATTTTCTAAATAATCTCTAATAAAAATAAATATCAAAACAAAAGTCTCCTCTATATTATCATTCCCAACAATTTTCTTTAATTTTTTTATCTCATTTTTTTTTACATCTCCTCCATGCACAATATCGCTGCGAATATCATAAACTAATGCTAAAACTTTTGATATATCACGATGCAATAATGAGGAAGATCTCACTTGCAATCTGTATTTCAATTCATCTTTACAATCATTTAATATGCTAGTTTCCCAAACTATTGCTAATTTAATAATTTTATCATATATATCTTTTGCTGAGTAATACTGCATAAAATATTGTATTGGAATCTTAACTACTTCATAAACTTTAAAAAGCTTTTTGGCAGTTAACAATATTTTCTTAATATTAATACTGGTTATATCATAATGAGGAATACAAAATACTTGGTGCTTAGACAGTAAATAGATACCGTCAATATCTTCGCCATTTGTAGATATTCCCAAATTTCCTCGATATTTTAATATTTTTGATATTACAAAATAGTCTTTAATCTGTATATTTCCTCCACTAACTAATCTACAAGCCATTAGAAAATATAGAATTTTTTCCATACATTTACTAATATGCACTTGCAAATCTTGGAAGCTCACATTTTCAGGTCGTTCGGGCAATAGAATTTCTTTTACGACTATATAAGAACTAACTGGATGATATATCGCACCTAACTTGGGTATTTCTACCAAATAATCTAATTCATTTGTATACTCAGGCCACCCTTTTTCTACAAGGATATGACGATAACTTTCAAAATATTGCTTAGATGTAATAATTTGAAATCCATTAATTTTCTTATTCAATATATCTTCCGAAACTTTAACATTGAATAAAGGAATAAATAAAAATGTTCTTATATCACTTGGATATTCTGTCATTTTGCTCCTCATCAAAATATTTTGCCATTAAAGAAGCAAAGAGCGTTTGCGTTTCAGCAATAGATGATTTTATTTTTTCTTTCTGAGCTTCTATTCCTTCTACAATAGTAGCAAATTTCTGCTGTAATTCTATTGGTGGTAAATAAAAAGAAATCGACTGCACTTCTTTAGCATTTATATTTGCCATTCCAACAATGCTCTTACATTTTTCACGAAAATATACTTTTAGTTGAGGCAAGTTCATATAAGTCTTTAAAAATATTGGAAGACAATCATCTTTTGTTCTAATTCTAATTAAATATCCAGCATAAAGCATTGCATCATCTTTATCATACATACCTGTTTTGCCAACCAAATCCTTACTATTTGTTCTGTTAAATAAAATATCTCCTTTTTTTAAAAAATATTTCTCATCAGGTTTTTTATTTACGTATTTTAAATCTGAATAATCCATTTCACCTGAATAAGAAATATTATTCATTCTTAATATTGGAAATTCACCAATTTCATCCGCCTTCTCACTTAGTCCATATTGGATATCTTCTACTACATCTTTAATTTTTCCTTGTTTCCAGTTTTTACTATTTGTTGTTGGGTCTCCAAACATATCATAAAAGATGGACTTAATAAGATTATCTTGTTCTGCAAGCAATTGTTTCTGTTTTTCTAATAAATCAGATACTGCATCTAATCTCTCCGCTATTTTTTTCTGCTCTTCTAGTGGAGGAAAAAATATAGAGATATTTCGCAAAATAGATAAATTTATATTATTTTGAGCGACACCTCTACCTTTATTCTGAATATACTTTTTTAAATACTGCAGAGCATAATAAATATACGAAGAACAAATATCTTTTTTAGGTTCTAAGCCTGCAATAGCTTGATTTGTTGATGCGTCTATTGATAATATGCTAACAGCTCCTAAAGTTGCAAAAATTGAAAAAAGGAAAGTACCTTTTTTGTATAATTTGGCTGACGAACAATTTAAGCCTTGCAATGTTATATATTCATCAGCTTTCGAAATATATTTATTTTGCATGTCTGAAATTTTAATCCACGGAATATTACCTCCATTCCAATAATCTAAGTTAGAACGAGAAGGAGTACCTCCCGATGATATTTCAAAAATTTCACCTAACTTAACTTTTTCCCACTTAGCCATTTATTTCTCCTACATTCGGCAAATTTGCCTTTATTACATTTTTAGGTCTAAATATTTGAATAGATAATTTATTTCTTATTTTTTGAATACTTTCTTCATCAGCAAACGGAGAAAGGTAAATTTCATCTATCAACAGATCAGGAATAATAGTTTCTTTCAAAAATTTTGTTGGCTTATTATCTTCTGAAAAATATTGGTCATAATCAAAATCCTTATCGCCTATTATCGTATTAACACTACGTTGTACCCATGAGGTTGTATTACAAGTTAAATTATCTATAATTAGGCGAAATTCATTATCATTTTCAAAACGTTTTTGTTTATGCATCAAGGAATAAACTAAGCTATTTAAAGTACTAATGTTATTAGGAGATAAAAAAGAAATCTTTTCGTTGTGCCAATCTATATATTTTACCTTACCTAGTATATGTTTCCCATGTCCGGTTTTCTCAATCGCTTTTTTAAAATGGCCAATAGTAGTTTTAATTGCTACTGCATCTGGCGCGTTTTTTGTATATTGTTCCCACATATAAGCATTTGAATAATCATTAAAAGTCCAACAACTCACAAAAACATTTCGACGACAATATTCATAAATTTTTTGCCAGCGAGCACTTATATTCATTAAATCAATATTTTTATCTCCTGTTTTCTTTATTCCTGCTTCATTAAAATTGAATTGATTATTATCATACATTTGGACAAGATTTTTATATACTTCATTTTTGTATTCATCAAAGCATTCGGCTTCTTTTTCATCATCATCATAAACTAGAGGAGAAATAAAAGCTATTTTCTTTTCATCTAGTAATTGCTCAAAATATTTATATGGAAAAAATCTATAAATAACTTCGTTATCGTCTAATTTCCCTTGAATTTCTTCGAACTTAACTGAAGTATCAGGCATTTTTGCTGAAAAAGGATCAAATTTTCCTGTTTCCATAAAATGCCTTGCAATTTGCCCTAATATGTCATCTTTAATGTATTGCTCTTTCATTTTTTCTTGATGATTTTTTTTTACCATTATTTATCTCCATGTCTGGCTGTTGGCATCATAACACATTGTTTGAGCAACTTTATGTCCATTTTCAAATTTAATTACATTAGCTTGATTTTGATTATACTCTATATAAAAGCCTATTTGATATTTATACTCACAATCAAGACATGTAAAATACGATAATTTAATCTTATCTATAACTTTATCATTTTCTTCTTGATTACTATTTTTTTTAATCTCAATAATCAAAGTATTATAAGGACTATTATTTCCTCTTTTATGAACTAATATATCTGGACGACTAGCTTTTCCTTGTATCCTTAGCTCGTTATAATAAGATGCTACAAATTCTTGAGCATTTGCAAAGGTTCTGTTACGATTTCTTACTTTTGCAACTATCGGGCTATTATATTCTTTTATAAAACAATTCTCTCGAGAACAATCTCTGCAATTTTGATATACTTTTTTTTCATTCCTTCCATTTTTATTATATTCACAATCAACCGACAATTCATTTGATTTATAATACTGTAAATGCTTAAAATATTTTTCCAAATAAACAGCCAGACGATGAGAAATGGCTTGCTCATGTAACTCATGACCAGTTTCTAATAAATAAAGATCATTTTTATATAGGTCTTCAACGGCCTGTTTGAAATATTTCTCTATTTTTAATTTGCTTAGTCTATTTATTGGCATGGTTCATTCCTTATATATAGCTCTATTTCTTTGTTAATTTTTCTATTATTTCATGATATTTTTTCAAACTATCTTTTTCTGGCTTATATTTAACCATCTCATAATCTGCATTACACAAAGCATCAGTCAAATTATTCAAATATTCATTAAATTTTAGAATATTTTTTAACTGCATATCCATATTAGGTTCCTCAGAATTTCTCAGTTTAAGTAAAAATTGAGACAAAATCTCAACATGTTTGTACGATTTTTTACAAAGCAAAAATTTAAAATTACTCTGATTTTCAGCAATAACCTGCATCATCTTCAGAGCACAATCTCTCATTCCAAAAAATTCTGCACCATATTTGTCTAGACTTTGAGCCAAAGCCAGTCTTTTTAATCTAAGTTCTTGAATTGCTTGGTATTTTGTTATTTTCCACTGCATATATGCAAAAATAACCAGAGCTATTGCACATATCCATTCTGCATTTTTTTGAAGAAAATCAAGCATCTATTAATTTTCTCCTAACCAAACATCTAGTTGAGCTGTTTTTTCATTTATTTGAGTAAGTAAACTTTTTATTTTTCCTAAAATTACTTTAGGTTTTTCATATTCAACTTTTTCATAAATGATTTCTTTATAACGATTTATGGATAAATCATAATCGTTAGCAGCCAAATCTGCTTTATCTACAAAAAAGCTTTGTTCAGTCTTAGCTCTATTTGTTTCATTTTCTAAGTGATGAAAACGATTAACAATATCAGGTATATCATTTTCAGAAATTGGATTTCTTTTATCATCCAAACTAAAACCATCTGCTTTCATATCATAAAACCAGACTTTATCAGTTCCACCCGCTCCTGTCTTGGTAAAGACTAATACTGCTGTAGATACGCCAGCATATGGCTTAAAAACACCAGAAGGCATAGAGATGACTGCTTGTAAATTATGCTTCTCCACTAATTCTTTACGCAAAGCCTTATGTGCTTTTGTTGTACCAAACAACACACCATCAGGCACAATACAAGCGCATCTTCCACCTTTTTTTAGCATCCTAATAAATAACGCAACAAATAAAAGTTCCGTTTTAGTCGTATCACAAATCCTTTTAAGACTATCACTTATTCCTTCTTTATTAATCGTTCCCGAAAATGGGGGATTAGCCAAAATAATATCATATTCGTCTTCTATTTCATTACTCTTTGCAACACTATCTTTAAAATCGACTGTAGGATTAGTAATTGAATGCAACATTAAATTCATTGAAGAAATACGAAGCATAGTTCTGTCCATATCAAAACCATTAAACATACCTGTTGCATACCAATCCCATTGAGCAGGAGACATCGTATTCTCGTAGTGACTTCTGATAAATTCTGCCGAAGATACCAAAAAACCTGCTGTACCACATGCTGGATCACAAATTTTATCATCTGGTTTGGGTTCTAACAAATTAACCATCATATTACGGATTTGGACTGGAGTTCTAAATTGTCCATTCCTTCCTGATGTAGAAAGTTTATCCAACATATACTCATACAAATCACCTTGAATGTCTAATCCTGTTAAATCGTGCTCATACAAATCATTTAATCCAGTCACTACTTTTTCAACCACTAAAGGAGTTGGAAACAAAAATAACGCATCACTCATATATTTGAAAAAAGCTGAATTTTCCTTTTCACCAATTTTTTTAATAAAAGGAAACACTCTATCTTTAATGATTTTATACATTTCATTAGATTCTTTATCTTTAAACTTATGCCAACGCATAGATTGCCCATATTCGTCTTGAGCAAAAATTTTAGGTAATGATTTGTGCGTTAAGACTTCCATCTGTTCAGTTTCTAATTCTTTATCATCTAAGCCCCGAATAAACATTAGATAAGTCAATTGTTCTATAACTGTTAATGGGTTGGTAATTCCACCGGCTGCAATATCATCCCATATTTTATCAACTTTATTTTTGATAGCTCCTGTAATCATGCGTAATACCTTGGTTATGTTATAAATATAATTGAACTTAAAATAATAATGAGCAAAAATCAACAATAACGGATAATTGCATCACATATTTTTAATATTCTTTCATATATTTTATAAAATTAGTTTTAATTTACTTCATACCTATTATGTACAATTTTTTATATTATTTTGCTTATTAGTAACACGATAATTAAACTATAACTTTTTATAGTTTTAAAAATGTTTTTTATTCGTCTATAGCTATTCACATCATCCTTATATCAATTACAGCAAATTAATCCTTCAGATATAGCCCACTCTAACTTATTCTTAAAATCACTTTTTGTTATCTTTAATCCTTTCGTACCTAAACGAATAATTGGCGGATATCCTTCTTTATTTTCAATCGCAGCAATTATACTAGAATAACTATCTTTATCACTCACGCTGTGTGGCATCGGTCCTACCATAATTATTGCATAACTGGGAGACCATTGTGTCTTAGCAAAATTAAATTTTTTTGCATCTTCGTATTCTAAATAAAGTTCAAAACGATTTTTATCTATACCTAATTTATCTCCTATTGCTAAGAGTTTATCTTTTTTTATTTCTGCTTGCCCTATAATAATAATTTTTCCCGTTTTGTAAACTTGATACCCTATATCAGGATTTAATAACTTTGATAAACCTATTAATGATAAAAAATCCTCTAATTTACCTGTACTATTCAATTTTGTGAGAATTCCTGTTAAATTTTCATCAAATTCTTGTCGCAAACTATTTTCTAATTCATATAATTCGGCTACATCCAAAAGCATTTATAGTTCTCCTTCATTAAATACTTGATGCATTTTATTGAGAGCCTTTTCTAATTTTAATTTTATAACAGCAATCTCATCAATAATACTTTTGTAATTATTGGCTATTATTTCTTGTTTTTCTAGAGAAGGTAATGGAATGTTAATTTTTGTTAACTTATCAATGCTAATATTTGGAACTGCTGATCCCACTGATATACTTTTTAAAACGCGGTTTCCTTGTTCACTGTCCAAAAACGCTTGTAAATAATAAGGATTTATTTTAGATTCATCGACCTTTATAACATAGAAGTTACCACTGGCTAATATTTGCTGTTCTTCTTTAATATTTACTACGGCTATTTTGTATGGATAACCATTTTTAGAAATAACTATATCTTTGTTTTTCAAGCAATATTTCCTATATTGTTCAGGAATTTTTGATAAATAAGGAAGATTGTTATTAATAGATCCATCTTGAATATTATTTAGCATTAAAAATTGTTTATTTGTCACTGTTTCTGAAATCATACTATCTAATTGACTTGCTGTACAAGGTGCTCCTCTAGTAATTTTTTTGATAACACTTTCAAAAACTACACCATTTTTAAATATTAATTCTGTATCTACATACCTGCTCAAATTTAATGTATAATCGTTTTTTCTTAGATCCGATAATTCAATAACTCTACTGTTTTCTGCATCATTTTTTAATAAATCGTAAATCGTAAGAATATTTGCATCACTTAGTGAGTTTTGACGCCGTCCAGATTGATATACATTTGTTGCATCAACTAGCCGTATGTTTTTATTCCCTTTGCTTAAAATAATTAAGGACGTAGAAATTGAAGTATTACTAAACATTCTTTCAGGCAAAGTTACAACAGCCTCAATTAACCCTTGTTCTACAAAATGTTGTCGCATTGTTTTATCTATACTGTTCCAAGTACTTCCGTTAGTTATAATTGCCACAGCTTTACCATCATCCTTAAGTAAATCACATAGCAAGGAATTAAATATCCAATCAGAAGATGTCGCTTTGGATAATCCTGGATATTTTTTAGCTAAGTTATCTAAGTAGAGAGCTCCTACTCCGAGATTACGAATTCTTAAGCCAAAAGGATAATTAGCAAAAATTTTATCAAATTTTTTGCATGACTTATTTGAAATTATAAGTTCAAAGGCATTCTGTAAGTATATATTAATTGGGGCTTTGATAATTTCTGATCTTATAGAAGATACAAGTTGGCAATCTCTACTTAATTCATATCCTTCAAACCAAACTTCAGAATTATCTAGAGCTGTAGATAAAAGAAAATTTCCCATACCGCATCCAATATCTGCAACAACTTCATGTGACTTACAGTCAAGAATTTTTTTAGCTAATTTCACAATAGATTCTGGAGTTTCATTATTAGAACTATTATAAAAAGGAATATTTTTTATTGGAAGTAACAAAGCACATGCAAAATCAACAGATGTATAGTTCTCTAAAATCTTTAAGCAATTGTTCCATGTTTTTTCAGTGATTACATTATTGAATGCATACACTACTTCTTGATTGATATTTAGTTTTCCTTTTACAATATCTCGATACGATACTTGAGTATTTGTTAAAGTACTTATCTTATATAATATATAAACAGCTAATATAGCTCTTACATCCTGCTTTGTGTTATCTTTTTCTGTTTTTAGTATGTTTATTAATTGCGACATTATCTGTTGTGCATGGTTTTGTATCTTTTCATTCTTTAAAATTTCTTTATCTACAAATGGCATTTTACTCTCCTTATGGTTATCGATAACCAAAATATATATCAAAAAAAATATTTGTCAATGGTTTTTAAATACCAAAATACATATTGTTACTTAAGTCTATACTAATAGGATAATTCACTTTAGAAATCAGCAACAGTTAAACACTTCAAGTTATTGAAAATTATTCTTTTTTTTGTATATTCTTATCAGCCAACGCATATTCAGTACAATAATAACAAATGATACACGCAATATAAATCCACTCATTGGCTGATAAGAAAATCGACTAAAAATAATAATTTTGTTTTGTAAATCAACAATTACATTACAAAGGATATTGCTATGAGTGAAATTACAGAAATTCGTAAAATTTTAGATAGATTAACTAAGTATATCATGAAACCTAAAGGCTATATATGTCAATTTTGCGGACATAAAAGCTTGCAGCCATATGGTGGAAAATGCGCCCAATCAAAATCTGGACATCATCACTATATCGCTGCGGAACATTAAACAAAGCCCCGAATGAGAATCGGGGCTATTTTTTTATAGTAAATCTTGTTCTGTGTAACCTTTTCGAATTTGTCTCCCATATGCGTCTTTAATTCCATAACGATAATATTCGCATGTCAATTCCCAGACACAGCACAAAGCTCTTGCCGTTCCGCTATCTTCTACATATGCAACTCTTTTCCCATTTTCATTAAGAATTGCACAATAAAAACCATCGGAAAATTCATCTTTTACATTTTGGCTGTATGCTAATTTTGCTCCATCAGGACAAGTTTCAAAACTTATTGGATCATTTTTTACTTGTTTCATTTTCAATTCTTCTCCTTTTTTCAATATAGCTTTCATGCATAATTCTGCATCAGATAATTTTTCTTTGGTGTCATTGTCTGGAATTAACTTATGATTTTTAGAATCTTTAATTTTCGCTATTTGTTCTGATGATGGACATTTTCCTTCAGTTACACTAACTCCATAGAAAAAAGATAAAATCTGAAGCGGATAACTGTCTATCTTTTTTGTTTGAGGTTGCCAAAATCCAATGTAATCATTCCCCAAAAATCCATCTTTATAATAAATGACGTATTCGTTATGACATGGTAAAATCATTGGAGTTACATAAAGTAACGGATTTTTTTCAAACTCTTTCATAATTTCTTTTTCTGTTGCTATTTGTTCATCACTTTTAAAATATCCGTCATCTTCAACCATTGCGTTTGCCAGAAATCTCATATAGTTATCACTACTTATATTACCTTCTGCCATATTGGACGCTTCGTTAAAGGAACGCTCATAGTTATTACAAGTTACTTTCCCATAAAATTTGGGTAATGAAACCGTCTGAAAAGTAGAGCTCAAACAATATACTCCCATTTTTTCATTTTCAGAATCTGTTACATTATACCGCAAAATAGACCGTCCTCGACCGCATTCTTTCGTATCAACATACTCTATTTGCTCTATATCATCCATAGTTTTTAACAAAGCTCGACATGATGATGTATCTGACTCTGAAAACAAGATTTTGAATATTCCTGTTGGAATCGAAATTATAATAAACAGAAGAACAGTGGCTGAAAAAATCAATTGTTTCTTTTCTCTTGCGATATAATTTTTAAGTTTATGTTTAAAATTCTGTTCTGAATTTTCATCATTTGTGTTATTTGTTTTTTGTTCCATGCGCTCTCTCCTAAACCACATTTGCATTTATTGACAACTAAAAAAACCACCTTGATTAGGTGGCCGGAGAGTTCGAAAATCATATCGTGTAAAATGACTCTTTTAGCCTTTCAGCCGAGGCCTTGAACATACGCTAAAAGCTTGTATATTGCAAAAAGACAGTAAAAAGCATATAAACTGTTAGACATGCAAGGTGTTGCAACACCTTGCATGT
>CALXVZ010000017.1 GCA_944392235.1 uncultured Alphaproteobacteria bacterium
TTCATATATTATTTAATCAAAGAAACTTTACAGAAGAAGAATTACAAAATGCTATTCTAAAAGCAAATATAAGAGAACAATTACCTTTTTATAGTCTTGAGTTAAAACAGATACAAAATAATTTATTAGAAGTTGTTTCATATTGTACTAAAGAAATTAAAATACATTGGAATAAAAAATTTAATAGTAAAAGTATTATTTTTTCTGAAGACTTATTTAATCTCAATAAATAATGAAAAAGTAACTTCCTGCTATGCACAACAAGAAGTTAAATTATAAAAAACATCATAATGGAAATTTAACCGTTTACAAATCCCAAAATTCACGACATTACGTTTATATCAGATTCTTTTGAATAGTTATAACACATTGTAAATAGGTATTATTATGTTTTAACTTTTGCTAAATTTTACAAAGGTTATAAATATGATATTATCTATAACTCTAATAAATCAAGCATAAATGAATTAACTAATTCAAATGTTCGTCTTTGTTTATATATCGAATCAATATTTTTTTCACCATGAAAAAGATTATTTCTTAGCCTAAAAATTATGGATAAAATAGCTTTAATCTGATTTTTTTTATTTAATCTTGATGTATCACATAATGTTCTGATTGTTTTAGTTTTTATGTGGTTTTCCTCAGGTCTCCACAATAAATGATTAAATAACTCAGTTGTTTGATTATTTTTAGTATAGCGATTTTTAAAATATATAAATATTGCATCAATATTTATATCATTAAGATTTCCTATAGAATTTACAAAACTATTCACTCGAAAAATAGATGCGTTATGATTCATTTTTTTCTGCTCAAAAAGATTCCATATTACAACAAAATAAAAAAGGAACTTTCTATGCTCTACGAAGTCTTCCGAACAACCATTGCAATCTAAAATACGCATTATTCTTGTAGCTGTTGACATATATTACCTCTCAATCATTCAATACAAGCTTTATTAGATAATAACATATAATCCATGATATCTATTTTTAATCTGTCTCCTTCCCAAATCGATGCGGCCCAAGCCCCACTTCCAATTTTCATGCATGGTAGGTAAAACATTATATACATTTTTCTTATAGCAGGAGATTCATCTAATATTTCTAAAGATATTTTTTGTAGTTCATCTTTAGACTGTTTTGATTTAAGTCTAATATCATAAGAACATTTCAACATATCATAGCAAGTATGTTTTTCTATTTTGTATGATGCTTCTTTTCCCTTATTTTCTAGATTGTTCAAATAATCTTTTGCAGAAACATTTGTAACAGCATAAAAAAATAAGATAACAAACTTAATTAAACAAACGTAGTATTTCATTATATTCTCCTTTTTCATATGCTATATATGCTTTTCCTATGAGTCAAATTTAATATTTTGTTTAATTTATATTTTCTATAATATTATTAAATCAACATAATGAGGATATTTATATATGAAGCAACCAACAAATGAAAAAGAAGCTAGTGAAATTTTACGAGATACAATACAACAATTTTTACAAAATAGCTCTAAATTAAAAAATAAGTATGATGTTAAAATAGGCTATAATGTTTGTTATAAGGCTAAAATCAATGGTTACACAAAAGATGGTGAAGCTATTTTTGAACCTTCTCTTGGTAAAAAATATAAATATCAAACTGACTTATGTATTTTAAGAATAGAAAAAAGCAATGATTATGAAATTTTTATTCCTGAAATTATTATTGAAGTAAAATTTCAATCCTATACTAGCCATGATATTATAACTTACTCAGAAAAAGCTTTAAATCATAAGGAATTACACCCTAATTTAAAATATGGTTTTATTGTAATAAATCCTGAAGATAAAAAATTACAACCTCGTTTTTTTGCTCATAATTATGGATTTGATTTTGCATATTTACTGAATCTTTGTGAAACAGATACATCTATCTTTTTAAAAGAAATCATTGCTAAAATCTTAGATTTTAACACTCAAGAAAGTAACAAAGATATAAAAGGCTTTATAAATCAAACAAATATATTATAAATATCGCCCATTACTCCATAAACAACCCGTGGATATCCGAATTTAGTAAAAGTAATAAAACCTATGCCAAATAAAACACTTGCATTCACGGGTTAAAAATGAGATGTTTAAAATAACTTGTTGTCATTGAGGTTACGAAGTTAAAATATCAAAAGTAAAAAAATCCGACTTGATATTACTCAAATCGGACTCATTTTAATATTCGTGAGATAGCATAATCGTCATAACTCTATTGGTTATATTTGGATTACATGGATTTTCTGAATAAAATCGGTAATTTTTATCATAATAATCAATTTTCCAATAAATTTGCTCTCCTTTATAATAAAAACTGCCAAAATCATGCTCGTTGTATGGATCGTTTGCTTTGGTAAAGTTATTAAAACACCTAACTTGATTTAATATTTCAGCTAATTCACTTTGTTTTTTTGCAGATATTCCACAAGATAAAGTAACTCTTCCATTATTAAAAGTTTTTCTAAAGTGGTCATTTAATGTTTTGATATCTGTCATTAGTTTGCACCCTCAATAAGTTTATTTGATATCAAAAACATTTTAAAACGTCTTAATGCTTGTCTAACTGAAGTATGGCTTCTTTTACCATAACTTGATTTTTTACCATTAATTTCATATTCAGGTAAAATTAAAGATATGTTTGCAACTAAATGAGACAAAGTATAACCTTCAGCACGACACAATCTTTCAATTCTTCCTTGATAATCAAATGCGGTGGTAGCTCTGTAATTATTATTTAACAACCAATTTTCAAATTCTTTTAACATTGTAGCTCTCCTTATAAATGAACAATTTCAGTCATAACAGCACAACCTCTTGCTTTTTCAGCTGCACAGGCATCCATTGCTTCGGATAAGGACCAATAAATAGTAGGTAACAAGATATCGTTAACTTTAATTTGATACATAGCATTTTCCTTTCATAAATAGTTGTTTACTCACTAACTATTTAAATCATGCCGTGTATTTTCTAATTCGGGAGCCCCTTATTTTCTACTTTCTGGTAACATTTTGCTACGATTTGGACGGGATTACTAGTTTACAGATAAACACCTATTTTCTTTTCTCTATTGATAAATAATTTTTTTCATCTAAAATTATTCAATATTAATTTTGTTTACTTATCCGATAGTTGTATTTCATAAATAGGATTTTACGATGTCGATACTTAATTTGTTGACCAATATAACACCTGAAAAAGCGTATTTTCTTGGCGGTCTCCTTGTCGCCAACGAATTTTATTTTAACGAGGGACAAAACATCTGGTCTGTTCCTATTCGTCATAATCCTGGGCAAGTAAGTCAACATGATATAAAACAGCATTTTGATTTTTTAAAAATTATGTCAAATGATGTAGGTGGTAAAATTTTTGACAGTTCTGTACTTGGAAGCAATTTGGGATTTTCCGCAGGAAAAAAAGGATTTGCTATCCTATTTCAAAGTAGCAAATACGAAAATCTAAATGTTGTTTTAGATAATTTTCAAATAATACAAAACAGTGATAAAAATATAAAAAGGGCTTTTTTAATTGGAGCTTTTGATGGTCGCTCTTCTTTTGATAGGGATACTGTAACTGGAAATATTAGAAATATTGCTGTTGATTGTGATGACAAGAAAGTTCATGATATCATTTCAGCGTTGCTTTTAGAGTTTGGTATAGCAGCATTATCTCAGAATGAATCAAGAGAACGTCTTTCTGGAGGACGCCCTCGAAAAAATCAATTACGCATTCCTAAAAGTGGACTTGCTAATTTTGCTATAAATATTGGTTTTATATCGCCATTTAGATTCAAGATTTTTCGTCAATATTTTAGTCAAGATTTGCCGTTTATTTACAATGAAGATGACATTTTACCAGGTTTAAAAACTCTTAGCAGCAAGCTGCCTAATACTTTTTATGAAGAGAACCGGCTTGATGAAATTGTCATTGAAGAGACTAATAATAAGAGTATTATCCCGACTATTTCTCAATACGCTGGAGTACCCAAACCCAAAATTCACCCTTCCTTTACTAATGGCAGAAAAATTTATAATAGAAATCCTCAGATAGCTATAAATGCTCTTTCTCTCGCCAATTATCAATGTGAGATAGATGCAGCCCATCCAACATTCATTAGAAGAAAAAACGACAAACCTTACACGGAGCCTCATCATCTTGTTCCTATGGCTTTTTCTGATAGATTTGATGTTTCTTTGGATGTAGAGGAAAATATTGTTTCCCTTTGCAGTCACTGCCATAACTTACTGCATTATGGAAAAGATGCGAAAGATCTTTTAGCCTTGCTTTTAGATAAAAGGAAACATCTCCTTAAAAAAGTTGGAATTAATGTGGATATTGATGATTTATACGAAATGTATAAATTATACTAGTCAAAATTTTTTAGTATTGTTTGAGCGATTACTTCTGCAAGCATAGGTGGTACAGCATTACCAACTTGGAGCATTTGATTCGTTTTATTTCCATAGAATATAAAAGTATCAGGAAAAGACTGTAATCGAGCAGCTTCTCTTACAGTCAAGCACCTATCTTGAAAAGGTAGTGTAAATTGTCCTGATGCAGGGGTATCAAATCTTGTAGTAATCGTTCTGGCAAAACCTTTAGGATCTATTCTAGTCCATGTTCCGCTATATATTGATTTTGTTTGATGGTTTTCAGGCAAATCGCTTTTTGTACTTGTTAGTGATATATACTTTAATCTTTCTAATGCGACTTTATTGTGATTAGTTGCAATATGATTCCAAATACCTATAGAATTATTTCTCATTTTTTCTTGGTATTTTGTTTTTGCAGGACATGAGTATTCAACAAAATCTTGTCCCTCTCCAGACAATAAAGGAGGCAAATCACTAATTGCATCTTCTACACACGTTTTATCATTGCAAAAGTCTGGAATTTTATATTTCATAGGAGCGCCCAACTTTCCAAGGAAAACGGCTCTTCTACGTATTTGTGGTACACCATAATTTTCTGCTTTTAATACTTTAACATCAATATAATATCCTAACTTTTCAAAACTATCTATAATTTGACTTTTAAAATATCCATTTGCTGCAGTAAGAATATTAGGTACATTCTCCAATACAAAAAATTTGGGTTTAATCGTTGAAACGACCTCTACAAATTTTCTGAACATAAAATTTCTAGCATCATCCAAACCAATTCTTTTACCTTTTTGAGAAAATCCTTGGCAAGGAGGACCTCCCATAATAACATCAATACTGCCAATATATTTAGCAAGCTCCTTGTTAATGTCAATTTCTCTTATATCTCTTGAATCTATTGTAGTATGTGGATGGTTTTTGTGATAGGCTTCTGCAATAGTTTTATTGAATTCATTTGCCCATATAACATTAAAGCCAGCTTGTTCAAAGCCTAAAGATAATCCTCCTACACCTGCAAATAAGTCTATTGCTGTTTTCATCTCACTTCTCCAAGCCTTTTGACTGCAATATTAAAATATTTTTCGTCTATTTCAATGCCATAAAAGCGCCTTTTGGCTTTGAGCGCTGCTACCCCTGTTGAACCGCTACCCATAAATGGATCTAAAATCAAATCATTATCATTTGTCAATATATGGATAAAATGAGATAAAATTTCTTCAGGTTTTTGAGTTGGGTGTTTTCCTTCTTTTCGTTCTTTTGCACTTATTGTGGACGTTTCTATAAAATCATGTATTGCTTTTCCATTGTTGTTAAAAGTTCCTGTTCTTCCTTGATTTATAAAATAAATCCATGCTTCAGTCGAATTAATAAAATGCAAATTCATATTTCTAGGCATTGGGTTTAATTTATGCCAAATACCGGTTGTTTTGTAATAAAAACCATATTGTTGAGCTATTCTTATAATTGTTTCTACCTTAATGATAGACATAAACATAATCATAGCACCTTTTTTTTTCAAAACTCTAGCACTTTCTCTAAAAAAACTGTTCATCAAGTTTTCCCATTCATCAAATGTTGATAAGTCCCAGTTAGATGCAGAAAAATGATTTTCTCTCAGGGCACCCAAATTTGTTTCTCTTTTTTTCATAAACAAACCCAGATTATATGGCGGATCTGTCAGTATGAGGTCAATACTCCGATCCCGTATATCTTTCATTTCAGATACACAGTTACCTAATCCTAGCACATATTCTTTCTCTTTTATCATTAACATAAACTCATTGACCATAAATTTTAAATTTCAAGAACGTATGATAGATGAAAACATGTTAAAAAGAAACTAAAAAATAAAAAAGGAAGTATTTTTTTATTTGTGAAAACTATTGATTTGATAAAGTCTCAGTAATATTATTTTGTAGTTAATATACTTTAGTTCTAATATGTTTATATTTTTTTAATCTTTTCAGCAAGTTAAGGTAATTTTCAAGAAATTTTCTTTTCCTGTTTTACATATTTATTCAATCCCGACATATAATTATTATGACTGATACATTTAATGAAATAAAAGAAGAATTAAAGATTTATTATCCCGATTTTACGGATGATGAATTAACTGAAATGACTAACAAATTAATCCGTTTTTTCTATTTAGGAGCAAAGGCTGTTTATCATGCAAAGCAATCTGAAAAACAATTAACGGACATCAACGACACCAAATCAACTTGAATATCCCAAACCTCTGTAAATTTTAGCAGAGGTTATTTTTTTAACTTAGTGACGTTAACGACAATAACTTTTTATAACCTCGTTCCAATTGGGAATTCGGTTAACATTTTGAAATATCAGTAATTTGTTAGTAAAAAAACTGCAAAAAACTGAAAATAACTGCGTACTTTCCCAAAATAACACGACATAATAAATGTAATGTAAAAACAAAGGAGTAATATCATGTCTAAAAGAAATAAATATCAAAATATTGCAGATGAAGAATGTAAACAAGCCGTTATATTTGCTCGAGTTTCATCGGAAGAACAAAAGAAAGGTGCTTCCATTGATGCACAACTTAAAACGGTTATTGATTATTGTAACAATCATAAATTTAAGATTCTAGATAAATTCTCTATTGTTGAAAGTTCGACACGAGGCGGTCGTCTAAAATTTTATGAAATGCTTGAATTTGTAAAATCTCAAAAACACAAAACCGCTATTGTTGTAAATTGTGTCGATAGATTGCAAAGAGGATATAAGGAATGTGTTGAATTAGACGATTTGCGTAAACAAGGAAGGATTGAGATACATTTTTATAAAGAAGGTTTCTATTTGCATAGAGATAGTAATTCATCTGATATTTTACGTTGGGATATGGGAATTTTATCTGCTAAGATGTATGTGGGTGCTTTAAGAGACAATGTTTTACGCAGTCAGGAATATAAAAGAGAAGCAGGACAATGGCAATCTTGTGCACCGGTAGGATATTTAAATATATCTAAAACCAGAACAACTTCGGCCGATATAATTATAGATGAAGAACGAGCACCAAAGGTTAAAAGACTTTTCGAAGAATATGCCAAAGGCGGTCGAACCTTGCAAGACATTACTAATCTAGCTAGAACCTTAGGGTTATCTTCAAAAATGTGTCGTGTAAATAAAACAATTAGTCGGGCTCAAGTTCAAAATATACTGAAAAACACTTTTTACATTGGATATTTTACGCAAAAAGGCAAAGTTTACAAACATCCTTATCCTTTATTTATAGATAAAGAATTGTTTCAAATTGTCCAAGATACTATGGAAGGAAGAAAACGAGCACCAAGTAAATTATATTATGGTGATAAACAATATATTTTTACAGGTTTAGTCAGATGTGGTTGTTGTGGTAGTTTAATGACTTGTGAAACTAAAGTAAAAGACGATAAACATTCTTACAATTATTTAAAATGTAACAAATTACGTTCCAAATGTTCACAAAAACCAATCAATGAAGCAAAAATCTTACAACAGCTTGAACAAGAATTGTCATTACCTATTAACATTAGTGACACTATGTTAAAAAATATTAAGTCGGAAGTAAAAAAGCAACTCAAAGCCGAAAATATCAATACAGCCAATCTCAAACGAGACATTACCATTAAATTAAATGAGCTTGATGAAGAAGCAAAAAACTTATTCCGTGGCTATATGAGAGGCAAATGCGATGAAAAAATGTATAATGAATTAAAAACTGAAATTGAAATGGAAAAAGAAAAACTACAAAAAGATATGGATAGATACCTTGAGATTGATGCTGAAACTGATGAAATACTAGCAAATATCGCGGAAATAGCTGCAAATGTAGGAAAATTCTTAAAAAGTCCGATTATTTCTGAAAAAAGAGACATTTTGAAATTAATATTATCGGACTGCAAAACTGAAGGAAAAAATATAGCGTTTTCAATAGTTAAGCCATTCGATGAACTACTAAAAACGCCTGAAACTGATAAATGGTGCCGCTAGTAAGAATCGGACTTACGACCCCGTCATTACCAATGACGTGCTCTACCACTGAGCTATAGCGGCTTCTTTGCTCATCAGAAGAATATTCCTCTTTCCCCTGACTGCTTGCGTTAGAATAAACAATCTTTTTATAAAATCAATAGATTTTTTTATTTTTTGTATCTTTCTGTAAATCTTGTCGGCTTATTTCATAATTTGTTTGAAAAAATTATTAATTATGATATCTATTATCTAGTTTAATTTTAAAGGTGAACCTTTATGCTGGAAAATAAGCAACTTAATAAATCTAAAAATATATCTGTTTCCGCTCCTTCGGTTCGGAAATTTCTTTGGCTTAGCAATAATTTTGCTTATTGCTTGGCTATTGTTGCTCTTTTGTGGGGTGTCGCTGTTGCTTACTATATTCAGAATTTTATCGGTTGGAACGCTGTTGTTAATATCCAACCTTCTGAATTTGCTTTCTTACTTTTGGCAACTTCTCTTCCCCTACTTTTGCTTTGGTTTATTCTTGCCTATATTGAACGCTCTAGTAGCTTAAATGCAAATGCTGAACTTTTTTATAATTATATTGATAATCTATTGTATCCCGATGCGGATACTTCTAAGCAGGCTAAGCTACTTGCTAAAACACTTACTGAGCAAATTCAACTCCTTCAAAAAGAAAATAAAGATGTGGTTTCGCAAGCGCAGACACTTAAAACAGATCTTGATGAGCGTTTGTCTGAGTTTTCTAATATCTTGCAATTGCTTGATTCTTATTCAGCTAAAACTCTTATTGATCTTAATGATGGAGTTAAAAATTTAGCGGATAAATGTTCTTACATTACTGATAAAACAACAAATTCTGTCATAATGATGAAGGAATGTTCTGACGATATTGCTAATAATGCATCTCTATTTCTTAGTCGTATTAATCCACTCCTAGATGAAATCTCTGCACTATCCTCG
Source organism: uncultured Alphaproteobacteria bacterium (assembly GCA_944392235.1). Classification (GTDB taxonomy): domain Bacteria; phylum Pseudomonadota; class Alphaproteobacteria; order RF32; family CAG-239; genus CAG-267. Next base: position 9,355 of record CALXVZ010000017.1, read on the forward strand.
AATGTGAAAAATAACCTTGCAGATAATAAAAATATTTTAGGACAAATTAAATCTCAACTTGAACAAACGGCTTCTCTTAGTCAGGAAAATATTAATAGTATGTTGGAGAAAATTTCTGAAAATACTCTGAAGTTTGAACGATCCTTCTATAAAACTTCTGATGAATTTGATGATTTATGCAAAAGAATTGATGCTAGTATCTCTGGATTAGAAGGACGTGTTGATGATTACAAACGACTTACTCTTGTTCAATCTCAAGTTTTAGAACATAATTCAGGACTTATTAATGATAAATTGGCTGACTATGGACAAACTGTTTCTGCCGAAATTGATCTTCTTATAAAAAATTCTCAAGAACTAGAAAAACTTACTCAATCGCAAATCTCAACATTGCGAGCTGTTAATTCTGAAACAGGTAAAGCTTTACATGGCCTAGGCGATGCTTTTGATGAAAAACGTCTTGATATTGAAAGACGCTGCGAATATGCTGTTAATAGTATGCAAAATGTAGTTATTGCTCTTAATAAAGAAACTGATAAACTGATTTCTTTCACTAATTTGGCTCAGGCTAAAAATTTTGATCTACAAAATATTTCAGAAACTATGGTCGAAAAAATTGGTGAAATTAGCAGCAAACTGGCTCTTAAAACAGATAACCTTAAAGATAAAGCAGTCGATGTTATTGATAAATTCAATGAAGCTCATGATATTATTTCTAAAAATGCTGATAAAATTAATTCATCTTCGAATATCTTGCTTACCTCTTCTCAGCAAGGTCTCAAACTTTTAGAAGAACAAAATTTCTATATCACAAATGCTCTTACTAACTTAGATAATGTGCAGGAAAAATTATCACAGCTGAAAATTGATATTCAAGATACTTCTCAAAAAATAGTCTCTTCCCTTGCTGATTGTGAGGCTTCGGTTGATAAATATACTGAAGCAAATAATGCCTCCTTAAAAATAGAACCTCTTAATCCTGATTTCAGTAAAGAGAATCTTATTTCTGCAGCTCAAAATATCAATAAACTATTTGCAAAAATAGATATCAATATTGAAAAGCTTTTTGCCGGTGTTGATGTTTTTGATTTATGGGATAGATATTTACTTGGCGACAATAAGTCTTTTACTAATTTCTTAAGCGCTAAAATATCTAAAAAACAAAGAACTCTTATCCGAAAAGCTTTTGACGATAATATTGAATTTCACAATCTCTCAATTAAGTTTCTGTATCTAATGGATATTCTTATTAAAGAGATGATTAGTGCTGACGATGAAACGAGAAATGAATTTATCAATCTAGCGGTTAATTCTTCTTTAGATAAAGTTTATTTTGTTCTTATTAGAGCTTTGAATAGTGCTGAGTAGAAAAATGAATAATATTATAGGCTTAAATAGTAATGTTTTTCTTGCTCCAATGGCCGGAATTACTGATTTTCCAATGCGAAAACTTGTTGCGTCCAAAGGTATTTGTAATTTGTATTCTGAAATGGTAGCGATTAATGCTATTAGTAGAAAAAATCCTAAAACTTATAGAATTGCTGATGTCCGTAATGAGCCATATCCTGTTATTGTGCAATTAGTTGGAAATAATCCTGAACTTTTTTCTGAAGCCGCTAAATTAATTGCTGATCTTGGAGCTTACTCACTTGATATTAACATGGGATGTCCCGTTAAAAAAGTCGTTGGAAATAATTCTGGGGCTGCATTGATGAAGGATTTATCTTTGGCTTCCAAAATTATTGAGGCTACTGTTAAAGCTACACCCTTAAAAGTTTCTGTTAAATTTCGCAAAGGCTGGGATAATAACTCTATTAATGCTCCTCAATTTGCTAAAATGTGCGAAGATAGCGGAGCTTCTTATGTCACAGTTCATGGTAGAACACGTGCTCAAGGTTATTCCGGTGTTGCTGATTGGGATATTATTCGCCAGGTCAAAGAATCTGTTAAAATCCCTGTTATCGGAAATGGTGATATTACCTCGCCTTTTCTTGCTAAAAAAATGATAGATGAAACAGCTGTTGATGGTGTTATGATTGGACGTGGTGCTCTAGGTAATCCTTGGCTTCCTGCTCAGACACATAATTTTATTAATTGCGGTATTCTTCCTGAAAATGTATCTATTCAAGAAATTAAAAATGCTCTTTTACAACAATTGAATGATATGGTCGATTTTTATGGAAAAGAAATGGCTGTGGCTATCTCTCGTAAATACGTTTGTTGGTATTCCAAAAATCTTCGTGATGCAAAAAGATTTAGAGAAATTTATACTAAAATCTATGATTATTCTTTAGCTATTGATGCTATTGAAAATTATTTTGGTAGTCTTGAAAAGGAGACCTTATGAAAATATTAATAGGTGGAGCAGGAAATGTCGGACGTAGTATTGTTGATTATTTAGCGCAGGCTAATAATGATATTATTGTAGCCGATACTAATAAAGATAAATTAGATGAAATTGCTAAAGAGTTTGATGTGCAAACTTTAGTTGGTTCAATTTCTCATCCGAGCATTATGGAAAAAATGGGAGCTAAAGATGCTGATATTCTTATTGCTGTAACTGATGATGATGAAGTTAACCTTGTCGCTTGTCAAGTTGCACATACTTTGTTCCAAATCCCTAAAAAAATTGCTCGTGTAGATTCAGAATATTTCTTAAATCCTCTTTGGAATACGCTTTATAGTGACCGTAATCTTCCTGTCGATTTAGTTATTTCTCCAGATGTCGAAATTGCTAAAGCTATTCTCAATCTTATTGAAATACCTGGAACAACCTCTGTTTATCCCCTTGTTGATGAAAAGTTATTCCTTATATCTTTTAAGTGTAATGCTCATTGTCCTCTTATTAATACGGAAATAAATGAGATAAAAAAATATTATAATAGTCCTGTAATCCATATTATTCGAGATCATAAGAGCTTTTTTGCTAAACCTAATGAAGTTATTCGTGTTGATGATGAAATTTTTATTTTAGTTGAAAGAGATAAAGTCTTTGACACATTACATGATTTTGGCATTATTGCTAAACAAAATGAACATCTTGTTATTTTTGGAGGAAATGCTATATCTTATTATATTGCACAGGTTTTGGAAAAAGACGATAGCGTTGTTAGTTGTAAAATCATTGAAGATGATAGCCAAATAGCTCAAGGACTTGCAGAGAATTTGAATAGCACGCAAATTATTCGTGGTGAAATGATGAGTGATGTTATTCTAGATGAGGCTCAAATTAGAAATGCTGATATTTCTATCGCTGTAACAGAATATGATAAAGATAATCTTCTTGCTTCGCTTATCGCTAAGAAAATGGGAGTTAATCAGACTCTTTCTTTAGTCAATTCCAGAGTTTTTGATAGCCTTATTGATAGTGAACAGGACAATGTTATTGTTGATCGTTCTCTTGTCACTACTTCAGCTATGCTGCAAGATTTAAGAAAGGCAAAAATTAATAATGCTTTTTGCTTAAAACGTGGTATGGGTGAAGTTTGGGAAGTTCGAATCGATAAGGATAGCTTTAACTCAGGAAAAAAAATAGAGAATCTTGATCTTCCAGAAAAATGTAAAATTTGTGCTATTTATCGCGATGAACAAATTATTTATCCTAAATCTGATGATACAATCGAGGAAAATGATATTCTTATCGTCTTTGTATCACCTATCGCTATGCGCAAAGCTGAAGATATTTTTAGGATTTAATTTTTTTATCTTCCCCTCTGGGAGCGTATGATAATTTCTCCAATTCCTCTTACAACATCTCTTACAACGGCTCCTCTATTTGTACCGTATTCTCCGTTATAGATTTGTTCACGGCGAATTTCTCTATCGTTGGATCTATCGTATTGTCCAGTCTTAAAATTCTGGGATTCTCGACATGATTTTATAGAATTATAGTGAACATCTTCATCATATCTACTTACTGCTTTTATAATTACTTCTCCTGTTATTGGATTAATATATGCTCCAGAATATTTTATACTTAGTCCTCGTGAGAGTTCTGGACTATATATATATCTTTCCTCTTCCATAGGATATGATGCTATTCTTCTTTCTCTTATATAGTTTTTATCACCACTTCTATCATATACTCCTGTATGATGATTTTGGGATTCAAGACAACTTTTCAATGTTGAATGATAATCTTCATCAATAGGATCTGATGCTTTGTATATCACATGCTTTGTTTCCCAATTTATATATGCTCCAGAATATCTGACACTTAATCCTCGTGAGAGTTTACGATCATATACATATTTCTCTTCATCTCTATAACCAGAAGCGTTGCTATAGTTGTTGTTTTCTGTTATAGGTTCAAAATGGTAGCCTAAACCACCGTCATCTTTAACTTCTGGTTCATTTATTATTTCTGTTTTTATTTCAGAAGAAATAACTTCTTTTGTTTCCCCTTTTTGTGGCATCGCTGAAAGTGCAGCTATACTTGCTGCTAAAATTTCTTTTTTTAAACGCATAACATTTTCTCCTCTTTCTATATATATGTTTATATTAGCATATTTTTACCTCACAGTAAAGCACTTTTTCCCACCTTTTTTGCTAAAAAAATACTGCTGATTAATCAGCAGTATTTTCATTACATTTATAAAAGCTGTTTATACATAACGCTATTAGGAAACACTTCATAAATTTCCCCCAAATATGCGATTTTTACAGCTATGTCATTAAAGTTGAACATGCATAATATTTTTTGAGATAACTCTTCGTCTGTGCGGACAAATGCTATTACATTTTTTTCTGTTTGAATAAAACTGATATCACCATATTCACTAAACAAACTATTTTTGCGACGAATAATTGCCTTTCTAATACGATTTAAAGTGGAATTTTCATCGTCTTTTTGTTTGGTTATTGAATATTTGATCTGTTCTTTGTCCGGATGCAATGCCATTTGAGCATGAGATGTTTCATTGTAACAAAAACCAGTTCTTGCACCATCCCAAACATTATTAGCTATATCCCATATTCCTCGATAATCTCGTCGCAAATTTTTACATTTACTCAAATCTTGAGGATTAGGAATACCTAGTTCATCCCCCTGATATAGGCATATACTTCCCGGAAGTGTCAATAATAATTCTATGAGTAATGCACTTTTTTCTGGAGTAAAACACCGTCCCCATATTCTGGTTACAGCTCTTTCCATATCATGATTACTAAAGGCCCAATTGAGTTTTATCCCATTAGGAGATACTTTTAAGGCCTCTATGACACTTGGTGCAAAATTCTCTAGAGTATCTTGCAGGGATCCTATGTAGAAAGTATCACATATACTATCCCTAACAGTTTTTACACCCTTTGCGTTGCCGGCTTCTCCTTTATCAAAGACATACTCTGCGAGTAGAGTTTTCTGTGTTGGATACGTATTTGCTAGAGCCTTTAATTCATTCAAAAACAAAGCTCCTACTTCATTGTTTATGTCGTAAATACGCATTTGCTCTCCAGATTCATCTACTGGATTGTCTCGATATAGTAGATCACATCCATAATGTGTTGTCGCATCCAAACGGAACCCATCTGCTCCTAAATCAAACCAGTATTTTGCAACTCTTAATAGCTCTTTGCGTAATTCTGGGTTGTTTATGTTTAGATTGGGCATGGTATAATCAAAACTATGCATGTAAAACTGTTGTCTTTCTTCATTCCAACTCCATGCACTTTCACCTGATGCATCCCATTTAGATGGCCAGTTATTAGGAGGAAGAGGTTTTCCATTCGGAGCGTAACCTTTAGCATCTTGCCATACAAAAAAATCTGTATATGGATCCTCTCGTTTTATACTTTTTTGAAACCATGGATTTTTCTCGGAACAGTGATTATAGACCTGATCAATGTATACTCGTATACCTAGTTTATGATATACAGCACATAACTCTCGAAAATCGTCTTCCGTGCCAAACATTGGATCAACTTTCATATAATTAACTATATCATAGCCAAATCCATTATGGTTCCACCTAAAAAATGGAGCTATCCAAATAGCATCTACACTCAAGAAAGATATATATTCAGCCATTGCCGTTATACCTTTCAAATTGCCATAGGCTCCTCGATAAGGATCTTTCTTGCTCCCCGCTGCATAATTGAATGTTAGCGGGTAAATTTCATAAATTACTTCGTTACACATAAAAATAAAATTTTAAAATGATACAATAAGAATAATATCTCTACATTTTTGGGATAGCATATTTCAACTTATTTTACAATTAAAAAATATTTATTTTTATTTCTTACGAGAGAAAGGGGAATTTTTATTTTAATGATTTAGCAAAATGAAAGCCTTGAAATTAATAAAATTCCAAGGCTTTTATTGGTGGGCGTTGAGGGATTCGAACTCCCGACCCTCTCGGTGTAAACGAGATGCTCTAACCAGCTGAGCTAAA
>CALXVZ010000018.1 GCA_944392235.1 uncultured Alphaproteobacteria bacterium
ATAATCTTTAAATTTTTAGTTCATAATAATTGTTAATTGACTTTATATTATTCGTTATATTTATTTTGTCAAGTTTTACTATATTTTGGCAAAGATATTTTTCTTTTACATACAAAACAGCTGGCAACTTCTAAAAAAAGCTGCCAGCTGTTTTCAAACCTTAAACTTAAAGTTTAAACTTTAAGATTTTTCAACATTAATTCTTTTGAATTTCTGTTTTTCTATTTGAGATTTAGGAATAGAAATAGTCAACACTCCATTATGATACTTAGCAGTTATCGCTTCATAGTCTAAATCCCAAGGAAGCTGAAGAGTACGTTTAAAAGTACCATATGATATTTCAGAAAAACAATTATCTCTGGAACTCTCTTCAGATTCGTTTTTTTTCTCACCACTGATACTAAGTATACCATCGGCAGAAACTTCTAAATCAATATCTTTTTCATCAACACCAGGAATTTCTGCAATAATTCTAACAACATTTTGATTTTCAGTAACCTGAATTTTAGGAGATAAATCTATAAAATCAGCATTTGAGCTATCAATAAAATTCCAAAAATAATTCATCAAATGTCTAAAATCCGCAGGATTATAAGAAACTGATAAATCATGATTATATTGTAAATTATCTTTAGAAAATTTTGACTTAGAATTTTTCATATTATATCTCCCGATTAAACACCCATTAAAAATGTTCAAAACCTCAAAGAAGAAATATCAATTGAACACTAAGGAGATAATAAATTTATACAAAAATTAAAGCTAAACAAAAGGGCAGGTTTCCCTGCCCTTTAAATCTAAAATTCAGCAGTAATGTGTCTACCCATATTTAAGAATTTTTCCGTTCTTTGTTTTTTCAAATCATCTGAAGAAACATTTTCCAAATCTCTCAAATGACGCAAAATATATTCTTTAACAGATTGCATAGCTTGCTGAGGATTACGATGAGCTCCACCAAGAGGCTCTTTAATAATATCATCAATAATACCCAAAGCTTTCAAATCTTGAGCAGTCAAACGTAAGGCTTCGGTAGCTTCTTTAGTTTTATCACCAGAACGCCACAAAATAGAAGCACACCCTTCAGGAGAAATCACCGAGTAAATAGAATGTTCTAACATAAGAACTCTATTTGCTGTCGCAATAGCAATAGCCCCACCGGATCCCCCCTCACCAATAATAACAGATATTATAGGAGTTTTAACTTGTAGACATTTTTCAATAGAAGAAGCAATCGCCTCAGCCTGCCCACGAGCCTCAGCATCAACTCCAGGATAAGCACCGGCAGTATCCACAAAACTAATAACTGGCAAATGAAACTTATCCGCCAAATCCAACATTCTCTGAGCTTTACGATATCCTTCAGGTTTAGCCATACCAAAATTATATTTAATTCTGGTCTCTAAATCATTACCTTTTTCTTGTCCGATAACAACTACAGCACGTCCGTCAATTTTACCTAAACCACACACCATAGCTTCATCATCTGCAAAACAACGATCACCGGCCAACAATGTAAAATCATCAACAAAAGCTTTGATATAATCTAAACAATGTGGTCTACCAGGATGTCTGGCTATTTGAGCTTTCTGCCAAGCAGACAAATTCAAATAAGTCCGATTAACATGTTGTCCCAATTTACGTTCCAAACGTCTAATTTCTCTGGTAATATCCATATCTTCATCTTTTGCCAGAAGTTTAAGATGCTCAATTTTTTCTTCTATTTCTAAAATATCTTTTTCAAAATCAAGCACAACAGCTGTAGATTCATTCATTTTCTATACCTTATAAAAATTAACTTTAGGCCATCTATAACACAAAATAAAAAAATTTCATCATATTTTTTACACATATACAAAAAAGGCGTTTTTTCCTTATAAAAACATAGGTATGAACTTATTTTTTAATTGCAAAATATCATATAAATACTAGAATAAGATAAAATAAGATTAAGGAGCAGCTCGGTGTTAAACAATTCTTTAATTATAGCTATTTTCACAAGCATTTCATGGATATTATACAGTCAAAAAGCCTTTGCCACCCATCCAAACGATATAGAATCTCTTTACCAAATGACAATAATCTATAGCGTTCCACTTTGTTTAATATGGCTAATTTTTGCAATTATAAAAACCACTTTAACAAATAATAATACTCACAACTCTAAAATAGCAGAACAAATAGAGCTTCATACAGAACGCACAAATGCGATAAATTGCACTCTCATAGAAATAGAAAAACATATAAAAAGCGAAATAGCACTCCGTAAATTAGAAATTTTAATAGATGATTGTAATGAAATACTCTCAGACATCATCAAAAGAAGTAATTCTATATCAAGCACCCAAATGGAACATCTATGGAGCAGGACTGCAGGCGGAGAACGCTGGCTTATAGCCAAAACATTCGTTGAGACCTACAATTTTCAACCAGTTTTTATAGAACATTTAAAAGAAAAAGCTCAAAAAGATGCCCTATTAAAAGGAAGTATTTTAGAATTTGAAGCAAGAATACAATGTCTTTATCAGCTATTAGAAAGAGATGATAATGAGCAAATATTCTATAATATAATACAATATGGTGCCATGGGAAAGAGCTATAATATTTTAGCACCAATTGCCGCACAATTAAAAGAGACAAACCTAGACACCCAAACAGAAACGATTGCAACACAAAACAAAACCAACACCAATCAGTTTGAACTCACAGAAGAAGTTAATGATACATTTCCTTCATTTTTAACCCAAACCACACAATCCCAACCATCTCAAATTACAGAAAAAGCACAAATAAACGACAATCAAAAATCTCAATCTGACACAAATTTTAACAAAGATAAAGAACCTCCTCACATAAGTAGTATAGAAGAAGGAATGCAAGCTATCCGCAAAGAACTCTTATCCTCAGAAACATCAAAACCTAAGATAATAACATCTTTTTCATCTACACAACAGATTTTAGATAATATGAAAAAAGAGCAAAAATCTTCTCACAATCATAAAAAAAACAATACCCCAAAAAAATCACAAAAAATAATCTCTCTAGATGAAATAGAAAAAGAGATAGAAGCATCTCCAGAAAATAATTATGATGAATACGCATCACCTTTTGGAGCGTGGAAACATGATAAATAAAAAGTTATTTACGCACCTTGCCCTTTCATTCATGATTATTTTCGCCAAAACAACTATAGCAGAAGAAATAAATACCGAAAATGAAGTACAAATAACCATACAACATCATATAACTTTAAATTCTGCTCCCAAATATAGGGATAACTTTCAAAACTTTGATTTTGTAAATCCATCAGCTCCTAAAAAAGGAAGAATTGTTCTTCCGGCATACGGAACCTTTGATAATTTCAACCCTTACATATTTAAGGGAACCGCTTCTACAGAAGTTGTTGCACTAACATTAGATAGCTTAGGCATATCTCCTGCTGATGACATAGAGACAGTATATCCTCTAATTGCTGAAAAATTCGAGCTTCCTTCAGATAAAAGTTTCATTGGATTTTTTATAAACCCACAAGCAAAATTCCAAGATGGAACACTTATCACTGCAGATGATGTCATATTCAGTTTTAACTCACTTATCACCAAAGGCTCTCCCATCTATAAATTCTACTATGCTGATATAGATAGAGTAGAAAAAATAACCCCACTGCATGTAAGATTTTATTTTAAACCCAATACAAAAAATAGAGAATTGCCTTTAATAATAAGCTCATTAAAAATCTTCTCTGCAAAAGATTTTACCAATAAAGAATATGATAAGCCCAACTTAATTCCACCGCTAGGAAATGGACCATATAAAGTAAAAAAGTTTGAAGCTGGTAGATATATTATTTTTGAAAGAGATAAAGAATATTGGGCACAAAGCTTGCCAACAAGAAAAGGATTCTTCAATTTTGATGAAATAAAATACGATTACTATCAAGATACCACTGTAACATTACAAGCCTTATTTGCAGGAAACATTGATATCCGTTACGAATATATTGCAAAATCTTGGGCAACTGGACATAACAATAATCTGATAAAGGAAGGAAAAATAAAGAAAAAAGCTATAGAGCATAATCGCCCGGCAACAAACCAATTTTTCGCTTTTAATATCAGAAAAGAAAAATTCAAAGATTCCCGAGTCCGTCAAGCCATTGATTACGCATTTAATTTTCCATGGGCAAACAAAAATCTCTTTTATAACCAATATGAGCGATTAAAAAGTTATTTCGAAAACACTCGCTTTGCCGCCAAAGGTCTCCCTGAAGGTCTTGAACTAGAGATTCTACAATCTTTGCAAGAACAACTTCCTGCAGAAATATTAACAACACCGGTAGAGAGTATCTTTCGTGATGATTCTTTATCCGATAGAGACAATTTAAAAAAGGCTGTAAAGCTACTAAATGAGGCTGGATATGATTTTATAAATGAAAAAATGTGCAATTTAAAAACAGGAGAGCCTCTGGAATTTGAAATAATCATAAATTCCGCTAATGGCAATTCATTCACACGCGTATTACTTCCATTTATAGAAAATTTACGAAAAATAGGAATAAAAGCCACCACCCGCGTTTTAGAAATAAACACCTATAAAAACAAATTAGATAACTTTGACTTTGATATAATTGTTGGAGGATTTGGCGGAATTTACATGCCCGGCACTGAACAGAAAGACCTATGGGGAAGTCTTTCAGCCAATACTAAAGGCAGCAATAACATAATAGGAATAAGCAATCCTGCCATTGACTATTTAATCAATAAGATAATCGAAACAGAAGATAATAATCTATATACCGCCTACGTTAAAGCGCTAGATAGAGTTCTTTTATTTAATCACTACGTTATATTTAACTGGTATTCTAAAAAAGACCGTATTGCTTATTGGGACAAATTTGCTTTTCCTGAAAATAACAATAACCTAGGAGTTGATACAAATATCTGGTGGATAAAGGAATAAAAAGAAATGCGTAACTACATAATAAAAAGATTACTATTAATACCACTGACATTATTCGGCATATTACTTATCAATTTCGCAATAATTCAATTAGCCCCAGGAGGACCAGTTGAATATATGCTAGCACAATATAAAGGACTAAACACTTCTGCAACAGGAAGCATAAATGCAGGAACACCTAATCTGAACGAACAAAAATATCAAGGTTCCAAAGGTGTCCCAGAAGATCTTGTAAAAGAACTTGAAAAACAATTTGGATTTGACAAACCGATTCACGAACGTTTTATAAAAATGGTCAAAGACTATCTGTTTTTTGATTTTGGCAAGAGTTACTATAAAGATAAGACTGTGTTAGAATTAATAAAAGAAAGACTCCCCGTATCCATATCACTGGGTTTATGGTCTACATTAATTATCTATTTAATAGCCATCCCCTTAGGAATTAAAAAAGCACAAAAAGACGGAGAAAATTTTGATGTAATCAGCTCCTGTATAATATTTACCGGTTCAGCAATACCTGTATTTTTATTTGCTGTTTTACTAATAGTTTTATTTGCAGGAGGAACATATTTTCAAATTTTCCCATTAAAAGGATTAACTTCTGATGGCTGGGAAAATTTTAGCATATGGCATAAAATAAGAGATTATTTCTGGCATATAACACTTCCAACTATATGTATAGTAATAGGCGGAATAGCATCTTTAACAATGCTCACAAAAAATTCCTTTATAGATGAATTGAGTAAACAATATGTTTTAACAGCAAGAGCCAAAGGTTTATCAGAACATAGAATTTTATACCATCATGTATTTAGAAATGCTATGATGATTATCATTGCTGGATTACCTGGATTATTAATAAAAATTCTTTTTACAGGTTCATTATTAATAGAAATAATCTTCAGTTTAAATGGCATGGGATTATTAGGATATGAAGCAATTATGACCAGAGACTATCCAATTATATTTGGAACACTATATATATTTGCTCTTTTAGGATTAATACTAAAACTAATAAGCGATTTAACATATTCTCTAGTAGATCCCAGAGTAAATTTTGAAAAGATATAACAAGTATACATTTTAATAAAAAGATATATAGATATCCCCGGATAAACCCATGGTTCTATAACAGCTACAAACCTTACGTTTTGACCACGCTCGTTGGCGTGGAGCGGTGTTGTTCCAACACCTTAGCATTCAACCCCGAGCAAACTCGGGGTTTTCTGTAAGGCAGCAATAAAAAAGGCGACATAAAAATGTCGCCTTAACAATTAAGAAAGAGAGAATCTTAAATTTCTCCCACATACATACCCATATCAATAGCAGCCTTAACATAAGCACTTTCTTTATTTAACAAAGTAGTCCCTTCAGCAACAACTTTCTCCAAAGGATATGTTACTAACTTATCACCATTAATAGCCACCATAACATCTGTATGTCCTTCTTTAAGCAATTCAATAGCTTTTGCCCCAAAAGCACAAGCCAAAGCTCTATCAAACGCAGTAGGATCGCCAGCACGTTGAACATGACCTAATTTAGTAACACGAGTTTGAAATTCTGAATATTTAGCATTAATAGCCGCACTCAAATACTCACCGATACCACCATTAATTTTCTCACCGACAAGATTTTTTGAACTAGAAACCATTTCGCCATTTTCTGTATGAACACCTTCAGAAACAACGATTACAGCATGATTACGTCCTTTAGCTTTAATACTCTTTAATTTATTAACGATTCCATCAATAGAATAAGGAATTTCAGGAACCAAGCAAACATCGGCAAAACCAGCAACAGCAGAACGCATAGCTAAATGTCCTGCATCACGCCCCATAACTTCAAGAATAAGAGCACGTTGGTGAGAACGAGCTGTTTTCCAAAGAGCATCCACTGCATCCGTACAAACTTTACAAGCGGAATCAAAACCAACAGAATATTGAGTAAGTGGAGTATCATTATCAATTGTTTTAGGAATTCCCACCATTTTGACTCCTGCATTACGGCAATAATTACTAACAATATTCATACTACCATCACCACCAACAACAATTACAGCATCAAGTCCAAGTTCAGCGACACCTTTACCAAACCGAGCAGAAATTTCAGCTTGAGATTCCATTTTAACACCTTTATTTAAGGACCCCAGATAAGAACCAGCTAAACGAGGCCAAGGAGTATCAGAAAAATTTCTTTCAGTTAAAATTTCATAAGACAAAGGAGACTCAGTAACGCCATCTGTACCATTATGAATACCATAAACTTCCCAACCAAGTTGAGCTGCAGAATTAACCACAGACAAAACAACAGCATTTAATCCAGCACAATCGCCGCCACTTGTTAAAATCCCGATTTTTTTAATTTCAGTCATAATATTCCTATCCAATCAATAAAGTTTCATTTTCAAATGAAAATAGCGATAATATTTTCATAAGACTAGCAGAATTTTATATTTTTTCACTAATTTTTTAAACAAAAACAGAAAACAGCTTGATTTTTAACTAAAAATACAGTATACTATGCACGAAGAAAAAGAATCGCACAAGCGAATAGAATAACGAATTGGAGTAAACAGATGACAAACAGCAATCCTTTTAATAAACTTCAGGTTCAACTATGTGAACTAAAACTTGAAGAAAGAAGGGTTAAGTCAGATATCACAAAACTAGTAAGAAATAAACAAATGATAGATTTCTATCAAGCACAACAACTAAATAATCAAAGGACAAATTTAAAAAATAAGATTCAAAAGATAGAAACATTGATTAACCCCAACATTATCGCTTAATTAGCATTAAGCAACATAAGTAGGTAAAATACATGAAGGGCAGCAAAAGTATTTTTTATACAAGCACAATATTTGCTGCTCTTATTTTAGTTTTTTTTACATATATACTTTTCATCTACAAAACAAACTATTTACAGATATATGTTGTATATTATAAACCAGCACCTTTGATTAAAAGCGACATATTTATACCAATACAAGGCGGACGGAAAATAGCAAAAGCACCTTCAAGAGAAGGAACCTTTACAAAAGATCAAATCACTTGGCTTCAACAGAATATGATAGGAGATGACACCGGAGAAAACATATCTCATCTCAACCGTTATTTTGCAGAATTAACTGCACTCTATTGGATATGGAAAAATACTAAATCACCATATGTAGGAATGTTTCATTATCGACGTTTTTTATGTTTAAATAATAATTCTTATTATCCGATGCTAAACTTTCCATCTATGCGTTTCCGCCACCTCGGTATCGAACATTTAAAACAATTCGTTCCTGAATTTCTACATAATTTAGAACTTGAAAAAAAATACATTCTTCCTTGGTTTGCCACTCATGATATTATCGTATCTGAACCTATTCGCATAAATCCGTATGAACAGTATCAAAAAGAACATATTATATCTGACTTAGATAAAGCTTTAGAAATTATTCAGCAAAAATATCCAAAAATGTATGCCTCTGCATTACAAACCCTTAATAGTAATGAAGGTTTTTATCCGACAAATATGTTTATCACTCGTCGAGAAATTTTAAATAACTATGCCTCATGGCTATTTAGTATATTGCTACCACTTTACGAACAAATAAAAGATGATTTAGCTACTCGCGATACTGAACAAAAGCTAGCTTTTGCTTATTTAGGTGAAAGATTATTTACAGTGTATTTAAAATATGAACAAAGTAAACACGGATTAAAAATAAAAGAAGTTCCATTTGCACTTGCTTCTAATTTTTTTACTGTTCCACCTGAAGCCCCTTTTATACAAATAGAAACTCCACAATGGAAAGACTATTTTATACAACAAAACAATAACAGATTATGTGGATTTAATAATGCATATAAGCATTGTGGAAAATATGACTTTCTACCTAATAATAAACTCAAAATAAAATGGGACGATGGTGAAACAATGTATTTAAAACACATTCAAAATAACGAATTTAAACAGGAAAAATAATAGAAACAATTCTATCAAATAACCAAAAGAATATTAAACATTTCTTGAGTATTCTCAAAAAACATCTTTATCCAAAATTAGAACCTCTAAAATTTACAAAATCACTTTCCTCTCAAAGGATCTTCAACATATTTATCCATATACCTAGCAAGAGTTAACCTATTAACCCCTAAAATTTTTGCTATTTTCGATTTAGAAAAATGATCTAGTCTCATTGCAATAATTTTTTCTTCTTTTCCCGTCAATTTAAGTTTTGTATTTTTATGACCTTTTGGACGTCCTAAGATTCTCCCTTCAGATTTTAAACGAAGCAAAGCCTCTTTAGTTCTCTGAGAGATGAGATTTCGTTCAATTTCTGCAGATAATCCAAAAGCAAAAGCCAAAACTTTAGATTGAATATCGGCTCCTAATCTATAATTATCTTTAATCGTCCAAACACGCACTCCAGACGACATACAATGATGAAGAATACTCATTACTTGTAACAGATTACGCCCTAAACGGGATAATTCAGAAGCTATAAGCACATCACCAGATTTTAATTTTTTAAGTAGTTTACCTAACTTTCGCTTTTCAAGTTCTTTAGTTGAACTAATTGTTTCCATAATCCATTTATCAATATCTATATCATTTTTACTTGCAAATTCTTTAATTTCAAAATGCTGATTTTCTGTAGTTTGCTTATCTGTACTAACACGAATATATCCATAAATCATCGTCCTTGTCCTTTCATAATTAAGATTTACAAGGATTCGCTACGCTATTTTCAGAAAAAAATCACTACTAAAAAACACATAGAAAATTTAAATAAAGTATTTTTCACTTAAAAAATCATATATTTCCTCTGCCACAATTTGATGTCCCTCGGCATTTGGATGAGTTGCATCATGATATAATTGCTCTAAGTTACGCTTTCTCCAGGCATTATAACGAGAAAAAAACACCACATTTCTCTCTTGACAAATAGATTTAATAATTTCGTTATATCGCTCCACATCAGAATTATAACGCACCAAGGATGCTTGCTCAGTATAACGACTTTCAACAACTGGTAATAAATCTGTTACTACAACTTTGGCACCTGTTCTGCAAAGTATATCAAGTAATTTATTCCAATACATTATCCGAACCCCTTCGGAAAAATCCAATTGTAAATTACTATCTTTACGACGCCTTAAATCATTAATACCAATATTAACCAAAATTAAATCAAATTGCCGAGATAAAACCTCAAAAATTGCACGATTTGCAGCATCTGCTATATTATCACCAGATTGTGACATATTATTAAAAACATATTCCCCAGTAGATTTCTCCAGAATTAATCTAGCCAACCGAGCAAAAAAGCCCATATTTTTTTCATCATAATATCCATGAGCAATACTATCCCCAATCATTCCAATATTTTTAACCATAGCACCTCCATCACAACCTTCTATTTTTTTCTTTATATTGTTTTAAGTAAGCCAACTTTTTCACCAAATTATTCTGTTTTTGCATTTTATATCCTGAATCACCATTTTTAACAAAATATTTTCTGGCTTTATCCAAACAATTCTCTACTTTTTCTTTTTTATTCAACTCTTCAACCCTATAAAGAGCAGGATTTATATACTTTGCATAATAAGCCTTTCGCAAATCATAAGAAATTTTAGGATTATAAATTACAAAAGATAACTGTCCGCAAATAGGTTCATTTTTCTCTCTAAAACCTATAACTCGCCCTTCATCCCTATCCATAGATAGGGCTTTATCAAAAGCATCAGTTCCGGAACAATTTACATCAGGTTTATGACCAACAACCTCTATATTTTCTCCCTCTTTATCCCAATAAGTAAGTTTCCCCCATCCAACACGCATACTTCCGCCCCATGGAGTATTAAAAGTCCCTTGAGTATACTGTTGCATACCATGAGTATTTTCACCGATATATCTGACATTTGGATGATGATAAAAAGAAGTATACGCACTTTCAGCCGAAGAGCCTACCCTTGAGCATAATAAAATATCTATTCTCCCTTTATATCCATCTTTTTCATTAAATGGATAAAAAGTTTGCGTTTCATCAAACAACACCCTATTTTTACCCGAAAAACATTTCCGTTGCACAATATCAGTATCTTTTAAGCCATCATTTTTATAATTTTGAGGCTTAAACGCACCATGTTTATGTAATATCCAATTCCCCAAAGGTGTATCTCTAATTTCACAACGCTTATAAGTATTAACCATATTACCATATAATCTTTTAGCCACGTGATCAATTGGTTTATCTTCCCCTCCACGATTTCCTCTAACATCAAGAATAATTCGTCCCTTTTCCCATTTATCCTTATCATTAAGATAAATTTCATCAAACTTCTCGATAAAATCACTCCAAGCCTCATAAGAATTACCTCGATGAGCCATATCATAAATGGAAACAATCAAAATATCTTCATTTTCTTTTTTCATTGTTCCAATTTCCCAAATAGGAAACTCTTCACCGTTATCTAACTGTCTAACTGCTTTACCTTGTTTTTGATATGTATCAGGTTTTTCTTCATCTGTTCTATATGTAAAATTTTTACCAACTGTTCTATCTTGTTTCGGCTCCCCTCCATGAAAAACTTTCCGTCCGATATTAACTTCAAAATGTCTATCTTGAATAAATTGTATAGTATTTTCTATCATTTCAGCCAAAAAATCTTGTTGTATTTTCGGTCCTGCAATTTCATCATATAAACGCTCAATCTCAGATTTAAAAGTTTTCTGATTTTCTATTAAAAAATCAGAAAACCCAACATGCTCCACAGTCATCTTAGCATAGTAAGCAATATAAAATTTCTGAATATCTGGAGTAATACTACTTTCTGACATTTTTTGCAGCATATCTGGAGAAAGAGAAGGATAATCAACCATCACTTTATCATCTGACACTGTATTTAAGATATCTTCAAATAACAAAATATCCTCCACCCATATTTAATAAGGCTATTTTACTCTATTTTCTATCGAAAGTAAATAAGATTAACAGTGTATTTAAATATCAAGTTCCGCAATTAAGAACGGATGATCAGAATAAACCATCTCTGCCTTTGCTGAAATAATTTTAATTAACGAAAAAAACAAAATATATTCAATTTGCGTATTGTAAGAATATATTGGTTGAAATATTTTACCATCATAATTAACCACAGATTGCAATATTTCCCCGATTTTTAACTCAGGAAAAGCCTTTTCAATTGTAATATTAACAGTATTAAAATCCCCCATAATCAATGAAAGAGCATTTTTATCAAATGACAATATATCGCTCCATTGTTTTCGGTATGAGGCAAATTCATTATCCCAAAAATTTTTATTAAAGTGCTGAAAGGGAAACATATGCGTATTAGCCAAACTAAGCCTTTTATTTTTTCCTAAATCTAAAACAGCCTTCTGAATAAACTTATCATGCATAACCCAATGATCACCATTAGGCCGAATTGTTTCTATTTTAGGATTTGCTAATTTTTGCACTTCATAAGTCGTCAAAGGAAATCTAGAACAAATAGATAAACCATAAAATTTATCATCAACAAAAAAAGCTCGTTCACCAACTAAATTTCGATAATAAGGTAAGTTACAAACTTTTGTAATTTGTTGAACAAAATCACTATTTCCCTCAGAATTATCCATAAGAGTTTCAGCTAAACATAAAATATCTGGTTGTTCCTTTTCAAAATATTCCACATATTTAATCGGATGAAAACCGGTAAAAAGATTTTCTTTTTTATCGTTATAACCTACATGAATCATTCCTTGAATGACATTAGCAAAAATAACTTTAACCCGCATATTTAATCCCAGTCACTTATAAATACAGAAATAAACCTATCACACAAAAACTAAATTTCTTTTAACGCAAAGCATTAGAGAACTTGTTTTCGAATACATTCTTCATTTTCACGACAATATTGAATAGCTTTTTCCATAAAATCCGTAATAGATATTGCATTTAAATAAATTTTTTCAAGTTTTACAAGAATATATTCTTCATCAACCTTCATATCATAAAAATAACGATATGCAGGTCTTTCTATACGAGAACTATCAAAAAATATTCCGATATCAGTATGATGAACAAAAGTATCAATAACCATTTCGCTTAACAACCACTCTATATGAGGTGCATCATAAAAAGAAACACTGTCTTTAAAATGTTTATGTCATATGTAAAACCAAACAAAGTGTATCATCTCATGAATTGCCGTCATCAAAAACTGCTCTTTTCCATAACGATAAAAAATCGTAAAGAAATGATGATGGATATCACGCGGGCAAATTGGATTTAATGAGATTTTCGCCGACATATCATTAAGAATATTTGCACAATCAATTTGAAAAACACAAGAAAAGACTTCTGTCACTTCATTTTTTCGCTCAAACCAATATTGATTAAATATATCTGCTTTTTCGCTTAACTTATTTTCAACTTGTAAATATAAAAATTTCAATTGTTTGCTCAAATATTTTTTACGAGCATTCCATTCACCATACAATCCTTTATATTTATCCAAGTTAGGATACTCTTGAAACAATCTTTCACGCCAATATAACGTATTATCATCTGTCTGAAAATGAAGAATACTATTAATTGTATCCTCATATGACATTACATCAACAACGAGCTTCATATTTTCTCCCTCTATTCTTACCCGATCAAAAAAGCTACTCTCGATGTTAACAGCAAAACCTTAAAGTAATTGTAAAAGTCTGCTGTATAATCCCAAATAACATCACAAAAAGCATTCGAAGTTATCGCTATAATCGCCATATATCTATAATTAATCAAAACATTTATTTTATATATACTTTACACCCAACACTTTAAAAAGTAGTTCAAATTCCTCATGATGCATTACCAAAGTTTTATCTTCGTTTTTTATCATATTTCTAAAATCATTAAATGAAACAAATTTAACCTCATAAACCTCTTCTTTTTGTAATTGCAATTTATTAACATCAATAGTTAAATGCAATAAATAAATATCGCTAAATTCGTTATTAATAAATGTTTGAGTATAACGACCAGCCTTTTTTCTATGACCAATAAGTTGCAACTGTGATAGAGAAATATCAAGCCCCAACTCTTCTTTAATTTCCCTAAGAGCACCAGATACTGAAGTATCACCGGCAGTCAAATGACCAGCACAAGAAATATCCCACATATTAGGATAACTATCTTTATTTGGACTACTTTTTTGTAAAAGCACCTCATTTTTATCATTAACAATCCAAATATGGATAGATTTATGCCAATCCCCATCTCGATGAACATCTTCACGTTTTTTTATTTTTCCTGTCTTATTTCCTCGCTCATCTAAAACATCAAAATATTCTACCATATTTTCACCAAATAGCTAATTAAATACCTTTTTTAACACAGACTAGAAAAACAATCAAATTTTATTTAACACAATATAGAAAATCTACAAAAACAAAAACACCTTTAAGGCATTTCACTCTAACTTAAAAATGGTGCACGTTACCATGCAATTATCGGGCTAATTTTCATGACGATTTTAAGAAAATAATAAGAGACGTTAAAACTTATCATAATAAAATTTTAATGTTTTCAACCTAAGCTAAAATTGATGGTATAAATAGAGGGGCATAACGTGATTTTGTTTCGAGCTAAAAAAATAATTTTTATGATTTGTTTTGTATTTCTTTTTTTGACCTCTTTTGTTGCTGCGGAACAAATAGAACAAGATATTGATAAACAATATGAAAATATTGCAAAATATATAAAAGATAATCCCCAACAAGCCATAAAAGACTTAAAAAAATTAGCAAATAAAAATAACTCTGCCGCTATCGAATATTTAATATTGCTTAGTATATACGAACCTCAAAAAGTAAATACACCAGAATTTGAGAAAATAGCTCATCGTTTACATACAGATGTAATTGCTCAATATAAAAAAGTTGTTCTTGATTCTCCGTTTTATAGAATGTATCAGCGCCAATATGAAGATAAAGTGAAAGAAGATTATCTCAAATGTTACAAAGATTTAAGTTGTTTAATAGAAGTCGGAGCTTACTCTTTTTCGAAATTTTTTAGTATATGGAATCAACAAAGCACAGATTTGCGCTATGTTCCATGGAAAATAGTTGTCCCTTGCCCAACAGCTCAAAAACTTCACTTAACAGCAATTATGGATGGCGCCGGAGGTGGTCACGGTGCAGAAACTTTAGATATTTCAGATTGCAATCAATATCCGCAATATGAATTTCCAGCAGATGTTGAAGAATATTATAACTATATTCAACGCAAGTTAGAACTATATAACCCAGGCTCAATACGTTATATTTATATGGCAGAAAATATTTATGAAAAGATTTTGAGCCATTATGATCCGGATTGGAACTTTGAACGTCGTTATTATCCGGATCAAAAATATTTGCAAGCGTTGCCTCTTGAAGCATGGGCTATGGAATCATATCCAAATTATAAATATTTTGATGAAGTTATAAAACATGGAATAGGCTTTAACAAAGCCGTTGAGAAACTAACAAAACATTATGTAAAAACATTTCAGGTTTCTGAAGAAAAAGCATGCTCTTATGCTCGTTACATAATGATTCCAATGGCAGCGCAGAGCTCTGTTGTTGATAAAGACACATTGCGTTATAAGATTTTTTCAGGGGTTCCTGTTCAGGAAATTAAAACGTGGATTGAAAATAAGAAAATAAA
>CALXVZ010000019.1 GCA_944392235.1 uncultured Alphaproteobacteria bacterium
TTTTGCAACAATAATCGTTAAAAATGAAACAACTTTTACAAAACATAGAATCTATCCTTGATTTTTAATTTCTCCACAATTAGATTTATAAGAAATTATGAAAAGAGATTATATATGAAAAAAATTATACTTTGTAAGTTGGTAACTTTCATTATGTTTGGATGTGCATATGATAAAGCAAAGTATTAAAGTAGACCTTCTGTAAAATACATTTTACACCAATATAAAAGTTATTAGCAGAATAAATTGCCCACAAGCCTTGGTATTCCTCATTGACAGCGAATTTGTGCTAATATATTTTATTAGCAGTGCTAATGAAAACTGCTAATAACTTTGAGGTTTACACCCCAGACGATATTTAGATAAGTTATTGATTTTACACAAAACAAGGTTTTATGGGTTGGTATTGACACATCCAGCCTCCTCAGACAATTTTTAATTAAGAAATTGTTTTTGCAAACTTTTTTAAAATCTAGAAACTGAGAAATTTGAGATTTACCCCCAGACGATATTTAGATAAGTTATTGATTTTACACAAAACAAGATTCCATGGATTGGCATTGACACATCAAGTCTCCCTTGCCAAATTTCAGATAAAACCTTGTTTTCAGAGATTTTTCACTTATAAAAAAGACCTAAATTTTGAATAAACTAAAATTAACTTAATCAAAATCTAATAACCACTTAAGCGCATTTATGTGTTTAATTCCTTTATTATCACTTTCATCATAGTCCATCGTTAATAAAAATTTTGGGAAATTATCATCAATTGCTTGCAATGGTTCTAATTCTCTCTCTAATGTTTGAGTATCTTGAACACTCAAAGATACTTGATAATATTCAACAATACCGCCACTTTTTGTCGCAACAAAATCTACTTCGACGAACCTCCCTTTGGAATAAACTTTACCCAAAGAGACTTTATACCCTCGTCTTATTAATTCAAGATAAACGACATTTTCAAGTATATGACCAGAATCAGCACCCTCTTTTCCCAATAACGCTGTCCTCAAGCCAATATCGGCGACATAATATTTGGCATTTGTTTCTAAAAGTTGCTTACCTTTAATGTCAAAAGGTTCACATTTATAAAGCAAATAACTATCTTCCAGGCCTTGAATATACTGACTAATAGTTGGAACGGAAACACTAAAACCCGTAGATTTTAGACCGCGTTCTATTCCTCGAATAGATGTCTCATTACCAATATTGTCAAATAGATAGCGAACGACACCTTCTAACTTATTTCCATCTGCAATACCAAAACGACGAACAACATCTTTTTGAATAGTATTTAAATATACCGTATCCATTAAATAATCATTTATTAACTGCTTATCATACACAAGGCTTAATGTTTGAGGAAAACCACTTTCTTTTATATAATGGGAATACAAATATACAGGGTGATGCAAACTTTCAATATCTTTTCTAGTTCTCACATAATGTTGAGCGAACATTGGATATGCATCAAAATATTCTCTAAAAGATAAAGGTTGCATTTTGATTTCTATATATCTTCCCCCCAATTGATTGGCTAAATCACTAGAAAACATATACGCATTTGAACCTGTCAAATAAACATCTATATTATCTCTCAGTCTCAATGTGTTTGCTACAACTTGCCAATCATCTAGCAATTGTATTTCATCTAGAAAAACATAGTTCATTTTTTTAGGATTAAGCTTTTTAACAATATAATCCAATAACGCATCTGTTCCGCTCAAACGATTATTAGTCTCAAGTGTTAAACCTATTTCTCTTGTTATCAAATGGTCTTCTAGGTTTATATTGATAATTTGACTATAATCCGCTTCTTTATGGGTGAGTAAATCTAATTGATATAAGTAAAAAAGTTTAGACTTACCACAACGCCTAACTCCTGTTATGATTTTAATCAAATCAGGTTGATTTTTCCACTTTTTTAATTGTTCTAAATATTGTGGTCTTCCTATTATTATTTCCGATCCATTTTGCATATGAACTCTCCTTATATTGTTAAATATAATTAACAAAGAAACAAAAGTCAATAGTTTTGTTAAGCGCATTTAACAACAATATAAAGTTAATAATATTTGTAAAATATATTTTACAATCTTTATATCCATATGCTAAATTCCAACTATTAAAAATATCATTAACTTATTTCGACAAATCTGAAATTACTGTATTAAGTATCTTATATGCATCAGCAATAAATTTATTATCTGGTTCAACCATTTTCCAAAACGACAATCGTCCTTGCAAACAAGACACATCCTTTGGCAAAATTTGTTTAATATTTCGCATATGTTGAAATAATCCATATTTTTTTATCAGATAAAACTCCTGTTTCCAACGTCTTTTTGTTATTCTAGGAAGCTTTGCACAACCAGATGATATTGAGATTCCAGTAATAATTTTCTTATTTTTAGGCCCTAATATTTGTGTTTTATTTTGATTTATTTGCAAATCAGAATCTTCTAACACCTTATAAATCTGCGCTACAATTTCGGTAGTAAAACATTCTTTAGATGAAAAAGTTAAATCATCCGCATATCTGGTATAAGTCAGATTATATGTTTGGCTAATTATTTTTAACCTATAATCACAAGTTTTCATTACCATATTACTTAAAGTCGGACTAGTTGGAGCTCCTTGCGGCAAGATATTGTTACGGCAACATAATCTGGTCAACAAATAGCTTACTCTATGAGAGTAACCCAATTGTTTAAATATCCTCATAATTTTCTGAAACCTTATTGATGGAAAAAAATCTTTTAAATCAATCTTCAAAACATAATCATTACCCAAATGTGGCATAACATTATCAACAATACTCTTTTTATGAACAAACCCTACACAATGATCACTTGGATGAAAATTTGGCTTCAATATTTTTTTATAAATTATCCTTTGAATTTCCAATAATTTATTCGTCGGTGAAGAAATTATCCTATAACCTCCTCTTCTTTTAGGTATTTTGAAGGTGTGATAGAGATTATCAGAATTTTTAGTCAAGTAATAAAATTCTCGAGCAGTCACGCCTAGTAAATCATAAAGTAATTTAATTTCTATTTTCTTGACCATCGTTTTGCATTTAGGTAATGATGAATACTTCAATAATAATTAAAGCTTTAGCTTTAATTTCCGAGGTGAGGCATATTGCCGAACGTTATTGACATATTCATATGTCAATAACAAAGCCTACTTTAGCCTTATCTGATGGAGCGAATACACTCCTATGCTATCCACTATTACCTAAAACCTTTCAGTAAAATTATCCCTTATATTTTACAATAATAACACATCTATACGACAATAATTGTCGCACTACTTAACTTATGTGATTTTAATCAATTTCGTATCTCACTTGAAAGATATTATCCCTCTCCCAGACTCGATATAATTTTTCAACTTATCGCCATCAATGATTTGAAGTTAGGATATATTTGAATTAAATTATGTTTGCTCGTTTAAAGTCATAAGATAATATTGAAAGGAATTAAAAATGGTTTTGTTTTTAGGTGGTGGCGGTGATATACAAGATAGCATTGAAATAGATATTGTCTTTTTTCTCATTTGATGCTAAATGATAAGATTCTTTATATTCCCGTTGCTTGTGATTTTACAACTTATGAAAATTGTTTTGTTTAGTTCAATTCCTTAGTAAAAAAATATATAAATATCCTCTCTGACAATATTACAATGCTTTTAGGAACAAGTGTTATTCCCAACCTAAATGACTATAAGGTCATATACATAGTGGGCGGCAATACTTACAAACTTCTGGATTATATTTGCAAAAATAACTTAGACATTAAATTTAAAGAATATCTAAAGGAAGCGGCATAATTTTTGAAGGAAGTGCGGGAGCCATAATTTTTGAAAAAACAATTGAAACTGTAATTGAAGAAAAAGAAAATTATTCTGACAACCCAACCTTAAATATGGTAAAAGATTATGTCGCAATGAAGGTTACACACTATCTCTTTTAGCTGAAAACATTGCATTGATTTTACCTGAATATGAAATAAACGGTGAAAAATCAAGTTACGGTAAACGCTCTCACACATCAGTTAGGCAAGCTTTGAGACGTTTTAAAATGTTTTTGATATCAAATAAACTTATAGAAAGTGCAAACTAATGACTGATATTAAAACATTACACGATAACTTTAGAAGAAACTTTTGCGGTGGAAGATTAATTCTTAGCCATGGTATTTGTTTTAAACCAACTAATGAAAAAGCTGAAATTTTAAATAAAGTAAGATGTTTTAATAATTTCACCAAAGTAAACGTTCCATACAACGAGCATGATTTTGGAAATTTTAATCATAAAGAAGATAAAATATATTTGAACATTGATTATTATGATAAAAATTATCGATTTCATTCAGAAAATTTATGTAATTAATCCAAATATAACCAACCAAGTTGTGACAATTATGTTATATCATGAATATTAAAAGCTAAACCCGATAAGTGTTTAATAAAATCGGGCTTAAGAATTGATACCGGGCTATATAATAAGAATATAGAAAAATTAATATAATTTTATATTGTTTAATACCTAATTCTGTTTGAAAACTTCAAAAGCGTTTTATTAGCAGAGTGCCATGGGATATCGATTCCGAAAGGTTACTAAATAAAAAACTATTTTAGAAGAACCAAAAGCCAACAAGCTAAACACAA
Organism: uncultured Alphaproteobacteria bacterium; assembly: GCA_944392235.1. Lineage (GTDB taxonomy): Bacteria > Pseudomonadota > Alphaproteobacteria > RF32 > CAG-239 > CAG-267. Next base: position 4,674 of record CALXVZ010000019.1, read on the forward strand.
AATAACAAGTAAAAACAAAATAATAATAGCTTTATATTTTTTCTTTTTCTTTATAAGCTTTTTCTCAAGCTTTGTGATTTTGCTTTCTTTAAGCGATAGCTTCATTTGCAATTTGTCGCACTTTATGGTTAGTTGAGTGAGTGCTTCGTCTTGCTTTTTCAGACTGTCCTCTTTTTGCGCAATTAAGCTTTTTTGTTTAGATATTTCTTCTTGCAAGGCTTTTTGTTTAGTTTCTTGTGCGCTTAAATCTTGCTTTAGACTGTCGCTCTCTGCGGTTAGTTGAGTGAGTGCTTTGTCTTGCTTTTTCAGACTGTCCTCTTTTTGCGCAATTAAGCTTTTTTGTTTAGATATTTCTTCTTGCAAAGACTTTTGCATTTGTTCCTTTTCTGATAATTTTTTTTTTAAGCTTTCAATGTTTGATGTTAAAGAAGATACTGCCTCTTCTTTTTGAGATAAAGTCGTTGTTAATTTAGCAATTTTTTGCTCGGAAAGCTCTCCTAACTCGCTTAAGACTTGCGTGCGATATTTTTTTATATTTTCTGGAGCATTCTCTTCATTTATGGATAGTTTTTGAAGATTATAGGATAATAACTCTTCTGCTTTATCTCGGGTTGGATAAAGTTTAACCACATATTGACAGACAAAAGAATGCCAATCCTCAAAAAGAAATTTTTTAATATCTTCAGAAAGAAGTGGATAAGGATTATTAGGTTGCCATGCTTGTTTGGATTGTAATGTCCAGTTACATGCTTCGATTTTCAAACCAACTTTGCTAAGAGCATCTGCTATAGACTTATAAGTAAATAAATGAATGTGCGTTTCATCAAGCAATCCAAGTGGTGTGTAAGTAAAATCATTAACTAAAAGATTTGATTTTATGGACGTATGAGCAACATTAGGAATAGAAGCAATAAGATATCCGTCATTTTTTAGATATGTTTTTAATATTTTCAGTGTATCTTGAGGAAATCTTAAATGTTCCAGAACATCTCCACAGACCACATAATCAAACTTTTTCTTATATTGAGGAAAATCAGCTTCCGTAAGATTATCGATATTTAATTGATTAATTTCTGTATAAGCATTGGTTTTCCAGGCAATTTTAATGGATTCAGAATTATATTCAAAACCATATACGATTGCTTGTTTGACTTCTCTTAAGGATATACCTAAATCACCGCAAGCGCAGCCAACATCCAACACGCAAGGAGAATCAATGTTCATATAATCAATTGCCATCACTCTAGGCGATGTCTTATTATTCATATCAATTGTTGACTTATATATTGTTGCTCTGTTTGACATAATAAAAAACCTAAATTATTTAGATAATTTCTCTACAGGAAAAATTTTTCTTCCTTCTTTTTTTCCATATTCCAAATAATGAATAAGGGGATTCATTTTGGCTTTTTTAACATCCTGATAATATTCAAGATACTTACTTCCATCAAATCTTTTACTTGGATTGTATCCAAGTAAATACCCCTTTTGTAAATAATGCTCTACCGGCCGCTCTTTTTCTTTCTTTACTTCTGGATATGCTTTTAAATACCATGCCTCATCAAAATATTGAGATTTAGAAACAAGTTTATAAGCATTTGATTTTTTTCTATCACAAAAAAAGGCCGCCAATTTATAATATAAATATCTCAAATTTTCACGCATAAAGTGTCCGTGCAATCTGATAACATATTTATACATATTATAGTCATAAGTATAATCTTTTATATTGTATAAATATTCACAATCTTCCAACTTTCTCTTATTAACAGAAGCTCCTCTTCCTCTTGCTATTTTTGCCAAAGTCTCTTCATATGACTTCGACCAATAATGGTTAATACGTATTTTCTCAACCGAAGCCTTCTCTGTAAATGCTAATTCATTACCAACCCCCAATATAGTTTTTTTATTCTCGTCAACAGATTTTTCATTATTCAGAAACAATGCATAATGAGGGCTCGGAATAATCGAAACTTTTGAAGGCTGAATAATACTTTTAATATGTGTATGTTTTTGCTCTCTAAATCCCCTGCGACACCTAGTATAATTTTCTAATACTCCACCACTTGGTTTTTTAATATGCCCATTAGAATCATACATAACCCAATTAATACCAAGACCGGGATATTCTTTATAATTTTTCAAAACTTGTTGAAGTGTTTTTTCTTTAACAGGAACAATAAACTCATCAGCATCAATCACCGCAAGCCACTCAATATCTTCACGATGTTTTTGCAAACAATCATTATAAGCAGGCATCTGTTGTTCTTTTCCAGGAAAAAAAGTATATTCCACAACCCCATTATTTATATATGGTTGTAAAACTTCTTTTAAATTATCTTCACTTTCATTATCATAAATAAAAAATTTATGAACTCCCACAAGCATATGATAGTCAACCCACTCTTTGACATAAGGAGCTTCATTTTTCATAATCGCAACTATTGCTAAGTCTATTTTAGCCATTTACCAATCTCCGATATAATTTATACATTATTCCCCAATTTTTCGTTTATATTATTGCTAATATATTTGACTCTTCTCCACATATCACTTGCTTTTCTTACTTCTTCTTGCTGATTTTCCCAACGACGCTTAAATATCTTCAAATTATGCTCCAGATACAGCTTTCTCAATTCTGAAGTAAATGAAGCATGCGATTTATGAGCAACTATTAAATTATCAATTAATACTGTTTTATATCCATTACAAAGGGCTCGTAATACCAAATCATCTTCTTCACAATATCCTTTACCAAACACTTCATCTAATTTTCCAATTTTATCTGTTACTTCTTTACGAATTGCAAAACAAAACCCTTCTGGTGTAATTATTGGATATTCACATTTTGCATATTTTTGAACAATTTTATCTATTTGTTGTAAATTGTACTGGTTATTTTCAGGGATTTTAAACAAACCTGAATGTGTACTTAATGGTGAAGCAAATGCTATATTTTTATCGGATTTAAAACACTGTAATATCCTTTTATCAAATCCCTTAGGAACTCTCGTATCACTATTCAAAAGAACAACAATATCTCCTTTGGCTAAATCAATGCCTTTATTGCAATTTTTAATAAAACCAAGATTTTCATTATTACGATGTAATAAAAACTGAGGATGCTTATGCACAAACTTTTGCAAATATTTTTGTGTTTCAACATTGGAGCAATCATCCATCAATAAAACCTTTGTTTGCTTTAGCAAATTTGCTTCCAAAAGGCTAGATAAACAAAGCTTAACATCTGCTAAAGCATTATAAATAGGAATAACAATAGTTAATTTCAAATTCCTATCATCCTTAGAAACCTGTTGAGCCAAGATATTTTTAAAATTTATCAAGTTCTTTCTATAGCAATCCTCTGGTTTGCAATACGTTTTTGTATCCAAATTATAAGCTGTGCTTGGTAATTTAATCATATTTCCTAATTTTAAATCTTCTCTTTCTGGATTAAATTTACCAATTCCACTCATAGATGTAAAAGTCATTTCACCGAAATATATATGATTATTAACATCATAAAAATCTACTCGAACCAAAGAAAAACTTGCAGATAAAAACTCTGACATTTTTATCATTTTCTCCAAATTTCTTGGTTTTTCTACTACTGTTTTTAATCTAGGCCATTTAACAGTAATATCCAATTCATTCCAATCTCTATCAAAAATTTTCCGCTCATGATAAGGTGTTCCACTATTTACATCTAGCCAAATCTGGATAACTTTTCCATAACTACAAAAAAACCTATAATCATATAAAGCATCTCCCAATTCATCCACATATTTTTCAATAATTATTTTAGGCTTTATGTCTCGATAATGTAATTCAAAACCAGTCATAAATGCAAAATTTAAGTTCATCCATTTGTCTAGCTTCTCTTTAGTGTCTACTAAATCTAATTTTGACTTATCCTTAACAATAATATTCCACCCTGAACCATGATTACACTTTATTACAAATTGATTAGGTAATTGATTAAAATCAATATCTTCGAATTTATCATAAACTCCTAACAAGGGAACAAGGTATTGCTCACCAATTTTTTCCTTTATCCAATCACGAACCAAATATTTATCAGCCAATTGTGTCTTAATCGGCGTCGAATCATAAAGCTTCAACCACTGCATTTTTTCATTAAAGGTACGAGGATTCTTTAAATTTAAATTTTTTCCAGTCATTTTTTTGAACCAATCTTTAAGTTCCTGAGGATATTGATAGTATGGTATATTTTCATAATATGAATATTCCTTTAAAAGACCTATCTCCCTATTCTCTTTCTTACCATATACTTCATAATGATAAAGAGGATTTATGTTAGCTGATTTAACATCACTATACCGTTCTAAATACGCCCTAGTATTAAATTTTTGACTAGGGTTTCTCCCCTCTTTCCAACCAAATCTAACATAATGATCTATAGGATCTAATTTTGCTTTTTTAACATCAGGATACGTCTTCAAATACCATTTTCCATCAAAAAACTTAGATGATTTAATAATATCATATTCTGTTTTTATAGCTTTTTTATTTTTGACAGACATCTCATTAATCATCTTTTTTAAATTACTTATTAAAATTGGTATTGAATTATTATTCAGATATGCCTCTCGAGCGTATTGTTCTAATGCATTATCCTGAGATAATTTGTTTATCATTTTCTTCAAACAAATTGATAATTCATCAACATCTTCAGATTTAAAAATATATCCATTATAATTTTCTTTCAGAGCATATTGAGCACCTACTCTATCTGAAATTATAATCGGTCTCCCCATCATCAGGGCTTCTAAAGCTACCCTTGAAGTCGGTTCTTCCCTTGATGGAATTACGATACATGATATTTTTTCATAATATGACAAAACTGACTTATAGTTTGTAATTTCCTTTAAAAATTTAATTTGAGGAATATCTTTTGCATCATTTTGCAACTTTTTATGAAAATTTTTATCATAAACTTTTCCAACTATTTGAAACTCGCATTTACATCTTGTTTTTTCATCTAGACGTTTAATCGCTTCAATATATAAATCCTGACCTTTTCTAGCATCTATAGAGCCTATTATGCTAAAAATAATTTTATTTTTAGCAATAGCTATGCCCCTATAGAAATCATCAATTCCATGTTTAATTATTTTAATATTCCTATTATATGGTAGAAATTCTTGTCGAGAATATTCTGACATTGTATATATATTTTCTGCATGTTGAAAAACTGTTCGAATGTATCCATTAGATTCTAATAGCTTTAATGGCTCACGAATCCACCAAACTGTTGGTAATAAAATTTTTAATACATCATATTCCGCACATAAAACTATTGTATTTACTATAGCATAATCACACCGAGATGCAACTAAGCATAATCTATTTAAATTGTTACATATAAGAACTTTACCAAATTTTTTAAATTCTGGTTTTAATTCTCCGTCTTTAAGAGATACTGTTTCAACTTTATATCCTAGAACTTTAAAACACTCTGCTGCTTTTAACAACGAAAGCGGAGCCCCTGTATAACTCAATTCATGAGATACAAGGAGAATTTTCTTAATTTTATTTTTATTCAAATCTCTCAAAAAACTTGAAATTTTCAAAATCCATTTATTGCATGTCCTTTTTTTAAATAATCGCCTCTCCTTTCTTCCATACTTTTCATAATGATAAAGAGGATTCATCTTAGATTTTTTGACATCATCATTCCAATCTAAGTAATCTTTTGTATTAAAATCAGGCCCAGGATTGCGGCCCTCTTTCCATCCATGTTTTAAATAATGTTTGATAGGATCTAATTTAGCCAATTTTACATCTGGGTAAGTTTTTAAGTACCAATGTCTATTAAAATATGATGACTTTGCTATTGTTTTATAAATATCTGACTTTTTTCTGCTCTTATTTGATAACTTATTTATAAAACTTGAAATATTTACTTTATAATCTGCTTTAACCCCTATTTTCTTCCGCTCTAAAATATAATGAAATAACGGACACCAGTTTTTTTCAGATAACCCCGGATATTTGCCACAATACTCGTTTGTATTAAAATTTGGTCCTGGATTACGCCCCTCTTTCCAACCATACATCACATAATGCCTTATAGCATCGATTCCTTTTGTCCTAACATCAGAATATGTCTTTAAATACCATTTTTCATCAAATAAAGAAGACGCACGTATAAATTCTATTTGCCTTTGTTGGTTATAATAATCCTTTTTAATTAAGTGCAATAATCTTAATATAAATAAAAACTTTAACCTTAAAAACGATACTACTCTTAATTTAGAAAAATATTGATAGCTTCTATGAAAAATATCATTTTTCATTTCTGAAATTCCACATATTACATAACCTTTATTTTCAACCATTAAACCAAACAACCTTTCCAGAGCATGACTAAACTGCCCCGTTATACCTTGATTCACTTTATCGCAAATAAAATCCTTCTGAGATATACTTAAATTCTTTATTTCCTGAATTATATTCGCTCTACACATAAAAATCGTTCCAGCCACAAACGTCCTCCCGAGCAAAATATGATATTTATCACAAAGCTCCCTCACACGATTGATATCATGCACACACCCCTTATGCATATCAAAAAGACATTTTTTAGAACCAATCATTCCTAATTTAGGATCTTGAGCAAATAAATCCAAACAATATTTGAGTGTTTTTTTATCTTTTAAAAAAGCATCAACAAGCAAATTTCTCCACTGATATCCTTTTTTAAAGCCTAACATTTCCTTATTTAAAAAGCGTTTAGTATGCATCTTTAAAACAAAGTCGTATTTAGATAAATCAACCAAGTTTATAACCTTTATAAAGGGATATATATCATATCCTAAATTCTCACACATTACAAAATGTGCCCTAGGATTAACTTTGGTTAACTTATCGCGAAACATTTTGTTTTCTTCAACATATGTTACATATAAATCCCATTCATATCCTTTAAGATAACCAAGTTTTTTAACAAAATAATCAATTTGATCGTAATAATATAAATGTAAATGTACTAATATTTTATTTTTGTTAATCATCATTACTCTCCAGAACATCTTTAGTAGTCTGTAAATATGCGTACCCATATTTATTATCCGGTTCAAGATGAGCTCCTTCAGCCCATTCATTCCATGCGTTAATAAAAATATACCTATCTCCGACAACATGATTGCGTTTTGTCCACTGAACAATATCTGTCAACCATTTACTATACAAAAATGGAGACATCCCTTCAAAAATCAAACAACCACTTTGAGCTTTTCTTGAGGAATTGTCCCACATTGGGAAAATTCCTCGATATATATTTATGTCATTAAACAACGGTAACTTATGCATATTATTTCCAATATATTGTTCCATATCATAAACTTCGCCTACTAAACTCGAATTCAAATACCCCTTCAACTCTTTAATTGGAACATTTTTCTTTTTATTGATATTTTTTCTCAATCCATGAGGAGGAAATTCTACCAACCCATCAAAACCATACTCATCTTCTATAAATAGATTTTCAGAAGTAATATCATTAGTTATAACCCATAATAAATATAAACCTTCAAAGCCATCTCTTTGAGCATATTTCCTAATTTTCTTCAAAAATTCTTTTAAAATACCTTTGTCAAATTTATTAGGACGATACATCAAGATTACTGGCTTGTTATCATGTTTTATATACCTTTCATCTTTCAAAAAAGGTAATATATCGTTCCAAAATAAATTTGCATCGTCTGTAGCTAAATGAGATTCAACAAGAAGTTCTTTATTGCCACCATCCCACAATTTAGACCAGTTTTCACAAGCCCAACACAAACAAAAAGGAAATTTTAAATTAGAATCTAACAAATAATTATTTAGAGGTTTTTCCATTAACTTTCTTCCTGAAAACCAATAATAATAAAAAGCAAAACCATATATGCCGTAGTTCTGAGCCAACTCGATCTGTCTATAAAAAACATCTGTTGTATTTAAATTATAAAATCCAACATCTATTGGCAAATGAGGTTGATAATGCCCCGTATACATAGGAATAGATTTTGTCACATTAGTCCATTCAGTAAAACCTCTTCCATACCAAGTATCATTTTCTTTAAAAGAATGGAATTGAGGCAAATAAAACGCTATTGGTTTGATTGTGTTTATTTTTTTCCTGTTATTTTCTCGATATTCGCAAAAAGATTGTTTATCACTATTCATCTTCTCGACATATCTTGTAAAATAAAAAAAATCCAAATTATCATTACTACGCGGCTTAAAAACCCTTCTATTTTCACCCCGCCCATAAAATTCATAATGTATTAAGGGATTCATCTTAGCTTTTTTTACATCTTGGTGTTTGTCTAAATATCTATTTCCATCAAAATACTTACTTGGATTTCTGCCTTCTTTCCAACCATATTTAATATAATGCTCAATAGGATCTATTCCTGATTGTTTTATATCTGGGTTCGTTTTTAAATACCAACGTTTGTTAAAATATTTTGACTGGGCTATTATCTTGTAATTAATATCTTTTCCTTTATATTTTCCCAATATTTCTTCTATCTTGAACCTCTGTTGCTTTGTATAATTTATCGTATTTATAATATATTTTTGATAATATGTGTTCCAAAATACTTTATAATCTATTTTAGGCATCAATTCTTTGTGTTCTAACATGTAGTGGAAAAGCGGGCACCAACTCTTTTCTTCTAGCTCGGGATATTCTGCAAGATATTCTTCTGTGTCAAAATCTGGGCTTGGGTTGCGACCTTCTTTCCAGCCATATTTTACATAGTGCTTGGCGGCTCCGATTTTTTTAGCTTTTACATCCGGATTTTGCGCTAAATACCATTTTGCATCAAATAACGGAGAGTTCTTCACTATCTCTATTTGTCGTTTTTCATTATAGTTCTTTTTATTTATTAAATGAAAAAATCTGGCGACTTTCAGTAATTTTAAATTCATAGCTTTTCCTTCCTTTATTTCACGTAAATTGGTAATTTGCAGATTTTGATGATTGTTTTGCCGGATTTGGTTTGCTTCTTTTGATAGAAAAAGCGCTT
>CALXVZ010000020.1 GCA_944392235.1 uncultured Alphaproteobacteria bacterium
GAAAATACAACTAAGACAGAAAAAATAGCTAATAAAAGCTTAACTCCTGCACAAAGTGTTCTTATTAAAAAACAAAAACAAAATTCTGCTTAAATTAAATATTTCCTAACTAAACATAGATATGATGTCAAATCAGATATATCTATTTGAGGATGTTGGGTATGCAAAAAGTTAAACCTATACATAGAAGAAAGAAAAGAGTTTCTTCTGCAGAAATGTCTGAAAATGACGTTAGGAAAAGAAAAAGTAGAAAGAAAACTAGGAAAAACAAAAAATCTTCTTCATGGAAAGTTAAAGCTGTTATGGTTTTAATTTGGTTGCTTTTATTCTTTGGGTTAATTTTTGGGGGATTTGTTTTTTATTGTTATAAAACATTGCCGGATTTTTCAAAAGCTGTTTATGTTGAACGACAGCCAGGAGTTAAAATTTTAGCAGCTGACGGACGTGAATTAACCTCTTATGGAAGCATTTTTGCAGAACCTGTTGATGTTGATGAACTCCCTCAATATGTTTATCAGGCGGTTATTGATACTGAAGATAGGCGCTTTTTTCAACATGGAGGTTTTGATTATATAGGTTTTGCTAGGGCTATGGTTGTAAATCTTGTTAAAATGAGATATGCTCAAGGGGCATCTACTATTACTCAGCAGGTGGCAAAAAATCTTTTCTTGACTAGGGAAAAAAGTATTAAACGTAAAGTGCAGGAATTTCTTTTAGCTCAATGGTTGGAGAAACATTTTACAAAAAAACAAATCTTAAATATTTATCTTAATCGTGTTTTCTTTGGTAGTGGAGCTTATGGACTTAATGCAGCGGCAAAACGCTTTTTTAATAAATCTGCTAAAGTTCTAAATTTGCGTGAAGCGGCTATTCTTGCAGGGGCATTGAAGGCTCCTAGTCGATATAACTATTTTAATAATAAAAAAGCTGCTCTTGAACGCTCAGAGGTTGTTTTGAAATTAATGCTTCGGGCCGGAACTATTTCTCTTAAAGAGTGGGAAAATGCTATTAATCTTCCTATCGGTGAGGCTAATAAAGATAAAATTTTAGATATTCGCTATTTTGGTGATTTTATTATGAGTGAAATTTCTAAATTAATTAAAACTTATAACGAAGATATTTATGTTAAAACTACTCTTGATTATAATTTACAACGCAAGGCAGAATATATTTTGAGAAAATATATTCGTGCTAATCGTGATAAAAATGTAACAGAAGGGGCTGTTGTTATTTTAGATAGAAATGGAGCTATTAAAGCAATGGTTGGCGGTGCTAATTATAATGAAAGCCAATTTAATCGTGCAACACAGGCTTTACGGCAAGCAGGATCTTCCTTTAAATTGTTTGTTTATTTAACCGCTTTTGAAAATGGTTTTTCTCCTGATGAACTTTTAGCTGATGAACCTATTCGTATTGATGATTGGGAACCTCAAAATTATGATAGAAAATTTAGAGGGGCGGTTAGCTTGAAACAGGCATTTGCTCAGTCTTTGAATGTGGCTACTGTGGATTTGGCTACTTATCTTAATCTTGAGGATATTATTTCTATGGCTTTGAAATTAGGCGTCACTACAGATGTGGCAGATGAGCCTGCAATTATTTTAGGTGCGGCCGATGTTCGGGTTATTGATATGGCAGCAGCATATGCGGCTACGGCTAATGGCGGTTTTGCTGTTTTCCCTTATGCTGTTAGAGAAATTACAGATACGGATGGTTTTAGAATTTATCAGTATAAATCTTTTCCGCGTGAAAGAGTTTTGAAGCCTACAACAGTGCAAAATATTAATATCCTACTTCGTGAAGTGGTTGAAAATGGAACAGGTAAAAAGGCACGTAAAGTTAATAATGCTCGAGGAAAAACGGGAACTTCTCAAAATTATCGTGATGCATGGTTTATTGGTTCTAATGATAAATATACTGCGGCTGTTTGGCTCGGAAATGATGATAATTCACCAATGGCCGAAATTGGAGGGGGAGCTTTGCCAACTCAGATTTGGGCTGATATTATGCAATAATTTTGACTTTTTTTGTAAAGTCTAGATACCCATGTCTCTAATGAATCTGGCACTTGTTATTGTTCCATTATAAAATTTTCCGCGAACTTCAATCAAGTGATTGTTGAATTTGCGCCATTTACTTACGGTAGAACGATTTTTGGTAAAATTTAACGCAATATCAGCTGTTCCACTTGTTTTGATACTGGCTTGATATGAGTTTAAATTACATTCAGAACTGCCTATGCCTAAATCTTCTCTTGCTAAACGTATGTAGCCTCTGCCATCTTCTTCAAAATATGTGCCACACCAATTTTCTGTTTCTGATTTTGCATTAGAGGCATAACCGTTGCTTAAGCATAAAAATAGTAGGATAAATACGGCTTTTTTCATTAAAAACTCCTCTAAATATTAAAATATAGTTAATATATAATGTGCTTTTGTTTAATTGTCAAATATTTTTGTCAATTTTAGCAGCGAAGTGTGTTTTTTCTTTTTATTATTAATTTAATCTTTAGAAGATATATTTACAATATTATTTAGTGTAGATTTTGGGGTGCGGTGTTTTATGACTTTACATTTTAATCTTAAAAATGTTTTTGCTCTTTCTTTGATTCTAATGTTTTGGCATTTGTTGCTTTCTTATACTTTTCTGGGGGTAGTTATTTGTATATCTTTATTTGCATTTTATCTTAAATATTGTCGGCAAAATTTTTCTTCTTTAGATTTTGGATTTGCTGGTGCCTTTTTATTTAATTTGTGGTATATTCTCGAATCTTGGGGAAATGTTAGACAATATGATTATTTTAATTTTGTGATGCATGTGGATTATTTCTTAAAAAATGAGTTCTTTTTCTCCCAGCCTTTATCATATTTCTCTTCTGTTTATTTTCAGCCGCCGTTGTGGGGATTTTTATCTGCAGTTGTTACTAAATTGATTATACTTTGGGAACCATCTCAAGCTCTCGCTTTTGATTATGTGCGTTTTGTTAGCTTATTTTGTATTTCTGCTTCATATATCATTTTTTGGCGATTATTTAATATTTTTGATTTTCGTGATAATTTGAAATATTGCTTATGGTTGTTGTTCTGTTTCTTTCCTATACATACAATTTTTGCTAATTTGGTAAATAATGATGCTCCGCTGTATTGTTGTATGTTGGCGATTATTTATCTTGCGTATCGTTGGTATTTATTTGGTGAATGGAAAGATACATTATTCTTAGCTCTATTTATTTGTCTTGCCGGTTTAACGAAGTTTTCCGGCTTAATGCTTATTCCCGCTATTGGTGTTTTGATGTTGTTTCGTCTTTTAAACGCAAACGATAAACTTGATGCTAAAATGTGGTTGCAGTTTTTAGTTATTGTAGTTGCTGCTCTTTTATCTTTTGCTTGGGGATGGTTCTTGTTGTTTTATGATTTTCCTCTTGTACCGCCTCCTGTTAAAAATAATGATTTTCAAGATTTGAGTAGTTTTTCAATATGGCAACGCTTTACTGATTTTTCATCATTGTCTGTTATTTTTGCTGATGTTCGAAATGGTGTAAGTGAACCTAATGTTTGGCTTGCATTGATTAAAACTTCTTTGTTTGGTGAATGGGCTTGGAAATATAATATTTGGGCGTTTATTTTATATTTTGAAGCTATTTTATTAGCTTTTCTCTCTGTTCTTGGGGGAATATCTCTTTTGTTTTATAAAATTGGAAAAGATTGGAGCTTTAATGCCTTTATTATTGTTACTGTTTTTTCTGTTTTGGCTGCTTGGATAAATTTTTGGATTGATTATCCTTTTTTCTGCTCAAGTGAATTTCGGTATGTGATTATTCTTTTTCCTTTGTCGCTTCTTGGTATTGCTAATTTATTACAAAATATAAGCCTGCCAAGATATCTTTATTATATTTTGACAGGCTTACTTGGTTTATTTATTTTTGCAAAATTTATGCTCTATCTAAGTACCATTTAACGGTCTTTACTATTCCAGTCTTAAAAGTTTCATCTGGTTTATAACCTAACTCGTTGGTTATCTTATCGGGATCAATAGCATAACGTAAATCATGACCAGCTCTATCTTTCACGAATGTTATTAAATCAGCATATTTTTTGCCATCCTTGCGTGGATGCATGTCATCAAGGATATTACATATTGTATGTGTGATTTCCATATTTGTCAGTTCGTTATGGCCTCCAACGTTGTATGTTTCACCACTTTTTCCATTGTGGAAAATCATATCTATCGCTTTAGCGTGATCTGCAACATATAGCCAATCTCTTATATTTTGTCCGTTACCATATATTGGAATCGGAGATAAATTCAAACAATTGCGAATGATTGTAGGAATTAATTTTTCACTATGTTGCTTCGGACCATAATTATTTGAACAATTGGATGTTGTTACATTCATGCCAAATGTATGATGGTAGGCTCTGACTAGAAAATCTGAGCCGGCTTTACTTGCTGAGTAGGGGCTATTTGGTGCGTAAGGGGTTGTTTCTGTGAAATATCCTTCTGCTCCGAGGGTGCCATATACTTCATCTGTTGAAATGTGATGAAATCTTCTATTTTCATAGCCTTTTTTAGGAGTAAACGGCGCATCAAACCAATGTGTTCTTGCTGCTTCAAGTAGATTGAATGTGCCTACTAAGTTGGTATTGATAAATGCTCTTGGCCCTTTTATTGAATTATCAACATGGCTTTCTGCGGCAAAGTGGATAACTCCGCTAAAGTCATAGGTGTCGAAGAGTTTGTTTATGAATTCTTCATCACATATGTCTCCTTTAACGAAAGTATAATTTGGATTGTTTTCTACTTCTCTTAAATTATCAAGGTTGCCAGCATATGTCAGTTTATCTAAATTAACGATTTTATAGTCAGGATGTTTTTCCATAAAATACGGAATGAAATTTGAGCCTATAAATCCAGCTCCGCCAGTTACTAAAATTGTTGCAGACATTTGATTAATCCTTCTTTCCAATGTGGTATTTCTATATTAAAACGCTTCTTGATTTTGGCTTTATTAAGCACAGAATAGTGAGGGCGATGTGCCGGTGTCGGATATTCTTTGCTTTCTATAGGGGTTACTTTGCATTTTAGCTTTGATTGATCCATGATCTCTTTGGCAAAGTCATACCAAGAACACACCCCTTCATTTGTAAAGTGATATATTTCTTTTTCTCCCTTTCTAATTTGAGGAAGGGCTTTTACGATGGCTTTTGCTAAATCATAAGCATTTGTCGGGGAGCCTATTTGATCAAATACAACATTTAAACTTTCTCTTTCTGATCCTAGTTTTCTCATTGTTTTCACAAAATTTCCTCCATGTGGAGAGTATAACCATGCGGTTCGGATGATAATTGATGTTTCTGCATTTGATAGAACATTCAGCTCTCCTGCTCTTTTGGTCTTTCCATATACAGATATAGGATTTACCTCATCTTCTTCATTATAAGGTTTGAAGTTTGTGCCATCAAATACATAGTCTGTGGAGATATGTATAATATTCTTGCCGTATTTAGCTAAATATAGTGGTGCAAGAGCGTTGACTTTGTGTGCATTTTCTTCATCACCTTCGGCTTTGTCTACTGCGGTGTATGCAGCACAGTTTATAATATATTCATATTGTTTATCTTGCAGATATGCTTTAACATCTGTTTCATTTGTTAAATCTAAATCTTCTCTGTCTATATAGTCCGCTTTGTCTTTTAATAAACTTTGAAGGGCTGTTCCTAATTGTCCATTGGCGCCTGTTACTAAAAACATGATTCTAAATCCTTTAATAATGGATGATTTAAATCTCTTTCTAATACATTGGCTTTGTTCATGTCTATTTGCCAATCTATTCCTAATGCCGGATCATTTACACATAATCCGCCTTCAGCTTCTTTACAGTAAAAGTTATCACATTTATATGCGAAAACTGCTGTTTCGGATAATACGGAAAAGCCATGCGCAAAACCTCTTGGTATTAATAATTGTTGTTGATTTTCTTCCGATAATCTTACGGCTACATGTTGCCCATATGTCGGAGAATTGCGACGTATGTCTACTGCAACATCTAAAACTTCTCCTGAAATTACTCTTACCAGTTTAGCTTGAGCATGTTCTCCTTTCTGGAAGTGTAAGCCTCTGATGGTGCCATAACTTGAAAAAGATTGATTGTCTTGCACAAAGTTATAATGCAAACCTTGTTCTTCAAACTCTTTTTGATTGTAGCTTTCAAAGAAATATCCTCTTGTATCGCTAAATACTCGAGGGGTGAGAATGTATACTCCCTCTATTTTTGTTTTAGTAAAGATCATGATTTTCCTCATACACCTTTTGTAAATATGTTTTGTATGCTATGCCGTCTTTTAGACGATTGATAACTTCTCGCATTTGTTTTTCGTCTATGAAACCTTGACGATATGCTATTTCTTCTATGCAAGCAAGTTTTAAACCTTGGCGCTGCTCTATGATTTGAACAAATTGAGCTGATTCCATTAAACTATCAGGGGTGCCAGCATCTAACCAGGCACTTCCTCGTTTTAGTGGGATAACGCTTAGGCGATTTTCTTTCAGATACATCTTGTTTAAATCGGTTATTTCTAATTCTCCTCTTGCTGAGGGTTTAAGTTCTTTTACTTTTTCTGCGACATCTGAGGGGTAAAAATATAGTCCTGTTACAGCATAATTGGATTTTGGGGTTTTGGGCTTTTCTTCAATTGATACAACGTTGTTTTGCTTATCAAACTCAATAACGCCAAATCTTTCCGGATCTGATACGTGATAGCCAAACACTGTGGCATTTTCAGGGGCTTTTTCTATCATTTGTCGGTAGGTTTGTATCTGTGATTGTATGTAGAAAATATTGTCACCTAATATGAGGCAGACTTTATCGTTTTTTATAAAATCTTTACCTAAAATAAATGCTTCAGCTATTCCATTGGGTGCGTCTTGAACTTTGTATTCAATGTTCAGACCTAAATCATTTCCATTGCCAAATAATTTTTCTATGTTTGGCGTATCTTGTGGTGTTGATATAATTAAAATATCCTTTATTCCAAATAGCATTAAAACGGATAGAGGATAGTATATCATTGGTTTATCATATACGGGGAGTAGTTGTTTTGATATGCATTGGGTTAGTGGATATAGTCTTGTTCCAGAACCGCCTGCTAAAATGATTCCTTTCATTATATTTTCCTTTGCTCATTTAATGGAATTGATAAAATTAATCTTGTGGTATATTCAAGTTCTTTTACATTAGGATATAGGTTTGTTAATCCGAATGCATAGATGTAAGGAATTTTAGATATGATATCCTTACTGTTTTGTTCTATTTCCGGATTTTTCCGTAGATAGTTTTTGTATTCTTCTGTTTCTTTTATTTTATTGCGTAATAGTCCGCTACGTTTAGAAAATAATCTATTATAATATGTAATTAAATAAACAGTCAGTAATTGTAATATAGCATATAGATTGGAGCTATAAATACTCAGTATGCCGACTATCCATAATATTGCAATAATTAATAATAGACGTATAGTGTATTTTATAATTTTTGATTTAAAATTGATGCTTATTATGCTTATTAAAGGAAATAATGAAAGGGTAAATATTGTAATTGTTGTGAAAGTATTCCATGGGTTAATTGATAGAGTGGAACTGCTAACTATTCCAAACAGTAACATGGCAAGACTAAATGTTATATACATGGAATTTAGTTTTAATTTTAGGGTATATAATTGTTTGTATGTTTGAAGTTTTAAATAATTATATGCTCTTTTTAATTTTAATGCACTTTCAATGCCTTCATTTAGTTTAGTTTCTTGACCGGGATAGAGGATGTTAATCAGTTTTTGCTCTACTCTAGATAATTTTTTTAAGTTATCGCTCTTTTTTATAAGACTTATTTTTTCGTTATTTTCCTGATAAGCTAAGATATTTTTTGTATGTAAGTTTAATATTTCGCTGCCTAATGATATACGGTCGAAAGTGTTTTGATTGAGCAAGCGATATATTGCAGGGGCTTTTTTGGAGTAGATACTAGTTTTATCTTTATTGCGGTGTATCTGTGATAATGATATACGATAAGAGAGCATTATTGCCAATAAAGTTATTATGGCAAATAAATTTGCTCCATAATCATGGATAAACCATTGATATTTTTTCGAAAAGTCTGGTGGTAATAATGTTCCTTTTTCCATTGTTAAAAATAAATGAACATCTTCTCCAACGCCGAGCGCTTCTGTGTCTGCAAATCCAAGAGAATTTTCACTTAGTGTTGTAATGGTTACTCTTTGCGGATTTAGGCCGTTTTTAGTGCTGGCTATAGCATTTTGTGCAATGAAACTTTTTCCTGTTGGGAGGATAACTACGGCATTGGCGGATCCAACAACATTTTTTAATGTTTTGGCGGTTATATCCCAGTATAATTCATCATAGTTCTCATAATACCAAACTGCTCTGTCTACTATGTATTTAAATTGATATCGATAGATCCCTGTCGGAAGATTTAGTTGTTCTTCCGGTTCAATGTAGAGATAATTTCCTACTTCAGTTATTTTATATGGGTAATCTTTTCCATTAATGGTCACTGATTCAAGTTCTAAATCTGTGCGACGTTTCTCTCCATTTCGTGAGTAGTTATATTTAGGTAAAATTCGGAAAAAACCATAAGGAAAGCTCTCATTATTGGATATAAAAGTGAAATCTTCTGTTATATGTAATAGTCCTGTGGGCTCAATCCCTATGGTGGTTAGAATATAGGGGAAATGTTCGTCTGCTGGGGCCAGAATTTCTCTTGTGTCTGATAATTTTACCTTAACATATGGAAAATCCGGAACAAATTGACTCGTGTTTATTTCTTGTTGCTTTAATCTGTAAAATGTGCCTGTTAATTCTACATCTTGATTGATCGTATCTGTCGTGTTTCCTGCTTGACGCATGCTTTCTTCATAAATCTTTTCATAAGAAGATAGTGTGTTTTGTTCCTTGGCTCTGATTTCTTCAGGAATAACGATGCTTGTTGAGGATGGATTGTTTAATTCGTTGCTGTCTATATTTGCTCTGGTTATTTTATTTAAACGTGTTTTGAGATATTTTGTTACAGCTTCTGCATCTTTTAAATTGGGGATTTCTTCATATAGCTTCTTTAGTTCTTGAAGCCTTTTTTCTTGGTTCATGGGCATGCTGCTATTTGTTTCAGCCATGCTCGTTACTCCGCAATATACATTGTTGGTATTGGTTAATATTACTAATGCGATAAAATATTTTAAAAAGCTCTTCATATCTTTTCTTTCGCTGTTGCAGAGTTTCTTATTTTATTGTATCTAGCATAATTATATTTTTTATAATAGCAAGTGTGGATTTATATTATAGGATAACTCTTGTGTATTTTTTATATGATTTAAAGGAGGTTTTATGAATAATAATGATGTTGCTGCAATTGTTTTAGGTGCAGGGAAGGGAACTCGTATGAAATCCGATTTACCTAAAGTTATGATGCCTGTTCATGGTAAACCGATGATTAGATATATTATTGATACTTTATCCGGTATGGGAATTCATGAAATTGTTACAGTTATCTCTCCTGAAGGTGATTTGGTGAAAAATGAAGTCGCGCCTTTTCAAACAGTTGTTCAAAATGAACAATTGGGGACAGGGCACGCTGTGAATTGTGCTAAATCAGCATTGGCATCTGTAATGGGACCTGTGCTTGTTGTATTTGGTGATACTCCGCTTATTACAGCTAAAACATTTGATGAAACTATTCGTAAAATTCGTGAAGGATATGCAGTGGTTGTTCTTGGTTTTAAACCTCTTGATCCAGCTCGTTATGGGCGATTGATTATGAATGGAGATGAATTAACTGAAATTGTTGAGTTTAAAGATGCTACAGATGAACAGAAATTAATTAATTTTTGTAATTCTGGTTGTATGGGGTTTGATGGACGGTATTTATTTGATATTTTAGGTAAAATCGGTAATGAAAATGCTGCTCATGAATATTATCTTACTGATGCTATTAAAATAGCTCGACAAATGGGCCTGAAGGCTACGGCTATTGTGGGTAATTCCAGAGAAATTGCTAGTGCAAATACTCGTGAAGAATTAGCTCAATTAGAAGAATTTTATAAGGATAGAGAAAATTGGTAGAAAAAGTTAAAGAATACTGGTTTGGGCTTTTATTATTTTTATTCTCGTTGTTGTTTTTGCTTTTTATAGCAATTGTTGCCTCAGCTCCTCATGATGATGCAAAAATGCGTGGGTTTGCTCCTTGCACATATATCATGACTCAAGAACTTAATATTTATGCATCGCAACGTGATGTTGTTGGTGCTTTGGGAGCTGTCACGCAAAGCTATATCTGTTATGCTAAAGTTATGAAAGAAGGTTTGAAAAATTGGTTTGTCGGTAAGCAGTCTACACCTTGGGAGAATTATTTTTTTAAAGCAGATAATTTTATAGTGCCGCCAGAGTTGAGCGAACCTTTTTCTGAAGAACTATTAAAAGCTAACAGATTAAATGATGATGAGCCGAATGATATGTTTCAAGATTATCAAAATAATCAAAGTAGGGAGATAAATAATGACTGATGAAAAAATGCCTGAATGGGATTTGTCTGAGTATTATAATGGGACAGATGATAAAAAAATTGATGAAGATATAAAAAAATATGCAAAGCTTACTGCTGAGTTTGCTGAAAAATATAAAGGTAAATTGGCGACTCTTACCCCTAAGAATTTTGTAAATGCATTAAAAGAACTTGAAGATATTGAGCGTTTATCGTCTAAATTAGGCGGATTTGCTTATCTTAATTCTACGACCAGATTAATGGATACTAAAGCGTCAGCCTTATATCAGAAAGTTGTTGAGGCACTTAGTGAGGCAGGAGCTAATCTTTTATTCTTTGGGCTCGAATATAATAAAATGGATGAAAATGCAATTCGAAAACTTGAAGAAAATAAGGACGTTCAAGTTTATGCTCCGTATTTGAAGAGAGTGCGTAAATTTAAACCTTATGAACTCTCAGAAGATGTTGAAAAAACATTGCTTGAAAAAGATGTAACTTCTGGTTCGGCTTGGGTTAGGCTTTATGAAGAATCTATGGCGCGATTGTCTTATGAAGTTGATGGTGAAAAATATAATGATGCACAAATCGGACGTTTGTGCTTGAGTGCTGATTCTGAACTTCGTGGAAAAGCTGGTAAGGAAATTAATAAAGTTTCTAAAGATAACAGTTTCAATGTCTGCTATATCTACAATATGATTCTGAAAGATAAAGCGGTGGAAGATAAAAAACGTGGATTTAAGCTACCGATGTCTGCCAGAAATCTTTCGGAAGAGGTTAGTGATGAAACCGTTAATGCTTTGGCTCAAACCGTGCGTGATAATTATAAAAATATTGCTTGGAGATTTTATAAATTAAAAGCCAAACTTTTAGGTGTTGATAAAATTAATTATTGGGATAGAAATGCTCCGCTTCCGATTGAGGATGATAAATCTTACACTTGGGAAGAAGCTGTTCAAATCGTTTTGAATGCTTATAATGAATTTTCTCCGAAACTTTATCAGGTGGCTAAAGAGTTTTTTGAAAATTCGTGGATTGATGTGGCTCCAAAAGATGGAAAAAGGAGCGGGGCTTTTTGTTCCGGTCCTCTTGTTGAGGAACATCCTTTTTTAATGCTTAATTTTGTCGGAAAGCGTAATGATGTTTTAACTCTCGCTCATGAGTTAGGTCATGGGTGTCATCATCAGCTCAGACGACAAAACGGAACGCTTAATGAGAGAACCCGTATGACAACTGAGGAAGTTGCTTCGGTGTTTGGGGAAATGCTTGTTTTTCAGTCTATGCTCAATAATGCAAAATCTGATGATGAAAAAATTGCACTTTTAGCTATGAAAATTAATGATATGATTAATACGGCTATTCGGCAAATTGCATTCCATTTCTTTGAAACACGTGCTCATGATGAACGTCAGAACGGGGAACTTTCTTCCGAGCGTTTGAACCAAATTTGGCTTGAAGAAATGAAAGAAAGTCTAGGTCCTTCTGTTATTGTTGATGAAAATTCTGCGTATATTTGGGAGCAAGTAGGACACTTCTTCTTCTTGCCTTTTTATGTTTATGCATATTCCTTCGCAGATTGTGTGGTGAACTCCCTTTATTGGTTGAAACTTCAGAATAAAGTTGATAATTTTGAAGATAAGTATTTGGAATTACTTTCTAAAACGGCAATTGATGATTATAAAACCATTTTTGCTCCATTTAATCTCAATCCAGAAAGTCATGATTTTTGGCAGGGGGGATTAAATCTTATTAGCTATTATCTGGATCAGTTGGAAGATTTGGTTAATAAAAAAGCGTAATGTTATAATTATTTTCTATTTGGCTCCTTGTTTTTTCAAGGAGCTTTTTCTTTAAAATAAAAAGAGCTAGTTTTTTTGCTAGCTCTTTTTGTGTTTGTTCTTTAATTAGAACTTATATTTTACTCCAAGATCGAAGAGTTGCGGATCG
>CALXVZ010000021.1 GCA_944392235.1 uncultured Alphaproteobacteria bacterium
TTGCTCCGTTTTGCTTGCGTTATTCTGAATGTAACCTATTTGCATATCCAATCCGTGATATTCAAAAATCACCATTTTCGCAGACATGATTGCTAATTAACTATAAAATCAAAAAAAACGCTTATTTTTCTTATATTGCAAATATAAAATATTATCTTGAAAATATAAAAATACTTGATATTATACCCACACTTACTATTAAAAATAAATGGTGGTTTTTGAACGCCGTTTATTTTTAGAAGACTTTATCTGATAATTCTTTTCTGTTCTTATATATAGTTTAATAACTATTTATAAGGACTAATTATGATATATGGATATATAAGGGTCAGCACAGACCATCAAAATACGGCAAATCAACATCACGAAATTGAATTATTTGCTCAAAAACAAGAAATTATTATTGATAAATGGGTTCAAGAAGTCATTTCTTCACGAAAACCTTTACATGATCGTAAATTAGGAAAACTTCTTAAAAAGCTTAAAAAAGGTGATATTCTCATTGCAACAGAATTATCTAGATTAGGTAGAAATCTGCTTGAAGTTATGGGGATTTTACAAAAATGCTTGGAAAAAGATTGCCAAATTTGGACCTTAAAAGAAAATTATAGATTAGGAGCTGACATTCAATCCAAAGTCTTAGCTTTTGCCTTTAGTTTAGCCAGTGAAATTGAACGTCAACTAATATCTGAACGTACCAGACTTTCTCTTCAACGGCTTAAAGATGAAGGAAAACATCTTGGTCGCCCTTATGGTACCTCCTATCAAAAACTCCAAAAAGAACATGATAGAATAAAAAGATTAGTAGAAAAAGGCTTAACCAAAGCGGAAATAGCTCGAAGTCTTGGATGTTCTTGGTTGACTATTCACCGATACATACAAAGAAATTTCAAGTAATTTAATTATGGCTTCCTTTTTCTACAGAAAGGAAGTCTTTTTATATTTTTAACATTTATACATACGTTTTTTGTAATTATAATAAGAGGTAAATAAGTATAACTTATCAAAAATGATGGAAATTTTTCTCAATAGGATTAAATTGAAGACGATTGTTGCCTATATATTTTTAGCAACTTTATAATAATCATTATATATAGGCTTGAATGTTTGTTTTTTTTATTCATCGGGGGTATGATGCTTAAACAATTTAAAATCAGCACAGCGGTTCTTTTGATGCTTTCGCTTTGCGCTTGTAATGAAGAAAATAATAGCAATGCACAGGTGCAAGTCCAAGCACCTCAGGTCGAAACTGTGCAACTTCTTCCACAGAATGTTCCTCTTGCTTTTGAATTTGCAGCAAGAGCTCAGGGCTCTAAAGAAACAGAAGTGCGTGCCAGAGTTGGTGGTATTTTACTGAAACGTAATTATGTCGAGGGTTCTGAAGTTCAAGAAGGTAGTGTTTTGTTCCAAATTGATCCTGAACCTTATAAAGTTGCCCTAAAACAAGCTCAAGCAAAGCTGGCTCAAATTCAAGCAGAACTCAAAAATGCAGAAACTCAATTGGCTCGAACCGAAAAGTTATTTAAACAAGGTTATGCTAGCGAAAAAACTCGCGATGAAGCTATAGCTAATGCCGACTCTCTTAAAGCTTCTCTTCAATTGGCTGAAGCTGAAGTCGATGCAGCTCAACTTAATCTTGATTATACTACTGTTACGGCTCCTATTAGCGGTAAAACAAGTATGGAAGCTCAATCTGAAGGTAGTCTTATCTCTACTACCGGTGAAGCGGGGCTTTTAACAAGTATTACGCAACTTGATCCTATTTATGTCATCTTTTCTGTTTCCGAAAATGAATTAATGGCTCTTACAAATATGGTTGATAGCGGTAAAATCCTTAATCCATATAACTCTAAAGATATTAGTGCTAAGCTTAAATTAGGTGATGACTCCCTTTATGAAGAAGATGGAAAAATTGACTTCATTACTCCTAATATAGATCGAGCTACTGGAACAGCTAAACTCCGTGCTGTTTTTGCTAACCCTCATAAAAAATTACGACCTGGACAGTTCTTGCGACTAGTTATGGAAGGTTTAACCAGAGTTGATGCTCTTATCGTTCCTCAAACTGCTGTTATGCAAGGAGCTAATGGGGCCTATGTTTATCGTGTTAATAAACAAAATGTTGTTGAAATGGTCAGTGTTAATACCGGTTTAACTACAAAAGATGGCGGATGGATTATTGATACTGGACTTAATGCTAATGATAAAATTGTTATTAGTGGATTGTTGAAAGTTCGTCCAGGAATTGCCGTTACTCCTGTTATTGTTAACGCTTCTCAACCTGCTGCCGATAATCCTGCTGTTCAAGGATATGTTAAACCTTCTCTTGAAGCTTCAAATTCTGAAACAACCAATGCTGCTCCTATATCTCAAACAGTTTCTGATGAAACTGATAATGCTTCTGATGAAGCTCAGCAACTTCCAGCTCAGGCTCAATAATTTAGGAGGTTATAATGTTTTCTAAATTCTTTATTGATAGGCCGATTTTTGCAACGGTTATTTCTCTTATTATCGTTCTTGCTGGTTTGGTTTCTATGAAAGTTTTACCAGTCGAACAATATCCTAATATTGTTCCAACCGAAATCCAAGTTACTGCCACCTATCCAGGTGCTACCGCGGAAGTTTTGGCTGATACAGTTGCCGCTCCGCTTGAACAAGAAATTAATGGCGTTAAGAATATGATTTATATGTATTCTAATGCCACTTCTTCAGGGTATCTGACATTGGGCGTAGTTTTTGATATCGGGACAGATCCAGATCAGGCTACAATTGATGTTAATAATAAAGTGCAGATGGCTACGTCTAAATTGCCTTCAGAAGTTACTAAACTCGGTGTTACTGTAGAGCAAAAATCTAACTCCATCTTGCAGGTTATTACTATGCGCTCTACAACAGATACTTATGATACGGTATATGTTTCTAACTACGCTTTATTAAATGTGTTAGATGAAATTAAACGTTTGAAAGGCGTGGGGAGTGCTTCTTTATTCGCTTCTCAAGATTACTCTATGCGTATTTGGCTCTCTCCTGATAAACTTGCCGATTATAATATGACGCCTCAAGATGTTATTGCAGCTATTCAAGAACAGAACTCTCAATTCGCTGCCGGACAGTTTGGTCAAGAACCAATGGATAAGGAAATGCCGTATACTTATTCCGTTAATACTAAAGGTCGGTTGGTTGATGAGAAAGAATTTGGAAATATTATCCTAAAAAGTGATGCAGATGGAGGAATGCTCCGCTTAAAAGATGTCGCTCGTATTGAACTTGGTGCTCAAGATTATAGCGTTTCCTCTACTTTTAATGGTGAACCGGCTGTCGCTTTTGCCGTCTATCTGCAACCAGGGGCTAACGCTCTTGAAACTGCTAATTTAGTTAAAGCTAAAATGGCTGAGCTCTCTAAGCGCTTTCCTCAAGGAATTACTTATGATATTCCTTATGATACAACTTTGTTCGTTGAAGTTTCTATCGAAGAAGTTATTCATACCTTTTTTGAAGCAGTTCTCCTTGTTATTGCTGTCGTATATCTTTTCTTACAAAATATGCGGGCAACCCTTATCCCTATTCTTGCGGTTCCGGTTTCTATTATCGGAGCTTTTGCCGGCATGTATCTATTGGGCTTCTCTATAAACTTACTGACATTGTTCGGTTTGATCCTTGCTATTGGTATCGTTGTTGACGATGCGATTATTGTGCTGGAAAATGTGGAACGTTTAATGGATGAAGAGCATCTTTCTCCGAAAGAAGCGGCTATTAAAGCTATGCAGGAAGTATCAGGACCGGTTGTAGCCGTTGCTCTTGTTCTATCTGCCGTATTTTTGCCTATAGCCTTCCTTGGTGGTATGACTGGGGTGATGTATAAACAATTTTCTGTTACAATTGCCGTTTCAGTGTTAATTTCTGCTTTGGTTGCTTTAACCCTGACCCCGTCTTTGTGCGCTCTTATTATTAAACACAAAAAACATAGTCGTGAACCTATGCGTTTTTTCCAATGGTTTAATACATTTTTCGAGAAAGCTACAGAATGGTATCTTAATGGAGTGCGATATTTCCTTCATCATCGTAAACAAGCTATTGCCGGATTTTTAGCTGTTTTACTTGGCATTTTGGCACTCTTTAAAATCGTTCCTACAGGATTGGTGCCTAATGAAGATTTGGGTAATCTTCTAATGGCTTATTCTATGCCGGAAGCTTCTTCTTTGCCTAGAACTGAAAAATTTACCGGCAAAGTTGGGGATATTATTCGACAAGACCCTAATGTGCAAGATTTCTTGACAATTAATGGTTATAATATGCTTTCTGCAAGTCAGAACACCTATTCCGGTATTAGTTTTATTACTCTTAAAGACTGGAACTTGCGTGAAGGTGTCGGACAATCCGCTCAGGATTTGGCCTTGAAATATTCTGGTATTGGAATGAGCCAAAAAGAAGGTATTGCTTATGCTTTTAGTATGCCGCCTATTATGGGGATGAGCACTACCGGTGGGTTTGAAGCTTATATTCAGAATAAAGCCGGTAAAAGTTCTCAGGAGCTTATGACGAAAACTGAGGAATTTATTGAAGCTGCTAATAAACGTCCGGAACTCGCTGATGTGAAAACGACATTTTCTGTCAGCACTCCTCAATATCGTATTGATTTGGATCGTGAAAAGGCGAGAATGCTCAATGTTCCGATTAATAGTATCTATTCTGTTATGCAGGCAACTTTTGGAAGTCTTTATGTTAACGATTTCACCTATCTTGGACGTAATTTCCGTGTTACTTTGCAATCAGAATCCAAATTCCGCAGAACTCCTGATGATTTAAGATATGTTTTTGTAAAATCAAATAATGGTGATTTGGTTCCTCTTTCTACCTTGATTAAAGTTGAAAGAGTTACTGGTCCTGAACTTGTAAACCGTTTCAATATCTTTCCTGCGGCAAAAGTTCTTGGAGATCCTGCTGAAGGATATTCTTCCGGACAAGCTATTAAAGCAATGGAAGAAGTTGCAGAACAAGTGCTTGGTTCTGACTACGCTTTGTCTTGGATTGGTTCCGCTTATCAGGAAAAACAAACCGGAGGAGCTTCTACCCAAGCTTTTGTATTTGGTTTGATTATGATTTTCCTTATTCTTTCTGCTCAATATGAAAAATGGTCTTTGCCTATTGTGGTTATTCTTTCTGTGCCATTTGCCGTATTAGGAGCTCTTGCTGCGGTTTGGATTAGAGGAATTGAGAATGATTTATATTTTCAAGTTGGTCTGGTTACCCTTATAGGGCTTGCTGCAAAAAATGCTATCTTGATTGTGGAATTTGCGGTTATGAAAGTTCAAGAAGGATTATCTTATGTCGATGCGGCAATTGAAGCGGCTAAACTTCGTTTCCGTCCGATTGTTATGACTTCTCTTGCTTTTACTTTTGGTGTATTACCTCTAGCTATTTCTACAGGTGCCGGTGCGGCGAGCCGTCATGCTATCGGAACAGGTATGGTTGGTGGTATGCTTGTATCCACTTTTATTGCCACTCTCTTTGTTCCGATGATGTTTGCTATTATCGGGGAAACTTTCGATGAAGAAAATGTTAAATTGCGTAAAATTAATCAGCGTGCTGAAAAACGTGGGCGTCCTAAATTGAAACGGACTATGCGTTAAATCTAATGCTTTGCATGGTTAATGGATATTATGCTTTTTAATACATTAAAGCGGGAGATATTTAACTTCTCCCGCTTTGTTTTGCTTTCAAATATTTTGTTTTAGATTATTATATTTTATTCATATACAGTTAAAATACTATCTAACTCTTTGCGTTTAGGAGCTAGTATCTCTATTTCTTTTTTATATCCTAATGCTATAACCGAAACAACTTCTTCTGTGTCTGGAATATTTAACACTCTTCTTAACCCTTTGGCATCTCGTAAACCTAATATTATACTATCTATTCCCAGATCTGTTGCTTTTAAAATTAAAAAGGCATTCTGCAATCCTAAATCATAACAGCCCCAGCCATTGCCTAACTCATTCTCAGCTTGCCCTTCTCTATTAAAGCCAGAGCGATTTTTTACAAATGTCGATACGATAACTGCATTTACATCCTTAGTCACAATTTGATTTTGTTCTACTAATTGCGCCCTAACCTCCATCATCTTATCTTTATTAAATATAGCATAATATCGTCCTGTTTGAGAATTCTTCCATGACGGAGCTTGCTGTGCACTCTTTATTAACTCTCTTACCTGTTCTTTCGTTACTTCTTTATCTCCTCTATATTCTCTTACACTTCTTCTTTGTGCTATTACTTCATCCAGATTCATAATATTCTCCTTATCTCTCAATTACCTTTCTTTTTTAAGCTTAATACCCTTTGTTTTTAAATAAAAGGGTAAAGTTTGTTTTATTCATTTGACAATATTAAAATAATGATTATAGTTGTGGCGACTATAAAAATATTGGATTTTTTTATATCCAATGTAAATATCTGTTCCTTATTTTATAAGTGTGCTTCATTAATATAAATTTTATGAAATGTTATTGACTTTATAACATAGAAAAGGAGATAAAAATGGCTGAAGTAACTTCAGAAAATATGAACTCTTATGATGGTTTTGTTGGCGGTAAATGGCAAACAGAAATCAATGTTAGAGATTTTATTCAAAAAAACTATACCCTCTATGAAGGTGATGCAAGCTTTTTGGCTGGACCAACAGAAGCTACTAAGAAATTGTGGGATATCTGCTGTGATTTGAGCAAAAAAGAACGCGAAAAAGGTGGTGTTCTTGATATGGATACTAAAGTGGTTTCCTCTATCGTATCTCATGGTGCAGGTTACTTAGATAAAAACCTCGAAACTATTGTTGGTTTCCAAACAGATGCTCCATTCAAACGTTCTTTGCAACCTTTTGGTGGTATCAGAATGGCTGAAACTTCTTGCAAATCCTATGGATATGAAGTTGATCCTGAAATTTCTGAAATCTTTACTAAATACAGAAAAACTCACAACCAAGGAGTTTTTGATGTTTATACTCCTGAAATGAAAGCAGCTCGCCACTCAGGTATTATTACAGGACTTCCTGATGCTTATGGCCGTGGTCGTATTATCGGTGATTACAGAAGAATTGCTTTGTATGGTATCGATCGCTTAATCCAAGATAAACAAGAACAGTTTAAATCTTTAGAAGGTGAAATGACACCTGAGAGAATCCAATTAAGAGAAGAAATTGCTGAACAAATCAGAGCTTTGAAAGAAATGATTGAATTAGGCAAAATCTATGGATTTGATATCTCTAAACCTGCTAAAAATGCTAAAGAAGCTATTCAATGGTTGTATTTTGGTTACCTTTCTGCTGTTAAAGAGCAAAATGGTGCTGCTATGAGCTTGGGTAGAACTTCTACTTTCTTGGATATCTACATCGAAAGAGATTTGAAAAAAGGTCTTATTACCGAAGAACAAGCTCAGGAAATGATTGACCACTTTATTATGAAATTGAGATTGGTTAAATTCGCCAGAACTCCTGAATATAATGAATTGTTCTCTGGTGACCCAACTTGGGTAACAGAATCAATCGGTGGTGTTGGTGTTGATGGTCGTCCTTTGGTTACTAAAACTTCTTTCAGATATTTGAGAACTTTGGAAAACCTTGGCACTGCTCCTGAACCAAACTTGACTGTTTTGTGGTCTAAGAGATTACCTCATGCTTTCAAAGAATATTGCGCTCATATCTCTATCAAAACTTCTTCAATTCAATATGAAAATGATGATTTGATGAGAGTTACTCATGGTGATGATTATGCTATCGCTTGCTGCGTTTCTTCTATGGTTGTTGGTAAAGAAATGCAATTCTTTGGTGCTAGAGCTAACTTGGCTAAATGTATGCTTTATGCTATTAATGGCGGTATTGATGAAAAATCTAAAGAACAAATCGGTCCTAAATACAGACCTATTACTTCTGAATACTTAGATTATGACGAAGTTATGGCTCGTTATGAGGATATGATGGAATGGTTGGCTGGTTTGTATGTCAATACTTTGAACATTATTCACTATATGCATGATAAATATTGCTATGAGAGATCTCAAATGGCTTTGCATGACAGAGATGTTAAGAGATATTTCGCTACAGGTATCGCTGGTCTTTCTGTTGTTGCTGACTCTTTGTCCGCTATCAAATATGCTAAAGTTAAAACTATTAGAGATGAAAATGGCGTTGTTGTAGATTATGAAGTTGAAGGTGATTTCCCTAAATATGGTAATAATGATGACAGAGTTGACCAACTCGCTGTTAATATCGTTAAGAAATTTATGGGCATGATTAGAAAACACTTTACTTACAGAAATTCTATTCCTACAATGTCTATCTTAACTATTACTTCTAACGTTGTTTATGGTAAAAAAACAGGTAACACTCCTGACGGAAGAAAAGCTGGTATTCCTTTGGCTCCAGGTGCTAACCCTATGCATGGTAGAGATACTCATGGGGCTGTAGCTTCTTTGGCTTCTGTGGCTAAATTACCTTTCAATGACGCTCAAGATGGTATTTCTAATACTTTCTCTATCATTCCTAATGCTTTGGGTAAAGATGAAGTATTTATGGGTGATTTGGATATTCAACTTGATTGCGGTTGTTGCGAAGGTACCTGTAAATAAAATTAGTGACAAATGCGCGTGAATAGTGTATACTATTTTGTGTCGCTATTCACGTGACGTCACTTTACTATTGGTTTATTTGTTTTGAAAGGGTTGGAAAATGGCTACTCAGCAAGAAGAAAATTTGATTAATTTGCTTGATGGTTATGTTGAAAAAGGTGGACATCACTTGAACGTAAACGTATTCAATAGAGAAACTTTACTTGATGCTCAGGCTCATCCTGAAAAATATCCGCAGTTGACTGTGAGAGTTTCTGGATATGCTGTGAACTTCATTAAGTTGACTAAAGAACAACAAGATGATGTTATCTCCAGAACATTCCATTCTTCTATTAATGGTTAATTAATCTATTTTGGGAAAAAGCAAGATAACTTATCTTGCTTTTTTCTTATGTCCTTGGAGATATTTATGGTTGAAATTTTAGGAAATATTCATTCTATTGAAAGTTGCGGAACTGTTGACGGCCCCGGAATTAGATTTGTTGTCTTTTTACAAGGTTGCCCTCTGAGGTGCTTATATTGTCATAATCCAGATACTTGGGAAATAAAAGAAAACCAAAGAATGTCTGCTGATGAAATTTTACAACAGTATGACGGTGTTAAAGAATTTTGCCATGGTGGAATTACTGTTACCGGTGGGGAACCTTTGCTTCAAATGGATTTTGTTACCGATTTATTTAAAAAAGCTCATCAAAAAGGTATTCATACTGCTCTTGACACCTCAGGCTTACTCTTTAATAAAGATGCAACAGATAAAATGGATGCTTTGCTTGAATTTACTGATCTTGTCTTGCTTGATATCAAACATATTGATGATGATGAACATAAGAAATTAACAAAACATTCTAATAAAACAATCTTGGATTTTGCTCAATATTTATCTCAGATTAAAAAGCCTATGTGGGTGCGACATGTTGTTGTGCCTGGTATTACCTTTAATGAAAAGTATCTGGCAAAATTAGGGGAATTTTTAGCTACGCTTCATAATGTTGTGGCTTTAGATGTGCTTCCTTATCATGATATGGCTATTCCTAAATATCAAAATTTAGGTATTCCTTATCCTCTGCTTGGAGTATCACCACTAACCAAAGAGCAAGCTCTCTCTGCCAGAAAAATTATTCTTGATGCTTATAAGCATGCTAGAAATAATATGAACGCTACTCATTCTTTATAATTTTAGTTTTATTTGAAAAAAGAGTTTTTTCTTAGGGGGAAGCTCTTTTTTCTATATACGGTATATTTGTGTTTCTTTATAGAAAATAGTTCAATTTTCAATTTAATCACTTGAATTTATTTTTATAATTGATTAAATTATAGTCCTCCGGTTATGTCCTTAGAATTTATAGGAGTATATATGAGAAATCGTATCCTTTTGTTTGCTCTTCCCTTTTTCCCTCTGTCTGCTGAAGCGATTAATGATGTTATTCCCGCTGGAACGACGCAAACCGGTGGAGAAGTTTCTACTATTACAAAACAATATGTTTATGGTACTGCTGATAATTATACTGTTTATGGAAAACAGTATCTTCAATCTGGAGGTGTTTCTCATAATAGTATTATTTATGGGCAGCAAACAGTCGAAGTCGGCGGGACTTCGTATAATACAAATGTCATATACGATGGGATACAAGATATTTCTGGTAAATCCTATTCTTCCAAAGTTGATGACAATGGTAATATTAATGTTAATAATGGTGGATCTGCTTACCAAACAAATGTTTCTGGTGGAGCTTTAAATGTTAATAATGGGGGATCCGCTTATCAAACAAATGTCTCTGGTGGGACTTTAACTGTTTATAAAGGTGGAAATGCTGTTGATACTGTTATAACTTCAGGTACAGAAACGGTCTACGGAACAGATAAGAATGCGAATATTCAAGGTGGAACGCAATTAGTTCAGCGGTATGGTAAAGTTTATGATGCGCAAATTAATGGCGGAACTCAGCAAATTAATGTTAGTGGTGATGCTTATAATACTATCATAAACTCAGGTACACAAAATGTTTATGGTGACTCTTATTCTTCTATCATTAATACCAATGGTGTTATGAATATTTATAGCTCTGGATATGCCGAAAATACTGTCCTTTCAGGTGGACAAATGATTGTTAAAAGTGGGGGGTTTTCTTCAGAAACTCTACTTGAAAGTGGCTCTCAGTTAGTTTATGGACAAGACCTTAATGGAACTATCACTGGTGGAACCCAGACTATTTTAGATGGTGGTGTGGCTGATGAAACTAATATTAAAGGTGGATTGCAAATTATTGGTCAAGACAGCTATGCCTATAACAATATTATATCTGACTCTGGTATCCAACAAATTGATAGTGGAGGTTTTTCCTACAGATCTCAGGTTTCTTCTGGGGGACAGATTAATGTTGCCGGTGAAGCTCATGAGACTAAAGTTAACACCGATGGTGTGCT
>CALXVZ010000022.1 GCA_944392235.1 uncultured Alphaproteobacteria bacterium
GTTCAGGGGATGCCAGTGGTAAAGGCTTATAGCCGCATATGAAGAACCCCGCGTTTTACGCGGGGGTATCTTTTTTGCTATAAAATATTATAAAATTGTTGAGTTCTTCTTTGTTTGTGATAGCTTGTGTTTATTAAAGGTTTTTGATTGGATGGTTTTATGAAAGATCCTAAGTTTATTCATCTTCGTGTTCATACTGCATATTCTCTTGCTGAGGGAGCTATTATGCTTCCAACCCTTATTCATAAATTGCATGATATGGGAATTCCGGCTGTTGCTGTTACTGATAGTGCTAATATGTTTGGTGGTAAGGCTTTTTCTAAATATGCTTCAGAAGAGGGAATTAAACCTATTTTAGGGTGTCAGTTCTTATTAAGAAATACTGATTCTGATGATCTTATGAAATCAAAAGGTAAAGAGCTTGAACCTGATAAAGTTGTTTTGTTGGTAATGAATGCTACTGGCTATAGTAATATTATGAAATTAATGAAACGGTTTTATTTGGATAATACAGAAAAAGGATGGGTGCCTCAGTTAACCTTGGAAAATCTGGAGAACTTTAATGAAGGACTGATTGCTCTTACAGGTGGAGTTGAGGGAACTATAGGACGCTTGCTACTCGAAAACAGAAAAGAAGAAGCTGATAATTTTACGGTTAAATTGAAAGAAATTTTTGGCGATAGACTTTATATGGAAATCTCTCGTATAGGTCTTGATGCAGAAAAAAAGACGGAAAATAGTTTTATTGATTTAGCCTATAAATATAATATTCCTCTTGTTGCAACAAATGAAGTTTTCTTTTTAGATGAAAGCATGTATGAAGCTCATGATGCTCTTGTTTGTATTTCTGCTGGAGAATATGTTGCTAATGAAAATAGACGTAAGTTTTCTATTAATAATCGCTTGCGTTCTGAAGAGGAAATGGTTGAATTATTTTCGGATCTTCCTGAGGCTGTTAATAATACTGTCAGAATTGCTAAATTATGTAATTTTCTTTCTAAAAAAGTTAATCCATTATTGCCAATTTTTGAATGTCCTCAAGGTAAAACTCAAGATGAATTTATTACAGAAGAAGCTTATAGAGGATTAGATGAGCGCTTGAAAAAAGCCGTTTATTTTGAGGGAATGACAGAAGAACAAAAAGCAGATATTGATGAACGTTATTATGCTCGTCTTGAATATGAACTTAGCGTTATCAAAAAAATGGGATTCCCTGGTTACTTTTTAATCGTGTCAGATTTTATTAAGTGGTCCAAAGGACATGGTGTTCCTGTGGGACCAGGACGTGGTTCAGGTGCAGGTTCTATTGTTGCTTGGTCTTTGAAAGTTACAGAGCTTGATCCTTTAAAATTGGATTTGCTTTTTGAACGTTTTCTTAATCCGGAACGTGTAAATATGCCGGACTTTGACGTCGATTTTTGCCAAGAGAATCGATATAAAACAATTGAATATGTGCAGAGAAAATATGGCTTTGACCATGTGGCTCAAATTATTACTTATGGTAAATTGCAATCCAAGGCGGTTATTCGCGATGTTGCTCGTGTTTTACAAATGCCGTATTCTCAAGCTGATAAAATTTCTAAGATGATACCAGCTGGAGCTCAAGGAAAGAATCCTACTTTACCTGAAGCTCTTGAGCAAGTTCCTGAATTGGAAGAATTGCGTCAAAATGATCCTCAAGTGAATAAATTATTTGAAATTGCTATTAAATTGGAAGGTTTATATAGAAATTCTGGTATGCATGCTGCCGGTGTTGTTATTGGGGATAGACCTTTAGAACAACTTGTTCCTTTGTATAAGGACCCAAGGGCAGATATGCCGGTAACTATGTATGATATGAAATTTGTTGAAGAAACCGGTTTGATTAAATTTGACTTCTTGGGTTTGAAAACATTGACGGTAATTCAGCGTGCAGTTGATTGGATAAAAAAAGCTCAAGGAATTGATCTAGATATGGAAGCTGTTCCTCTTGATGATGTTGAAACTTATAAAATGCTTCAAGATGGCAGAACGACAGCAGTCTTCCAATTCGAATCGGCGGGTATGAAAGATGTTCATAAACAAATTAAACCTGATAGATTTGAAGATTTAATTGCTATTGTTTCTTTGTATCGTCCAGGACCTATGGATAATATTCCTACCTTTATTAAGCGTAAACATGGTGAAGAAGAAATTCAGTATCTTCATCCTAAGTTAGAGCCAATTTTAAAAGAAACATATGGTATTATGGTTTACCAAGAGCAAGTTATGATGATTGCTCGTGAATTGGGTGGCTATACTATGGGTGGTGCTGATAAACTAAGAAAAGTTATGGGTAAAAAGATGCGCGATGAAATCCCTAAGCAACGTATTATGTTTACCGAAGGCGCTATTAAAAATGGAATCGATGAAGATGTTGCTAAGAGTATTTTTGACCAGATGGAGAAGTTTGCTTCTTATGGGTTTAATAAATCCCATGCTGCTGCTTATTCTCTTGTATCATATCAAACGGCTTATCTAAAAGCGCATTTTCCTGTTGAGTTTATGTGTGCTGTTATGGATCTTGATATAACTAATACTGATAAGTTGGCCGGTTTTAAAGCCGAATGTAAAGCGATGGGAATCGATGTCTTAAAACCAGATGTGAATGAGTCTTTGGCTAAATTTAGTGTTCAAAATGGAAAGTTGAGATATGCTCTTGGGGCAATAAAAGGTGTTGGTGAAGCTAATATGAACGCTATTGTCGAAGCTAGAGAAAAAGGTGGAAAATTCAAAGATATTTCAGATTTTATTAATAGGGTCGATGCAAAACAATTAAATCGCAAACAACTTGAGCAATTAATTAAGGCTGGTGCTTTTGATAGTATTGATAAAAAAAGAGGAAAATTGTTTGCCAATATTGATACTATTTTGAAAAATATTTCTTCTGCTACTGAAATGAAAACTAGTGCGCAATCTTCTTTATTTGGAGCTGAAGAATATTCTTCTAAGGTTAAACTCTCTGATGCTCCTGATTGGCCAGATCTAGAGAAATTACGACTTGAAGCTGCAGCAATTGGTTTTTACTTATCTGCTCATCCGCTGGATGTTTATGCAGATAGTATGAAAAAACTTGGTGTTAAAACTTGTCAGGAAGTTATGGCTAATATTAGAGTAGGGGATAGTATTAAGGCGAATATTGCTGGATGTGTTGAAAATTTT
This sequence comes from uncultured Alphaproteobacteria bacterium, assembly GCA_944392235.1. GTDB lineage: Bacteria > Pseudomonadota > Alphaproteobacteria > RF32 > CAG-239 > CAG-267. Next base: position 3,181 of record CALXVZ010000022.1, read on the forward strand.
CAAAAGCGCTTGAGTAAAAGTGGTAATAAATATGCGTTTTTGGGACTTTCTGATACTACGGGTAATTTTGAAGGGATGCTTTTTTCAGATGGTCTTGCGAAATATGAGGATGTAATCGCTTCAGGATGTCCTCTTTTGGTCAAAGTTACTATTAATAAACAATCAGAGGAAGAGAATCCCCGCATTATGATTAATACTGTTAAAACGCTTGATGAAGCTATTGCAGAACAAGCTAAAGGATTAGTTATTGAAGTTGCCAATGTTGCTGCTGTTTCTGAAATTAAGAAAGTATTATATTCAGATGTTAGGGGGCTTAATAAAGTTTATCTAGAGCCTGAATTGGATGATTGGGATGTGCGTATAGAATTAGATGGTGGATTTGCCTTTTCTGATAGTGCAATGTTGACTAAATTAAAAAGTATTCCAGGTGTTTCTGCTGTTAAAGAGATTTAAAGGAGTTTTTTTATGAGTAATATAAGATGTGCTAATAATGAAGGTGGTGTTATTATTCCTTTTGGTAAGGGGATTCTTTATCCTTTTTCTCAAATTTTTAAGTATAGGCGAAAATTTTTATTACTTGTTTCTTTTATGGCTCTTTTTAATGTGTTTTGTTCTTATGTTTTAGGGCATAACTTTTTATGCGGTTTGGGTATTGAAAATTATACTTATTATTGTTCAGACAATCTTATTTCTTTTGTTTTTTCTATTGTTCTTAATCTGATTTGTTTGAGTGTTTTTATTACTAATTGGTATAATATTTCGGAATGTGATGGAAATATTCGCTTTGTTTTTGGTGGTAAAGAGCTGAAATCTGTATTGTTTATGCTTTTTTATATCTTGTGTTGGGGATGCTTGTCTTGGTTGATTTATGTTTTAATGGCAAGAATTCCTGTTCCTGATTGGCGTGAAGAATTGTTTATTTTCTTTGTTTTGTCGTTAGCTGTTATTTTGATTATCTATTTGTTATTGCATTCTTTTCTTTTTGTTCGTTGTTTACAAGAAAAGAAATGGACTTGTTTTAAAACTGTATTTTGGCCTGTTTTTGATAATTTATATAAACCTTTAGGATGGTTTTTTGTTTATTTTTTATTCTTTCTTTTAATTTTTAGGCAGTCTTTGTTTTATTTTGTGAAAAATGAGGTCTTTCCTGTTTGGTTTAATGCTTTAGTTGGTGATTTCGTTTTGTATGCAATTGTTTATGTAATTGCTAGTGTTTTTATTTCTATTTTTTCTTTTCAGGTTCGGTATATCTTTTCTGAAAAGAATTAATAGGAAAATTCTTCCTGAATGTCTTTGTTAGGAATTAAGGAAATTATTTCTTGCAAATGGGCAGAAATAAGGAGATTTATTGCGTCTTTTTTACTTATTCCTCTTGAGGTGAGATAGAATAGTTGCTCTTTATCTATTTCTCCGCAACTTGCTCCATGTGAACATTTAACATCATCTGCAAATATTTCTAATTCAGGTTTACAATTTAAATCTGCATTTTCATTTAAATATAGTGCTTTGTGTAGTTGATGACCTTCTGTCTTTATAGCATCGGGCGCTATATGAATTTTTCCTTGGAAAACTGCAGAAGACTGAGCTTCAAGTATTGCCTTGGCATATTGATTTGAATATGTATTTTCCGATAAATGATTTATGTTTGTTGTTATGTCTGTAAGGCAATTTTTTTGCGCTGTATAAGCTGTATATATTTCTGCGGATGCTTTACTTTGTTGCAAGTCAATAGCTGTTTCTTGACGGCTTATTTGAGCTCCTTTTGATAGATAATATTGTTTATATGATGCGTTACTTTGTATTTTGATGCTATTTAGAGCTATATGATAGCTGTTATTGCTGTCATTTTGTTTTTTATAATGATGTAAGCAGCTATCTGGTTTTAGATAAATTTCATTTATGGTGTTTATTAGATATGTATTTACTTTATTTGATGAACTTTTTTCGTAAATTTCTATTGATGCACCTTTTTCGAGAATTATTAAATTATGTATATGGATTTGATTTTCATTACTTTTATTTTGTGAATATATAATTTCTATTGGATCTGTTATTTTTGTATTTTTTTCAACGTAAATACATATTCCTTGCTCTAAATAAATGCCGTTAAGAGCAGCAAAAGGATGTTTATCTATATCAAAACTATTGAAAAGATATTGTTTATACTCACCTTCATATAAAACTTCTGGAAGTGATTTTATTATTAATCCTTTAGGGAGATTATATTCTTCTATATGTAGTTTACCATTACAGAATCTAATTTCTATTTTTGAGCTTTTTTCATGATTATGACAGCATTCATTAGTGCAGATATGTCCTTCTTTTTCAAATTTTAAATTACTTGATAAAATAGGTTGTATGTTTGTATATTTCCATGCTTCTATTTTTTTTATTGGATATTTGTTTTTTTCTAAAGCTTGTCTTGCTTTTTGACGTAAGGCATATACAGATGGTTTTTCATCTAAATATAAATTTATATCTTTTACTAAAGGAAGTTCTTGCATTTTATTCTTCTTTAATGAAATCTGCATAACCATTTTGTTCCAATTGTGTTGCCAGAGTCTTATCTCCGGTTTTTATTATATGTCCGTCTGCAAATATATGAACAACATCTGGTTGTATATGGTCTAATAGTCTTTGATAGTGAGTAATAACTAGAAAGGAATTGTTGGTATTTCTTAGTGAATTTACTCCATCAGATACAGTTTTAAGGGCATCAATATCAAGGCCGGAATCTATTTCATCTAAAATGCAAAAATCTGGTTTTAATAGTGCCATTTGTAGTGTTTCAAAACGCTTTTTCTCTCCACCGGAGAAGCCGACATTTACGAAGCGTTTTAGCATTTCTTGAGAAATGTTTAGTTTATTGGCTTCTAGTCTTAACAACTTCATAAATGATATTGTATCAAGCTCTTCTTTTCCTCTATGCTTTAATATAGAGTTTAATGATTGTTTTAAGAAATTTGAAATTACAACTCCAGGGATTTCTGTAGGTAATTGCATAGATAGAAAAAGTCCCTCTCTTGCGCGTTCTTCTGCAGGCATATTCAATAAGTCTTTTCCTTTGAATGTAACACTTCCTGATGTAACTTCATATCCATCTTTTCCACTTAATACGTATGATAAAGAGGATTTTCCTGCTCCATTAGGTCCCATTATGGCATGAACTTCTCCTGCGTTAATGGTTAGGCTTAAATCTTTTATTATTTCTTTATCTTCTACTCGTGCACATAGATGTTTTATTTCTAATAAGGGCTTTTCCATTATATTTATGCAACCTTTCCATGGCAGTGTTTATATTTTTTTCCACTTCCGCAAGGGCAGGGGCTGTTTCTTGAAATATTTTTCCATTCAGGATGTTCTTCAATGTTTTGTATATTGTTTCTTTCTGAAGAATCTTGCTTGTTTTCAAGAGATTCATGAACAGCTTCCATCTTGCGATTCTGGGTGCGGAGCTCTTGTTCTTTGACTTCTTGATCGCTGTTTTGTTGGATTGTTGTGCGACAAACAATCATTGTTATTCTTTCTTTTAATACATCAAGCATGTCTGAAAACATATTGAAAGCTTCTTTTTTGTATTCGTTTAATGGATCTTTTTGACCATATGCTCGTAAAACGATGGTGTGACGCATTAAATCCAATGTTGCTATATGTTCTTTCCATAATTGATCTAATGTTTGTAATACAATGCTTTTTTCAACAAGATGAATGATTGTTGAAGGTATGTGTGCATTTTTATTTGAGATTTGTTGATCAACATCTTTGATTACTCTCTCTGTTATATCAATGCTATCAATATTATTTTCTTTTGCCCACTCTTCAATAGGTAATGTTATCCCAGTTGTGTTAAATAAATCTTGTTTTAATTTAGCAATATCCCATTCTTCAGGAGCACTTCCTTCTGGAATGATGCTATTTATTAAATTAGTTAAATAGTCATGACGCATATCTATAATTGTTTCAGAGACATCATCTGATGACATAAGTTCTTTTCTTTGTTCATAAATGACTTTTCTTTGTTCATTCATGACATCGTCATATTTTAATAAACTTTTTCTTATGTCGAAATTTCGTTCTTCCACTTTCTGTTGTGCTTTTTCTAAAGCTTTACTGATAAAAGGATGAACAAGAGCTTCTCCTTCTGGTAATCCTAGTCGACGGAGAACTTCTGACATTCTTTCTGAACCAAAGATTCTCATTAAATCGTCTTCAAGTGATAAGAAAAATTTTGATGTTCCAGGATCTCCTTGACGACCAGAACGTCCTCTTAATTGGTTATCAATACGGCGACTTTCATGTCTTTCTGTTCCCAGTATATATAAACCTCCGGCTTGCAATACTTTTTCTTTGTTTTCTGAAATCTCTTTCTTTATTTCTTCTTTTAGTTTTGCAATTTCTTCTTCTGTTTCATTGCCTTTTAATCTTTTTCTTAATGTAATATCTGGGTTACCGCCAAGTTGAATATCAGTTCCTCGACCAGCCATGTTTGTTGCAATGGTTACAGCTCCGAGAACACCTGCTTCTGCCACAATCGCTGCTTCTCTTTCATGATGTTTTGCGTTTAATACTTCAAATTTTATATCAGATTGTTCTTTAAGCAATTTGGCTATTATTTCTGATTTTTCAACGGATGTTGTGCCGACTAAAACAGGTTGTCCTTTGGCATGACATTCTTTAATAGTATCAATGATTGCTTTGTATTTTTCTTTTTCTGTTCTATAAATACAATCATGTTCATCTTTACGAATTACAGGACGATTTGTTGGTATTTCAACACAGGCTAAATTATATATATCTCCGAATTCGGTTTCTTCTGTCATAGCTGTACCGGTCATACCTGCTAATTTTGGATATAAGCGGAAATAATTTTGGAAGGTGATTGAAGCTAATGTTTGATTTTCAGATTGAATATCAACACCTTCTTTTGCTTCTAGAGCTTGGTGCAGGCCATCACTATAACGACGTCCTTCCATTATTCTGCCTGTAAATTCGTCGATAATCAAAACTTTTCCATCTCGGACAAGATAATCTACATCTTTTGTAAACATAATGTTTGCTCGTAGAGCTTGGTTAACGTGGTTGACTAGTTGAACATTTTTTACATCGTATAAGCCTCCTTCGGTTATTAAACCGGCTTTCTTTAGTAATTGTTCAACATGTTCCATACCTTGTTCTGTTAATGTTACATTTTTTGCTTTTTCATCTTTTTCATAATCGTTTGCATTTATGCTTTTTATTATATTATTTACTAAGATGTATTTTTCAGAAGAATCTTCTGCTGCACCAGAGATAATTAAAGGTGTTCTTGCTTCATCTATTAAAATGGAATCGACTTCATCTACAATGGCATAGTTGAAATCTCTTTGAACTCTTTCTTCTAAAGAGAATTTCATATTATCTCTAAGGTAATCAAAGCCTAATTCATTATTTGTTGCATAGGTTATGTCAGCATTATATGCTTCTTTTCGTTGAGTATCATTTTTTTCATGGACAATGTAGTCAACAGTTAAACCAAGAAAACGATAGACTTGTCCCATCCATTCAGCATCTCTCTTGGCTAAGTAGTCATTAACTGTTACAACGTGAACACCTTTTTGTTCTATCGCATTTAAATAGGCCGCTAATGTAGCAACAAGGGTTTTACCTTCACCAGTTTTCATTTCGGAAATCATTCCTTTGTGCAGAACAATACCTCCGATTAACTGAACATCATAATGTCTTTGACCTAATGTTCTTTTGGCAGCTTCTCTTACAGTGGCAAAAGCTTCTGGCAAAATATCATCAAGAGTTTCACCTTCTTTTAGGCGAGAACGAAATTCTAAAGTTTTATTGCGTAATTCTTCATCACTTAAATTTATGAAATCTTTTTCAAGTGCATTGATTTGTTCTACGATTTTGTATTGTTTTTTTATGAATCTATTGTTGGCTGTGCCAAAAATTTTGCGTGCGATTTCTGCTAACATTATCCTTACCTTATTATATATAATATGTATCTTTCTGCTACATTTAGTGTTTTTATCTAATAAAGTCAATACTATCAACAGAAGTTATAAACGCTAATTAAAAAATACTTGGATTATTTTATATTTAAGTATATATCATGTAGTGAGTATGAATAATTTTTTATTTTGGAGGTTTTTATGACGAAGAGAATCTTAGGTTTTACAATCTCTGCTGTGGCTGTGATTGTTGTAGCCGTTGCTTCTTTTGTATCTTTTAAAGTTTACAATGCTAACGCAGGGGCTGATAAAGGTGTTGCTGCAAAAGTTAATGGTGAAATTATCTATGTTAATGATTTGAAACAAAGCTATGCTGATCATCCTCAAATTCAAGATAAAGTTCCTTTCGAAGAATTTTATGCTAAAACTTTGGATGTTTTTGTTAATAGTAAATTAGTTTATCAAGCTGCTAAAGCTGCTAAAATTGAAGAGACTCCTGAGTATCAGAGACAATTAGTAACAGCTAAGGAAGATTTAGCTCGTAAATTGTATCTTGAAAAGTTAGTTGATGAAAAAGTTACAGATCAAGCTGTTCAAGATTTGTATAATGATTATAAAGCAAAGTTTGAAAGCCAGAAAGAAATTAAAGCTAAGCATATTCTTGTTGATTCTGAAGATAAAGCTAAAGAAGTTATTGCTAAGTTGAAAAAAGGTGAGGACTTTGTTAAATTAGCTAATGAATATTCAAAAGATCAAGTAGAATTAGGTTACTTTACTGAGGATATGATGGTTCCTGAATTTTCTAAAGCTGCATTCAGTATGGATAAAGGTGAATTTTCGAAATCTCCTGTTAAAACAGAATTTGGTTATCATGTAATTTTAGTTGAAGATATTAGAGCTTCTAAACCTTTGGAATTGAAAGAAGTTGAACCTCAATTGAAGAATATGGTTACTCAACAGGTTATTGCTAAGATTTTTGAAGATTTGCGTAATAATGCTGATGTTGAACGTTTTAGCTTGGATGGAAATGTTCTTCCTGAGAAAAAGTAATGCGTTGAATTTTAGAAGGGGGTCTTCCCCCTTTTTTTATTGTATTCCGAAAACCACGCGTTAGACGCGTGGTTCAGTAAAGCTTATAGCGGTGAGAATGACAAAACGC
>CALXVZ010000023.1 GCA_944392235.1 uncultured Alphaproteobacteria bacterium
GTAAGTTTTAAGAATACGGAAATGGGAAGCAAATTGATTTGGAAAAATTTGAGTTTCTCGCCATTTATGAATAAAGCAACTAAAGACGGATTTAAGAGTTTTACGGTGGCTTTGTACAAAAACGGATATGGCAGAGAAGCTGAATTTTATGAAAAGAATATAGGAATTGAGGCCGCCGAAGCCAAAATCAATAAAGATGCGTTTGATATTGCCGCTCGTTCAAATTGGTTGAATATTAAACAAACGGCGGCATTTTTAGGCATATCTTATACAACCTTGCTGGCTATGCGAAAAGAAGATAAAGCCGGTGGCGTCAGAAGAATACCATATATAGGAGAAGGCAAAAATTCTCGCTACTATCTCCCCTTGTTAGAAGCCTATAAAAGCCAGAACTGGAAACTTGTTTCCGAACTTGCTAAGGAAATGGAAGGGAAGTGATTGTAATAAATTATGTTTTTTAGTTTTATAATATAAATTACTTTTATTTAAATATGTTATAAAAATCCTTTATTCTATAAACTCTTTTATATGAGAAAAATTTAGAAATTCCTAAAATAATTGTTGTAAAAAAAATCATCTTTTTTTATTGATTCTTTAGAAATCTTTGATAACAATACTTCTTATAATTGCAATTATCGGAAGATTAAAATGACACCAGAACAAAAATCTCGGCTAAAAATAAATAAAATGCTCAAGGAAGCTGGCTGGGAAGTGGTAGATAGAAAACATTATAATCCCACTGTATCCGCAGTAGCTATTGAAGAAGGCCTATTGAAAGGCAATCTCGAAGCAGATTATCTACTTTTTCTTGAAGGAAAAGCCGTAGGTGTTTTGGAAGCAAAGAGAGCAGAAAAAGCATTGTCCGATGTTGTTGCAGAACAAGCGGAAAACTATACTCATCAGCTATTAGATTGGTATCAAACTTGGCAAAAGCCTTTGCCGCTTATTTATTTGTCAAATGGTAAAGAGCTAGTCTATAAATGTGTAAATGAAAAGAATGAATATACTGAAATTCAAAGAATTCATACCCCTTATGAAATTGCAAAAATGCTTAACCTTAAGTCATATTTTGCAGGGCTTCCTATAATTCCTAAAAATGGTTTAAGAGACTGTCAAATTGAGGCAATTACAAAACTAGAACAGAGCTTTAGACAAGGATACAGAAAGGCTTTGATGGTTTTAGCCACAGGTTCAGGAAAAACTTATGCGGCTTGTACAGCTGCATATCGTTTCTTATCATACACCCCTGTAAAGAGAGTATTGTTTTTGGTTGATAGAAACAATTTAGGATTACAAGCGGAAGGAGAATTTAGCTCTTATAAGCTCACTGAAACTGGAGATACTTTTAATTCAATTTATTTAACGGAACGATTAAAATCTCAAAATATTCCAACTGATGCAAATGTAATCATTTCAACTATTCAACGGCTATTTTCTGCTATAACAGGACAAGAAATAACAGATAATGATGATGATGAAGCTATTGAATTTGATGAAACAAGTATAAGCCAAGAAGAAATAGAATTAGGTAGCGATTTAAAACTCCCTGAAGATTTCTTTGATTTAATCATTGTTGATGAGTGCCATAGGTCAATTTATGGTAAGTGGAGAAAAGTATTAAACTACTTCTCGACAGCAAGAATTATAGGCTTAACAGCAACACCTGTTCCTGAAACTTTAGCATTTTTTGATAACAATTGCGTTGTAAATTATACAACAGAGAAGTCTATTGCTGATGGCATCAATGTTGATTATCGCACATATAGAATAAAAACAAAAGTTACTGAAGAAGGTGGGACTATCCATACTGGTGAAAAATTTATAGAGCATACCAATTATACTAATACAGATAAAATAAAGGTTGTGAAAGAAGATAGTAATTATAAGAAAAAAGAACTTAATAGGGCAGTTATAGACCAAGCTCAAATAAAGTTAGTATTGGAAACTTACAAAAATGCAATTTATAGTGAACTTTATCCAAACAGAGAACCTGATTTTAGATATATTCCAAAGACTTTGATTTTTGCACAAAGAGATAAGCATGCTGATAGTATTATTGAGATGGTTAAAGAAGTTTTTCCTAACCAATCTCCAAATTTTGTAAAGAAAATTACTTGTGCTGCAGGTAATAGCAATGAGCTTATTCGCCAGTTTAGAAATGAAAAAGATTTTAGAATAGCTGTTACAGTAACTCTTGTGGCAACTGGTACAGATGTTAAGCCGTTAGAAGTGGTTATGTTTATGCGTGATGTAAATTCAGAACCGTTATATATCCAAATGAAAGGTCGTGGTTGTCGAACAATTGGCGATGAACAGTTAAAAAATGTAACACCGAATGCTGATACCAAAGATTTATTCTATTTAATAGATGCTGTTGGTGTTACAGAACACGAAAAAGTAATTCCAGTCACAGAAGACGGTGGTAATAACAAAATAAAACACTTGAAAGAACTTTTAGAAGAAATTACCCACGGCAATATTCCTGATGAATATATAAGGATTTTGGCCGGAAAAATATCTCGCATTAACAAAAAATCATCCGAGGAACAGAAAGAAAAATTTGAAAATTTAGCTAAAATTGAAATGAAACAATTAGCAATAAATTTCTACGAAGCTCTTGAAAAGCATACATTGCCACCTTTTGAAGATGTTAATCTTCCAAATTTGGAAAGAAAACAATTAGTTGCTAATTTAGCAGAACACCCAGATGCTCGTGAATATTTGATGGAGCTTAATGCAGGGTTTATTACCATTTTAACTGAAGGTGAAGACCAACTCGTTTATCAAGGCTTTTCGAATGAAGAAGCAAAAGAAACAACAGAAGCTTTTGAAAAGTATGTTAAAGAAAACAAAGACAGTATCGAAGCTTTAAGAATTATTTACAATGATACAAGTGATGCGATTACTTATGATTTATTAAAGGATTTGGCAGAAAAACTTAAAGAGCGTAGTCCTAAATTTAAGATTGCAACTTTATGGAATTCTTATTCAATTTTAAAACCTAAAAATGTAGCAAAACTGACAACAAAAGAACAAAAAGAGGCTCTAACCAATCTTATTAGTTTAGTGAGATATGCTTTTCATACAACAAAAGAATTGAATAGTTTTGTGGCTTTGCTGCAGAGAAACTTTGAATTATGGTGTGGCCAAAAACAAAGATTGCAACCTCTGACAGAGTTGCAAAGAAGTATCGCCCTGCAAATAGCACAATACATTGCATCAAATGGTTCTTTAACAATAGAAGAAATGAGACAATCAAATATTCAATTACTTGCTCAATCTAAAAAAGCTTTTGGCTCTTTAGATAGTGTAAGTAATACTTTAGCAACTTTATCGCACTTTATATTAGCTGCATAGGAGATTTTAAATGGCAGATAGCAAAAATGAACAAACCTTAGTATCAAAAGTATGGAGAATAGCTAATGTATTAGCGGCCGATGGTGTAGGATTTACAGATTATATTATTCAATTAACCTATTTATTATTCTTAAAAATGGACTATGAAATGACAGAGTTAGGCTATGACAGTAGTATTCCTGAAGAATATAGATGGGATAAATTGAAAGAATATGATGGTTTAGAGCTTATCACTCAATATGAAGAAATATTGAAAAATCTTTCCCAAATGAACAATTTGATTGGTACGATATTTGTAAAGGCAAAAAATGCTATCAGTAAGCCTGTGAATTTAAAAAAAATCATATCTATGATAGATGAAGAAGATTGGCTATCAATGGATGGTGATGTTAAAGGTGCTATTTATGAAGGTATTTTGGAAAAAAACGGACAAGATAAGAAAAGTGGAGCAGGACAATATTTTACGCCTAGGGCTTTAATCAATGCAATGGTAGATGTAACCAATCCGACTATAGGTGAAACTATTTGTGATCCTGCTTGTGGTACAGGCGGTTTTTTACTTTCTGCCTTTGAATATATGAAAAAACAATCAGTTAATAAAGACAAACAGGACTTTTTACAAAATAAATCCTTGCATGGAGTGGATAATACGCCGTTAGTAGTGACACTTGCTTCAATGAATTTATACTTACATGGCATAGGCATTGATAAAAGTCCTGTAATTTGCCAAGATTCACTAGAAAAAGAACCTGAAGAATTGGTGGATATTGTTCTTGCTAATCCTCCTTTTGGAACAAGACCTCAAGGTGCATCCAATATTTCTGCAATGCGTAGTGATTTATATGCTTCAACAAGCAACAACCAATTAAACTTCTTACAACATATTATGTTAATGTTAAAAGATGGTGGGCGAGCATCTGTTGTTTTGCCAGACAATGTTTTGTTTGAAGCTGGTGCCGGTGAAATAATTCGTAAAAAACTATTAAATGACTTTAATTTACATACAATTTTAAGACTTCCAACAGGTATTTTCTATGCTAATGGTGTTAAAGCAAACGTCTTATTCTTCACTAAAGGCTCGAAGACTAAAGAATTGTGGATTTATGATTACAGGACAGGTATTAAACATACATTAGCAAACAATCCTATGAAACGCAGTCATTTAGATGATTTTGTAGCTTGCTATAATGCTGATAACATTTCAGAAAGAAAAGAGACTTGGTCAGAGACAAATCCTAATGGCCGTTGGAAAAAGTTTTCATATGATGATTTAATTACGCGAACTAACACTGGGCTTGATATTACTTGGATTAAAAATGATGAAGATGAATATAAAGATTATTCATTAGCAGACCTTTTTAATTTGGTAAAAGAAAAAAGCAATAATATAGCGACAGCCGTATCCGAACTTGAAACCCTTATTACGGAGATTGATGAATAATGGACGCTATTGACGCATTAAAACAAAAAGTATTAACCCTTGCTATTCAAGGCAAGTTAGTTCCTCAAAATCCAAGTGACGAACCAGCTTCGGAGCTTTTAAAAAAAATCAAAGCAGAAAAAAAAGCCTTGGTTAATGCTGGAAAAATTAAGAAAGATAAAAAAGAAAGCTACATCTATAAAGGAGCTGATAACAACTATTATGAGAAGATAGGCTCTGAAACCAAAGATATTACTGACGAAATCCCATTTGAAATTCCAGAAAATTGGGAATGGGTGAAAATAAAGTGTTTATGCGATACATATACAGGAAACAGTATTTCAGAAAATGTAAAAAAATCAAAATATACCAATATTTCGTGCGGTTTTAATTATATAGGGACAAAAGATGTAGGATTTGACAATACCATAACTTATGAAAATGGCGTCAAAATTCCTTACAATGAAGAAAAATTTAGATTTGCATATCCGGAAGATATATTGCTTTGCATAGAAGGTGGTTCAGCAGGTCGTAAAATTGCTATCTTATCTCAAAAAGTTTGTTTTGGGAATAAACTATGTAATTTCCATCAATATCTTAATCAAACAAGATTTTTATATTATTTTCTGCAATCTCCATACTTTTTTGATATGTTTAAGGAAAATATTTCTGGAATTATTGGCGGAGTTAGTATTAACAAAATAAAAGAACTTTTAATACCACTTCCTCCATTATCTGAACAAGAGAGGATAGTAAATGAGATAGAAAAGATATTTTCAGAGATAGATGTTGTAAAGAAAAATCAAGAGGAATTAAGTAAGTTAAAAGATGGATTAAAAAGCAAAATACTTGATTTAGCAATTAAAGGTAAATTGGTGGAACAAGATCCCAATGATGAACCGGCATCGGTGCTGTTAGAAAAAATCAAGGCAGAAAAAGCAGAGCTTGTAAAACAAGGAAAAATCAAGAAAGACAAGCATGAAAGCTATATCTTCAAAGGAGCTGATAATCGCCATTATGAGCAGATAGGTTCCGAAGTCCGAGATATAACCGAAGAAATCCCTTTTGATATTCCTGAAAATTGGGAATGGGTAAGATTAGGAAGTATTAGCAAATATATACAAAGAGGTAAATCTCCTAAATATTCTGAAATAATGAAAATACCGGTTATTTCTCAAAAATGTAATAAGTGGGAAATATTTGATATAAAACAAGCAAAATTTATACAAGAAGATAGTTTATCTTCATATTCTGAAGACAGACTTCTTATTGATGGGGACATTTTATGGAATTCTACGGGAACAGGAACTGTTGGTAGATTAGCTATATATTACGATAAACTAAATCCTTATAAAATAGCTGTAGCCGATTCTCATGTTACCGTAATAAGGTTATGTTCTGTTAACAGTCAATATATATATTATTACTTATCATCGCCTCAAGTTCAAATAGGTATAGAAGATATTTGTGATGGTAGCACTAATCAAAAGGAGTTATCATTAACTAGTGTGAAAGAATATCTTATTCCAATACCTTCCGTAAAGGAACAAGAAAGAATTGTTGCCAAGATAAAACAAATAAACAATTATATTGAAAATTTATAGATTTTCTATGTTGTTAAATATTCTTGAAATTTTGCATACTATTGTTTCCTGTTCATTAAAAGGCGGTAACGAGCACAAAAAACTTTTAATAAATTGGGTGCTAATTCTTTGTTGCCCTGCAGTTCCTGTAAAGTTTTTAATACCGTTACTGATAAAATATTCTGTTTTACATAAAAGTAGAATGTATTCTGGTAATATTTCTGAATATGGTCTTAATATATGCAATTCAGTTGTCCCTGAACCAACCTCATTCATTAAATCAGTAAATATAACGGATTTTCTATTTTCAAAGCAGGGAGTAATTTTTGCTACCCCTATATCTTTGTTCATAAAATGAGTGAAGCCACTTTTTATTTCTTTCCACTTCTTTATTATAAATGTGTGTTTGTTATGAAAACCATCTTGTATCATATTCATTGGAATAAAAGAAGCTTTAATATCATCATTAACTGTATTGCGTGGATTTACTTGGCATATAGTATCCAATCTGCACCAAGACCATGAATTAGGAATTTCAAAAGGGATTTCATCAGTGATATCTTTAGTTTCAGAGCCTATCTTCTCATAATGGCGATTAACTGCTACAAATTAACCGATTAAATGCATAATAAAATAAGGTCTCCATTTAATTTTAATAGGAGAACTTTAATGAAAAAAGAATTTAAACAATATTTAATCAATCAAAATCTTTCAAAGAACACTATCAATTCATACCTTTTTACATTCAATCAACTGAATAAAATGTATGACATCTCATACCTAACCAAGAAGAAACTGCTTGATTATAAGATGTATTTGATTGAAAACTATCGTCCGCAGACCGTGAATTTACGAATACGGGGCGTAAATTGCTATTTGGAAAGTATCCAAAAGGAACAATATCGCTTGTCAACGATTAAAGTCCAAACCAAGAACTATCTTGAAAATGTAATCAGTGAAGCGGACTATGAATACCTGAAAAGGAAATTAAGGCGATATGATAAGTTTTGGTATTTTGTAATCAGATTTATGGCTGCAACTGGTGCTCGTGTAAGCGAATTGGTGCAAATTAAGGCAGAACATATCAAAATAGGATATTTAGACCTATATTCCAAAGGTGGCAAATTGCGTAGAATATACATTCCTATAAAACTGCAAACAGAAGCGTTAAAATGGCTTGAAGAAAGGAATTTGAAATCTGGTTTTATATTTCTCAACCGATTTGGCGAAAGGATAACACCGAGAGGAATTGCTGGACAATTAAAGGTAATTGCAGACAAATACGGTATAGATAGAAAAGTTGTCTATCCTCACTCATTTAGACACCGTTTTGCTAAAAACTTTTTGAACCGATTTAATGATATTTCATTACTTGCAGACCTTATGGGGCATGAAAGTATAGAAACAACAAGGATTTATTTGCGAAGAACAAGCACAGAACAGCAAAAAATAGTAAATGATATAATTGATTGGTAGTATTAGGAGTGCTTTTTAGCACTCCTTTTTCGTACCATAATCGCCATTATGAGAAGATAGGTCTTGAGACCAAAGATATTACTGATGAAATCCCTTTTGAAATTCCAAACAATTGGGTGTGGGTAAGATTGGGTAATATTGTTAATTATGGTGAAACTAAAGCTGTTACATATTCTGAATGCGATAAAAATCTTTGGATTTTAGACTTAGAAGATATTGAAAAAGATTCTTCAAAAATTTTATGTAAAAACAGAATAAAAGACAAGCCATTTAAAAGCACTAAAAAGACATTTCAGAAAGGAGATGTTTTATATAGCAAGCTTCGTCCATATTTGAATAAAGTTGTTGTAGCAGATGAAAATGGTGTTTGCACTTCTGAAATACTCCCACTAAGAGCTTATTACGGCATAAATGCTATATATCTACAACATTGCCTTAAATCACATTATTTCTACCAATATGTTAATCAATTAACATATGGTGTTAAAATGCCACGACTAGGAACAGAAGATGGGAAAAAGGGTTTAATACCTCTCCCGCCTCTTAATGAACAAAAACGCCTTATAGAGAAATTATCAATATTGCTTAAGATTACTACAAATCTATAAATTTTTAAGTGTTGATGTTAATAATTTAACTTTTTCCACTATCCTTTTTTGTTCATTATATGGAGGCAAAGGTAGTAATGTTAAAGATAAAGTATTAAGATAAATTCCTAATTGAGCAGTTCCTTTGGCTCTATCTTCAAAGAACTTATTATAACTTTGCAATAAAAGCACTAAAAAATCCAAGAAAATCGGTAATGATGATATTTTAATGACTGCAACACTCCTTTGTATGGTTATTTTGTTTTCAAAATTTACCTTTGCACACCGACCAATACTACCGACAATTGTTAATAAAATATCGTCTATTTGAATATCTGTTCTTTTGTCTTCTTGCTTAAAGTCCTCTTCAGATAGATAACGTGGGTTATCAAAACTAATTTTATCATTAGTTATGTTTTTGGAACTTAACATAAGAAATTTACTAAAAGATATTCCTTCAGGGGGATTATGGCTTCCATCTCTAATTGACGCTGTAATATCCTTTAATCTTACCCACACCCAATTGTTTGGAATTTCAAAAGGGATTTCATCAGTAATATCTTTGGTCTCAAGACCTATCTTCTCATAATGGCGATTATCAGCTCCTTTGAAGATATCGCTTTCATGCTTGTCTTTCTTGATTTTTCCTTGTTTTACAAGCTCTGCTTTTTCTACCTTGATTTTCTCTAATAGTACCGATGCTGGTTCATCATTGGGGTCTTGCTCAACCAATTTTCCCCGAATGGCTAAATCAAGTATCTTGTTTTTTAAGCCATCTTTTAATTTACTTAATTCCTCTTGATTTTTCTTTACTATATCTATCTCTGAAAATATCTTTTCTATCTCATTTACTATCCTCTCTTGCTCAGATATGGGTGGTAATCCTACCATCAGATTAGCAAATAAAAGCTTATCCAAATGAGGTATAGCAGCTCCTCGCTTAGAATGACGAAACACACCTTGATAATATTTTAACAAGTATAAAACATATTTGTTATAAGTACTTGTGGTAATATAAAGTTTCTTAAAAGTTGTTCCCATTATACCACAAACTGGAGCCTTGAATACTTCACCAGAATTTTCACCATCTACGAGTATAATATAATCATCCTTATTAACTAAAATTCCTGAACTCACCATATTTTCAGAAGATTTTCCTCTTAAGTATTTGGCATCAAGTAATGGTAATTTTACATTAGATACTTTTTCACCATTATCTAATCGACAAACAGAAGAAAGTCTCACCCATTCCCAATTTTCTGGAATTTCAAATGGGATTTCGTCAGTAATATCTTTGGTTTCAGAGCCTATCTTCTCATAATAGTTGTTATATCAATGATATTATATTTAAAATCAGTCATTGCTTTTATAGCTTTATTGTAATTCTAATTTCAGCTGTGTGAGTTCGGTAAGAAGTCTGTCGGCTCGTGCTTTTTCAAATTCGTATTGTTTTTGGTAGTATTCGGCGTCTCGTTGAAAGTTCAGGGCTTCTTGCAATATAATACGTTTATCAACGTTGCTTAAATCAACGCAAGCGATGGTTAAGTATGGTTTGTCGGATAGTTCTAACATTCTGCGGCCGTGGGTATCCATTGATTTGATAAGATATCCTTCACGGATAAGGCTGTTTATCATCACTTTGGCGGAATTTACCGTTAATCCCAAGGCCATGGCGATTTTATCATTCCCCAT
>CALXVZ010000024.1 GCA_944392235.1 uncultured Alphaproteobacteria bacterium
CACAATCTTTCAATTCTTCCTTGATAATCAAAAGCGGTGGTAGCTCTGTAATTATTATTTAACAACCAATTTTCAAATTCCTTCAACATAGCAAATCTCCTTATAAACGAACAATTTCAGTCATTACAGCGCAGCCTCTTGCTTTTTCAGCTGCACAGGCATCCATTGCTTCAGATAAGGACCAATAAATAGTAGGTAACAAGATACCGTTAACTTTAATTTGATACATAGCATTTCTCCTTTATAAATAGTTGTTTTACTCACTAACTATTTAAATCATGCCGTGTATTTTCTAATTCGGGAGCCCCTTATTTTCTACTTTCTGGTAACATTTTGCTACGATTTTAAATTACAGTTCATTTTTCATATCTTTAATTAATTCTGCGTAAGTTATAGAACCACAGAGATATTTATAAAAATCATTCATGCCACTTTCTCCCTGTTTCAATTTGTTTGAAGTAAAATCAGTATCTTGAATCTCAAAATGTTCAAAATTTTGTAAAAACATATCGATTGTTGGAATAATTCCCTCTTGAGATATTTTTGGATATATATCTCTCAAATATTTCATTAAAGCTCGGAAAGAATTATTTTTTGATAATAAATACTTTTTATTGCCCCATGCTTCTGGCCATTTTTTCTGTACAGCTGAAAAGTAGTTAAAGATTATTTTGGCAATTTCAACATCTTGTTCTTGCCTAAACATTTTTCTAAAAGGCAACTTAGGATCATCATCTTTTATATTGCCATATTTTGCTATTTCATCGCGATCTTGTTCTGGATCTGATGATATAAACAATTTCACTAATGTTTCAACAAATGTTTGTTGAGTTAAGATTTCTTCACCAAATTCAATATATCCCAATCGTTTTATTTTTTTGTAAAAAGGGGATTTCTCACTATAATTTAATGCAACAACAATATTATGAGCAGTTTTATATGGAGTTCTTATTTTGCTATATTCCTCCAAATCGTACACTAAACTTTTATTTACTTTTGTTTGTGTCAAATTCACTTTAGAAAAAATGTTTGCTTGTTCTGCTATATCCATACCTATTAGAATTGTCAGAGACAATTCAAAATTCTTTAACTTATCCAGCTCTTTGGGATCTGAAAATAGATCACCTAATCGTTCCTGTTGCTCTATTGCTTGTTGTAATCCTGCTAACCTATGTTGACCATCTATTATTTTGGCTGTCTTTTCTGTAATATTATTTAACTCAATCTCTACTGTATCATTATCATTTTCTTTAATTAAAACATATTTTTCGTCAATATATACAACTATTGACGTTGGAAAGGTTGCGTCAAATGATTGAACATACTTTGCAATATCTCTTTCTCTTTTAGGATCTAATTTTCGTTGAATACCTAAATATTTATTTCTATAATTTTCATCAGCAATAGAACGAATATCAGAATAAGATATTTTAAGTAAATCCTGTGCTTTTATTTTCGCAACATACAACTCACCGATAGGCTGTTTTATTCTTAGGCCTGAAATACTTATTTTATTGCTCTCATTTATCATCTTTTTCTACTTCCCCGTTAAAAGCCTCTACAAAAGTTTTTTCATCTTGTTTGATTGTAGATGTTACTTCTCCTACTTTCTCGTCAAATTTTTCTTCATCAATTGATGTTAGTATAGAAAAATACCACAATATTGTTGAGAATACATATAATATTGCTATTATTATGCATGATGTTTTAGTTAATTTATTTTCATCTAAAGTATAATAAAAAGATAATAAGGAAACTAAAATAATTAAAAAACAAAGTCCCCAACAAGCATCTTTAGGATCCTGAAATACTTTTTGTCTTGTTTCTTGACTTTTATAACAAAAGACAAAAGGTGCAATAAATGAGATAGAATATACTATCACATCTGTAATTTTGAATGGTAGCTTATATGTTTCTTGATTAAGATCTTTCAAAAAATTTAAAATAATTGGCAAGTTTACAATTATCCACGAAATTAAAAAGCTGTGTATTGCTTCATTATGAACTTTAATACTCTTTTGAAATATTAAGCCTAATACGGGTATTTTTTTTATAAAATTCATTGCTTCAACAATCCTTCTAAAACACCTTTTTGTATCATATCTAAGTTAATAATATAATCTGTATTATCAAAAGTATCTCTTAAAGGTCGTTTGGTTGATTGCCAACCTAAACCATCTGTAATCCAGATAAATTGATGTCCATCATTTGTCCACTGATGATAGATTTCAGCATATTCACCAGCAGTCGATTTTAGTTTGGAGCCCCCTCCACCATAAAAATTCGTTTCAATTAGATATAACTTGTTCGGAGTATTAACCGCAAAATCTATTCTTTTTGATGACTTTGTAACAGTAATATTCTTATCCCATTTTTGTTTTATCTTATCAGCGGTTGCTTGGGAGATATATTCATAACCTTTTTGTTTACATATCTCCTTAATGAAAAATTCTGCAATATCTTCCATTGATGTTCCACTACGATTTTTACGCCCATTAGAATCAAGACCAACTTCAACACCAATGAAATAATCTGGAATTGACTTGATTCTTCTATCCGAAACAAGTTTTAGAAAACCGCTTTCTTTTAAAAACATTACAGCTTTATCTAAATCAATAGGTTTTGAAAAATCATATTCGGTAGTTTCAAAATTTTTAATATTTGAAAGCAGTTTTACTTTTCTTTCTCTGTAAGCCAATAACGAGGGAATAACGGCAATAACCTTTGGATATTCCTTTAATAAATTTTTAGCAGAAACTTCTATATTTTCCTTACCAATTAGAGTATTCAATAAATTCAAAGAAGTCTCTACATCTTGATAATTTCTGATAACCTTATTCCAATTTACAAAATAATCCCATGTTTTTATTGTTTCTTTTAAATTATCAATAAGATAATTAAAAACTTCATCTGCATTATTACAATTTAGTTTATCTTTGAAAATTTTAGAATATTTCATACTTATTCCCCAATATTATTGATATTATCCATTAACATTTTTCTTCCTGAATAATTCCAATAAGTAATATCCTGTTCAATAAATAGCCACTCTATTATAGAAAGTAACATTCTTACATTATATCCTGTTGAAAAAGATGGAATATCATCATTTATAGGCTGAACAGCATATATTTTATTTATTATATTTAATAATCTTTTATATTTTTGTTCGTTTTCTGCTTTTTTGATTTGTAAATCTTTTAGAATACAGTAGTGAGAAGGTTTATTACTATGAGTTATGTTGCCTTTACGGTTTGGTTTAGCAGGAAAACTTTCATCATCTACACAAACAGTAAAATCAAAACCTTTATTAAGATGAGCTGGACGACTTAAATAAACATACTTTCCTTCACATATTTTGTATACATTATAACGGTACTTAGATGTTTGCTCACCTTTACCATTTCCTGCAGCTTCATTTAGAAAAACAGTTGTTACGTATTTTCGAATATCTTCTCGTGAATTACAATGGGATATATCTAATGTACAAACCTGATTCGGCATAATGTTTCCTTTCTATTTTGAAGAAAGTATATCCCTTATTCTCTTTTCTGCCAGTTCAAAGTATTCTTTTTCAACATCAATTCCAACAAAACGACGGTTTAATTTAATAGCTGCTACTCCAGTTGTTCCACTCCCCATAAAAGGATCCAAAATTAAATCTCCTTCTTTGGTTGAAGCCTCAACTATTCTCTCCAATAACGATAACGGTTTCTGCGTCGGATGCTTTCCAAACACTTTTTCTTGAGCTTGAGGAGTTGAGATAGCCCAAACACTTCGCATTTGAGTATTAGGTTTCTTGATAAAATCTTTAGCAAAATTACCATTTTTCATGGCTTCATAGTTAAAATAGTGCTTTGCATTTTTGTTTTTTCTAGCCCAAATAAGATTTTCATGACTTGCCGTAAAATATTTACAAGACAAATTGGGGCTGGCATTAGGTTTAAACCATGAAATATCATTCAATATATGATAATCAAGTAAAAGCATAGCAAATCCGCATGTGTAGATACTATGATAAGTACCGGAAACCCATAATGTTCCATTTGGTTTTAATAATCTTTTACATAAAGCTAACCATTTCTTATGGAATTCAAAATCTTCTTCAATACCTTTACTTTTATCCCATTTTCCTTTGTTAACGGAAACCATTTTGCCATTTTGGCACGTAATTCCTCCGTTTGACAGCATATACGGAGGATCTGCAAAAATCATATCAAAGGTTTCTGAAGGAAAATCTTCTAAAATTTTAAAACAATCACCGTTATATAGTCTATATGGTTTCTTCATAGACTAATAATTGGTAATAACCAACTCCCTAATTGAGCCTCTTTTCTCGGCATTTGAATTAATTATTCGGGTAGCACTGACACGATGAATTTTATATTTTGCGTATAAATCATCAAAAAAAGGATCTTCAATATAATTTGTAGGGTCTGAATTGCTTTCCATTTGTAAAGCTCCTTTTTGATTACATAGATCAAAAAGATTTTTCAAACGAATCTGCTCATCATCATTAAAATCGTTTACTGAGTAGGCATTAAAAGCTGATGTCTTACTAATTGGGCGATATGGCGGATCATAATATATGAATGTATCTTTATCTACATATTTTAAGGCTTCAGAAAAATCACAATGCTTAATTTCAGCTATTTGTAAAGCTTCTGAAACATTCAGAAGATTCTCTTCATCTAAAATTCGCGGATTTTTATATTTTCCAACAGGAACATTAAATTTATTTTTGGAATTAACGCGATATAAACCATTAAAACATGTGCGATTGATAAAAATGGTTAAAGCAGCTCTTCTTATAAAATCTTTACTATATATATTCACATCAAAGTTTTTATCAAAAGCATTATATTCATCTCTTCTCAAATAATAATATTCATCTCTATCTTGCTCCGATAAAGCAAAATATTCATTTGAAATATTCTTCAATTCTTTAATTAGCAGCCTTACGTCATTTTTAATCACATTGTAAAGAATTACTAACTCTTGGTTTGTATCAAAAAGATAAACATTTTGAAAATCATAGCTTTTATAAAGATTAAAGAACATTGCAGCTCCACCGACAAATGGCTCTATATATGTTTTTATAGCATTTACCTTTAATTTTGGTGGCAACAATTCATTAAGTTGAGGCAATAGCTGTGTTTTACCACCAGCCCATTTCAAAACAGGCTTGGCTAGTTTTATTTCATTATTAGAATATTTGACAGCTAAATTAGACATACAATCTCCTTACTGCATTTTATATATAATAATTTAAAAATTTGCAAAAGGTATATTATCTTTAATACCATTAAATAAAAGATCAAAGCAATTAATTGATTGTTCGCATTTCTAGGTAACAACATCTTTAGCTAAGCTTTCATAGTATTTGCTCGTTAATTCTGATGTTAGAAAATCATCATTTAGCACTTTTAAAAACATAGACATTTTTTCTTTGCTACTAATAATTATTTTGTTATCATTTGAATATGTAAACTTTCCTTTCAATGTTTTATAATTTTTGGTAAAAGAGATAATGTTTTCTGCTTGTAGCATTAATACAGGTGAACATGATGCTTTTAATATTTTTTTAGCAAATGTAATATTTTCACTAAAATGATCAAATTTTTGATAGTCAGCAATTAAATCAAGTTGCTTAATTTTGTTTATTACGCTCTGCATTTCTGCTTTTATTACTCCATCGTATCCCATTTCTCGTTCAAGAGCATTCAGATTTAGTATATACCAAGTATCATTAAAAAGTATAAAATCAAATTGGCTATCAAGTTTTAACAAATCTTGGTTTGTAAATTTAAAAAGATCTGTTGCCCAAAACATCACCATTCCTTTTTTATATATATTTATAGGATGCATCTTTCTGTAAAGTTTAATATCAAAATTTTCACAATGTATGACTATTATATACGCATATATACTAGCTAGAGAGTCTTCTCTGGGCACAAAAGAGGGTAAATCATCCCAATTTACAATATCTTGAAGTGATTGCATTTTTTCAGGAAATCTACTTAAATCATATTTATACAAAACATTTTTTCTTTCGTCAGCGGTTGATAAATTAACGATTTGGTTTAATTCTCTATTTTCCAGTATGCTAGTTTTTATTGAAGATATGTAATTTTGTGTCATATTAGGTAATGCATATTCATTATCTAAGTTAGCTTTTTTTACATCCCCATTTTTCATTTGAAAAAATAATGTAGAGCTTACATATTCATAGTTCAGTGCTGTTTCAAGTTGTCTTTTTAACACAATCATTTTGTTTCTCTTATTTTAGGATTATACAACATGTAAATACTTTTGTTTATATTAATGAAACGAACTCTTTTCCCTTCCATAGATAAAATCTTTTCATTTGCGAATGCCAAAATTTCTTGAGTTTTACCATTATCTAACTGATATTCTACATTGTAAATATCATAACCTAAAAGTGCTAACGTTGGATTTGTGCAAAATAGATTTGTTCTTATATATATACATCCAATCAATATGTAAAATATAAAAAAGACTAAAATTTGGCGAGGATTTGAAAAATCAAAACATACTAAAGGAATAATATATGCTGCTAGAAATTCTAAATAACTTTCATTTGTTTTAGATACTTTTATTACTTTTTTGGGCATATCAGGTGTTGATTTTAGCCAACCTTTTAAAACGCATATGGTTCCCACCCCCCACAAGATTAAGATAAAACAAATACAAGGTAGAATCACACCAATAGACAGTATTTTTTGACTTTTTATAAAATTACAATCTATTTCTATATTCATATCTATTGTTAAGACTATTATAGATATGTAAAGAAACATTAACGATAAATTATATAAAGATATTTTCATTTAATTATGTCCTCATTTTTGTTGCGTGTATTATACGGCTAGTGATATAATTTGCAATATAAACTTATTTACAACAAAAAAGCGTGTATTTTTTAGTTTTTTCGGTTTAAAATGAAAAATATGCAAAAAGTGTATTGCAAAGTGTATAGCATTTGTAAAAATTTGTTTTTAAAATTTGAGCAAACCCAAGCATTTCAAGGGATTTGAAAGATTTCGGTTCGATTCCGGCCTAGCGCACCATCTTTTTGAGTGCACCAGATAGGGTGCTTTTTTTGTATGTATTCAAAGCTTTTGAATGAGTCCGATTTTATGAATTTTGAATTTGATTATTTGAAGGAATTATCGGATTTTTGTATGGTTGTCTAAGAATTCAACAAAATCTTGAGCTTGTTTTAATGTTACATTTTTATTTTCATATTTTTGCGAAGGATAAAAGTTTTCTACTAGAGATGTTGGGACTCGTTTAAAATTTCCTAAATATGGAGCTTTTCCACTCAAATAATCATAAACACTCATTCCTTTTGAATCTTTCAGATTTATATCCGCCCCTTTTTCTACCAAATGTTTTGCTATATTCAAATGTCCTTCTTGCACAGCATACATCAGGGCTGTACGTTCTCCATTTGCAATGCAAATATTATCGTAACAATAATTTCCTTCTAAATTTCCGTTCTTGGTTTGGGCATTGATATCTGCTCCTGCTTCAAGCAAAATTTTGACACTATCCATAAACCCATATTGTGCGGCATACATTAAAGCTGTTTTGCCAAATGCATTTTCGGCATCAATATCCGTGTTCAAACCTTCGCACCCCAATTTTTCTTCATTATTAGGGCAGATTTCAATCAACATCTTCAACACATCTGGTCGATGTATGCTTACCATTAGGATTTCATCTTTTTGATGTGGCGTTTCCGGTTCGGTAAAGACTTCTCCCTTTATTTTCTTATTTTCAATCCACGTTTTAATTTCCTGAACAGGAACCCCTGAAAAAATCTTATAACGCAATGTGTC
>CALXVZ010000025.1 GCA_944392235.1 uncultured Alphaproteobacteria bacterium
GTTGCATTCTCATTGCCAAGCAAAATGTTATCTCTTATTGTTCCTGAAAATAAGAAGTTATCTTGAAAAACAACTGCAATATTTTGCCTTAATGATTCCAAGGTATAATCTCTTATATCAATTCCATCAATACTAATTGAGCCGGATTTGATATCATAAAATCTTGGCAAAAGGTTAACTATTGTTGTTTTGCCTCCGCCGGAGTTTCCGACCAGTGCAATTGTTTCTCCTTGTTTTATTTGCAGGTTTATATTTTTTAGTACCGGAACATTTTCAACATATTCAAACCAAACATCTTTAAACTCAATATTTGCATGTTCTCTACCCATTACTACTGCATTTTCTTTATCTCTTATCTCAGGCACTGAGTCTAATACTTCAAAAATTCTCTCTATTGAGAAAAAGGAGAATTGAACGGCGTTTAAATTATTTCCGAGATTTTTCACAGGTGTATAAAGCAGGATTAATGCTGTAATAAATGAAACAAAATTACCGCTTGTAATCTGCCCCGACATAATTAAATGCGAACCGTAACCAATTGCCGCAGCAATTCCAACTGACACAATAACGTGCATCATAGGAGAAAGCCATTGCGTTTTTTGAACCATTTTTATTCTTAAAGTAAAGATATTTTGTAAAATTGTAAAAAATTTGTTTGTTTCGTTCTTTTGCAGGTTATAGGACGTTATTGTTTTGTTGCCGTTAAAAACTTCATTGTATTCAGTTATAATTGAAGCATCAGCAAAAACTGTTTTTTCCATAACTCCTTTAATTCTTTTCTGTAATTTAGCAACAGGTGCAAAGGCACAACCAAGAACAACAACAGCGATTAATGCTAATTGCCAGGAATTATAGAAAAGTACGCATACAAGAGAAATTGAGGAGAATATTCTCTGTGTAAAAACGCTCAAGTTATCCAATAAACCATTACAGGCTAAATCTGCTTGATTATTGAATTGAAAGACAATATCTCCGGAGTTTTGCTTATCAAAGAATGAAGTCGGCAAAGTCAAAAGTTTTTTGAACATATCAAACTTAAGCCCGTTTGTAATTTTCCCTCCAACCCATGTTGAAAGATAAGCAGACAGATATTTTAACCCGCCTTGAATAGATGTAAAAGCAACAATACCAAGCGGAATATACCAAGGAGAAGCAATAGATTTTTCAACCATAACTAAATCCATATAAGGCTTGAGTGCTAACGCAATAACTGCATCCAGTGAACCTATCGGAATACAGATAAGCATTGAACATAGTGCCCTGAACCACACAGGCTTTACATAGGGCCACATGCGACTGTAGTTGATATATACACGATTATTTTTTATTGTATTTATAAAATTATCATACGATATCATTTGTTTTGCTCCTTATTTGCACTTAATTGTTCTTTTATGACATCAATTAAGTAGCTTATAGCTGAAATGGGAATTCCTATAAATAATTGTTCAAGTTTTGCAGTAAGAGTTGTTGAAGAATCTGTTAATTTTGAGATATGTTTATATACTCTTAGTTTTGAATAACCAAGTTTTTCGTTTTCAAAAAAACTGTCTTTTGTTGTGATTTCGTAAGTATCATCACAATATTTTTTATATTCATTTTCGTACCGCCAAAAGTTATAGAGACCTATATATTGATCGCCTGAAAATTTTTCGTTTTTGCTGTACGGGTATTTATTGAGGTATATTCCAGATTGTTTAAATTCAAGAATAATAAAGTTATTCACAAGAGCCTGTCTGAATTTTTCCATCAGTTCTTCTGAATAATCTGCGGCATCTTCCATATAAATATCATCAAAATTTCTTGCAAAGCAGGAATATCCAAAATATTGTTCCGGTGCAAATTTAAATCTTGCTTTGCCATAAGGTGAATTTTTTTCTTGATTGCCTTCTAAATTAAAATATCTTGTAAATTCCGGCTCTTTAACCAATTCTGTGTCCATAAAATAGGTGTCTAAATCTTCTTTTAAACCAAACAGCCACCAGTCTGAGACATGAAAAGGAATTATAACTCTATTTTCGAATTTGCCTGTTTTGATATTAAACCTTGTAAATAAAACATCTGTCAGAATTTTATGTTTAAAAAGATTGTAATTATTTCCTCTTGCCTCGAATTTATTAAAATACTCTAAAAATCTGTCGCTTGTGAAAATCAAATCACTTCTTAATTTCATTGCATATTTGCGTGTAGCTTTTTTAAGACCTTCTTTTGTACTAACAAGTTGACGATTCATATTGTTATAGGTCTTTTTGTGTGTAAATTCCTCAATTAAGGTTGTTCCGGGATCTTCACATAAAACTAATATGTCATAGTCTAAATTTGAAATATCTGTTCCCTGCCAGGTTGATAGAATAATCTCAGCTTCAGGCAAAAATTTTCTAATGCTTTTCAGGCACTTAGGAGTTTCTTTTTTATTTATCGGGCCTTGCACAATTACAGAGATATCTTTAGAGTCAATCATTATTTTTCCTCCATCCAGTAATTAAGACTGCAAGGGAATAATATAGAACTGAAAATATTTCGCTAAGCCAGCCTTTTGTTTTGTAAAATGGTTCTATCAAACGTTTAAAGTGTTGATTTAATTTATATTTATAATTTTTTTTACGTTTATCAGGTTCGTAAGAGATATCGCAATAATGCTGATATTGTTCTTGAAAATGTTGGTACGTAATTAAACCTTGTATATTATTTTTATCTCTTTCTGAAGCTGAGTGTTTTTCTGAATATACTCCAGATTCTTCTAATCCCAGAAAGGCAAAATTGTTATAAATAATATTATTGGAAAGTTCTATATTTGCAGGATTCCAATCGCTCCAGTCATCAAATTGAACGTTAGGATAATATTTTTTAACCCAGTTAACACAGAAAAACTGTTCCGGTGCAAATCTCCATAAAGGTGTTATATATGGACATCGAGTCGGATATTTGAAATTCCAGTTAGAACCTTCTTCTTTATCTTGCAAAGGACAATTCCCGAAGTAATCTTTTAAGTCTTCCGTTAATCCAAAGAACCAAAAATCTGAAGGATGAAATGGGGTGGGAAATCCTGTACCGCTCTGACAGGAATACTCTCTTGAATAAATAGAACTGCATAAAACCCTATGCTTAAATATTTTGAATTCTTCATTCTGCTTATTAAACTTATCCCAGTATTTTAAGAAATTAGAATTATTAAGCACTAAATCAGAACGAAGTTTCAAACAATATTGACGGCTTGCTTTGAATACCCCATTTCTTGCTGACACCAATTGCCTGTTAAAATTATTCATTGAACGAGGTTTATTATATATAGCAAAATCATGCTTGAATCCGCCGGGATCTTGATTTAAAAGCAAAACATCATAGTCTAATCCCTCAGTCTGACTGTTTTCCCAAGTAGATAGGATTATTTCTGCATCAGGTAAGTATTTTCTTATGCTTTTTAAACATTTAGGTGTTAATTTTCTATCTATTGCCCCTTGGACAACTACCGTAATATCATTAGATTTCATAGTCCTCTTTCTCATTTATGCAAATGCAGACGCAAAACCTGCATTAATAGTTTTAGTCGCTTTTCCTACTTGATAATATTCAAATCCTAATTTGCTTAAATTGTTTTCATCATACTGATTTCTACCATCAAAAATTACAGGAGTTTTTAATGAGGATTTTATTAAATCAAAATCAGGATTTCTAAATTCGTTCCATTCTGTTATTAACAGTAAACAATCTGCATCTTTGAGAATTTCGTATGCAGATTTGCCATACTCTATACGGTCGCCAAATATCGGCATAGCACAGTCATAGGCTTTCGGATCGTACGCTTTAACTCTCGCACCTTTTTCCAATAAGGCATTAATGATAGTAATTGCAGGTGCTTCTCTCATATCATTTGTTTTCGGTTTAAATGCCAACCCCCATACAGCAAAGGTTTTACCAGTTAAGTCGTTCCCGAAACGTTTTAAAATTTTATCTATAAATAACTGTCTTTGTTTTCGATTAATTATATCAGCCGATTTAATAAGCTGACATTCGCAATCATTATCATTTGCAGTTTTAATAAGTGCTTTTACATCTTTAGGGAAACAACTGCCGCCGTAGCCTAATCCCGGATATAAAAATTTAGTACCAATTCTTGTATCAGCACACATTCCAATTCTAACTTTGTTAATATCTGCGCCAACTTTTTCACAAATATTCGCAATTTCATTTATATATGATATTTTTACAGCGAGAAATGAGTTAGAAGCATATTTTACCATCTCAGCCGACTTTGTATCCATTGTAATAATAGGATTTTGATTTCTTACAAATGGGGCATATAAATTTTTCATAATTTCTAATGCCTTATCAGAATCAGCACCTATGACAACTCTATCCGGTCTTAAAAAGTCGTCTACTGCTGCACCTTGTTTTAAAAATTCAGGATTTGAAACAACATCAAAATCATAATTTGTATAACTTTTTATGATATTATAGACTTTTTCAGCTGTTCCTACGGGAACAGTTGATTTATCTACAATAACTTTATAGCCGTTAATTGCCTTACCAATGCTTTTTGCAACCTCACAAACATATTGAAGATCAGCAGAACCATCTTCGCCTTGAGGTGTTCCTACTGCGATAAAGCAGACTTGCGATTGTTTTACAGCAGCATCTAAATCTTCAGAAAACTTTAGTCGGTTTTCTTTAACATTTGATTGTATGAGTAGTTCTAATCCTGGTTCAAATATAGGAATTATTCCATGTCTAAGTTTTTCAAGTTTAATTGTATCTTTATCTATGCATATAACATCGTTCCCCATTTCAGCAAAACAAGTGCCGGCAACCAATCCAACATAACCTGTTCCTATAACGCATATTTTCATTAGTTTTTCTCCTTAATCTTTTTGGCAAAATATTCAATAGTCTTTTGCAGTCCTTCTTTAATATCAACTTGAGGCTGCCAATCTAATTCTTTTTTTGCAAGTGTAATGTCAGGTTTTCTCTGTGTCGGATCATCACCAGGTAAAGGTTTATACACAATTTTAGAATTAGAATTTGTCATTTCTAAAATGAGTTTTGCAAAATCTAATATTGTACGTTCTGATGGATTTCCTAAATTAACAGGCCCGATAAATTTTTGAGGATTATTCATCATTTTTATCATTCCGTCAACTAAATCCGAAACAAAACAGAATGAACGAGTTTGTGAACCATCGCCATAAATTGTTATATCCTCTCCCTTTAAAGCCTGAACAATAAAGTTAGATACAACCCTGCCGTCATTAGGATCCATATTCGGGCCGTATGTATTAAAAATTCTGACAATTCTTATATCCACATTATTTTGTCTGTGATAATCCATCATCAGGGTTTCTGCACAGCGTTTTCCCTCGTCATAGCAGCTTCTTATTCCTATCGGATTAACATTTCCCCAGTAAGTTTCAACTTGCGGGTGTACTTGAGGATCACCGTAAACTTCACTGGTTGAAGCTTGCAAAATGGTTGCTTTGCATCGTTTTGCAAGTCCTAACATATTCGTAACACCTAAAACGGAGGTTTTTATTGTTTTGATTGCATTGTATTGATAATGCGGAGGACTTGCAGGACAAGCAAGGTTATAAATCTGATCTACTTCGGCAAAATATTCTTTTGTTATATCGTGCCTGACCAATTCAAAATGGTCATTACCTAATAAATGTCTTATGTTATCTTTTGAACCTGTAAAGAAATTATC
>CALXVZ010000026.1 GCA_944392235.1 uncultured Alphaproteobacteria bacterium
ATTGGAATAAAAAATTTAATAGTAAGAGTATTATTTTTTCTGAAGACTTATTTAATCTCAATAAATAATGAAAAAGTGACGTTAATGTCATTTTATTGATAAAGATAACTTCTCGCTCTTAATGACAAGAAGTTAAATTAATAAAAAACATCATAATGGAAATTTAATCGTTTACAAATCCCAAAATACACGACAATACATTTATAACAGATTCTTTTGAATGGTTATAACATATTGTAAATAGGTATTATTATGTTTAACTTCTGCTAAATTTTGCAAAAGTTATATCTCATTACTCCATAAACAACCCGTGGATATCCGAATTTAATAAAAGTAATAAAACCTATATAAAATAAAACGATTGTATCCACGGGTTAAAAAATGAGATGTTTAAAATAACTTATTGTCATTGATGTTAAGAAGTTAAAATATCAAAAATAAAAAATCCGACTTGATATTACTCAAATCGGACTAAATTGTTTTAATATTCATGAGATAGCATAATCGTCATAACTCGGTTGGTTATATTTGGATTACATGGATTTTCTGAATAAAATCTATAATTTTTATCATAATAATCAATTTTCCAATAAATTTGTTCTCCTTTATAGTAAAAACTGCCAAAATCATGCTCGTTGAATGGATCGTTTGCTTTGGTAAAGTTATTAAAACACCTAACTTGATTAAGAATTTCAGCCTGTTCACTTTGACTTTTGGCTGATATTCCATAAGATAAGGTAACTTTTCCTCCGCTAAAGCTTCTTCTAAAGTGGTCATTTAATGTTTTGATATCAGTCATTAGTTTGCACTTTCAATGAGTTTATTTGATACCAAAAACATTTTAAAACGTCTTAAAGCTTGTCTAACTGAAGTATGACTTCTTTTACCATAACTTGATTTTTTACCATTAATTTCATATTCAGGTAAAATTAAGGCAATATTTTCAACCAAATGAGATAAAGTATAACCTTCAGTACGACATAATCTTTCAATTCTTCTTTGATAATCAAAAGCGGTGGTTGGTCTGTAATTATTATTCAACAACCAATTTTCAAATTCTTTTAACATTGCAAATCTCCTTATAAACGAACAATTTCAGTTATCACAGCACAGCCTCTTGCTTTTTCAGCTGCACAAGCATCCATTGCTTCGGATAAGGACCAATAAATAGTAGGTAACAAGATACCGTTAACTTTAATTTGATACATAGCATTTCTCCTTTATAAATAGTTGTTTTACTCACTAACTATTTAAATCATGCCGTGTATTTTCTAATTCGGGAGCCCCTTATTTTCTACTTTCTGGTAACATTTTGCTACGATTTGAAAAATAATTAAAAAACTAACTAATCTAAAGTATTTTTATATGCCTTCATAGTGATGATTGTTAAAAATACCACAATAACACCTAAAGGCCATAAATTAGGAAAAATATCTATAAATTCTGCACCTTTTAATATAATTCCTCTGGCTATTCTTAAAAAATAGGTTAGAGGAATACATTTCGCAATTGTTTGTGCCCAAATAGGCATTCCTTGAAACGGGAACATAAAACCAGTCATAACTATTGAGGGTAAAATAACAAATACAGACATTTGTAAAGCTTGAGTTTGATTTTTGGCTATAGTAGATATTAAAAAACCGATAGCCAGATTGCATACAATAAAGACCAAAGAGCATAAAAACAATAAAACAATATTTCCTAAAATTGGAATAGAAAAAAGAAAATATGCCATTAATAAAACAATTCCTACTTGGAATAACCCTATAAATACAAACGGCATAATTTTTCCAATCATTATTTCTAAAGGTTTTACCGGCATAGAAAGCAGGTTTTCCATTGTTCCTCTTTCGCGTTCTCTTGTAATAGCTAAGGCGGTCATCATTACTCCAGTTAAAATTAATACCAAGCCAATTAACCCCGGTATAATGTTATATCTAGTAAACCCCTCCGGATTATATAACTTGTGTACTATTATTGAAAACGAAGATGGTTTGTTTTTTAAATAAGCAATATTTCCTTTCATATTCTCTTGAATAACTTTATTAATTATTCCATTTAAGGAACTTACTGCACTAGAAATTGCGGTTGGATCTGTTGCATCGGCTTGTAGTAAAATTTCGGGCTTTTCTCCACGGATTACATTTTGCGTAAAATTGTCCGGAATTGAAACAACAAAAAATACTTGTCCTTGTCTGAGTAGTTCATCTCCTTGTTTGTCTGAGGAAATATGGTGTGTGATTTTAAAATACTCTGAATTTTGTAAACCAGTTATAATACTTCGTGTTAAAAATGTATTATTTTCTGATATAACTGCTGTTGGTAAATCTTTAGGATCTGTATTTATTGCATATCCAAACAACAGAAGCTGAATTATTGGTAGCATTATAATCATACCCAATGTTCCTCTGTCTCGTTTGAGTTGGATAAATTCTTTTTTTATAATTGCAATTAATCGTTGCCAAGAAAAATGCATATTAGTTCTCCTGTGCTTTTTTCAAATAGTAAATAAAAGCATCTTCAAGATATGTGTTGCTTTTTCGCCAAGTAAGCGAATATTGTTTTTTTACATTTTGTAATTTATCTACAAGCTTTTGCTCATCGTTTCCGCAAATTCTTAGCATTCCACCAAATAAAGACATAGCGGCTATTTCCGGATCTTGTTCTAATTGTTTTTGCAATAAAGGTAAACTTAGTCCGCTTACCTCAAGTGTTTTTAGATGTGTTTGATTAATTACTTCATTTACACTTCCTTTAACCATTAAGTTTCCATAAGCGATATAGACCAATTCATGACAGCGTTCCGCCTCATCCATATAATGTGTACTCACAAGAATAGTCATACCTTCGTCTGAAAGACGTCCAAGTTCGTCCCAAAATTCTCTTCTTGCTTTTGGATCTACACCAGCAGTTGGTTCATCAAGTAATAAAATTTCTGGTTTGTGTAAAATACAAGCAGATAAAGCTAATCTTTGTTTCCAACCACCGGAGAGTGTTCCAACAAGTTGATTTTCTCTCTTTTTTAGGCCTAATTTTATTAATGTTTCATCAACAAGCTCTGCAGCATTATCCATTTCATATATCTGAGCTGTAAATTCAAGATTTTCCCTAACTGTTAAGTCATCCCAAAAACTAAATTTTTGTGTCATATATCCTACTTTTTGCCGAATGAGTAAGGCATCTTTCATGATATCCAACCCTAAACATTTTCCTTCTCCTGATGTTGGGGTTAATAAACCGCAAAGCATTCGAATTGTTGTTGTTTTTCCGGAGCCATTTGGACCTAAAAAACCATATATTTTACCTTTTGGAACTTGAATATCTATATTATTTACAACGGTTCTTGTTCCAAATTTTTTTGTTAAATGCTTTACATCTATTGCAATTTCAGTCATGTTACTTAATCCTTACATTTACGGGGAGACCTGGATGTAAGCTTTCATTTTTGTTGCTAAAAACAGCTTCAATCATAAAAACAAGTTTATTTCGGCTTTCAGTACTGTAAATTACAGGAGGAGTATATTCTGCTGATGGTGATACATATGTTATTTTAGCTTCCAAATCCTTATTGCATCCATCACATTGAATCCAAACTTTTTGTTGGTAATTTATTTTCGGTAAAATTTTTTCAGAAACAAAAAAACGCACCTTTATATTTTCTGGAGGAAGTATAGATAAAATTGGATTTCCAGCTGTTACAAATTCTCCTAATCTGAAATAAACATCTGTTATTTGACCTTGATGTTTTGATACAACAATATTTTGATGATATTTTTTCTTAATCTGTAAAAAATTTTCTTCCGCTGATGCTACCAAAACTTCTAATTCCGAAACTTTAGCTTTTAAATTTTCATAATTTGCTTGCTTTGTATCATAATTAGCTTGGCTTATGGCATTTGTTTTTACTAATTTTGCTGCCCTATTAAATTCTTTTTCGGCATTTTTTAATAAAGCTTGAGATTGAGCCAGTTGCTCTTTTGTTGCTTTGACATTATTTTCTGCATTATGCAAATTTGTTTGCCAGATTTCACCATCTACAGAAAAAAGTTTTTCGCCAATATTAATATTTTGACCTTTTTCAACATTCAACTCTTCTAAGACACCGCTTGTGGCTGGTGAAATATAGACATATTCTCCTTCAACGTATCCATTTATAATATTTTCAGAATTTTGTGTGCAGGCACCTAAGCATAACAAAAGAAGAAAAATTTTTTTCATTGCTCATCTCCTTTTAACATTACATCACAATTTTTAATAATTTGTTTTTTGATGTCATTTATCAGGTTATTATCATATTCTTTTTTATTGAGGCGGCGTAGTAATGCAAGTTTATGCACTTTAAACATAATTGCCTGACCGATAATGCAATGCACTTGAATTATTGCCTCATATTCTGACATATTTGTAATATTTATTATAAGAGAAGCTAAATGTTTAAATAATGGTGCCAATGCTTTTTCATATAGTTTATCATAAGCCAAGGTTGGAAAAACAAGTTCTTTGATAAAAAGTTCTGCCTGGCTACCTGTAATTCTGTCAGAACATAAAAAATCAATGACCTTACATAAATATGTTTTTAATTCATCTGATGGGGAAAGATTGTCTTTATTTAAAATGTTTTTATTATTGTTAATAAAAGAAGATATTTGTTCGATTACTTGGTCAAATGTTGCTTCATAAAGTTTTTGTTTAGATCCAAAGTAATAGTTAATGGAACATAGATTGACACCTGAATATTTCACAATATCTCGAGTTGATACGCCGTCAATTCCATATTTTGCAAACAATTCCGTCGCTTTTTCTAACAATTTTTCCTTTGTTTCTTTCATGAGTCTTCTCCTTTTATAATAGTATATTATACATAAAATTAAAAATAAGTCAATCGTTTGAATTATTTTTTTATATTTAGTTTTAACGTTTTGCTTAATAATTGATTTGTTTATTAAAAATGGAGATTTTTGCCAATTTTGAGCAAAAAAGCGTGTATTTTTTAGTTTTTTCGGTTTAAAATGAAAAATATGCGAAAAGTGTATTGCAAAGTGTATAGCATTTGTAAAAATTTGTTTTTAAAATTTGAGCAAACCCAAGCATTTCAAGGAATTTGAAAGATTTTGGTACGATTCCGGCCTAGCGCACCATTTATTTTGCTTGAAAATCAAGCAGTTAAATCAAGAGCCAAGGCTGAAAAGCTAGGCTCTTTAATTTTTTTAAATTCTTGAAAAACAAGTACTTACATTTTTGCTTTACAATAAACAACTATGGGAGAGCAAAATGTCTGAAAACTGTATGGCATCTAGAATCCATTTACAGTTGCGAAACAAAATTTTCTATTATAGAGTTGAGTTACCAAGAGTTAATAACAAGAGAAGATATA
>CALXVZ010000027.1 GCA_944392235.1 uncultured Alphaproteobacteria bacterium
GTAAACCTCAAAGTTATTAGCAGTTTTCATTAGCACTGCTAATAAAATATATTAGCACAATTTCGCTGTCAATTAGGAATACAAAGGATTAACGGAGAATTGAAAGAAAAATAATATCAATACACTAAATATAAATTATAGCAAAAGATGATTGACTATCTATGTTGATTTATTATTAAAACAAAAGTGGTAATGTGTTTGACAATAGAATTTTGAAGATGTAAAATTACATTATCTTAATGATATAACAGGAAACAATATGGTAAAATATAGAGGAGAAAATCTCCCTGCATTCAAAGGTTATGGCGGGCAATTATCAAGGGCTCTGTATCATTTAATTACAGAACAAAAAGAAGTGCATATAGAAAAAGAAGATGATACGAGTATCGTTAGCGATGGAAAGATTCTTGTTGCTGAACAGCTGAAGGTTATTAAAGTTAATGAGTTAAAGTATAAATCTTCTAATTTTATAGATACTTTGCATAATTGGCTGGATCTTTATGTAAAATCTAAAGAAAAATGTGAAAAAACAAAATTTGTTTTGTTTCTAGAAAATAACAATGCTCAAGATGAAATAATAAAAAAATGTTTTGTAGCAGCATCTTATGATGAGGCAAAGTCTGTTGTTGATGATTTAATAAATCGCATAAATTGGAAAGCAAAAGCTAATAGTTCAAAAGAAAAATTTTTTAAAAAAAATATAGAACTATTATATAAAATTATTATGAATTTTACAATACAGCATCCTAAACACTCTTCTTCAGAGGAAGATATTAATCATTATTTAAGAGAATATTATGGCTATATGTTAAAAGATGACTTACCTCGTTTCGTGGATCAATTAAAAGGAAAGTTTTATAGTTGTGCTATAAATTCCGATAAAATATTACAGCAGACAGTATTTACTCGGAGTTTTTTAGAGGAGTTTATATTTAATTTTGGAGGACATGTTCGTTGTTTAAAATTGCCAGAAATAGATAATATAAATAATAAAAAACAGAAGGAACTCTCAGAAAGGTATGTGAAACAACTAAAACTTATTACAAAAGATTCAGATGTATTGATGGCTGCTATAAAAGCAAGAATACAATGGAGTTTATTGGTAGATGAAGAACGCCGTATAGGTATAAGTGTAGAACAAAATTTTAATGATATGTATGAACGTATGAAAGAAAGATGGTGTGAAAATAAAAGCGTAATATTTTCCGATTCAACTTTAAATGATATGCAAAAAGGAATGCATTTATACAATGAATCGATAAAAGAAGATGTTATTGTGGATAATGTTAGTTTTTATGATCCTAGAAAAGTTTCTAGGGGAGTTCATAACCATATGGCTAATTTGACTAATGAGTATGCAATAGGTTGGCATCCCAATTATGAAAAGAAATTAAGCGATGAAGGAAAGTAATATATATTCCAAATATTGTAATGATATGCAGAATCCAGCTTTGGGTGCGTATGTATTATCGACATTTGTAAAGTCGTATAATGAAAATAATAAGAATAAAGCTAATCTTTTTATTTTATTTTTAATCATGCCGATGATTATGAGAGAAAGTATTAGAAAGTTAATCTTTACTAATAGTCATAAGAAACCTCATAAAATTTTGTCTGGATTGATTAATGATTTATGTTCGAGGGGAGATGACAATAAGGTGTTTGGCATAATGCAAAACAGCATTATTAATTATAAAGAATATACTATGACTTCTCTTATTTTTGCTCTTCGATTAGGAATATTAAAAATAAATTGTAATGCGGAATTAGAAGTTCCTATAAAAATATACTCTACTCCCAGTGTTTTTTCTTGTGCGGCAGAGGTCTTAGGAAAATTATTCGCAACAGGAGATTTGTTAAATTTTATTAGTTATGTAGGGGTACGTGTATAATGAATGTTCAACTTTTGGAATTAGCTATTTGGCCTCGGAATTTAGATAAAGAAAAACGAATAATAAAATTTTCTCCAGGAAAGCTAAATATAATTCATGGAGCATCACAAACAGGAAAATCAGCAATAGTACCAATAATAGATTATTGTCTTTGCTCTTCAAGGAATAATATTCCAGTAGGGATTATAAGAGATAAAAGTTCTTGGTTTGGAATTAAATTACAAGTAGATGAAAATAAGATGATTTTTGTAAGAGAAAATAAAATTGGAGGAAGCGGAAAATTATATTTTGATTATAATAAAAATTGCGAATTCCCTGAAAAGCCATATACAAATGAAATAGATATAGATAGGTTGAAGGTAAAAGTTAATGATATTTTAGGTATTCCGTTTTTAGATCTTGATAAAGACAAACGTCCAAGTTTTCGAGATTTAGTTGCATTTAATTTTCAGCCTCAGAATATTATAGCAAATCCTAATTGTCTTCTATACAAATCGGATATTAGTAGATATAGATTGCGACTTAGAAATATATTTAATTTTGCTATTGGTGTTGAAACATCTGATACATTAGAAAAAAGACAGCTAAATATTTTGTTTGAACAAGAACTGGAAAAATTAAAATTAGAAAAACAAAAAAAACAAGAATTTATTTATAATGAAACCATGAAGCAGCAAGATTTGATTCTTAAAGCTGTTAATTATGGCTTATTAAAAAAAGATGATATAATACTGAATGATGAACAATCTATTCTAAGTAGTTTAGAAAAATTGGCTAATATGTCATTTTCTGAATTATCACTAAGTGCTTTAGGTAATGAAATGATTGTTAATAAGTTTATAGAGTTAGATAATAAACTGAATCCATTATATATAAAACTAAAGGAATTGCAAAAAAAATATAATTCAATTAAAGAATTTTTGGAATTAGAGCAAAAATCTGTAGAAAATATGCAGATCAAAAAGCAACGACTAAATTTAGCGGCTTTTATTCGTGAATTTTATGTGGAAAATGTTAAAGATTGTTCAGTGTTAACAGATTTAGATTTAATTTGTAGTAAAATGGAAGCATTAGAAAATGAGATTAGAAGGAATACCCCTTCAAAAAATAGTCTTTACAAAAAAGAGTTAATTAAGACTGAACGAAAAATTCTAGAAATTAATGAAGAAATAAATGCATTAATAATGCAATACAATAGTATTAAAAATATTCATAATAAAAAAAGTTTATTAGAAAATTTTCTTATAGATATTGGGCGAGCTAAAAATATTGTGGACCTTCTGACAGTCGATTATTCTGAATTAGATAGGAGAATTGCTGAAAAAGAAAATGATATCAAATTAAATGAAATTAATATTAATCCTAAACCAGCAATTAAAACAATAATTAAAAAGATGGAGCAATATGTTCCCAAAGCTGCTGAATTTAAAAAAATAGCTGATTTTGATATAACGGATTTGACATTAAAGTTGCATACAGATAATGATGGTGTAGCATATTTATCGGAAACTGGAAGTGGATCTAACTGGGTTGCTTATCATTTAGCAGCAGTTTTAGGATTTCAAGAATATTTTATAGAAAAAAGGTCGTTTGTATTTAATTTTTTAGTTATAGATCAACCTAGTCAAGTTTATTTTCCTTCAGCAAAATTAGATAAAGCTTCAGGATTATATTTGCTTCAAGAAGGAGAAGATGTATTACATGTGCGTAATATGTATAAAATTATGGATAAAGCAATTGGAAATAATGATTCCAAGTTGCAAATTATCGTTATGGACCATGCTGGTAGTGATATTTGGGAAAAATGTTTAAATAAAAATGAAGTTGCTCATTGGACCAAGCAAAATGCTTTAATTCCATTGGATTGGTAACGTTATTTAACATATCATGTCATGAAGATATCTATTATTCGGGTATGACAAAGTTATTTATGGAAGATTTTTAGCTATATATAGTATAAAAAATAAGTGCAGACTTCTGATATTAATTTGTTTTTTCTTGATTTGCACACGCAAATTTGGATTGTATCATTATTATACCAAATACGCATTGGCTGACAAGGAAAACGCACAAATCGCAATTTATATACAACGCGTCGCAAAAAACTTTACGACATCAAAATAGATATAAAACAATTTCCACATGGTAATGTAATTTTAATTGCAATTTAGTAGCTCTACTTATAATATATTCATAGGCTAGGGGATTTTCTCCGAGCTTAGTACCTTTAGTGGTGCGGAGCTGTCGAAAGCTCTATCGTGTACGGTGTTAGGATATAGCATCGATAAATTGTCTGCTCGTATTCAGGCAAACAATGAATATATCCCCGAACATAAAATATGGTCGGGGAGTAAATGTACTAAAAGTCAAGACTAAAATTAAAAGTTTTTAGCAAGTAAGGAATTAAGGAAGATTACC
>CALXVZ010000028.1 GCA_944392235.1 uncultured Alphaproteobacteria bacterium
TGCTAAAACAGTTAAACCAGATTATGATGGATCTTAGTTATACGGTTAATGACACATTTATATAGAATTGTTTTTTTCATAAAATCTAATGATGAAATTTCTTAAAGATAAAAATTTTTTGATTTTACATTTTTATTTTTCATGACATCACATATATAAAATGACATAAAATTAACAACTTAACCTAATTCCAGTTTGGAATGAGGTTGCAAAAAAGTTATTGTCGTTAACGTCACGAACTTTTAACATCTCTATGTCAAAGGTTAAAATCAACTAAGTGTCATTAATGTCAGTTAGTTAACTTTTGTAAAAATTTGCAGAAGTTAAAATATTACTGAAAAAGACACTCATAAAAATTTACTACGCGTAAGGGATTTTTTACCCGCCTATATACGGCTTAACCTAAAATATAGGATATACCGGCATGGGATACGGTATATATGCCGCCATATAGCTCGTCCCATAATGGGTATGGCTACCGCGATATTCCGGTATGGATATGGCTGCCCGAATATTAAAATAAAGAGACAAAGACATAAATCTTCATCTCTCATTCATTTAATACTATATGATTGATGAACTCTCACTTTTATATTGTCGTGTTATTCATCAAATCGGAGCTGTAAAACTCAGCCTGTGCGTAAGTTTAAAAAGAGACATTGTTTAAGGGCTTTTCGTATATATTCCAAGCCTTTTACAAATTCTGATTGTAGGGATTTTTTAAGAAAATATCAGACTTTTTATGTGAAAACTAAGAAAATAAAGCTTTTATAATTTACCATTTCAAATTCCAATCATATAAAATGTGATATTTTTTATAAGTATAATGAAAAAATAAATAAAAACAGTGCCAATTGTTTTATTTTTTCATTAATAAATTATAGTATTTATTAAAAAGTAATAAAATCACTATTGACATTTTATAAAAAATAATACAAATATTTGTATATTTAATATTTTTAGGAGAAAATCATGAAAAACTTTACATATTATGAAGCTGAAAAATTTTTAAAAGAAATAGCAAAAAATAAAGCTATTGATGTTGATAATTTTGACTTAAACAAACATAGTGATGCTGAAGAAATTTCTAATTTATTAGATGTTTCTGAATCTACCGCAAATAATTGGCTATCAGGAAGAACCGATATATCAAAATTAGGAAAACAAGCATTAGCTTGCCAATTGATGCTTGATTTAATACAAACATATAATAACATTCCTCAATCTAATATTATTGTAAAAAAACAAGATACTTATGAAATTTATTCTGCTTTAGAAAATGGAGAGTATGAATTATTAGCAACAACAACAAATCCAAAACTTGCAAGAACAATCAAAGAGATTCAAAAAGTTTATAATATATTAAATGTATGTAGGGATTTTATATCTACAGAATTAAAAACTCGAGAAACAAGTGGATATGAAGATTCTCTTTTACAGCCATATCGAATAAATCTTAATAACTTGATTGATTTAATGCATTATATTCAAGATGGTATTACATTTTCTGAAAAGTATGAAAATTTATTGCAAACACCTATAGATTTTAATTTTGATGCTAAAAAATTTGAAAATACCTCTGAACTTGAGCCTGATAACAAAGATGTTATTTCCGAATTTATTTCGCCGATATTCAGAACATATAAAGGTCAAATTGATACTCAAAAAATTCCCGAAGGAACCATTATTAAAAGAATTGTTAAAAAAGGGGAAAAAGCAGGTGTTTACGAATTGAAAAAAAACGGAAATAAAATTATTTGTCAAAAGACTGGTAAAAACTACTCTAGTATCAATGCTGCCAGTACTGACATTTTAGGATATGCAGAAAATGTTAAAGAAAACTGGTATTTTTATGATAATATTCATAAAGAATGGAAAAAATGTAAACATTTAGTTGAAGATGAATAATATTTTGAAAATCATTTTTTTTATATCTATCTTGAGCTGTAATTGTTTAGCTCAAGATAGGTATACTATGGAAAATACAAAACTAATAGATGGAATACGCTATAATGTTAATAAAGAACCTATAAATGGTATTGTGTATGTCTATTATCCGAATGGAAAAGTTCTTTTGGAGGCTCAGTATAAAAACGGCAAAATGGATGGCATTAGTCGAGGTTACAGGCCTGATGGAACTTTGTTACAAGAAATAATTTATAAAAATTCAAAAGAGATAAAAAGAAATATATATCCTCAAGGTAAGCCAATCATCGCATACAATTTTCAATTTTCCTACTTAAAAGTTTAAAATCATTATAGTAATTAGTCCGATAATCGCATAGTATCTCGCACCATTTATCAGTTTCAGGCGTTTTTAGTAGTTCATCGAATGGCTTAACTATTGAAAACGCTATATTTTTTTCTTCAGTTTTGCAGTCCGATAATATTAATTTCAAAATGTCTCTTTTTTCAGAAATAATCGGACTTTTTAAGAATTTTCCTACATTTGCAGCTATTTCCGCGATATTTGCTAGTATTTCATCAGTTTCAGCATCAATCTCAAGGTATCTATCCATATCTTTTTGTAGTTTTTCTTTTTCCATTTCAATTTCAGTTTTTAATTCATTATACATTTTTTCATCGCATTTGCCTCTCATATAGCCACGGAATAAGTTTTTTGCTTCTTCATCAAGCTCATTTAATTTAATGGTAATGTCTCGTTTGAGATTGGCTGTATTGATATTTTCGGCTTTGAGTTGCTTTTTTACTTCCGACTTAATATTTTTTAACATAGTGTCACTAATGTTAATAGGTAATGACAATTCTTGTTCAAGCTGTTGTAAGATTTTTGCTTCATTGATTGGTTTTTGTGAACATTTGGAACGTAATTTGTTACATTTTAAATAATTGTAAGAATGTTTATCGTCTTTTACTTTAGTTTCACAAGTCATTAAACTACCACAACAACCACATCTGACTAAACCTGTAAAAATATATTGTTTATCACCATAATATAATTTACTTGGTGCTCGTTTTCTTCCTTCCATAGTATCTTGGACAATTTGAAACAATTCTTTATCTATAAATAAAGGATAAGGATGTTTGTAAACTTTGCCTTTTTGCGTGAAATATCCAATGTAAAAAGTGTTTTTCAGTATGTTTTGAACTTGAGCTCGACTAATTGTTTTATTTACACGACACATTTTTGAAGATAATCCTAAGGTTCTGGCTAGATTAGTAATGTCTTGCAAGGTTCGTCCGCCTTTGGCATATTCTTCAAAAAGTCTTTTAACCTTTGGTGCTCGTTCTTCATCTATAATTATATCTGCCGAAGTTGTTCTGGTTTTAGATATATTTAAATATCCTACCGGTGCACAAGATTGCCATTGTCCTGCTTCTCTTTTATA
>CALXVZ010000029.1 GCA_944392235.1 uncultured Alphaproteobacteria bacterium
ATAGATAAAGTTTATTCTCAAAGCGATTGGAGCAGCAAAGATAAAATAAAAGAGATTATTGATGATTATAAATTACTACTTCAATTCAAAGAAGATTTAAATAAATGCCATGAAGATAGCAATCAATTTGAATGTATGGATAATCTCACACAAAATATCATGCTGCATTTTTACCGTTATAACTATGAAAATAATATTAATGATTATCAAAATTACGTTAAATTGACATTGACAGTTTATGGAATTGCTTATTGTTTAAATAAATACAATATTCCGGCAGGTACTGTTTGCGAACAAGAAAAAAATGCTCAGGTTCAAGAAGTTATAAAACAGTATATTGAAACATTATTATCACAAATTGAAAAGCAAATTAGCGTATTTAATTTTATTAAAGATTATAAATAAAGAAAAGGGGGAAATGTATCCCCCTTAATTTGATATATGGTATCCTTCGGTTCTATTATCCCAGCCCGTGCCAAATCTTCCGTATCCACTTCGTTGCTTATCTTGTTCCTTTACAAGTTCTTTATATTTATGAAGGAATTCATTGTAATCCATATTTTTAAGTCGGCTTAAAGTAGTTTTTCCTATAATATCTCCAACAGGATTAATCCCTAACGCACTATGTGTTGTTTCAATAGCATTTTGAGGACTGGTTCTAATTCCGTGATCAAATACAAAACCTCTTATTTCTGAAGGTAGAGTATTAATCCCATTCCAATTCCATGTTTCTTTGAATAATAGTGCATTAGCTCTTTCTCTCGTTAGATTTTTAATATCTTCATTGGGATGATATCTTTTTGAAATGCCAAATTTTGTTTCACCACCACGGTCATTAGGATGATTAATATATTCACCTTCATTAATTTTAACTCTATTATTCATGATATCATTGAAACGTTTATCATTAAGCATTTCATCGATAAATTCTTTACTGAAATCATTTCCATAAAGAGAATAATCAATATTACTTGAAGCAGCATCACTTCCCGAATTCGGTAAAGAATTTTGAGCGAGTTGATATGGTTGAGAATAAGTGTTGAACGAATTTTGTTGAGGATAGAGA
The DNA here is from genome assembly GCA_944392235.1 of uncultured Alphaproteobacteria bacterium. Classification (GTDB taxonomy): domain Bacteria; phylum Pseudomonadota; class Alphaproteobacteria; order RF32; family CAG-239; genus CAG-267. The sequence continues at coordinate 1,067 of CALXVZ010000029.1, forward strand.
GCAGAACTTGCATTCAAATTCAAACTCTGCATATTGTTCTGACTAAAAATCGAATTGTTGTTTATGCTTGAATTAAAAACATTGTTACTGTTCCCTAAAGTATTATTCACTGTATTTTCAAACGGATTATTATTCAGATTTTCGACATTGTTATGAATATTTGAACTGCCGAAGCTGTAGTTATTGTCGGGATTGCCCAAAAAGTTTGTGCCTTGTTGAGGATAATTTTTCGTTATTCCCTGATTGTTGTAGTTCCGGATGAGTTGGCTTCCCTTATTTTGTCTGGCAAATTGATATTTTACTTCATCACGGGTTGAAAAGCCGCTGTGGTCAACGCCATATGTATCAACCTGATTTTCACCGGTCTGATATCCCTCGGCTTTGCCCAGGTTATTTATCCTGTTTAACAGTTCTTCCAGTTTTTTTCTAGCGTTTTTTTTTTTTTTCCTGTTTTTACAAAAATATTATTTCCATAACGCTAATCTATCTATGTTTTCATCGCTTAAAATATGAACACAATTTCGCTGTCAATCAGGAATACCAAGGATTAACGAAGAATTCTCTTTTGCTTTAACCATATTTTCAACTTTTGAGATTATGATTACTATAATTTATCCTTAGGAGTTTGAGAATGAAAAAGGTTGCCTTGATATGCGGTTTAATTGCTTTAACGACAGCATCTTATGTTTTGTTTAATCAAAATAAAGAAGAAAAATTTGTAAATCCGGTCTTTTATGAAAAAATGATTTCGGCTTCTCATGAAAATTTTGAAGTGCAATTAACGCCCACCAGCATTTATATGTTTTCAAGTGAAAGTTATAAATATAATTACACCTGCAAGCTTATTAATAACCAAATGGATACTGTTAGTTTGGAATGTTTTAAATATAACTACAAAAATGAAAAAGAAGAAACGCAAGTTTTCACCTATACCCTAAAACCTTGCACCAAAGAGAATCTTTGCTTAGATGAAGGCGGATGGCTTGTTTATGAAAAGGTTAAGCCTTATAAATATTTTGATAAAACGCTTACTTATATCATCCCTTCAAAATCTGAAGATGCTCCCAAAGACAAATTTGTAAACCAGTTGTTTTATAAAAAATTATCTCCAATATCTCGAGCTGCAAGACCAACATTTTTGACACCAACTTCTCTTACTTATCTTGATTTATATAATAAAGAAGTTGTTGAAAAATGTAAAATGCTTGAAAACACCCCCATGTTTGTAACACTTGAATGTTCTTATTATAGTGATTTTTTAAAAAGAATGAAAAATTATGTTGTTCGCTATGTCTTACAAGGATGTGATGAGAAAACCCAATATTGTTATGGAGGGGCTTGGCGTGTATTAGAAAATGCATCTGGCAGTAGAGTAGGAACATTTGTGATAGATAAAAAAGATATGGGGCAGTAAGAACTGCCCCTTTATGACTACCATGATTTGATGTTTCGGATTTGCTGTTCTGCCCAGTAATTTCGGTCTTCTCCGACGTCTTTACGATGCACATTATAGATAATACCTTCATCACCAAACAAGTTTTTCTCAGCAATGACTTTTCTGAGCTTAGGCCAATTTTTTTGAGAAACATTGCCGGTATTAAATTTTATATCTAAGAGGACATTTTGTAACTCCGGTGGATAAGAAGCAAAATCAGGAAACTCTTCTTTAAGATATTTTATATCTTCTGTTATGTGGTTACGGAGCAATCTATCTGTTTCACCTTTAGCTAACCTAAATTGACTATAGTCAATATATGAATCTGCTTTTTTATTGTTCTTTATAATATTACCTTCAGAATCTTTGTTTTGGCGACCTTGATTAATTTCATTTTGAAATATATTAAAAGCTGTGCGTTTTTCCGTATCCGTCGCTGGACGTCCGTTTATCTCCCAATTTACCTGATTAAAGGTATCCCAATCATCAACATTTGCACCGACTCCGGTTGTTTTATTCCATGTTGTGTCAATATAGATATAATCAAGAGGTTCTTCCTTATCTTTTATTACCGGAAGCATCCTTTCTTTTAATGCCTCAGGAGAAAAATTACCCGTTGATATATTGCTCACATCACTCCCCGAATTCGGTAAAGAATTTTGAGCGAGTTGATATGGTTGAGAATAAGTGTTGAACGAATTTTGTTGAGGATAGAG
>CALXVZ010000030.1 GCA_944392235.1 uncultured Alphaproteobacteria bacterium
ATTTTTGTTATGAAAGGAAAAGTCATGTCTTTTTCTTATAATTTTGATGATGATATTCTTGAACATCAACGACTTGTTGATACCAATAATGAATTAGAATTGAAAAGATTGTTGCGAAAATATGGCTCGCTGGAAGGAATTGAAAAAAACGCAGATATTCGAGACTCTATGGCTTATATGATGGCTAATCAAAATGGGTTGGCTCAGAAAGTCTTAGCACAAGAAACTGGGAATTCGCTTTTATCATCTTACGTCACACAATACGCCCAAAATGATAAAGCTAACTATGCCAGCGATGCAAATTTACCAGTCCATGTTAAAAATGGTGCAACAATTGATTATGCAAAATATGGTGAAGATTTTAGTAAAGAATTTATTGATGAGATGCTGAATGATGAGGAGTTTAATAGTATTATAAAAGATTACATTTCCCCTAATGAAGGCGGATATAATAATGATAAAGACGATAGTGGAGGAGAAACAAATATGGGGATTTCAAAAAATACATATCCAAATGAAGATATTATAAATTTAACTAGAGAAAGAGCCAATGCTATTTTTTATAAAAACTATTACAAATGGAATGGACTTAATAGATTACCTTATCCAATACGTGGTGCTGTTATTGATTTTGGAGTTGTTTCTAATCCTTTAACAGCAATAAAAACAACGCATCGGGTTTTAGGTATTCCTGAAGGCAATATTATTGGAACAAAGACGTTAGATAAATTTAAATTTTTTACACAAGATGATTATGAGATTTTTTTGAATAAATATCGGACGGAAATGATGAAATACTTTTACGAGGTTGTAAAAAGGCAACCTAAAAAGAAAAAATTTTTACAAGGGTGGCTTAACAGAGCTCGAAATGCACATATAGCTGATTAGTTTCTAAATAGTGAAAGATATGCTATCTTTCACTATTTAATTTTATTTGTAATTTTGCAAGAATGAATAGTTTTTACTAAAAATATTATTCAGGGTTAGCAATAATGTTTCAGCATAAGTATTCAAAATATTTGAAACATGAATTTCTGTATCAATTTTACACATTTCCCCTCCCGCACCTGAAAATTTATCTAAGCAATAAGGTACAGAATAAATTTTTTGACTTATTTCTTTGAATTCATGGTAATTATTCAAATTTATAGTATAATCTGTATAGAAATTTTGCAATATTTTTTGAGTAATTGTATCTATGCACTTTACTTTATCAGATTGATCTTCTGGACATTTTCTTAATTGCTTTTTTAGTTGTATAAATAGGGTATAATCATTTATTAGCTGTTTAATATATTCTTTACTACTCCAATCTCCGCTATTATATACTTCATCAACATCAATTCCATGAATAACTTCTTTAGCCTTTGCTGCGGATATACTTAACAGTATAATAATTAAAATTGTTCCTATTTTTTTCATCTTTTCTTTTCTCCTTTGATTTTGATGGTATTTTAGCGATGAATGTTGAATTTATTGTTAATAGGGGCAGTTTTTGTCTGTATAGAAAATATTTTTCATTTCACTTCTCAACGTATTGACATCCCTGTCATATGATGCTAGTAATGTTGTTATAGTGGAATTTGTATATTTAAAATCATATTCACAAAAGCTCTCGGTTTGAGAGCTTTTTTTTGTGGGCAATTTACAAATGAACAATCCTATCTTTAACCAAGAGCTACGATGTTTTTTCGTGGCTCTTTTTTGTTTTAATTTTTGTTATGAAAGGAAAAGTCATGTCTTTTTCTTATAATTTTGATGATGATATTCTTGAACATCAACGACTTGTTGATACCAATAATGAATTAGAATTGAAAAGATTGTTGCGAAAATATGGCTCATTAGAGGGAATTGAAAAAAATGCAGATATTCGAGACTCTATGGCTTATATGATGGCTAATCAAAATGGGCTGGCTCAGAAAGTCTTAGCACAAGAAACCGGAAATTCGCTTTTATCATCTTACGGCACACAATACGCCCAAAATGGTAAAGCTAACCATGCCAGCGATGCAAATTTATCTACCTATGTTAAAACTGGCGATACTTTAATTGACAGAATGATTCCTGTATTGAAAGATGATGAAGATATTTATAGACACATCTATATTGATACAACATGGAATAAAACTATCGGTATTGGTGCAAATATTGATGAATGGGAGCAATTCAGAAAATTAAATTGGCAAGTTGATGGTCGAGCGGCAACAGAAGAAGAAAAAAGAGCAGCATTTAATACCTTTGATGTCATAACTTCAGAAGGAAAGAAAAATGTTGATAAAGATGGAAATTTGCTCCGAAAAAATAATATGAAAGCTTCTTCTTATGCAAATAAATCTCCGTTGAGAATTTCAGAAAAAGAAGCATGGGAAATATTTCTTCAACATATAAGAGATGATATATCATATCTTCATAGGGAATTTCCAGAATTTGCTTCTTTCCCTCCGGAATTACAAAATGTTTTACTGAATATTAAATTCAATACCGGAAATGTTTCTCAAAAAAATTGGCCTAAGCTCAGAAAAGCTATAGCTGAAAAGAACCTGTTTGGTAAAGACGGAATAATTTATAATGTTAACCGAAAAGATGTTGGGAAAGACCGAAATGATTGGGCTAAGCAACAAATCCTAAATATTAAACATTGGTATTAAAATAAAAAGGGGCGTTTTTTACTGCCCCATATTTTTTTCTTTGATTACAAGTGTTCCAATACTATTTCCGAGTACATTTTCCAGTACAAACCATTTACCGCCAAAGCAATATTCTTTTTGCTCGTTGCAACCTCTTAATACATAACGAACAATTTGACTATATGTTTCTTTAGTTTCTTCAACATAAAAAGTACAATCTAATGTCACAAACATCGGTGTGTTTTCCTGCATTTTACATCTTCCAACAACCGCTTTTCC
>CALXVZ010000031.1 GCA_944392235.1 uncultured Alphaproteobacteria bacterium
GAAAATACAACTAAGACAGAAAAAATAGCTAATAAAAGCTTAACTCCTGCACAAAGTGTTCTTATTAAAAAACAAAATTCAGCCCAAATTAACTAACAAGAATTCAGAAACGATTTGATTTTGATATTTTCATAATAAATTAACTAAATTTCAACAAAGAAAAAAATAGAATATGCCGAAACAGTAATTTTTTATTTTGGTGAAAACGATGGGGATATTTGGTAAAGATAAAGCAGAAACAAAAAATACGGCAACACAAGAACCGCGTCCGGCAAGAACAACAATGAGCAGTGCGTCTCTTTTGCATAGTGAAGCTAAAACTACAGAACGACCAGCATATATAGATGATTTGCCTAAAATGGTAAATGATACAAAATTTTCCGATTTATACATAACACCAGATAAGAAAACCTATATTTGGAGTGGAAAAAGTAATAGTGGATTAAAAGTTGGTAAGTTCATAGATATACAAGAATTTATAAATGAAGTTATAGAAAAATATGATGGACATACAAGCAGTTATTCTTTACGATACAAAGGAAGAAATTATCGTATAGAAAGAACAGTTGCTTTGGAGGGAGAACAATTTTGCGCTCGCAAAATGCCTATGGATATTCCAGATATGGAAAAACTAGGAATACCAATAGGAATCTATAGACAATTGGTAAGTTTGGCATCTAAAAGTGGATTAATATTATTTGCCGGTGCAACAGGTACCGGAAAAAGCACATCGATTGCAGCTGTTATAAAGAAATATTTACAAACAGAAGGTGGATATGCTTTTACGATTGAAGATCCAATAGAAATGCCATTAGATGGTGTATATCAGACAGAGCATGGAGATTTAGGATTATGCAAACAAACGACACCTCCTAATGGTTTATGGGAAGAAGGAATAAAATCAGCATTAAGATCAAAACCAAGATATATATATTTAGGTGAAATAAGATCTCCAGAAGCGGCAGTTGAATTATTAAGGGCAGCCACATCAGGACACCTAGTTTTATCAACAATACACTCTAACAATGTTGGAGACGCAATTAATGCTTTAGTTAAATATGCTTCATCAAGCGGTATAAGTGAAGAAATGGCATATGAACTTATGGCAAATGGTATACTCGCATGTATACATCAAAATTTAGTGGGAAGTCCGCGTAAATTACAAATGGAAGCATTATTTGCAAATCCAGATATTAATATGGGGTGTCAGGTAAGAAGTATGATAAGAACGGGAAAATTAAATTTATCAACCATAATGGAATCGCAAAGAAATAAATTAGAGAGAGGCCTTCCTTTATTTGATATTTATTCTCCAAGTAATAATACGCAGAAGTAATAATTAAGACAATAAAAACAAAAAGTCGCTACATTAGGGGGTGTAGCGACAAGGTTTATTAATGTTTAAGATATATATTTAGGAGTTCTTTTGTTTTTATTCTTCTTAATACATATAACATAACATAAAATATGGATTCGATCAAGCAAAAAAGTTAAAAAAGATTTAAATTTTAAAATAAAAACAAGGGATTCACAGATAAAATAGTAAGATAATATAAAGAGGAGAAAAAGATGTATAAATCGTATTGTGGTATTGACTTTGGTACCACTAATTCAGCTGTATCAATCATAAAAGAAGATGGAACTCTAAAACAAATTATATTTGAAAAAAATAGAGAGACAATTCCAACCGCAATATTTTTTCCGGAACATAATACATATAAACCAATATATGGAAGTAAAGCAATTGAAGAATACATAACGGGAGGAAATGGTAGATTTATGCGTTCAATAAAAAGAATCTTAGGAACAGATTTAATGAACTTAAAAACAGAGGTAAATGAGATTCGCTTAAGTTATGAAGATATAATAGGTTATTTTTTGAAACATCTAAAGGATACCGCAGAGGAACAAGCCGGAGTCTTTATAGATAAGGTGGTATTGGGTAGACCTGTTCATTTTCAAGATTATGCGCCCGAAGCAGATGAGCGAGCCGAGTCGTTTCTACGCTGTGTAGCAAAATCAGTAGGATTTAAGGATGTGGATTTCCAATACGAGCCATTGGCAGCAGCATATGCGCATGAACAAATAATAGAAAAAGAAAAATTAGCTTGCGTTATAGATATTGGAGGCGGAACATCTGATTTCAGTGTGATTCGTCTTGGTCCAGAACATAAAAAGCAGAGAAATCGCCAAAAGGATATATTAGCAAATACTGGAGTCCGTATAGGGGGGAACGATTTTGATAGAGATTTGGCTATTAAATGCTTTATGCCCAAACTCGGATATGGCACAATGCTAAAAGCCGAATTATATAATGGACGGATTCTTCCCATTCCTTCTACACCGTATGTAATGTTATCAGAGTGGAGTAGTATAAATAGTCTGTATACATATAAAGAGAAGAAAAATATAGAAAGGATATATGAGGAGTCGGAGGAACCTAAAAAGGTAGGAATACTAAGAGAAGTTGTGAAAAGAGAACTTGGACATACATTATTAAACTGTATAGAACAAGGTAAGATATCATTAACGAGACAAGATAAGCAAGAAGCAGAGTTAGATTTTCTTGAGAAACCGCAAAGTATAGACATATATAAAAGAGATTTTGAAGAATCCATAAAGAAAGATACGCAAAAGATTATAAATACAATGACAGAATGTTTAAAAGAAGCATCGGTAGGTTATAACGATATAGAATTGATAATATTGACAGGTGGATCAACAGAAATACCATATATAAAGAAAGAAATCTGCAAATTATTTACAAATGCAGTAATTTCAGAAGGAGGAAAATTCTCATCTGTATCATCCGGATTAGGGTATGTAGCCCAAAGGGTGTTTGAGTGCGGATAAAAAAGTGCGGGAAAACAGGAAGTTAGTC